>NZ_JBEZFU010000028.1:0-2387 GCF_040649635.1 Micromonospora sp. NPDC048909 | reverse complement strand
GGCATGCGCAGCGGCCAGAGCGTGGTGCTGCCGGACACCGCGAAGGCAAAGGCGCTCTACCAGGCGGTCGCCCACGACACGGTGCAGCAGTACCTGACCTGATCACCGGCGAAAGCAGGGCGGCGGGGCCCGGGGCTAGGGGAGATCGACCACCAGGCCGGCGGTGGCGACGGCGATCTCACCGCCGTACTCGGCACCGGCCGCCGCTCGTGCGGCGGCGTGCTCCGTACCCGGTCGGAGGTGGGTCAGCAGCAGGCGTGTCGCGCCGGCAGCCGCGGCCTGTCGACCCGCGTCGCGCGCGCTCGACTGGTAGCCCTTCGAGTCCGCCGGCACCTCGTGCACATAGGTGGCCTCGGCGACCAGCAGGTCGGCCCCGCGGGCCAGCTCCACCACGTCGGGGCTCGGCCCGGTGTCGCCGGTGTACGCGAGCACCCGGTCACCCGCGGCCAGCCGCACCCCCGCGTTCGGCACCCAGTGCGGCAGCGAACGGGTGTCGGCGCGGAACGGGCCAATGTCGAGACGGTCGCCGGCGGTGAACTCGTGCAGCGCGTACGCGGCGTCCAGCATCCCGGGCCGGTCCAGCGCCAGCACCGCGTCCAACGCACCGGCGAGCGTGTAGACCGGCAGCGGCGCGGGTGGGTCGTCGCGCAGCGCACGGGCCCGCAGCAACGGGTTCAGATCGGCGCAGTGATCGGGATGCCCGTGGCTGACGAAGACCGCGTCGAGCTCGTCCACGCTGAGCCGCTGCAGCAGCTGCGGCAGGATCGCGTAGCCGACGTCGACCAGCAGCCGGAAGCCGTCGTGTTCGACGAGGTAGCCGCTGCATGCCTGGCCAGCCTCGGGCCACACCCCGCACCCGCCGAGAACGGTAAGCCGCATGCCGCGCACGTTACCGCCACGGCCCACCCGCGGCGGGTCAGTGGATGCGCCGGCCGTGCGCGTCGGGCACCCCGGACTTGCGGAAGAAGTAGGTGTTGATCTGGTCGCGCCACTCGGCGGCGCCGCGGGACTGCTCGTCGAGGCGTTCGGCCACCCGCTCGTGAACGGCTGGATCGATCAGGCCGGCGAGGCGTTCCCACCGCTGCCGCATTCGCGTCACCTGCTCGACCCAGGCGAAGTGGGTGTCGTAGATGTGCTGGATGACGGTGACCCCGCTGCGCAGGATGCGCTGGCTCGGCTCGGTGCTGCGACCGGCTGCGGCATCCGTGCCACGCTGACGCTTCTGGGGGCATTCATGCTCTGATATGTCTCATGATCACTCCCACTCCCCTCATGAGCCTGGTCGCCGGCGTCTGGGGATTCAAGACCCTCGCGGTCGGTGTCGAGCTGGGGCTCTTCACCCGGCTCGCGAACGGACGGACCCTCACCGTCGCCGAGGCGTCCGCCGAGTTCGGGCTCCCCGAGCGCCCGGCCGACCTGCTGCTGGCCGCGAGCGCCTCGCTCGGCCTGCTCGAGAAGGCCGGCGACGGCTACCGCAACTCCGAACTCGCCGAGCAGTTCCTGGTCGAGGGCCGCCCCTACTACTTCGGCGCCCAGGTCCGCTACTCCGACCTGCGCACCTACCTGCCCTGGCACCGCATCGCCGAGGCGCTGCGCACCGACCGACCCCTCACCTGGGATCCGCAGCGCCAGCAGTCGATGTTCGACACCACCGATCCGGGAATGCTCGCGGAGTTCTGGGACGCGATGTACTCGACCTCCAGCTTCACCGCCCGCGCGCTGGCCGACGCGTACGACTTCGGCGCGCACCGCCGGCTGCTCGACGTCGGCGGCGGGGCGGGCGCATTCCCGGTCGAGTTCTGTCGGCGGCTGCCCGACCTGGCGGCGACCGTCCTCGACCTGCCACACGTGTGCGTCCGGGCCGAGGAGCGGATCGCGGCGGCCGGTCTGACCGGGCGGATCGGCACGATCGCCGGGAACTTCCTCGCCGACGCGGCGCTGCCCGACGGGCACGACGTGATCCTGCTCAGCATGATCCTGCACGACTGGGACGAGCCGACGAACCGGGCCCTGCTGGCCAAGTGTCACGCCGCGCTGCCGCCCGGCGGGGCGGTCGTCATCTGCGAGCTGCTGCTCAACGACGAGCGCACCGGTCCGCCGGAGGCGGCGCTGATGGGCATGAACATGCTGGTCGAGACCGAGGGCGGCAAGAACTACTCCGGCGCCGAGTACCGCGCCTGGCTCACCGACGTCGGCTTCGTCGACGTCCGCACCGTGCCGTTCGACGCTCCGGGCGCCAACGGCGCGGTGCTGGCCCGGCGGGCCTGACCGGGCCGGGCCGGCCGGACCACACCCCGGCACGGACCGCAGCCGCGGTGCTGGCGGCGCCGGACATCTCGGTGACCAACCTGCAGGCACACCTGACCCAGTTCAACAGCATCGCCACC
>NZ_JBEZFU010000027.1:0-3132 GCF_040649635.1 Micromonospora sp. NPDC048909 | reverse complement strand
GCACGCAGTCCACCCGCAGCCTGCACCGCGCCTTCCAGGCCCGGTTCGGCCTGAGCCCGCGAGCGTGGCTCGTCCAGCAACGGCTGCGCGCCGCCCGCCGCGACGCGGTGTGTGCCCCGGCTCACTGAGCCGGCACGCGCAGGTGGAGCTCAGGTCACTTGAGGGTGACCTTGGCGCCCTCGCCCTCGAGCTTGGCCTTGGCCTTGTCAGCGGCCTCCTTGTTGACCTTCTCGAGGACGGCCTTCGGCGCGGCCTCGACCAGGTCCTTGGCCTCCTTGAGGCCCAGGCCGGTCAGCTCGCGCACGACCTTGATGACCTGGATCTTCTTGCCACCGTCGGCGTCGAGGATGACGTCGAACTCGTCCTTCTCCGGCTCCGCCTCGGCGGCGGCCGGGGCGCCACCGGCGGCGGCCACGGCGACCGGGGCGGCAGCGGTGACCTCGAAGGTGGTCTCGAACTGCTTCACGAACTCGGAGAGCTCGATCAGCGTCATCTCCTTGAACGCGTCGAGCAGCTCGTCGGTGCTGAGCTTCGCCATGTCTGGCGTCCTTTCAACGTAAGTTACTAAGACTGAACTGGGTACGCCGGGAGGCCTCAGGCCGCCTCGGCGCCCTCCTTCTCGCGCTTGTCCTGCAGTGCCGCCGCCAGGCGGGCGGTCTTCGACAGCGGGGCCTGGAACAGGGCCGCGGCCTTGCTCAGGTTGCCCTTCATCGCGCCGGCCAGCTTGGCCAGCAGCACCTCACGGGACTCCAGGTCGGCGAGCTTCGTGACCTCGGCCGCGGAAATGGCCTTGCCCTCGAAGACGCCGCCCTTGATGACGAGCTTCGGGTTGGCCTTCGCGAAGTCGCGAAGCCCCTTCGCCGCCTCGACGACGTCGCCCGAAACGAAAGTCAGCGCGGTAGGACCGGAGAACAGCTCGTCGAGGCCGGAGATACCCGCGTCCGTCGCGGCACGCTTGGCCAGCGTGTTCTTCGCGACCGTGTAGGTGGTCTCCTTGCCGAGCGAGCGCCGGAGCTGGGTGAGCTGGGAAACCGTCAGACCGCGGTACTCGGTCAGCACGGTGGCACCCGCGCTGCGGAAGCTCTCGGTCAGCTCAGCGACGGCCGTGGCCTTGTCGGCCCGGATCGGCTTGTCCGCCATGTCCCTCCTCTCTCGTTGCTCGAGGCTGGTCGCCGTCGGAAGCGGTCGCTCTCGACGGCAGCTCAGGAATCGCGACAACGAAAAAGCCCCGGCGCAGGGCGCACGGGGCGAGGGCCGGCGGGTGGACACGGTCGGCGGACCATGTTTCCTGCCGAGTTACGCTTGCCGCCCTACGCGGGTCGCCCGTCGTCGCGGGACCTTCGACCGTGCCGGAGCACGGTGACCAGCGGTCTCTGGGTGGTTCCTCATCCATGACAACACGGATGACGTTTGAAGAGTACGCGACCTCGCCACCAGCGCCAAATCGCCCCCTGTGCTCCCGGCCACGCCGGCCGAGCGCCCGGGTCCCCGGTCCGGTCAGCCCCGGGCCCGGCGCCGCCACAGGTAGCCGCCGGCCGCGGCGATGCTCCACGCCAGCGCCCAGGCGGTCAGCCCGAGCAGGGTGAGCGCGGCGGCGTCGCCGGCGGTGGTCCGGGCGGCGGCCATGATCGGCGGCGCCAGCCAGGGCGCCACCGAGCCGCTGAGACCGAGCACCACCGCGCCGACGCCGCCGAGGGCGAGCACCGCGACGCCGTACCCGGCACTGCCGACCGACGCCCGGCTGGCCAGCGCCCCGAGGGCCACCGCGGCGGGTACGGCCAGCAGATGCGCCCACAGCCCCAGGGCGACGCCGACCGGCACCGACCGGTCCTGCGGCTCGACCGGGCCGGTGACCCCGCCGACGAGCCACGGGAAGACCAGCGCGACGGCCACCGCGACCAGCGCCGCCAGGGTGGCGGCGAGCAGCCCGGCCAGCCGTTCCCGGGCGACACCGACCGCGACCTGGGCCATCCGGCGCTGCACGTCCGGCTCGACGTCCAGCAGGATCTTGGTCTGCCAGGCCAGCACGGGAAAGAGCACTACCGCCGAGACGCCGTACGCCTCGGCCGGCTGGGCCCGGCCGCCGCCGTAGAGGGTGCCGAGCGCGACCAGGCCAGCGAGCAGCGGCGCGAGCGCCCGGCCGGTACGCAGGAAACCGGCCAACCGCAGCCGCACCAGGGCGATCATCGTGCCTCCCCGGCGGCCCGCTCGACCACCACGTCGGCGGTGTCGCCGGTCGCCGCCTGCCCCGGCGGGATGCCGGGTCGGGCGTCGGTGCGTACCCGCAGCACCTGGTGGCCCTCGGCGCGCAGGCGGGCTACGGTGCCGGCGACCCGCGCGGCGGGCACCGCGACCTCGACCACGGCGAGCGTCTCGTCCGCCGGTGGCGCCTCCTCGGTCACCGTGCCGTCGGCGACCACCCACCGGTGCGCGCCCGGCAGCCGGACCGTCTCGCCCCGGTGGTCGCTGACCAGGACGGAGCCGCCGGCGGTCAGCACCTCGTCGACGAGCTCGGGCACCAGCTCGCGGGTGGCGGCGTCCAGGCCCTCCCACGGCTCGTCGAGCACCAACAGGCCGGGTGGGCGCAGCATCGCCTGGGCCAGGCCGACCTTCTGGGCGGTGCCCTTGGACAGCTCCGGCAGCCGGACCGCGCGGTACGCGGCCAGCCCGAGCCGGTCGGTCCAGGCCGCCACCGCCTCGTCGGCCGCCGCGCGGCCCAGCCCGGCCACCCGGGCCATCCCGGTGAGGTAGCGGTCCACGGTGAAGGGCTGGTCGGCCGGGAAGCGCTCCGGCACCCAACCCACCCGGGCGGGGCGCTCGGTGACCCGGCCCCGGCCCGGCCGGAGCACCCCGGCGGCCACCTGGAGCAGCGTCGACTTGCCCACCCCGTTGCGGCCCAGCACGACCGCGACCTCACCCGGACCGATTCGCACCCGCACGTCCCGCAGCACCCACGGCCCGCGCCGGTGGTACCGCAACCAGACGTTCTCCAGCCGCATGCGGTCGAGCCTGCCACACCTCAGACGCGCCGGGGGGGGCCGCCCGCCGGGGGGGGGCCCCGGCGGGGGGGGGGGGGGCGGGGCGGCGCGGCCGGCGGCCCAGAAGTCGGGAGAGGGGGGTGGGGGGGGGAGA
>NZ_JBEZFU010000026.1:2500-5076 GCF_040649635.1 Micromonospora sp. NPDC048909 | reverse complement strand
GTTGTTCGTTTGTCGGGAGTTGCACAGTGGACGCGTAGCAGCTTAGTAGTCAAGTCCTCGGCCTATTAGTACCGGTCAACTGAACCCGTTACCGGGCTTACATTTCCGGCCTATCAACCCAGTCGTCTAGCTGGGGGCCTTACCCCACAAAGTGGGTGGGATACCTCATCTTGAAGCGAGCTTCCCGCTTAGATGCTTTCAGCGGTTATCCCTTCCGAACGTAGCTAACCAGCCGTGCCCCTGGCGGGACAACTGGCACACCAGAGGTTCGTCCGTCCCGGTCCTCTCGTACTAGGGACAGCCCTTCTCAAGTATCCTACGCGCACGGCGGATAGGGACCGAACTGTCTCACGACGTTCTAAACCCAGCTCGCGTACCGCTTTAATGGGCGAACAGCCCAACCCTTGGGACCTGCTACAGCCCCAGGATGCGACGAGCCGACATCGAGGTGCCAAACCATCCCGTCGATATGGACTCTTGGGGAAGATCAGCCTGTTATCCCCGGGGTACCTTTTATCCGTTGAGCGACACCGCTTCCACTCGCAAGTGCCGGATCACTAGTCCCGACTTTCGTCCCTGCTCGACCTGTCAGTCTCACAGTCAAGCTCCCTTGTGTACTTGCACTCAACACCTGATTGCCAACCAGGCTGAGGGAACCTTTGGGCGCCTCCGTTACCTTTTAGGAGGCAACCGCCCCAGTTAAACTACCCACCAGACACTGTCCCTGAACCGGATAACGGTCCGAAGTTAGATACCCAAATCAACCAGAGTGGTATTTCAAGATTGCCTCCCCACCAACTGGCGTTGATGGTTCACCGGCTCCCACCTATCCTACACAAGCTAATTCGGATACCAATGTCAAGCTATAGTAAAGGTCCCGGGGTCTTTCCGTCCTGCCGCGCGTAACGAGCATCTTTACTCGTAATGCAATTTCGCCGGGCCTGTGGTTGAGACAGTGGGGAAGTCGTTACGCCATTCGTGCAGGTCGGAACTTACCCGACAAGGAATTTCGCTACCTTAGGATGGTTATAGTTACCACCGCCGTTTACTGGCGCTTAAGTTCTCCGCTTCGCCCCCGAAAGAGCTAACAGGTCCCCTTAACGTTCCAGCACCGGGCAGGCGTCAGTCCATATACATCGAATTACTTCTTCGCATGGACCTGTGTTTTTAGTAAACAGTCGCTTCCCCCTGCTCTCTGCGGCCATACAACGCTCCACCCGCGTGGGGCTTCACGTCTCCGGCCCCCCTTCTCCCTAAGTTACGGGGGCAATTTGCCGAGTTCCTTAACCACAGTTCGCCCGATCGCCTCGGTATTCTCTACCTGACCACCTGTGTCGGTTTGGGGTACGGGCCGCTCGGAACTCGCTAGAGGCTTTTCTCGGCAGCATAGGATCACTGACTTCACCTGAATCGGCTCGGCATCACGTCTCAGCCTTCATGCACCGCGGATTTGCCTACGGTACGGCCTACACGCTTACCCCGGCACAACCACCGGCCGGGATCAGCTACCTTCCTGCGTCACCCCATCGCTTGACTACTACCCGCCAGGTTCCCACGCTCACCACCATCAACCCGAAGGTATCCGGCAGCTCGGGTGGTTAGCACAACGAGGTTCATCAGGGACGCTCCTTCGCGGGTACGGGAATATCAACCCGTTGTCCATCGACTACGCCTCTCGGCCTCGCCTTAGGTCCCGACTCACCCAGGGCGGATTAGCCTGGCCCTGGAACCCTTGGTCATCCGGCGGAAGGGTTTCTCACCCTTCTTTCGCTACTCATGCCTGCATTCTCACTCGTGCCGCGTCCACAACTGGGTCACCCCGCTGCTTCACCCCCGGCACGACGCTCCCCTACCCATCCACACACCTGCACAAGGAATCAAGTCCAAGCGAGGTAAAAATGTGAATGCCACAGCTTCGGCGGTGTGCTTGAGCCCCGCTACATTGTCGGCGCGGAACCACTTGACCAGTGAGCTATTACGCACTCTTTAAAGGGTGGCTGCTTCTAAGCCAACCTCCTGGTTGTCTATGCGACCCCACATCCTTTTCCACTTAGCACACGCTTAGGGGCCTTAGCTGGTGATCTGGGCTGTTTCCCTCTCGACTACGAAGCTTATCCCCCGCAGTCTCACTGCCGCGCTCTCACTTACCGGCATTCGGAGTTTGGCTGATTTCGGTAAGCTTGTGGGCCCCCTAGACCATCCAGTGCTCTACCTCCGGCAAGAAACACGCGACGCTGCACCTAAATGCATTTCGGGGAGAACCAGCTATCACGGAGTTTGATTGGCCTTTCACCCCTAACCACAGGTCATCCCCCAACTTTTCAACGTTGGTGGGTTCGGCCCTCCACGCGGTCTTACCCGCGCTTCAGCCTGCCCATGGCTAGATCACTCCGCTTCGGGTCTAGGACACGCGACTGAATCGCCCTATTCAGACTCGCTTTCGCTACGGCTCCCCCACACGGGTTAACCTCGCCACATGCCACTAACTCGCAGGCTCATTCTTCAAAAGGCACGCCGTCACCCCGCAAGGCTCCGACGGATTGTAGGCGAACGGTTTCAGGTACTATTTCACTCCC
>NZ_JBEZFU010000025.1:0-9412 GCF_040649635.1 Micromonospora sp. NPDC048909 | reverse complement strand
CTGGAACAACTGACAACCACACAGCACGACCCTGACCGCTGGCCGGCACCCTGACACGGGTGCCGGCCAGCGGCGTATCCCGATCACTTCGGCCGACAACCGCCAAGCGGTTGCCGGCCACCGGCGCATTTCGGCCGACACGCCAAGCGGTTGCCGGCCACCGGCGCACTTCGGCCGGCACCTCAACCGAATGTCGGCCAGCGGCACATTGTGACCACACCGGCCGGTCGACCCAGCTGAGTGCAGGCCGTTGCCGTCTGCCTGCCGGGAAACCATGCGGCACGAACGGCGAGCACCCCAGCGGGCACCGGATCTTGGACAGTTGCCGTCGGCTGCGAACGGAAACTGTCCAAGATCCACCACAGGCGCGGCATCGGGGAGCCGCCCCACCGCGGCCGACTGACATGCGGCGGCGGGGGAGCGGCTGGCGAAGCTCTCCGGTGGCATTGCGTTCATCAAGGTGGGCGTCACCCCAACATCAGTGGCCGTGCCGGGCCGGGGTGGTGCGCCGCCGGCAGCGAAGGCCCCGACGCGCATCAGTGGCCGGGCCGCCGGCCGGTCAGTGGTGGTGCCTTCGGCCCAGGGCGATGTCGACCACCGCGGCGATCAGGGCCAACGCGATGATCACGGTGGCCACGACCAGGGAGTACTCGAACGCGGTCGTCCAGTTGCCGTGACTGCTCGCGAGCCTGGAGAAGAAGACCGAGCCGACGGCGGCGATGCCGGCGGCGGCGCCGATCCGCTGGCCGGTCTGGAGCATGCCCGCCCCGCTGCCCGCCTGCCCGACGGGCACCTGGGAGAGGGTGAGCGTCTGGTTCGGCGCGATCACCAGGCCGCTGCCGAGCCCGGCGAGCAGCAGGGGCCCGGCGGCCACCCAGGGCGCGGGCGCGTCCGGGAACTGCCGCAGGGCCAGCGCCGTACCGGCGAGGCCGATGACCACCGCGAGCAGTCCGGCGGCGACCAGCGGACGGCCCAGCCGGTTGATGAACCGACCACCGATCGCCGAGGACGCGGCCGAACCGAGCGCGAACGGCGTGATGGCCAGGCCGGCGATGAGCGGGCTGTATCCGTGCCCGTTCTGCAGGAACAGCGTGAAGATGAAGAAGATCGCGGTGAACCCGCCGAAGTAGATCAGCGCGATAAGCGAGCCCAGGGCGTACGACCGGAACCCGAAAAGCCGCAGGTCGAAGAGGGGCTGGTGCTGCCGGGCGTACCGGCGCTCCCAGAGGGCGAAGGCCAGCAGCACCAGCAGACCGGCCGGGATCAGCACCCACTTCCACGGGGTGTGCCACTGCTCCTGCTGCACCAGCGGCAGCAGCACCAGCACCACGCCGAGGCCGAGCAGCAGCACGCCGACCGGGTCGAGCCGGTGTCGATCCGCCTGCTCCTTCTGCTTGCCGGGGAGCAGTCGCCAGCCGAGGATCACCGCGATGATGCCGACCGGCACGTTGACGAAGAAGACGTACCGCCAGCCGTGTTCCTCACCGCCGAGCGCGATCAGCAGCCCGCCGAGCAGCGGGCCGACCGCGGTGGAGATGCCGATGGTGGCGCCGAGCAGCGCGAACGGGCGGGCCCGCTCCGGCCCGCGGAACAGCTGCTGGATGACGCCGGTGACCTGCGGATTGACGATGCCCGCGGCGGCGCCCTGCAGCAGCCGCGCGGCCACCAGCCAGGTGGGGGAGGGGGCGAGACCGGCCAGCGCGCTGGTCACGGTGAAGAGCGCGATGCCGAAGACGAACGCGTTGCGCCGGCCGCGGGCGTCGCCGAAGCGGCCGGCCGGCACCAGGGCGAGACCGAAGGTCAGCGCGTAACCGGAGAGGACCCACTGCAGATCGCTGGGGGAGGCGTGCAGCGCCCGGTCCAGGGCCGGCACGGCCACGTTGACGATGCTGACGTCCAGCAGCGTCATGAACGCGGCGACCAGCCCGACCCCGAGGGCCTGCCAGCGCCGCCGGTTCTCGGCCGGGTCGATGTCGGCCTGCTGCGGGGTGTCCGCCGCGCTCATCGCGCCCCCCGTTGACCGTCGATCATGCATTCCTGACCGCTACCCCGGTCACCGGGGGGCGAATCGTCGCGGGTGGTCCCGCGGGTCACGCCATCTGGCGCGCGCAGAATCGGGGCCCGAAGTCGAGCCCGGCCATCGGCGAATCCTCCCGGTGCAGCAGGTTCTTCTCCGTGAGCAGGTGCAGTGGCGCGTGTACCTGTTCAGTGGTGAGACCGGACTCTTCGGCGATCAGGTCGGGGTAGGGCACCTGACCGCGGGCCTCGAGCGTCGTGACCGCCTGGTAGACCCGTTGCTCGACGTCCGACAGTTGCTCCTGCTGCATGGTTCCCTCCTCTGCCTGTCCGCCCTGAGCAGGCGGTTGCGCTGCGCCGGTTACCCCCTGCGTCACCGAAGATGCCCACCCGATCGGGCGGTGGCGACCGCTGCCCGGAGCGCGCCGCCGGGCCCGGTGGACCGCCGGTGCCCTAGGCTGCACCCGTGATCGTCTGGGATCTCGCCGTGGTGGGCGGCGGCCCCGCCGGGCTCTCCGCCGCGTACGCCGCCGCCCGCGCGGGCGTACGCACGCTGGTCGTCGAGCGGGCCGCTCACCCGCGTTACAAGACCTGCGGGGGCGGGCTGATCGGCACGTCGCTGGCCGAGGTGCACGATCGGATCGAGGTACCGGCGCACGACCGGGTCGACCGGGTCACGTTCACCTGGGACGGGCGACGCGGGTTCACCCGCCGGCACTCCGAGCCGCTGGTGACCATGGTCCGCCGGGAGGAGTTCGACGATCGGCTGCGCGCCGCCGCGGTCGCCGCCGGGGTCGAGGTCCGCGAGCAGGCCACCGTGCGTGCCATCGAGCAGGATGCGGACGGCGTACGCCTGCGGCTGGCCGACGGTACGACCGTGCGGGCTCGTACGGTGATCGGGGCGGACGGCTCCTCCGGGGTGACCGCCCGGCACGTGGGTGTCCAGTACCGGCAGGTCGACCTGGGCCTGGAGCTGGAGTTGGAGGTGCCGCCGGAGCAGCAGGAGCTGTGGCGGGGCCGGCTGCTACTGGACTGGGGTCCGCTGCCCGGGTCGTACGCCTGGGTGTTTCCGAAGGGTGACCGGCTCACCGTGGGCGTGATCGCCGCCCGGGGTTCGGGGGAGCGCACCCGGGAGTACCTGCGCCGGTTCGTCGACCGGCTCGGCCTGGCCGACGCGCCGGCCGCGCACGACTCGGGTCACCTCACCCGTTGCCGGGCCGACGATTCGCCGCTGCGCCGCGGCCGGGTGCTGGTCGCCGGCGACGCCGCCGGTCTGCTCGAGCCGTGGAGCCGGGAGGGGATCAGCTTCGCCCTGCGTTCGGGCGCCTTGGCCGGCGCGGCGGTCGCCGACGGCGACCTGGCCGGCTATGAGCGGGCGGTCGCCGCGCGGTTGCTGCCGTCGATGCGGGCCGGTTACCGGCTGCTGGATCTCTTCGAGCGTCGACCGGAGCTCTTCCACGCGCTGGTGGCGACCCCGCCGGGCTGGCGGATGTTCGTGCGCTTCTGCCAGGGGAGCGTGAGCTTCGACGAGACGCTGTCCCGGGCCCCGGTGCGGGCGGCCCTGACACTGCTCACTCGGCTTCCGTCGTCCCGCCGGCGCAGCTCGGCGGCCGAACTGCCGGCCTGACCACCGAGCTGTGGCCCGCGACCTGCCGACCTGACGGACCGACCTGACCGGCCGTGTTGTCGGCCGTCACCTGCCGACCCCGACCGCGGGCTGTCGCCTGAGCTGACAGCTCGGTGGTGATCGCCTGCCCCGACCGCCGCGGGCGAGCCCCCCGATGGATTCTCACTGTTCCACCCAGGATCCTAGGATGCCTTACGCGCGGTGACGTGGGTCGCCGGGCCACAGGGGATCCACCACGGGAAGCTCTCCCACACAAGGGATGGCGACGGCCCGCCTCGGCGGCAGACAATGAGTTCGTCGAAGGGGGCCGCAGATGACTGATGCGCACTCCGCACCGCCGTTCACCGACGACGACTACGCCTTCCTGCGGCACGTCCGGTTCGGTGAGCTGCCCGCCGCGGTCCGCCCGGAGGAGCGGATCGCGTTGACCGAGACCGACCCGGGCCGGGGTCGGCCGGCCGACGACGACCCGGCGCGCTGGGACCTGCGGCACGGCGCCTGACCAGACGACCCTGTCCCGCGCACTGACACGGACGGGCCGCGGGCGTCACCGCCCGCGGCCCGTCCGATCCGGATCGGTCAGAAGACCGGCACGCCCTCGCGCACCAGCTTCCAGTTCGGCTGGAAGAAGTCGGCCGGGTCGATCGTCCCCTTCGCCTGCGCCCAGTCGATCAGCAGCTGGCGGATCTCCTGCTGCTCGTTGTAGACCTGGGTCTTGACGATGCCGGGGAAGTTCCCGCCGCCGCTACGCCGGTAGTTGTTCACCGCGATCACGAACTGCGCGTCGTCCGCCACCGGGGTCTGCGTGCCGGCCAGCACCAGTCGGGTGATCCGCTGGCCCACCGGCTTGGAGATGTCGATGTCGTAGTCCAGGCCGGAGATCACGTCGTAGTTGTAGTCCGGCACCGCGGAGTCGCTGATCTGCTCCAGGTCGACCGGTGCGCCGGGAGCGAGGGTCCGGAAGTACTTCGCCGAGTACTCCAGGTACGCGCGCACCTCGGCGCCGTTGAGCACCACGGCCTCGAGGGTGTTGTCGAAGACGTAGAGCCCCGCCACGTCGCGGATCTTCACGTCACCGGCCGGGAAGACCGCGGTGCGGCTGAACGGCGAGGCCTGCGACAGCACCGGCAGGCCGGCGTACTGCGTGCCGGCGAGCGCCTTGCTGACCGTCTCGGCCTGGACGTGGTTGATGAAGTCCAGGATCGGGGTGTCCTTGTACCGCGACTCCACGGCGGACATCTCCACGCTGGCCTGAGCCACCACCTGGTTGACGTACGCGATGGTCTTCTCGTGCTGCGCCCGCACGGCGGCGAGGACCTTCGGGTCCTCCACCACGGTGTTGGTGTTCAGCATGGTGGCGGACTTCTTGGTGATCGCCCACCGGCCGTGCTTGCGGGCGAGCGTGAAGTCCATCCGGGTGAGGCGCTGACCCCACTTGGACGGCTCGGAGAGCAGCACCTGCTCGCCGGTGCGCTCGTTGGTCACGAACTTCTCGACGACCTCGTTGTGGGCGTGACCGAAGAGGATCGCGTCGATGCCCGGCACCTGCTGCGCGATCAGCGCCACCGGGTTCTCGTTCGGCAGCTCCGGGCCGTAGCTGGAGGTGCCGCTGTCGCCGCCGTGCGCCGAGATCAGCACGATGTCCGCGCCCCGGGCGCGCATGATCGGCACCCACTTCGCCGCGGTGGCGATCATGTCGTCGAAGCGGAGCTTGCCCTCGACGTTGCCCTTGTCCCAGATGGCCACACCGGGGTTGGTCAGGCCGAGGATGCCGACCCGCAGGGTCGGCGCGGCGAAGCCGAGGGAGACCTTCTTGATGACGTACGGCAGGAACGCCGGCTTGCCGGTCTTCGCGTTGATCGCGTTCGCGGCCAGGGCCGGGAAGCCGAGCTGACGGATCCACAGGTCCAGCAGCGGCAGGCCGTAGTTGAACTCGTGGTTGCCCAGCGTCACGGCGTCGTAGTCGATGACGTTCATGGCCCGGGCCATCGGGTGCTTCGCGCCGGTCGCGGTGATCGGCTCCTGCTTGGCGTAGTAGGTCGCCAGCGGAGTGCCCTGGATGGTGTCGCCGGCGTCGAGCACCAGCGTGGCCTTGCCGCGCCGCTCAGCACGGATCTGGTTGACCAGGGTGGCCAGCTTCGCGACGCCGACGTCGTTCTGCTTGCTGTCGTCGTACTCGGCGTCGCGGTAGTAGTCCCAGTTGTAGACGTTGCCGTGGGTGTCCGACGTACCCAGGAGGGTGAGATCCCAGGTGCGCGTGTGGGCCGCGCCGGCCGCCTCGGCGGGCGCCGCGACGATCAGCGGGGCCGTCGCCGCGGCGGCCGCGGCGGCGAGGACCTGGCGTCGCGACGGACCGGAGGAAGAGGTCATGACGTGCCTTTCCATGGGGGTGGACGCGCTCGTGGGCGCCGAGCGCACCATAACGACCGGCTGTCACTCCTGCCACAGCGGCCCGCGGTGTTCCACACCACCAGCGCCGCGCCCGGCCGGGATGTGAAACCGGCCGTCGTTTCCGCCGGGCGGGCCGGGGTAGGGCCAACGGGGACCGGATCCGGCAGGCACCCGAGGAGACGTCGGTGAGTGAGGACCAATACGCCCAGCAGGACCCGACCAGCCAGTACGGCCAGCAGTCGGGGCAACCGAAGCAGCAGCAGACGGCGCCGGGCGCGACCGCGCGGATGCGCCCCAAGCCGGACCACGGCGAGGAGTCGTACCGGGGCAGCGCCCGGCTCTCCGGCAAGCGAGCGTTGATCACAGGCGGTGACTCCGGCATCGGGCGGGCCGTCGCGATCGCCTTCGCCCGGGAGGGTGCCGACGTGCTCATTTCCTACCTCGGCGAGGAGGAGGACGCCGACGCCCGGGACACGGTCCGGCTGATCGAGGAGGCCGGCCGTCGCGGCGTCGCGGTCCGTGGCGACATCACCGACGAGCGGCACTGCCAGGAGTTGGTCGAACGGGCGGTCGCCGACCTCGGCGGCCTGGACATCCTGGTGAACAACGCGGCCTACCAGATGTCGCAGGAGAAGGGCATCGCCGGGATCAGCACCGAACAGTTCGACCGGGTGATGAAGACCAACCTGTACGCGATGTTCTGGCTGTGCAAGGCGGCCGTTCCGCACCTGCCGGACGGTTCGGTGATCATCAACACCTCGTCCATCCAGGCGTTCGAGCCGTCCCCGCAGCTGTTGGACTACGCGACCACCAAGGCCGGCATCGCGAACTTCACCAAGGCCCTCGCCGCCGACCTGGCCGAGCAGGGCATCCGGGTCAACTCCGTCGCGCCGGGCGCGGTGTGGACACCGCTGATCCCGGCGACCATGCCGAAGGAGGCGGTGGAGTCGTTCGGTGCGAACTCCCCGATCGGCCGGCCCGGGCAGCCGGCCGAACTGGCCCCCGCGTACGTCTTCTTCGCCTCCCAGGAGTCGAGTTTCGTGACCGGGGAGGTGCTCGGCGTGACCGGTGGTCGGCCGATCACCTGAACGCCTCGCCAGACCCGCCCGTCCGATCCCGGGCCGTTCCCACCGTCGTCCGTCGTCCGTCGTCCGTCGTCCGCCAGGCCGGGTGGGCGGCCCGGGTGGGCGGGGACGGCCGCGGCCCGGGACTGCGTCAGCGGGGCCTGGCGGGTGCGGCGGGCGTGGACCTGTGTCAACGGGGCCCGAGGCGAGGCGGGCGCGGACCTGCGTCAGCGGGGCCAAGCGGTGAGGCGGGCGCGGACCTGGGCGACCGCGGCCGCGTCCAGGCCGTAGCGGGCGAACCGTTGGGCCGGTACCCGGTCCAGGTAGCGGCCGGCCGCCCGAACGTCCTCCGGGTCGAGCGCCGGGTCGACCTGCCGGGCCAGCTCCAGCAGTTCCGCCACGTCGTAGTGCTCAAGGGCGGCCGCGACGTCGATGTAGTCGCGCACCTCGCGCCGGTTGACCAGTGCCGCGATCTTGTTGGCGACCAGGTCGCGGACGTCCATCACCGGACCGAGGTCCATCACCACCGGGCTGCGGTGCCGGTCGAGGCGGGCCAGACTAAGCCGGATCTGCCGCCCGTCCCGGCTCACCACAAAGTCCTTCATGTCCCGCTCGTACCCCTCGAACAGGTCGGCGAGGTCGCCGTCCGGGTCGGCATCGGCGACCTCGAACCCGGCCCGCTCCAGCGCCGTACGCACCCCAGTGGCGGCGGCGGCCGCCGCCCCCTCCACGTCGGCGAAGAGGTCCACGTCCTCGGTCGGGCGGGCCACCAACCCGTGCGCGGCCCAGGCCACCCCACCGCCCAGCACGAACCGGTGCGGACCGGCCGCGGAGAGCGCCACCCGGGCCACCTCGCGGTAGAACTCGTGCAGGTGCGCGGTCGTCACGCGGTACGCAGCGGGTGGTGGCGGCTCTCCCACGCCTGCCGTACGCCGCGGGGAAGGTTGAGCAGCCGCCACACCCGGCGCAGCGTCCGCCCGTTGATCAGCGAGCGGAGGTCCTCGGCGCGGGTGGTCTCGCGCAGCACGTTCTCGTAGAGCCAGAGCAGCTGGTCGGGGTCGCCCAGGTCGAACGTGCGCTCCGCGTTCCACATCAGCCGTACCGGCAGCTCCACGATCCCGCGGGTGGGGCCGGCCAACTCGACGAGCGTCCGGGTAACCACGGCAGGGCGGCCCGGGCGGGCCAGGAAGGCCACGCCGGACACGGTGGGGGAGACGCCCTGCATGGTGTCAGGGTAACCCCACCTTCGGTTTGTGGGGTATTGCCACCGCACGCCGTCCGCGACCGGCCCGTCCAGCCTCGCCCGGCCAGGACTGGAGAGCCGGCCGCCGTTCCGGCGGGTCAACGCCGTTTCCCCGACCTGCCAGCGCCGCCGTCCCGCCCGGTCTCCCCGGATCCTGCCCCGACGCCGGCGGGCCCTGCCCCGGTCCCGGCCGTCCGGCTCCGGCCCCGGCCCCGATCCCGGCCCCGGCGCCGAGGTCCTGCTCAAATGGTCTCGTGGTCAGTGATGTCGGGGTGTCCGGTTCGCTCTTCACCCCGACATCAGCGATCCCGAGCCGATCACTCGGTCGTCGGCGGCTGGCGTCATGGCCTGCAACCTTGGGTGCCTCAGTAGGCCGTTCGCCGTCGGCCGCCGGTCCGCCGGCTGTCGGTTGGCGGGGTCGATAAGGCCCTTGCGCCGGGTTGTGTGATCCAGGGGCCGCGTCCGCTCGTGTGTGTGGGGTGATTGTCCGGTTCATGCAGTACCCGACCGGGCTGCTGTCGTCCGGACGGCATGGGGGCGAGTGTCCGGTTGCGGGTGGGCAAGCCGCGGCGTTCGGTTCCTCGGCCGGGCGCGTGGGCGGTTTGAGGTGTGACCGGGGGCATCCCGGGCCCGGAATGATGGGCGGCCGGGCGTCGTTGAATATCCCCGACGGCCGAGGTGGCAGCCCCGCCCGCTGGCCGGTTCATCCGGTCGCCGCCGGTGGCTGGCCCGCCGGAATGATGGCGGGCCGCCAGTCGTTACACATGGTCCCGGCCGACGAGCCGACCCCGGAATGATGGCCGCCCCCGGGCCGTCACATCTGAACCCGGCGACGCGCCGGCCCGGGGAATGATGGCGGGCCGCCGGTCGTTACACCTGGACCCGGCACCCCGAGGCCCCCCCGCCCCGCACGTCGGACCCCCTGGTCGATGAGCCCCGGAATGTGTGGCCCGGCCTGAAGACTTTCCCCCTTGTCTTGTTGAGCGCCTTGTCGAGGTGCTGCACACCCGCGTGTGTCCGCTGACCCCCGTCGGTGGTGTGGGTGTCTACCCCCGAATTGGAGCTTCCCTG
>NZ_JBEZFU010000024.1:0-17542 GCF_040649635.1 Micromonospora sp. NPDC048909 | reverse complement strand
GGCACCCTGACACGGGTGCCGGCCAGCGGCGTCTTCGCCGCCAATCTTGGACAGTTACCGTCAACCGCGAACGGAAACTGTCCAAGATCTCCAATGCGCCGGCGAGCCGGTCAGGCGCGCCCGCACGAACCACGCGCCCGTAGCTGACTGATGGCATCACAAGCCGCCGCCGCCGGAACGCAACCGGCACGGATCCGGCGGCGTCTGTTTGCCTTCCGGCAGCCACCGAGTCGCGCCGTCCGGCAGCCGCCACGTCGCCCCGCACGGCAACGCAGAGCCAGCCGCACCCGCCCGGGCAGGTGGGGCTAGCGCTGGCGGCGGGCCATCCAGCGTCGGGCCAGGGCGGCGGCGCTGCCCCAGATGCCGCGCCGGAACAGCAGTACGACCAGGACGAAGATGCCGCCGGTGACCAGCCCGATCGCCTCGAAGCCGGAGAACGACAGCCAGTCCTCCAGGCGGACCACGATGGCCGCGCCGAGCACCCCGCCCCAGAGCGTGCCGATGCCGCCCAGCACCACGACGATGACCGCCTTGCCGGAGGTCGTCCAGTGCAGCGTGTCGAGGGAGACGAAGCGATGCCCGACGGCGAAGAGTCCCCCGCCGAGCCCGGCGATGAACCCGGAGAGCACGAACGCGGTCAGCTTGTACCGGTGCACCGGGTAGCCCAGTGCCCGTGCTCGGGCCGGGTTGTCGCGGATGCCGACCAGCACCCGGCCGAAGGGCGAGTTCACGATCCGCCACGCGGCGGCGAGGCCGAGCAGAACGATCGGCAGGATCGCGTAGTAGAAGAAGTAGTCGTCGGTCAGGTCCATCCCGAAGAACGATCGCGGCACGCCCTGCAGGCCGTTCTCGCCTCGGGTGACCGAGCGCCACTCGTTCGCCACGTAGTAGACCATCTGCGCGAAGGCGAGGGTGACCATCGCGAAGTAGATGCCGGTCCGCTTCACCGCCAGGTAGCCGATCGGCACGGCGAGCGCCGCGGCGGCGAGCGCCCCGGCCAGGACGGCGGCCGGGAACGGCAGGCCGGCGTGGATCGCGACCAGCCCGGTGACGTACGCGGAGGTGCCCCAGAACGCGGCGTGCCCGAAGGACATCAGCCCGGTGAAGCCGAGCAGCAGGTCCACCGCGACGGCGAAGAGCGCCCAGCAGAGGATGTCCACCGCCACCGCCGGGTAGAGCCCGTTCGGCAGCCACAGCGCGGCGGCCAACCCGATGCCGAGCAGCGCGTACCGGACCCAGCCGGGGGCGCGGGCCACCGCGACCAGGCCGGACGGCGGCGCGGGGCGGCCGGCCTTCTCCGGGGTGTCGACGGTGCTGGTCATGCCGGTGCCTCCTCACGGCCGAAGAGCCCGGCCGGGCGCCAGAGCAGCACGACGGCCATCACGATGAAGACGATCGTCTGGGACACGATCGGGAAGTCCGAGAGGTACGCCTCTCCCCACGCCTGCACCAGGCCGATGCCGAAGCCCGCGGCGACCGATCCGAAGATCGAGCCGAGCCCGCCGATCACCACCACCGCGAAGACCACGATGATCAGGTCGGCGCCCATCAGCGGGTTCACCGCCCGCATCGGCGCGGCCAGCACTCCGGCGAGACCGGCGAGGCCGATGCCGAAGCCGAAGACCGGGGTGACCCAGCGTCCGACGTTGATGCCGAACGCCTGGGTCAGTTCGGGTCGCTCGGTGGACGCCCGGACCACCATGCCGATCCGGGTGCGGGTCAGCACCCACCAGACGGCCACGCAGAGCAGGACGGCGAAGCCGAGGATGAAGACCCGGTAGGTGGGGAAGTCGAAGAGCCCGAAGTTCACCGAGCCGCTGAGCGCCGACGGCGTGGCGTACGGGCTGGACTGCACGCCGTACCGGGACTTGACCAGGTCCTGGAGGATCAGCGTCAGGCCGAAGGTGAGCAGGAAGTTGTAGAGCGGGTCGAGCCGGGTGAGCCGGTGGATGACCGCCCGTTCCAGCGCCATGCCGAGCAGGCCCAGCCCCACCGGCATGATCACCAGCGCCGCCCAGAACGGCACGCCCGCCTCGGCGAGCAGGACGTACGCGCCGAACGCGCCGAGCATGTAGAAGGCGCCGTGAGCGAAGTTGACCACCCGCAGCATGCCGAAGATGACCGCGAGCCCGAGGGCGAGCAGGGCGTAGAACGCCCCGCTCACCAACCCGTTGAACGTGTTCTGCAGGAAGCCCGTCATGCCCTGGTCACATCTTGCAGTCCGCCGACGGGGCGGCGAACGCCTCCGCGGCGGGGATGGTCTTGAGCACCTTGACGTAGTCCCAGGGCTCGGTGACCTCGGACTGCGGCTTCACCTGGGCCAGGTACGCGTCGTGCACGACCCGGTGGTCCTCGGCACGGATCTTGCCGTTGCGCAGGAAGACGTCGTTGACCTCCTTGCCCTCCAGCCCCTTGACCACGGTGTCCGCGTCGTCGGTGCCGGCGGCCTGCACGGCCTCCAGGTACTGCATGGCGGCGGAGTAGTTTGCCGCGTGGGCGAAGGACGGCCGGGTGCTGGTCTCCTTCTGGAACCGGTCGGCGAACGCGCGGTTCTCCTGGTCGAAGTTCCAGTACCAGGCGTCGGTGTAGGTGGTGCCGGCGAGCGCGGCCGGGGTGAGCGAGTGGATGTCGGTGATGAACATCAGGCCGACCGCGAGGCCGACGCCCTTGTCCCGCAGCTTGAACTCGTTGTACTGCTTCACCACGTTCACCAGCTCGGCGCCGGCCTGCATGGTGCCGAGCACCTGCGGCTTCGGGTTCAGCGTCGGGGCCTTGAGCAGGTAGGTGGAGTAGTCGCCGCTGGTGTTCGGGAACGGCGCCCCGTCCTTGCCGACCACCTGCCCGCCGGCGGCGGTGATGGCGGCGGAGAAGCTCTTCTCCATGTCCTGCCCGAAGGCGTAGTTCGGGTAGAGGATGTACCAGTTCTTGCCCACCTGCTCGGTGGTGACCTTGCCGGTGCCGTTGGCCAGCATGTACGTGTCGTACGCGTAGTGGAACGTGTACTTGTTGCAGCTCTTGCCGGTCAGGTCGGTCGTCGCGGCGCCGATGTTGAAGTAGAGCTTCTTCTTCTCCTTCGCCACGTCGGCGACCTTCAGCGCGGCCGAGGAGGTCGGCACGTCGAGGATGAGGTCGACGCCCTTGCGGTCGTACATCTCGGCGGCCTTGCTGTTGGCGATGTCCGGCTTGTTCTGGTGGTCGGCGGTCTCGACGGTGATGTTCTTGGTCACCGCCTGGTCGCCGTGCTTGGCCTTGAAGTCGGCGATGGCCATCTCCACGGCCTTGACCGAGTTCTTGCCGGACAGCTCGGAGTACGCCCCGGACTGGTCGTTGAGCACGCCCAGCACGATCTTGTCGCCGGTCAGCTTCTGGTCGCCGCCCGACTGGGGCCCGCCTCCGCCGCAGCCGGCCACCAGCACCACCGCGGCCGACGCCGCGGCCACACCCACGGTCCTACGCATGCCATTCCCTCCATCCGCGCGTGACGCGCGGGTCAGCAGTCCGGATCAGATGCCGAGGTACGACAGCAGCTCGCGTTCCCGCGAGCGCACCTCGGAGTTGTCCATCGCCTCCACCACGCGCCCCTCGGCCAGCAGGTAGTGCCGGTCGGCGACGCCGGTGGCGAAGTGCAGGTTCTGCTCGACCAGCAGCACGGTGACGCCGTGCCGCTTGGCCTCGCGCAGCAGGTCGCCGACCTGCTGCACCAGCAGTGGGGAGAGCCCCTCGGTCGGTTCGTCGCAGAGCAGCAGCCGGGCGCCCATCCGCAGCACCCGCGC
The DNA here is from genome assembly GCF_040649635.1 of Micromonospora sp. NPDC048909. Classification (NCBI taxonomy): domain Bacteria; kingdom Bacillati; phylum Actinomycetota; class Actinomycetes; order Micromonosporales; family Micromonosporaceae; genus Micromonospora; species Micromonospora sp. NPDC048909. Next base: position 13,769 of record NZ_JBEZFU010000024.1, on the reverse strand, counting down.
CAGGGCGAGCATCTGCTGCTCGCCGCCGGAGAGCATGGTGGCGGCCGAGTCGCGCCGGTCGTAGAGGGCGGGAAACGCCTCGTACACCCGCTCCAGCGACCACGGGTCGGGGCCGACGGTCGGCGGGAGGGTGAGGTTCTCGGTGACGCTCAGGGTGGCGTAGCTGCCTCGGTCGTCGGGCACCCAGCCGAGCCCGAGCCGGGCCCGTCGGTAGGCCGGCAGTCGACCGATGTCCCGCCCGTCGAGCTCCACCGTGCCCCGCTGGCCCTGGTGCAGCCCCATCACGCAGCGCAGCAACGTCGACTTGCCGGCCCCGTTGCGCCCGACCAGGGTGACCACCTCGCCGGCGGCGACGTCGAGGCTGACGTCCCGCAGGACCTGCGCCTCGCCGTAGGCGGCGGAGAGGTTCTCAATGCGCAGCATCAGCGGCTCCCAGGTAGGCGGTGATCACACGCTCGTCGGCGCGGACCTCGTCGTACGGGCCCTCGAGGAGGACCTTGCCGGCCTGGAGCACGGTGACCGTGTCGGCGAGCCGCCCGACCACGCTCATGTTGTGCTCGACCATCACCACGGTCCGGCCCTGACGGACCCGGCCGATCAGCTCGACGGTGCGGTCGACGTCCTCCAGGCCCATGCCGGCGGTCGGCTCGTCGAGCAGCAGAACCTTCGGGTCCAGCGCGAGGGCGATGGCCAGCTCCAGCGCGCGCTTGCGCCCGTACGCCAGCGCCTCGGCGGGCGCGAGGGCCAGCTCGGTGAGCCCGACCATGTCGAGCAGTTCGGCGGCCCGGTCGCGGTAGCGGCCCATCAGCTTCGCCGAGCGCCAGAACCGCCAGCCCAGCCCGCTGGGCGACTGCAACGCCAGCTCGACGTGCTCCTGCGCGGAGAGTTGGGGGAAGAGGCTGGTGATCTGGAAGGAGCGGGCCACGCCGAGCCGGGCGACCTGCTCCGGGGGTAGCCCGGTGACGTCCCGGCCGGCCAGCTCGATCCGCCCACCGCTGGGCCGCAGGAACCCGGTGAGCATGTTGAACAGGGTGGTCTTGCCGGCGCCGTTCGGGCCGACCAGCGCGTGCACACTCTCCGGCGCGATGTCGAGGTCGACGCCGTCGACCGCCCGGAAGCCCCGGAAGTCGCGGGTCAGCCCGCGAGCCGACAGGATCGCTTGCCCGGCCATCGCCATGTCCTCCGAGGTCTCCGGCGACGGTCGGAACGGTGACCGTGGTCACATGGCCGTCGCGTGCAGGAAACCTACGGCGGGGTGCGGGAGTCGAGCCATGTCGATCAGCCACATATTCCTATGCCTCGACCCGTACCCGGCCTCCACCGCCACCTCCTGCGGCCCGACTCGACAGCCATCGAGGGTGATCAGTGCCCGGGTTGACGCCGCCACGCATGTGGCGGTCCCACCTCGACCGCGCGAGCACCCGGTGATCCCGACGCCGCCGGGGCCGCGCGCCACCCGGCGTCCGGGCGGCGCGCGGGTCGGTCAGGAGGTGAGCGCGTCCAGCGCCAGGTCCACGTCGTCCACTGTCGAGTAGAGGTGGAAGGAGGCCCGGACCCGGCCCGCGCGTACCGCCGCGCGGACGCCGGCCCGCTCCAGCCGTTGCTGCGCGTCCGGCACCTCGACGGTGACGATCGCGCTCTCCCCCGGCGGCTGACCGAGCCCGGTGAGCAGCCGGTTGGCCAGCGCGACGTCGTGTTCCCGGATCGCCGGCAGCCCGACGTCGAGGAGCAGGTCGAGTGCGGGCGCCAGGCCCACCCAGCTGAACCAGGCCGGTGAGATGTCGAACCGGCGGGCGTCCTCGGCCAGCCGCAACGGCGGGCCGTAGTAGGAGGCGTGCGGGTCACGGCCCGCGTACCAGCCGGCGGCGTCGGGCCGCAGCCGCTCGCGCAGCGTCGGAGCCAGGTAGGCCAACGCCGCGCCCCGCGGCCCCATCACCCACTTGTAGGCGGCGACCGCGACCACGTCGGCCAGGCCGCCGTCGAACGGCAGCCAGCCGCAGGCCTGAGTGGCGTCGACCGCGACCAGGGCGCCGTGCGCGCGGGACGCCGCCACGATCTCGTCGTACGCGGCGAGCGCGCCGTCGGCGGACTGCACCAGGCTGAACGCGACCAGGTCGGTGTCGGCGTCGATCGCGTCGACCAGCCCGGTTAGCGGAACGGTGCGCACCTGCACGCCCCGCTCGGCCTGCGCCAGCCAGGGGAAGAGGTTGGAGGTGAACTCGACCTCGGGCACCACCACGGTCGAGCCGGCCGGCAGCGCCGCCGCGACCGGGGCGAGCAGCTGGGAGACCGTGCTGCCGGCCGCCACGTCCTCGGCCGGTACGCCGCCGATCAGTCGGGCGAAGGCGGCGCGGGACCGGTTGACCGCCGTGCCCCACCCCTCCCAGGAGGTCCGGCCGATCCGCCAGTCGGCCAGCGCCTCCTGCAACGCCGCCCAGGCCGGCTCGGGCGGCAGCCCGTAGCTGGCGGTGTTCAACCAGCCGGGCTCCGGCTGCCACAACTTCTGCGCCTCGTCGAGTTCCATGGGCCGACGCTAACGCCGCCCGCCGCGAGGGCGGACGGCCAATGCGAGGTCGGCGGCCTTCGCCGCGAGCCGGGATCCGGCGTCAGTCGCCGTGCCCGGCGGCCCGGATCGCGGCGGCGACGCCGTCGAGGATCAGGTCGAGACCGAGGTCGAAATCGGCCTGCTCCGGGTCGTCGGCCGGCGCCGACTCGAACAGCCCCGAGGTGAAGAGTGCCGCCACCTCGGGAAAGCGCTCACGGTCGACGAGGCCGGCCAGGGCGCGGCCGTACTCCTGCTCCGCCTGGGGTTGGTCGAGGCCGCTGCCCCGCCGGCCCTCGGCGAGGTCTCCGGCGAGCTGCGCCGCGCTGCGCACGTAGCCGGAGAGCAGGGTCATGATGCCGACCTTCGTCCCCCAGTCCAGCCCGGTGCCGCGCAGGGCCCGCAGGCACACGTCCATCCAGCTGATCGCGTTCGGGCCACTGGGCGGGCCACTGACCGGCAGGTGGGACAGCCAGGTGTGTCGGGCGTGGACCGCCCGGAGCGCGTACGCCCACTGCCGCAGCCCGGCCCGCCACGCGCCGGGGCCGGCCGCGAGCTGCGGGGCCGGGCCGGTGGCCGCGTCGCCCATCAGGACGAGCAGCTCCTCCTTGGAGCCGACGTGCCGGTAGAGCGACATGGTGGTGAAGCCCAGCTCCTTGGCGACCTTGGCCAACGTCACGCCCGACAGTCCCGCGCGGTCGGCCAGCTCGACGGCGGTCCGCACGACCCGCTCCGCGTCCAGCTCGGCCGGCCGACCGAGCCGGGACTCCGTCGGCAGTCGCCACAGCCGGGCCAGCCCGATCGGTACCTCGTCGCCCATGGCCGGCGGCCACCTCCGTCTCCTCGACCCGATCGCGGACCCCATCATCGCCCAGCGACGCCGACGACCGGCACATCGGTGGCAGCGCGGCGGGCCGCCCAGGCACTTTCTTTACTTCATATAGTTTACGTCGTATGTTTAGTGCTCGCCGGCTGACGAGGGGGAGACGATGACGGTCGACATGCAGGCGCGCGCTGAGGAGCGCGCGGGGGCGCCGATCTCGGGCGGGAAACGAATACTGGCGCCGGACCTGGCCCGCGGCGCCATGCTGCTGCTCATCGCGCTGGCCAACGCGGCGGGGGTGTTCCTGGCCTCCACTCCCGGGGTTGATCCGACGCCGCACGGCCCCGAGCGGATCTGGAACGTCTTCCTCTTCCTCTTCGTGCACGCGCGGGCCCTGCCGCTGTTCGCCATGATGTTCGGCTACGGGCTGGTGCAGTTCGCCCGCCGGCAGGACGAGGCGGGACGCCCACCGGGAGCCGTACGCGCGCTGCTGCTGCGCCGCAACGCCTGGTTGTTCGTCTTCGGCCTGGCGCACGGCGTGCTGTTGTACTCCGGTGACGTCCTCGGCGCGTACGGCCTCATCGGGATCGCGTTCACGCTGCTCCTGCTGCGTCGCGGCGACCGGGTCCACCGGCTCGCGCCCGGCTATCTGATTCTCGGCGCGCTCTACCTGCTTGTGCTCGGCGCGCTGGTGGTTCGCGGCCTGGCGGCCGGAGCCGGCCCGGCGGCGGGGGTGCCGACGAGTGACTTTCCGTCGGTGACGGCGGCGAGCTACCCGGCGTCGCTGGAAGCTCGCGTGACCGAGTGGCCGGCGACCGTGCTCACCATGCTTCCGATGATCCTCTTCATCTGGATCGGCGCCTGGGCGGCCCGCCGCCGGCTGCTCGACGACCCGGCACGGCACCGCCGGCTGTTGCGTCGGGGCGCAGCGATCGGGCTCACCGTCGCGGTGCTGGGTGGGCTGCCGATGGCACTGCTCGCCGGCGGCTTCCTGCACGTCGACGCCGCCACCGGCGGGCACGCCAAGTTGCTGTACGAGTCCGCCGGCCTCTTCGGTGGGATCGGGTACGCCTCGCTCTTCGGGCTGCTCGCGCTGCGGGTGTCCACGTGGCCGGCCGGCGCGCGGCGGCACCTGCCCATCACCGCCCTCGCCGCCCTGGGCCGGCGCTCGCTGAGCGGCTACCTGGTGCAGTCCGTGGCCTGGCTGGTGCTGGCGTCCCCGTTCGCCCTCGCGCTCGGCGACCGCCTGGGCAGCCCGACGTTCGTGGCCGCCGGCTGCGCGGTGCTCGTCTGGCTGGCCACGCTCGCCGGCGCGTACCTGCTGCACCGCCGAGCCCGACGCGGGCCCGCGGAGGTCCTGCTCCGCCGGCTCGCCTACGGCCGGCGGTGAACGTCGCGGACCGGTGATCCCGAGGGCCGGCCCCGACGGGCCGGCCCCTCGCCGGGCTGGCACCGCGCCCCCGGCCAGGGCCGGGGTTCGCCGAACGGATCAGATCGCGGGCGCCGCGAATCGTCGGACGGCGGCGGTGACGAGCGCGATCAGCGCGGCGCTGAGGACGTTCACCGCGATGGCGATGAGCACCTGCTCCATGGTGGCTCCCAGGGTCGAGGGTCATGCGCACCACCTCGGTGCGCCTCGGACGACCGTAGGGCCGCTACCTGGCGTACGGGTGTACCCAGCGTTATATCTGCTGGTCAGACGGGTCGCCGAGCGGGGTCAGCTGACGTTGGCCGGGCCGAGGACGCTCTTCAGGTCGCCCATCAGCGCGGTGGTGGCCGCGACCCGGAACGGACCCAGCCGCAGGGTGGTGGTCTTGCCGCCGTTGAGCAGCTTGACGTGCACCTCGGTGTCGCCCGGGTGCAGCACCAGGGTCTCCTTGAGCCGCTCGACCAGCGGTGGGGTGCACCGGTGCACCGGGATGGTCAGCGTCACCGGCTTGTTCGTCGCGCTGGTGCTGACGTCCGGCATGGACATGTCCATCGCCATGATGCGTGGGGTGTCGTCGCGGCGGTCGACCCGCCCCTTGACCACCACGATCGCGTCCTCGGCGATGTACTGCCCGATCACCTCGTAGGTGTTGGGGAAGAAGAGGGTCTCCACCCCGCCGGCGAGGTCCTCCAGGGTGGCCGAGGCCCAGGCCCGGCCCTGCTTGGTGACCCGGCGCTGCACGCCGGAGAGGATGCCGGCGAGGGTGACCACCGCGCCGTCCGGTACCGCGCCGTCCTCGGCGAGCGCGGCGATGGTGGTGTCCGCGGCGGCGTTGAGGATGTGCTCCAGGCCGAACAGCGGGTGGTCGGAGACGTAGAGGCCGAGCATCTCCCGCTCGAAGGCGAGCTTGTCGCGCTTGTCCCACTCGCCGTCGCCGATCACCGGCATGACCGTGCTGCTGCCGGAGGTCTCCACATCGCCGAAGCCGGCGCCGAAGAGGTCGTACTGACCGGTGGCCTCCTTGCGCTTGACGTCGGCGTACGCGTCGATGGCGTCCGCGTGCACCTGGAGCAGCGCCTTGCGGGTGTGCCCGAGCGAGTCGAACGCACCGGCCTTGATCAGCGATTCGATCGTCTTCTTGTTGCAGACCACCGCGTCGACCTTCGACAGGAAGTCGTAGAAGTCGCCGTACTCGCCCTTCTCGTCGCGGCAGCGCATGATCGAGGCGACCACGTTCGCGCCGACGTTGCGCACCGCCGCCAGGCCGAACCGGATGTCCTTGCCGACCGGGGTGAACGGCCCGGCGGAGGTGTTCACGTCCGGCGGCAGCACCTGGATGCGCATCCGGCGACACTCGGACAGGTAGAGCGCCATCTTGTCCTTGTCGTCACCGACGGAGGTGAGCAGCCCGGCCATGTACTCGGCCGGGTAGTGCGCCTTCAGGTACGCCGTCCAGTAGGAGACCAGCCCGTACGCGGCGGAGTGCGCCTTGTTGAACGCGTAGCCGGCGAACGGCACCAGGACGTCCCACACCGCCTGGATCGCCTCGTCGGAGTAGCCGCGCTCGCGGCAGCCGTCCCGGAACGGGATGAACTCCTTGTCGAGGATCTCCTTCTTCTTCTTACCCATCGCCCGGCGCAGCAGGTCGGCCTGGCCCAGGGTGTAGCCGGCGAGGATCTGCGCGGCGCGCTGCACCTGCTCCTGGTAGACGATCAGGCCGTAGGTCGGCTCCAGGATCTCCCGCAGCGGCTCCGCCAGCTCCGGGTGGATCGGGGTGATCTCCTGCAGGCCGTTCTTGCGCAGCGCGTAGTTGGTGTGCGAGTCGACGCCCATCGGGCCGGGCCGGTAGAGCGCCAGGACGGCGGAGATGTCCTCGAAGTTGTCCGGCTTCATCAGCCGCAGCAGTGAGCGCATCGGCCCACCGTCGAGCTGGAACACGCCGAGTGTGTCGCCCCGGGCGAGCAGGTCGTACGCGGCCTGGTCGTCCAGCGGCAACGCCAGCAGGTCGAGCTGCTTGCCGTGGTTGAGCTGGATGTTCTTGACCGCGTCGTCGATGATCGTCAGGTTGCGCAGGCCGAGGAAGTCCATCTTCAACAGCCCGAGCGACTCGCAGTTCGGGTAGTCGAACTGGGTGATGATCGCCCCGTCGGCGTCCCGGCGCATCAGCGGGATGTGGTCGATGATCGGCTCGGCGGACATGATGACGCCGGCGGCGTGCACGCCCGTCTGCCGGATCAGCCCCTCGATGCCCTTCGCGGTGTCGATGACCTTGCGCACGTCCGGGTCGGACTCGTAGAGGCCACGGATCTCACCGGCCTCGGCGTAGCGCGGGTGCTTCGGATCGAAGATGCCGGTGAGCGGGATGTCCTTTCCCATCACGGCCGGGGGCATCGCCTTGGTGATCCGGTCGCCCACCGCGTACGGGAAGCCGAGCACCCGGGCCGAGTCCTTGATCGCGGCCTTCGCCTTGATGGTGCCGAAGGTGGCGATCTGGGCGACCTTGTCCTCGCCCCACTTCTCGGTCACGTACCGAATGACCTCGCCGCGCCGACGCTCGTCGAAGTCGATGTCGACATCCGGCATGGAGACGCGCTCGGGGTTGAGGAACCGCTCGAAGATCAGGCCGTGCGGGATCGGGTCGAGGTCGGTGATGCCCAGGGCGTACGCGACGAGCGAGCCGGCGGCCGAGCCACGGCCCGGACCGACCGCGATGCCCTGCTTCTTGGCCCACTGGATGAAGTCGGCGACCACGAGGAAGTAGGAGGGGAAGCCCATCTGGTTGATGACGCCCAGTTCGTACTCCGCCTGAACGACGTGCCCCTCCGGGATGCCGCCCGGGTAGCGGCGGGCCAGCCCGGCGAAGGTCTCCTTGCGGAACCAGGACTCCTCGGTCTCCCCCTCGGGCACCGGGAAGCGCGGCATCAGGTTGTGGAACTCGAACATCCCGGTCGGGTCGACCTTCTCGGCCACCAGCAGGGTGTTGCGGCAGCCCTCCAGCCACACGTCGGAGCCGTCGACGCCGCGCATCTCGTCGGCCGACTTGATGAAGTAGCCGCTGCCGCCGAACTTGAACCGGTTGGGGTCGGCGATGTTGCTGCCGGTCTGCACGCAGAGCAGCACGTCGTGCGACTCGGACTGCACCTCGTGGGTGTAGTGCGAGTCGTTGGTGACGACCGGCGGGATACCGAGCTTGCGGCCGATCTCGACCAGCCCGTCCCGGACCCGCTTCTCGATGTCCAGGCCGTGGTCCATCAACTCCAGGAAGTAGTTCTCCCGGCCGAAGATCTCCTGGTACTTCGCCGCGGCCTCCAGCGCCTGCGCGTCCTGGCCCAGCCGCAGCCGGGTCTGCACCTCACCCGAGGGGCAGCCGGTGGTCGCCATCAGGCCGTCGGAGTAGTCCGCGATCAGCTCGGCGTCCATCCGCGGCCACTTGACGAAGAAACCCTCGGTGTACGCGCGGGAGGTCAGCGCGAAGAGGTTGTGCAGGCCCGTCTTGTTCCGCGCCCAGATCGTCTTGTGCGTGTAGCCACCGCTACCGGATACGTCGTCGCTCTTCTGCTCCGGGCGGCCCCACTTCACCCGCTGCTTGTGGAACCGCGACTCCGGCGCCACGTACGCCTCGATGCCGAGGATGGGGGTGACACCGGCCGCCGTCGCCTGCTTGTAGAAGTCGTACGCGCCGTGCATGTTGCCGTGGTCGGTCATCGCCACCGCCGGCATCCCCTGCCGGCTGACCTCGGCGAACAGATCCTTGAGCCGGGCCGCTCCGTCGAGCATCGAGTACTCCGTGTGCACGTGCAGATGCGCGAACGAATCGCCCATGCAGAGCGCCCCCCCGGGTCGGATCATGGGATGGTCGAGGTCGGTCGGCCTACCCTATCCCCGCTGCCGGGGCCCTCTCCAGCAGCCGCGCGGAGGATCCACGGGCCGGGTGGTGTGGATCTCTCCGGCGCCGCCGGACGCCGGCAGTCGGCTGCCGGACTCCCCCGCGCGTCCGGGCCGCGGCGGCCATAGCCTGGATGGGCCCCGCACTCCGGCGAACGACTGGAGGCGCCGATGCCCCTCCCGGAGGGTACCGACGAGCTGGCCCGGTCAGCCGCGCGCGGCGACCCGGCTGCCCTCGACGCGCTGCTGGCGGCGGTAAGGCCCGAGGTGCTGCGACTCTGCGCCCGCCTGCTGCCGCACCGCGAGGACGCCGAGGAGGCCTGCCAGGACGCGCTGCTGGCGGTGGCCCGGGGAATCAGCCGGTTCGAGCAGCGCTCGGCGTTCCACACCTGGCTGTACCGGGTCACCGCCAACCGGGCCCGCTCCACCTACCGCGTGCTGCGCCGGCGCTGGCTGGTGGAGGCGGGCGGGGTGCCGCTGCCCGAAGCGCCCGATCCCCGGCGGACCAGCGTGGTGGCCGGCACCCGGCTCGACCTGCTCGACGCGCTCGACGCCGTCCGGCCCGAACTGGCCGAGGCGGTCACCCTGCGCGACGTGCTCGGGTTGGACTACCGGGAGATTGCCGCCCTGCTCGACGTGCCGGAGGGCACCGTGAAGTCCCGCCTGCACCAGGCCCGCCAGCAGGTCCGGCAGCGGATGTCCGATGGTTGAGCGCGGTCACCCGGCCCGCCGGCCCGGCGCAGTGGCGGCCGTCGCCGTCGCGCTGGCCGTGAGCGTGGTGGCCTGCGGTGACGCCACCCCGGTCGCGCCGCTGCCGGTGCGGCCGCCGGCCCCGGCCAGCACCACCACCGCCGGGCCGACCACGCCGGCGGCCACCCCGCCGCCGAGCACCAGCGCGCCGACCGTACGCCGGCCGCCGGCCGCCCTGCCCGCACCGACCCGCATCCCGGCCACGCGGACGCCGTCGGCCTCACCGACCGCGCTGCCGAGCGCCTGCCTCGGTGCGGTCCGCTACGACCTGGTGCTCGCCGAGACCGAGCTGGCCCTGATCCGGTCGCTCTGCTTCGCCCCCGGCGCGGTGCTGCGCATCATCGGCATCGGCCCGGGCGAGGTCACCGTGGACCGGCAGGACCTGGTCTCCCGCAGCTACGAGGCCGGGGTGGTGGACATCCGGTTCCTGCGCGCCGGCACGGTCGCGGTGACCATCCCGCAGGCCGACGCGCTGCACACCATCAGCGTGGTGGTGGTCTGACCGGCCGGGCTAACCGACCCGCACCCCGGCGAGCAGCGCGTCGACGAAGTCGGCGCCGCGTCCTGGCGGCGGCGTGACCTGTACGTAGAGCAGGCCGGCCGACCCTTCGGCGAGCCCGGCCGCCTCCACGACGACCGGCCGCCCCGCCGGGCAGGTGAAGCCCGCCACCACCCAGTCGATCCCGCCCTGCCGGGTCCGCCGCACCGGCTGCGGCACACAGTCCGCGTGCGGACGCTCCGCCAACCAGCCCTCCACCGTGGTACGCCGGGCGGTGCTGGCGGAGAGGCCGACGAAGGCGCCCGGCACGCTCGGGTCCGCCGCCCACCGCGCCGGCTCGGGCGAGATCACCAGCGCGGGTTCCAGTAGGCCGTCCTCGCCGTACTGGCCGGACCAGCCGGCGCCGGTGGCCCGCCAACCCGCCGGCAGCGCCACCGTCACCGGCCCGCTGGCGGCGGTGCCGGCGGTGTGGCGGCGGGTGCCCGCGTCGCCGGCCGGCAGGCCGAGCGCGGCGAGCGCCAGCAGGCCCGCGCCGGCGGTGGCGAGCCGGCGGCGGGCCGGCCGCCTCCCTCCACCCGCCGCCCGGTCGGGGCCGGCGGTGGCGGTCCGACGGCGGTCGGGCCGCCTCTCCGCGGCCGCCGCCCGGTCCGAGCCCTCACCGACGGCCCGGGCGAGCGCCGCCCGGAACGCCGCCGCGTCCGGGTAGCGCTCGGCGGGGCGGGATGCGGTGGCCCGGGTCAGCACGGCGGCGACCGCCGGCGGTACGCCGTTGCGCAGCCGGACCGGCGCGCCGGGACCCCGGTCGGGCGGCCGGGCCGGCGGGTTGGGCGGAATGGCGGCGGCGCCGAGCAGGCGCAGGCCGAGCCGGCCCAGCCCGAAGACGTCCGCGCGGGTGTCCACCACGGCCAGCGGGTCGTCCTGCTCGGGCGCCATGTAGCCGGGGGTGCCCGCCCGGGCGGTCAGCCCGGACGCGGCGGCGAGCGCCTTGGCCAGCCCGAGGTCGGCGATGAGCACCCGCTCGGGCCCCGATCCGTGCTCGCCCGGCGGCCCGGACCCGGCCTGCGGCCCGCTGCGGAAGAGGATGTTGCCCGGGGTCAGGTCGCGGTGCACCACGTCGTGCCGGTGCAGGACGGCGACGCCAGCGGCGATCTGGTCCAGCAGGGCCAACGCGCCCGGCACCGGCAACGGCCCGCGCGCCAGCCGGTCCCGCATGCTGCCGCCGTCGGCCCAGGCCAGCACGGCGTACGGGCGGCCGTCGGGCAGCTCACCGACGGCGTGCACCCGGACCAGCCGCTCGTGCTCCAGCCGCCGCAGCAGCCGGGCCTCGTCGAGGAACCGTTCCCGGACCCGCAGGTCGTGGCTCCAGTTCTCGGCCAGCACCTTGATCGCCACTCGAGAGTCGAGGACCGGATCATGGCCGAGCCACACCGTCGCGAACGACCCCGCGCCGAGCAGCCGCTCGACCCGGTAGGGCCCGATCAAGCTCGGCGCGGTCAACCCCATCACCCCCGCCGATCGGCACCGGGCCGCCGTATCCCTCGACGGTAGACGTCCGCCGGCCGGGTCGGGAACCCGACGAACCGGAGCGGCCCGGGCGGAGACCAACAGGACAGGAGCTCGAATTCCGGAAGGAGATCCACCATGAACCGTCTCCCGTCCACCGTCCTCACCGGCCTGCTGGCGCTCACCGCCGTCGCGCCGGTGGCCGTCGCCGCCCCGGCCGTCGCGGCGCCCCGCGCCGTCGCCCTCGCCGACGCCCCGCCCGCGCCCGTCCGGGCGGTGGTGCCGGCGACCGTCGCGGCGGCCGCCGGCTCGGCGAGCGGCCGGACAGCCACCGCCGTCCGGCCCGCGCGGACCGCCCTGCTGAGCGTCCGGGGTGCCGGCCCGTTCCGGATCGGCGCGCGCCTGGACCGGCTCACCGCGGCCGGCCTGATCGACTGGGTGGCGCCGGGCTGCGCCGGCGTCCAGCACGCCGGGGTCACCGGCGCCTGGGCCGGCGTGATCCTGCTGGCCTTCTCGGCCGGTCGTCTGGTCGAGGTGGGTACGGCCACCGCGCCGCCGCACTCCCCCGCCGGCGCGGCCGTCGGCATGTCCTTCGCCGAGTTGGAGGCCATCTACGGCCGGCGCGGCTCGCTGGTCTGGAACGACGCCGGAACCGCCTCGGCCTACCTGGTCCGGTACGGGTCCCGGGTGGAGCTCTTCACCGGCCACCCGATCCGTCCGGGGGTCGGCTACTTCCAGGTCGGGCCGGCCTCCTTCGTCGAGCGGAACTTCCGGCACGGGCCGTCCTGCTGACCCGAGCAACCGACGGCCCGGTCCGCACCTGCGGACGGGCCGTCGGCGTGCCGCCCGCCGCCCATGTGCGGCCCGCTCACATCATCGTGAGTTGGCACTACGTTATGGGGCTAGACAATGCTGTGTGGCGCACAGTATCGTGTGACGCATGGTCAGCGACGAGATCCTCCGGACCCATCTTCAGGAGCTGAGGCGGGGCACGGTCGTGGTGGCGAGCCTGGTCGCCCTGCGCCAACCCGGCTACGGCTACGCGCTGCTGCAACGGCTCACCGGCCACGGCTTCCCGGTCGACGCCAACACGCTCTACCCGCTACTGCGGCGCCTCGAAGAGCAGGGGCTGCTGACCAGCGAGTGGAACACCGAAGAGAGCCGACCGCGCAAGTTCTACCGGACCAGCGACTCGGGCGAGGCGCTGCTGGGCCGACTCCTCGACGACCTCGCCGCCGTACAGACCTCCCTCACCGGCCTGATCCAAGGAGTGGACCGATGACCTCCCTGACCGACCGCTACCTCGCCGCCACCCTGCGCTCGGTCCCGGCCGCGCGCCGCGAGGAGATCGCCACCGAACTGCGCGCGTCGATCGACGACATGATCGAGGGCCGGACGGCCGACGGACACGACACCGCCACCGCCGAACGGGAGGTGCTCACCGAGCTGGGCAACCCGGCGCAGCTCGCCGCCCGCTACGCCGACCGCCGGCTGCAGCTCATCGGGCCGACCTACTACCTGGCCTGGGAACGCCTGCTCAAGCTGCTGCTCTCCTTCATACCGGCCCTGGTCGGCGTCGTGGTCGGCCTGCTGGAGGCGACCGACGGCGACAAGACGGGCGGGGCGGTCGGCGCGGGGATCGGCAGCGCCATCGAGGTCGCGATCCAGATCGCCTTCTGGGTCACCCTGGTCTTCGCGATCCTCGAGCGGACCAACACTCCGCTCAACCTGCCGGAGTGGACCGTCGACCAACTCCCGGAATACCGCGCCGACCGGCAGATCACCCTGACCGACACCGCCGCCGCCATCGGTTGGCTCGTCCTGGTCATCGCGTACCTGCCGGTGCAGCACTTCCACTCGTTCGTCCCCAACCCGGACGGCGGCAACCTGCCGATCCTCGACCCGGCGCTGTGGAACTTCTGGCTGCCGTTCCTCATCGCCGTGCTGGTCGCCACCGTCGGCCTGGAGTTCGCCAAGTACCGGGCCGGGCGCTGGACCTGGCCGCTGGTCGCGGTGAACGCGCTGCTCGACCTGGCGTTCGCGGTGCCGGTGATCTGGCTGATGTCGACCGACCGGCTGCTCAACCCGGACTTCGTGGCCCGCTGGGAGTGGCTCGGGCGCGAGGAGAACCTGAACACCGTCGCCACCGTCGTGGTGGTCAGCACGATCCTGATCACGCTCTGGGACATCATCGACAGCGCGATCAAGGCCTACCGCAACCGGCACTGACCGACGGATCACGGCGCCCGGTCCAGGGTGACCACCAGCCGGTCCGGCTGTTCCTCGATCCGCAGCCCGCTCACTCGGCTCGCCCTTCGTTCGCGACTGCGGGGCTCGC
>NZ_JBEZFU010000023.1:0-37515 GCF_040649635.1 Micromonospora sp. NPDC048909 | reverse complement strand
GCACCTCGACAAGGCGCTCAACAAAACAAGAGGGGAAAGTCTTCAGGCCGGGCCACACGTGGGGCTCATCGACCAGGGGGATCCGACGTGCGGGGCCGGGGGCCTCGCGGTGCCGGGTCCAGGTGTAACGACCGGCGGCCCGCCACCATTCCGGGGTCGGCTCGTCGGCCGGGTCCATCTGTAACGGCCGGCTGCCCGCCGTCATTCCGGGGGCCGGACCACCGTCGGCGACCGGGTGAACCGGCCGGCGGGCGGGGCTGCTACCTCGGCCGTCGCGGATATTCAACGACGCCCGGCCACCCACCATTCCGGCCCCGGGATGCCCCCGGTCACACCCCAAACCGCCCACAACCGTCCACCGCCCGGCAGCACCGCACCTACGCCCCGGGATTGAACCGGACAATCACCCCAGACTGCGCGGACAGACAAAGCTCAGGACCCACGGAGCCGAGGGACACCCCCGACTTCACGGAACTCGAGTCGACCAACCCAACAACCCGGCTTGATCCACTCCAGATCGCCGACATGGCGGTATCCGCGCGGCCGGAACACCGCCCATCTCGCTGAAATGGCGGAGGCTGCACCTGCCCACCGCGCGGGAGGCCGCACCTGGCCACACCGTGCGGGGAGGCCGCACCTGGCCCACCGCGCGGACGTGGTGGCGGTCGCGTGGGCAGTAGGGCAAGCCGCGCAGACGGAACCGGCCGGCCCCGTAACGGGGCCGGCCGGTGTCGAGGTTCAGGACGTCACCAGAGCTGCTGGACGACGTCCGCCGCCTGCTCCTCCCACTGCGCGTAGGCGTACGGGAACGCCGAGACCTGGACGGTCTGCGCGGCGGCGGTCAGCGGCAGGTCCTGCCAGCCGCCCACGTTCTTCAGCGCGCTGAAGAACGCGGTGGCGCTGTAGTCGGGGTCGGTGATCTGGTCGGGCGTGCCCCAACCGGACGAGGGGCGCTGCTGGAACAGGCCCTGCGAGTCGTGGTCGTTGTACGCGCCGAGGTGGCCGAGGTTGTACAGCTTCGACTCCTGCAGCGACGTGGCGACACCGATCACCGCGCCCCGCTCCCCCACGCCGGACTTCTTGGCCGCCTCGATGATGGCCTTGGCGTTGGCGAGCTGCGCGTCGTCCAGCGGGATGCGCGACTGGGCGCCCTCGACACCGTGCGGGATCAGCTTGTCCCGGCTCGGCTTGCCGGCTTGCGGCTTGCCGCTGCTGGAACCGGTGGTCAGGCCGGACTCGACCGGGGTGCCCTGCTTCTCCGCGCTGGCCTTGCCGGTGGCGAGGTCGATGGCCGCGACGGCACCCTCGTGGGGTCCAGTAGTGATCGGGGCGGCGACCGCGGTCGGCCCGAATGCCAGGCCGCCGAGGGCGGCCACGCCCACCACGCTCAGTGCGGTCTTGCGGTAAGAGTCCTTCGCGATGGCCGGGAGCCATCGAGTGAAGTCGACCTTCACGATGGTTGCCTCTCGATCGTGCGAAGCGCTCCGGGATGAGCACTCCTCGGGGGATGTCCGCACCGGTAATGGGTTTGGGGTCGGGCGGTACGGGGGACACAACCAGCCAGGCGTGTCGGTCATTCCGGAAATCCCATGGCCCGGCGGCGTTGCGGTCCCGGTCACCGCCGGGAACCGGACGATCGCGCCGGGCGGTGGGTAAGCGGGCACGCCGAACCGGCCGTACGCCCCGGACCAGCCGTAACCGGGCAGGCCGAGGCGAGGGCGTGGTGCGCGGACGACAGCGGCAGGCATCGCCCACGGCGCGGCGGACCCGCCGAAGCCGGCATCATGGCGCCAGTAGGGATCGGAAAGCGGCGGAGGTGCGGGTGACCGGCATCGGCGGGCCGGCCCGGAGACCGACGAGCGTCCCCCGCCGTCGGGAGCGGGCCAACGCGGAGAAGAGCGCCGGCCGACCATGATCTCAGCCGCTTGCGCCGCGCCCCTCGGTGCCGAAGCCGTCGAGGGCGGCCCGCTCGTCCTGGCTGCCCAGTTCCTCGAAGACCGTGATGTGCAGGTCCGCCGGGGCGTCGAGGCGGGCGTTGAGCGACTGCCAGGGGGTGACGGTCGGCGGTGCCACCTGCTCTGCGCCCGCGGCGACCAGCCGGTCGGTGGCCGCCCGGGCGTCGTCCACCTCGAACGCCACCCTGATCCGGGGCGCGACCTGCCGGCCCACCTCGACCTCGTCGATCATCCGCTTCTGCGCCGGGTTGGCGATCTCCAGGGTGGCCCGGCCGGCGTCCAGGATCATCACCCGGGCGTCGCCGTCGCCGGTGAACGCCGCCTCCTCGGGCAGGCCCAGCGCGTCGCGGAAGAAGGCGACGGCCGCCTGGTAATCCTCGGCCTCCACCACCAGGCGGAGCTGGCGGACGGCGGGCGGCCGGTCGGCCGCGTCACTGGTCATGCCGACGGAGCCTACCGCCCAGATGAAGCGTGCCCGGCCGACAACGGGCATACCAGGGCATCGGGCCCGGTACGGGCGAGAGCTAGAGTGAGGCGGCGTCGACCGGAAGGCGATGAGGTGACTGCTGTGGGAGTGGCCGACCAGGTGCGCCTCGGCGATCACGTCTGCTGGACGTACGACGAGCGGACCGAGGGCCTCGACGCCGTCGGCCGGTTCGTCACCGGCGGCCTGCGCCTCGGCCATCGGATCCTCTGCTTCCTCGACGCGCTGACGCCCGACGCCGTGCTCGCCGACCTCGCCGCCCGCGGCGTGCCGACCGGCAGCGCGCTCGCCGACGGCCGACTGCGGCTGATCCCGGCCGGCGGCAGCCACCGCCCGCAAGGTGGGTGGGACCGGCCCCGAATGGTCGCGGCCCTCGCGGCGGAGACCGCCCGGGCCGGGCACCCGGGGTACGCCGGGCTGCGGCTGGTGGGCGACATGGCCTGGGCGTTGCGCGCCGGCACCCCGGTGGCGGAGCTGCAACGCTACGAGTCCCAGGTGGACGCCCTCGTCTCGGGCGGGCGGATCGCCGCGCTCTGCCTCTACGACCGGCGGCTCTGCGCCGGCGAGCAGATCCGCGCGGTCGCCGCGGCGCACACCGTGACGGCGGGCCCGGACGCCGGCCGACGCCGGACGCCGCTGCTGCGGGCGTACCGGATGACGGATCCGTGTGGGTTGCGCCTGGTCGGCGAGGTCGACCGCAGCAACGGTGACGCGCTCAGCGCCATGCTCAGCGACGTCGCCGGCTGGGCACCCGCGGGGCGACGGGCGGTGCTGGACGTCTCGGAGCTGGCCTTCGCCGACGTACGCGCCGCGTACGCCCTGCTGGGCGTCGGTGCGGTGCCGCCGAGCGACCGGGTGCGGCTGGTCGGGTGTCGACCGGCGTTGCGGCGGCTGCTCGACCTGGTCGGGCAGGGCTCGGGCATGGAAACCGTGGGCGACCCGGCATGACGATGCTGGACACGACCGGATGGCCGACGGACGGCCTCGCCCACGAAGGGTTCTTCTACGGAGATCAGCGGCACCTGCTCGACGGGATGGTGCCGTTCATCGCGGAGGGCCTCGCCGGCGGGGAACCGGTGCTGGTCGCCCTGCCCACGGCCAACCTGGCGCTGGTCCGCGACGCGGTGGGCGAGGCGCCCGGTCTGCACTGGACCGACATGGGCGAGGCCGGGCGCAACCCCGGTGCGATCCTGCCGTGGGTGCTCCAGGCGTTCGTCGACCGGCACCCGGGCGGGCGGACCCGCATCGTCGGCGAGTCGGTGTGGTCCGGGCGCAGCGACGCCGAGTACGGGGCGTGCGCGCAGCACGAGGCGCTGGTCAATGCCGCCCTCGCCGAACGCGGCGTGAGTCTGCTCTGCCCGTACGACGCCGGCCGGTTGGCCGAGGCGGTGCTCGCTGACGCGTGCGCGACGCATCCGGTGATCGTGGGCCCGCAGGGGCGCCGGCCGAGCGTCGGCTTCGCACCGTCCGATGTGCTCGTCCGCTACAACCAGCCGCTGCCCGCGCCGGCGCACCCGGTGGCGGCGCTGGACTACGCCCTCGACACGCTGCCCGAGGTGCGCCGGTTCGTGACCGGGTACGCGGAGACCGCAGGCCTGGACGCGGGCCGGGTGGCCGACCTGCAGATCGCGGTGACCGAGTTGGCCGCCAACAGCATCACGCACGCCGCTGGCGCCGGCACGCTGCTCGTGTGGTGCACCGACGAGGACCTGGTCTGCGAGGTGCGCGACGACGGTTGGCTCGCCGATCCGCTGGCCGGCCGGTTGGCACCCGCCCCGGACGGCGTGGGCGGGCGCGGGCTGGTGATCGTGCACGCGCTCTGCGACCTGGTCCTGCTGCACAGCACGGCGGCCGGCACGATGGTCCGGCTGCACATGCGCCGCCGGAGGGGGCAACGATGAGTGAGATCGACTACCTGCTGCGGCCGGTCGGCCGGGTCGAGTCGCCGTTGACCGACGCCGCAAGGGCACCGAAGCAGGGCGACGAGGGCGCTCCGGACGCGTGGCTGGTCTTCGAGCCGGAGTTCGCGCCGGCCGTACGGGATCTGCGACCGGGTACCGACGTGCTGGTGCTGACCTGGTTCGACCGGGCCAGCCGCGACGTCCTGACGGTGCACCCGCGTGGTGACGCGTCGCGCCCGGAGACCGGGGTGTTCGCCACCCGGTCGCCGCACCGGCCCAACCCGGTCGGCCTGCACCGGGTACGACTGCTGTCGGTCGACGGCCTGCGGATCAGGGTGGCCGACCTGGAGGCGCTGGACGGGACGCCGGTGCTGGACGTCAAGCCGGTGCTCGGCGGCCCGCACGAACGCTGACCGGCGGACCGAACCAGCCGGCGAACCCAACAAGCCGGCGAACCCGCACGAACGTCGACCGGCGGCCCGGCCGGCCCGTGGGCCGGCCGGGAGCGAGGTCAGTGACCGCGGGCGATCCACTCGTCGAGGTGCGGCGCCTCGGCGCCGATGGTGGTGTCGTCGCCGTGCCCGGTATGGACCACCGTCTCCGGCGGCAGGGTGAGCAACCGGGTGCGGATCGACTCGACGATGGTGTCGAAGTCGCTGTAGGAGCGGCCGGTGGCGCCCGGGCCGCCGGCGAAGAGCGTGTCACCGGTGAACACGGCGCCCAGCGCCGGCACATGGAAGCTGCACGCGCCGGGGCTGTGCCCCGGGGTGTGCAGCACCCGCAGCGCCGCGCCGGCCACCTCGACGGTCGTCCCGTCGCGCAGTTCCCCGTCCGGCGACACGTCGGGGTGCACCAGGTCCCAGAGCACCCGGTCGTCGGGGTGCAGCAGGACGGGCGCGCCGGTGGCGCGGGCCAGCGCCGGGACGACCCGGACGTGGTCGTCGTGGGCGTGGGTGGCGAGGATCGCCGAGACCCGCCGCTGCCCCACCACACGCAGGATCGCGTCGACGTCGTGCGGCGCGTCCAGGACGACGCACTCAGTGTCGTCGCCGACCACCCAGACGTTGTTGTCCACCTCGAAGGTCTGCCCGTCGAGGGAGAAGGTGCCGGAGGTGACGGCGTGGTCGATCCGGACCGTCACGGGAAGACCACCACCGAGCGGAGCACGTCACCGTGGTGCATCCGCGTGAACGCCTGCTCGACCTGGTCGAGCGCGATCTCCTCGGTGACGAACGCGTCGAGGTCGAGGCGGCCCTGCAGGTAGAGCTCGGTCAGCATCGGGAAGTCGCGGGTGGGCAGGCAGTCGCCGTACCAGCTGGACTTGAGCGCGCCACCGCGGCCGAACACGTCGAGCAGCGGCACCTCGAGGGTCATCTCCGGCGTGGGCACCCCGACCAGCACGACGGTGCCGGCCAGGTCACGGGCGTAGAACGCCTGCTTCCAGGTCTCCGGGCGGCCCACCGCGTCGATCACCACGTCGGCGCCGAAGCCGCCGGTGGCCGCACGGATCGCCTCGACCGGGTCGTCCTCGGAGGCGTTGACGGTGTGCGTGGCGCCGAACTTGCGGGCCCAGTCCAGCTTGCGGGAGTCCGTGTCCACCGCGACGATCGTCGTCGCGCCGGCCAGCGCCGCGCCGGCGACCGCGGCGTCACCGACGCCGCCGCAGCCGATCACCGCGACCGAGTCGCCCCGGGTCACCCCGCCGGTGTTCATCGCCGCGCCGAGCCCGGCCATCACCCCGCAGCCGAGCAGCCCCACCGCCGCGGGCCGGGCGGCCGGGTCCACCTTGGTGCACTGGCCCGCGTGCACCAGCGTCTTCTCGGCGAAGGCGCCGATGCCCAGCGCCGGTGCCAGCTCGGTGCCGTCGGTGAGGGTCATCTTCTGGGCGGCGTTGTGGGTGGCGAAGCAGTACCAGGGGCGACCGCGCCGGCAGGCCCGGCAGACGCCGCAGACCGCGCGCCAGTTGAGGATGACGAAGTCGCCGGGCGCGACGCCGGTGACCCCGTCGCCGACCTCTTCGACGATGCCGGCCGCCTCGTGCCCGAGCAGGAACGGGTAGTCGTCGTTGATGCCGCCTTCGCGGTAGTGCAGGTCGGTGTGGCAGACCCCGCACGACTGGATCCGGACGATCGCCTCACCCGGCCCCGGGTCGGGCACGACGATCGTGGTGACCTCGACCGGTGCGCCCTTGCTGCGGGAGATGACTCCCCGGACCTCCTGGCTCACGGTTGCCCTCCTGTCTCGGCGGTGGTGGCCGGACGCTCGCGCGCCCGTGCGCCGAGAGGCGCCCGGCCGCGTCGGCGGTCGACCTTCCGGCGAACCTACCGTGATCGACCGGGGCGGCACAGTCGGCGCGGCGGCGGGTTATCCCGCCCACCGACGGGTAGGCGGGGGCACGATCTGGCCGCACAGCAGGAGTGATCATGAATCTGGCGCACGTACCGCTGCGGGTGACCGTCGGCGCCTTCTTCCTCAACTCGGGCCTGAGCAAGCGGAACCTGGAGGGCGAGGCCGCGCAGGGGATGCACGGCATGGCCACCGGGGCCATCCCGCAGCTGCGACAGCTCGATCCGAACCGCTTCGCCAAGCTGCTCTCGTACAGCGAGGTCGCGCTGGGCGCCGCACTGGTCGTCCCGTTCGTCCCGTCAGCGCTGGTGGGGCTCGGGCTGACCGCCTTCGGCGCCGGGCTGATGCAGCTCTACCTGAAGACACCCGGCCTGCGTGAGCCGGGCAGCCTGCGGCCCACCCAGCAGGGCGTGCCGATCGCCAAGGACGTCTGGCTGGTCGGTGCCGGCCTGACGCTGTTGTTGGACAGCCTCACCCACCGCCGGCACCACCTCCGGCACCACTGACGCGCCCACCGCCGCCACCGCTGACGTGCCCGCCGCGGCCGCTCGAGCCAGGTCGGCCGGGTGGGTGGAGCGGCCCGGGGTGCCGGCGGCGAGCTGCCGACGGGCCGCGTTGCGGTAGCGCAGCACCTGGATCGCGCCGAGCGTCCAGAGCGCGTACTGCACGGCGAAGGCCCAGCGGAACGCGTTCAGATCGGGTGCGCTGCGCCCCGCCGGGGTCGACAGGTCGAGCACCACGCCCACGGCGAGCACCAGCGCGATCGAGGCGACGAAGCCACCGACGTTGACGATGCCGGTGGCGCTGCCGATCCGGCTCGCCGGGTTGAACGTGCGGGCGTAGTCGAAGCCGATGATCGACGCCGGGCCGTTGACAGCGAGCACCAGTACCAGCAGCACCAGCAGCCACCGCGGGGCCGGGCCGGGCCAGGCGAGCACCACGGCCCAGACCGCGGCGGTGGCCGCGACCACGGTGAAGACCAGCACCGAGCGGCGGAACGGGTGCCGGGCGCAGAGGTGCGCGAGGACCGGGCCGACCAGCAGCCCGGCCACGGTCATCAGGGTGAGCAGGTACGCCGCCGAGGTGGGTCGCAGCCCCTGGCCCTGAACCAGGAACGGGAAGCCCCAGAGCAGCGCGAAGACCGCACCGGAGAACTGGGTGACGAAGTGCGTCCAGAGCCCCAGCCGGGTGCCCGGCTGCGTCCAGGCGGTGGCCAGTTCCCGGCGCACGTCGGCGAATCGGGGCGGCGGCCCGGCCAGGGTCTCCCGGTGCGGGGTGTCACGCACGGCGACGAGCACCAGGAACACGACCGTCGTGCCGAGCGCCGCGGCGACCAGGAACGCCGGGGTCCAGCCGACGTGGTGCAGCAGGGCCACCAGCGGTACGGTGCCGAGGACCGCGCCGAGCTGGCCGAGCGTGCCGGTGAGCTGCACGATGAGCGGGTTGATCCGGCCCGGGAACCAGAACGCCACGATCCGCAGCACGCTGATGAAGGTCATCGCGTCGCCGAGCCCGACCAGGATCCGCGCCGCCACGGCCAGCCGTACGTCGGTGGCGAGGGCGAAGCAGACCTGGCCGGCGACCATGAGCAGGCCGCCGGCGACCAGCAGTCGGCGCGAGCCGAAGCGGTCGATCAGCACCCCGACCGGAATCTGCATCGCCGCGTACACGGCCAGCTGGGCGACGGAGAAGGTGGCGAGCGCGGCCGCGTTGATGTCGAACCGGTGCGCGGCGTCGACCCCGGTGACCCCGAGCGAGCTGCGGTGGAAGACCGCGGCCACGTACGCGCTCAGCGCGACGCCCCAGACCAGTGCGGCGGAGCGGCGGGCGGTGACCGGCGGGGTGGTCCGCACGCTCACCGCAGCGTCCGCAGCACGGTCGCCGAGTTGTCGATGTGCGCGACCACGGCCTCGAGCCAGCGCCCGGGATCGTCCTCGTCGAGCGCGGCGAGCTGTGCGGCGTGCTCGGTCAGCGCCACGTCGGCCCAGCCGGGAGAGAGGCGGACGCTGGTCTCACCCATCCGCAGCTGCCGGTCGCGCAGCCGCTGGTACAGCTCGGCGAGGATCTCGTTGCCGGCGGCGTCCACCACGGTGGCGTGGAAGGCCCGGTCGGCGGCCATCAGCGCGGTGACGTCCCCGGCGGCGTGCGCCGCGCGCATCTCGGCCAGCCAGCGACCGAGGTCGGCCTTCAGCTCGGCCCGGCGCGGCCAGACCCGCTCGGCGGCGTGCCGCTCGACCAGCCGGCGAGCCTCGATCACGTCGGTGATCTCCCGGGCGGAGACCGGCCGGATCAGGGCGCCCCGCTTCGGGTAGAGCTTGACCAGCCCTTCGGTTTCCAGCCGGAGCAGCGCCTCGCGCACCGGCGTGCGGGAGACTCCGGTCGCCTCGGCGATCTCCCCCTCGCTGACCAGCAGCCCGCCCGGGTAGACCTGCTCCAGGATCGACCGCTTGAGGTGCCGGTAGGCGCGCTCGGCCGCCGAGGGCGCGGCGGCCGCGGTCGACCTGGCCGGCGCGGAGGGATGCGTCATGTATCTATGATGCGACCCCGGCGCCGGCGACCGTGGCCGTGGTCGCCGGAACGTGGCGTCGGCCACCGGAGCGCCGCGTCGTAGACCACGTCGGACCCGTTCGACCGGTGATCGGAGTCGGGGCCGCCGAGCCGGCTGGCTATCGTGTGGGCGACCCGGCTGTCCGCCCGAGGAGCACCTGTTGACCCAGACCCGAGCCGTGCGCCCGTGGTACCGCCGGATGACCGCGCGGCAGCGGGACGAGCCGCACCGCGCCGCCACCCCGTTGGAGCTCTTCTTCGACCTCTGCTTCGTGGTGGCCGTGGCGCAGGCGGCCGGAAGCCTGCACCACGACGTGTCGGACAACCACGTCGGCCACGCGGTGACCAGCTATCTGATGGTGTTCTTCGCGATCTGGTGGTCGTGGATGAACTTCACCTGGTTCGCCTCCGCGTACGACACCGACGACGACGTCTACCGACTCACCACGCTCGTGCAGATCGTCGGCGCCCTGATCATCGCGGCGGGGGTGCCGCGCGCCTTCACCGAGGGCGACTTCACCACCATCACCTACGGGTACGTGGTGATGCGGCTGGCCGCGGTGGTGCACTGGACCCGCGCGGCGGCCAGCGACCCGATGCACCGCGCGGCCGCGATCCGGTACGCGGTCGGGGTCAGCGTGGTGCAGCTCGGTTGGCTGCTGCGGCTCGCCCTGTCCGAGGACTGGCGGCTGGCGTCCTTCGTGCTGCTGGCCGTGGCCGACCTGCTGGTCCCGGTCTTCGCCGAGCGGCCCGGGATGACCCCCTGGCACCCTCGGCACATCGTCGAACGGTACGGCCTGTTCACCCTGATCGTGCTCGGCGAGACGGTGCTGGCCGTCTCGATCGCGATCCAGGACGGGTTGGACGCCGGATCGCACGGCCTCTGGGCCCTGGCCGCGGCCGGTGTGGTGATCGTGTTCGCACTCTGGTGGGTCTACTTCGACCGGCCGGTCGAGTTGTCGACCCGACTGCGCGACTCGCTCACCTGGGGGTACGGCCACTACCTGATCTTCGCCTCGGTCGCCGCGGCCGGGGCGGGCCTGGCGGTGGCGGTCGACCACGAGCGGCGGATGTCGCACGTCTCGCAGACCACCGTCGGGTACGCCGTCGCCGTGCCGGTCGCGGTGTACCTGGTCGTCGTCTGGGCGTTGCACGTACGCCGGCAGCAGCGCGGGCCGGTCGTCGCGGCGTTCCCGGTGACCGCCGCGTTGGCGCTGCTCGCGCCGCTCGGTCCGGCGCCGGTGCAGGTGGTGGCGGCGCTCCTGCTCGTCCTGGTGACGGTCACCGTGCTGGTTCGGCGCCTGAAGGACACACCGGCGGCCGACGACGCGAACCCGGACGCCGCCGACCCGGACGCGGCCTGAACTCGACGCTCCGGGCTCGGCCGCCTACCGCGCGCAACCGCCCCGCAGTGGGCAGAATTGGACCATGTCTCCCCGCCGATGGCTGCTGGCCGATCAACTCGGCCCGCACTTCCTCGACGATTCCGACCAGCCGGTGCTGCTCATCGAGGCGCGGGAGCTGTTCCGCCGGCGGCCCATGCACCGGCAGAAGGCCCACCTGATCCTCTCCGCACTGCGCCACCGCGCGGCCGAGCTGGGTGACCGGGCCGTGCTGCTGCGCACCGGCACCTTCCGGGAGGCGCTCGACCAGCTCACCGGGCCGGTGGAGGTCTGCCATCCGCACTCCCGCGTCGGCCTGCGCTTCGCCCGTTCGGTGCCGGGCCTGGCGGTGCTGCCGCCACGCGGGTTCGTCACCAGCCAGGCGGACTTCGCGGCCTGGGCCGAGCAGCGCCGGCGCGGCCCCCTGCGGATGGTCGACTTCTACCGGCACGCGCTGCGCCGGCACGGGGTGCTCGCCACGTCGGCCGGCGGCGCCCCGGCGCGTCGGCGGCCCCGCTCCGCCGCCGCGCAGCCGCTGCCACCGCCCCCGCCGCTCGTCGAGGACGAGATCGACGTCCAGGTGCGCCGCGACCTGGACCGCTGGGCGGCCGACGGGGTCCGGTTCGTGGGCCGCGACGGCCCTCGGCGGCATCCGGCCACACACGCGGAGGCCGAGGCCCGGCTGACCCACTTCCTGGCGCACCGGCTGCCGGAGTACGACCGGTACGCCGACGTGATGAGCGTGCACGACCCGTTGCTGGCGCACAGCGCGCTCTCCTCGTCGTTCAACCTCGGTCTGCTCGACCCGGCGCCCGCGGTGCGGGCGGCCGAGAAGGCGTGGCGCGACGGGGCGGCCCCCCGCGCGGCGGTGGAGCCGTTCATTCGGGGACTACTCGGCTGGCGCGAGTTCCTGTGGCAGCTCTACTGGTACCTCGGACCGCGGAGGGCCGGCGGGCCGGCCGCGACCGAGCCGCTACCGGAGTGGTTCGCCGAGCTGGACGCGGACGCGGTCGAGGCGCGCTGCCTCGCCGACGTGCTGGCCGCGGTCCGCGACGGCGCGTGGACCCACCACGTGCCCCGGCTGCTGGTGCTCGGCAACTACGCGCTGCAACGCGACTGGTGCCCCACCGAGCTGGCCGACTGGTTCCGGCGCTCGTTCGTCGACGGCACCGACTGGGTGATGAACGCGACCGTGGTCGGCATGAGCCAGTACGCCGACCTACCCCGGGTGGACACCCGTCCGTACGCGGTGGACGGCAGTGACATCGACGAGATCAGCGACTACTGCACCGGCTGCCGGTACGTCCCCGAGCGGGCGCTCGGCGACCTCGCCTGCCCGTACACCGGCGGCTTCGAGACCTTCCTGTTCCGCAACCGGGAGCGGCTGGTCGGCGATCCGCGGCTCGCCGCCGAGCTGGCCCGCCGCGACGACCCGGAGCACCGCGAGGCGGTGCTGGCGCAGGAGGAGAAGCGGGGCAGCACCCCGCCCTGACCGGTCAGCCGGCCTCGGGCGCCGGGCGGCGGTGCTCGGCGGCGCGGGGGTCCTCGATCGTCGCGGTGACGACTGCCGCGCCGGCGTCGGAGCTGGCGGGCGTCGCCCAGAAGTCGAGCAGCAGCCGGTGCAGTTCCTCGGCCCGCTCGATCTGCGGCATGTGGCCACAGTCGCGGAACAGGTGGGTCTGGGCCCGGGGCAGCCGGGTCCGGGCGGCCTCGAGGTGGGCCGCCGGCAGGATCAGGTCCCGGTCGCCCCAGACCACCAGCGTCGGCACCGCCAGGGCGGCCAGCTGGGTCAGCAGCTCCTCCCGCCACTGCGGGCGGACGCCGCGGAAGCCACCCAGGCTCCGGACGGTCTCGAGCATCACCCGCGCGGTGTACGGCTGACGGGCCACCTCCAGGGCGTACGCGATGCGCTCGGCGGTGGCGAACGCCGGGTCGTGGAAGAGCGCGCGTTCGACCCGGCGGGCGGCGGCCCGGCTGGGGCGCAGCATCATCCGGCCCAACGGGCGCAGCGCGAGCAGCCGCAGCGCGAGGGTCACCTCCTGACCGAAGCCGGCGCTGTTGACCAGCGCGAGGCTGGCCACCCGGGCCGGCTCGGTGACGGCGAGCCGCATGGCGACCGCACCGCCGAGGGAGTTGCCGACCAGGTGTGCGGGGCGGTCGACGCCGACCACGTCGAGGTAGCGGCCGACGAAGCGGGCCAGCGCCGGCAGGGTGTGCGGCTCGGCCATCGGCAGCGACCCGCCGTAGCCGGGCAGGTCGACGCTGTGCACCCGGAACCGCTCGGCGAGGCGCTCGTGCTGGTCGGTGAAATCCCGCAGGGTGCGGCCGACACCGTGCAGCAGCAGGACCGGCGGGCCGTCGCCGTCGATGCGGTGGCGCACCCGACGTCCGCCGACGGTGACGTGCCGGGGGCCCTGCGCCGCGCTCATGCCGGCTCCCCGGCGGTTTCGGTCGCCGACACCTCGGCGGCCCGTGGTGCGGGCACGGCGCCCACCGGCCGGTGCGCGACCGGCGGTGGCGAGGCGGGCGGGACGAGCGCGGGTGGCGACGTCGCGGCTGGCCGCTCGCGCCCGACCGGCGTCGGCGTCGCGGCGCGCGAGGCCGCCTCGCTCCGGCGCAGTCCGAGGGCCAGGACTCGGTGGTACGAGGCGGGCGCCACCCGGGCGAGCAGATCCGGCAGCTTCGCCGACCAGCCGATCAGCACCCGGCCGCGGCGGCGGGCCACCCCTCGCAGGATCACCTCGGCGGCCCTGGCGGGGGCGATGGTCAGCAGCTTCTCGAACTGCCGCCGACCCTGCTCGTACTCGTCGCGGTCGACGCCGCTGCCGACCCGGGCGTTGGCCGTGATCCGGGTGTTGATCCCGCCGGGGTGCACCGAGGTGACCCCGATTCCGTGCTCGGCCAGCTCGGGGCGGAGCGCCTCGGTGAGGCCCCGGACGGCGAACTTGCTCGCCGAGTAGGCGCTCTGCCCGGCGGGCGCGATCAGGCCGAAGAGGCTGGAGATGTTGACCAGGTGCGCGCCGGTCTCCTCCTTGAGCGCGGGCAGCAGCGCGTGGGTCAGCTGCGCGACGGCCCGGAAGTTGATCTCGACCACCCAGCTGAACTCCTCGAAGGTGACCTGGTCGAACCGGCCACCGAGGGCCACCCCGGCGTTGTTGATCAGCAGCCGGATCCGCGGGTGCCGCTGCCGGATCTCCGCTGCCACCCGCGCGGTCGCGGCCGGGTCGGCCAGGTCGACCAGGTAGGTGCTGAGCTGCCGGTCGGGGTAGCCGGCGTGCAGCGCGGCGACCACCGCGTCGAGCCGCTCGGCGTCCCGGTCGAGCAGGACCAGGTGGCTGCCGCGGCGCGCCAGCGCGTGTGCCAGCGCCTCGCCGATTCCGCTGGCGGCGCCGGTGACCACGGCCGTGCCGTCGGCGAAGTCGAAGGTACGCACGGGTTGCTCCTCTGCTGCTCGGTTCAGGCAACGGCCGCACCGTCCAGGAAGGACGGTCAGCCTACCGGGGTGCCGGTGGGCCGCTCCGGTGTGGCGGGCCGGTCGACGACGCCGGCCCGGGAGAACCGCACGCCGGCGTCGGCAAGCCGGCCGTGCCGCATCAGCAGCACGTCGCGGGGGTAGTTCTGGTGGAGCCGCCATGGCGCGGCGGCCCCCTGCTTGGGCAACGCGTCCAGGCTACGCAGGACGTAGCCCGCGCGGAGGTCGATCAGCGGCACCCGGTCGTCGCCGGGCGGCGGCAACGGGGTGACGATCTGCCGCCCGGTCCGGTCGAGGTGGCGCAGCAGCCGGCAGACGTAGGTGGCGACCAGGTCGGCCTTCAACGTCCAGGAGGCGTTGGTGTAGCCGATGGTCATGGCCAGGTTCGGCACGCCGGAGAGCATCATCCCCTTGTAGGCCACCGTGGCGGCCAGGTCGACCTCGGCGCCGTCCACGGTGAGCGTCATCCCGCCGAGGGCGAGCAGGTTGAGGCCGGTCGCGGTGACCACCACGTCGGCGGGCAGTTCCTCGCCGGAGGCCAGTCGGACGCCGTGCTCGGTGAACGTGTCGATGGTGTCGGTGACCACCGAGGCCCGGCCGTCCTGCACAGCGGCGAAGAGGTCGCCGTCGGGCACGATGCAGAGCCGCTGGTCCCACGGGTCGTAGCGGGGCGAGAAGTGTCGGTCGACGTCGTAGCCGACCGGCAGCCGGCCCCGCGCGGCTCGGCGCAGCAGCCTCTTCATCAGCCCGGGCGCGCGCCGGCTGAGCTGGAAGTTGGCGGTGGCGAGCAGGACGTTCTTCCACCGCACCACCGGATACGCGGCCTTCGCCGGCAGCCAGCGGCGCAGCGCGTCGGCGAGCGCGTCGCGCGCGGGCAACGGCAGGATGTACGTGGGTGAGCGCTGCAGCATCGTCACGTGGGCGGCCCGCTCGGCCATGGCGGGCACCAGGGTGACGGCGGTGGCGCCACTGCCGATGACCACCACCCGCTTGCCGGTGTGGTCGAGGTCGGCCGGCCAGTGCTGCGGGTGCACCAGCCGCCCGGCGTACCGGTCGACCCCCGGGAAGTCCGGGGTGTAGCCGGCGTCGTAGCGGTAGTAGCCGGCGCAGACATAGAGGAAGGCGCAGGTCAGCTCGACGGTCTCGGCGGTGTCGTCGCGGTGGGCGTGAACTGTCCAGCGGGCCGTGGCGCTGTCCCACTCGGCACGCAGCACCCGGTGCCGGAAGCGGATGTGGCGCTGCACGTCGTACTCGCGGGCGGTCTGCCGGACGTAGGCGCGGATCGCGTCGCCGTCGGCGATCGCCTTCGGGTCGGTCCAGGGCTTGAAGGAGTAGCCGAGGGTGAACATGTCCGAGTCGGACCGGACGCCGGGATAGCGGAACAGGTCCCAGGTGCCGCCGATGGCGTCCCGGGCCTCCAGCACGGCATACGTCTTGCCGGGGCAGCTGCGCCGCAGGTGGCAGGCGGCGCCGACGCCGGACAGCCCGGCGCCGACGATGATCACGTCGACGTGGTCGGAGGCCATGGCACCTCCCGGTGGGTGGCGGTGGACCGGACCTTATCCACCGCCGTCGAGGCCAGTCAACACCCTGTCGAGTCTCTCGACAGGGTGTTGAGGCCCGGTAGGATCGGCGGTCATGACGAGCGTGCGTGCCGCCGCCGCAGCCGCGACTCCGCGCGGGCGGCGGGCCGCCCGGTCCGCCGGCGACCACCGCGAGCTGGCGATCCTGGCCACCGCGGAGCGGTTGCTGGAACGTCGGGCGTTCGCCGACATCTCCATCGACGACCTGGCGCGCGGCGCCGGCATCTCGCGCCCCACCTTCTACTTCTACTTCGCCTCCAAGGACGCGGTGCTGCTCACCCTGCTGGACCGGGTCACCGAGGAGGCCGACGCCGCCGCCGGCGACGTGCTCGACCGACTCGCCGAGGACCCACGGGCCCGCTGGCGGGAGCTGATCAGCCGGTTCCACGACACGTTCCGCGCACACAAGCCGGTCACCCTGGCCTGCGCCCAGGTGCGGGGCACCAACGCCGAGGTACGCCAACTCTGGGCGGCGGTGCTGGAGCGCTGGGTGCGCAGCGCCGAAACGGCCATCGAGGCCGAGCGGCGGCGCGGCGCGGCCCCGGACGGATCACCCGCCCGGGACCTGGCGATCGCGCTGACCTCGATGAACGAGCGGGTCATGTACGCGACGTTCGCCGCCGACTCACCCGCCGTGGCCGAGCCCGACGTGGTGGACGTGCTGCTCGACGTCTGGCTGTCCACGATCTACCGCACCACCACTCCCCCGCCCGCCTGACCCGGGCCGCGCCGCCGCGCGTCGGCCAGCTCGGCGTCGAGACGGTCCAGCAGCCGGTCGAAGTCCGCCTCGGACAGCACTGGTCCGACTTCCTTGCGCCACCCGATCTCGCGGGACCGTCGCTGGACCGGCGTCTCGAACGCGTCGCCGGTGGTCAGCACCCAGCACGCGTCCCGGACCGTCGGCTCGCCGAGGAAGAGGGCGGGCCGCGCCGCGAACCCGGTCACCGCCGACCAGGGCAGCGTCCTTGTGCGGAAGACGTGCCGCAGCCGGACGCCGCGCTCGCCGACGTACACCCCGGCCAGGTGCAGCCGGGCCGCGAACGTCCACCACACGGTCATGAAGGCCGCGGCAGCCACCATGGTCAGCGCCTCGGCCAGCTCGACCCCGCCCGCCAGCGCTCTCCCGAAGGCGACCAGGAGCAGCACGGCGAACGCGGTCCCGATCACGAGGAACAGTCCGGTGACCGCCTGTCGCAGGCCCCACGGGTCCATCCGGAACCATCTGCGCACGGCCGACAGGCTAACTGACTGGCGCGCGGGTGAACTCCATGATCCAGTTGGTCTCCCAGCTGTCTCCGCCGTCGGTGGAGAACGCCTGCTCCCAGCGGGCCGAGGTCGCGGTGATCTCCGACCAGATGAACCGGCAGCGGATCGGGCGGCCCTCGTCGACGTCGTCGGCGTAGAAGGTGCCGACCCCGTCGACGAAACGGCCGACCAACGCCGGCATCTCCACCACCCCGTTGGCGCTGTTCATCCAGTAGATGGACCACTCGCCGCGGGCCGCGTTGAAGGTCCGCACGGTCGCGCCGGAGAAGTCCTTGGTCGGGAAGGTGATCTCGTCGAAGCTGCCCGCGCCGTCGAAGAAGCTACGAGCGACCTTCACGCTCGGGAACTCGTCCCACTCGTCGCTGCCGACGTGCCGCTTCTTCAGCCGCCGGTTGGCGATGTTCCAGGTGCCGACGAGGAAGTCGAAGTCGCCCATCAGCGGCCCACCGGCCCTTCGGCGTGGGCGTCGACGAGGTACGCCTCGACGTCCGGCCGCTCCGGCGCGAGCACGTGCCGGATCCAGGCGGCCCGCTCGTGCTCCAGCACGCTCAGCTCCCAGACGCAGCCCACCCCCGGCCTGTTCAGCGGGACGAAGTGGGTCGGGTCCTCGTCGGGGCAGTCCAGCGCCGGCTGGCCGGCCACCGCGACGCCCACCTCGACCGCGTTGTCCCAGGTCCAGCTGTACGCCAGCAGGTAGGCGCCGGTGTCCGCGCCTCGGTGCAACACCACCCAGCCGGCCGGCGGGGTGCCGTCGGGCTCCGGAAGCAGGGTCGGCAGCACGTCGTACGCCGCCTTCTCCACCTCCGGCTCGATCGGCCGCTCCGGCTGGTCGATGTGGTAGCGCTTGAGCTGTCGCCCGGCGACCGTGGTCGGCCCCGGCGTCCGCAGGTGCTTGTCGCGAAATGCCATGCCGAGACGGTAACGGCACTTCCCTGACAACTACTGTCAGCAGAATGCGGGCCAGTCGACTCCTCTCCGTCCTGCTGCTGCTCCAGGCGCACGGCCGGATGACCGCCACCCAGCTCGCCGAGCGGCTGGAGGTGTCCACCCGGACCATTTACCGGGACGTGGAGTCGCTGCACGCCAGCGGCATCCCGCTCTATGGCGAGGCCGGGCACGCCGGCGGCTACCAGCTGCTCGACGGGTGGCGGACCCGGCTGACCGGGCTGACCACCGAGGAGGCGGACCGGCTCTTCCTGGCCGGCCTGCCCGGCCCGGCCGACGAGCTGGGCGACGGCGCGGTGGTGGCCGCGCTCCAGCTCAAGCTGCACGCCGCACTGCCACCGCCGCTGCGCGAGCGGGCCGCCCTGCTCCAACAGCGGTTCCATCTGGACACCGCCGGCTGGTTCGCCGACGGCGACGCCTCGGCACACCTGTCGCCCGCGGCCGACGCGGTGTGGCGGCAGCGCCGGATCGAGGTCCGCTACCGCAGCTGGGCCGGGGAGGTCACCCGCGTGCTCGACCCGTACGGACTGGTGCTCAAGGGCGGCCGTTGGTACGTGGTGGCGGGGCGATCGGGGCGGGACGAGCCGGCCACCTACCGGGTCAACCAGATCCTCGCGCTGAGCATCCTGGACGAGGGGTTCGACCGGCCGGCCGACTTCGACCTGTCGAGCTGGTGGCGCGGGCACGTGCAGCAGTTCCGGGCCCGGCTGCACCGCGACGAGGCGACCGTACGGCTCTCCCCGGCCGGCCGGGCCCGGCTGCGGGAGGTGGCCAGCGACGTGGTGGTGGCAGCCGTGGAGGGTAGCGCCGGGCCACCGGACGAGGCCGGTTGGGTCACCGCCGCGCTGCCGATCGAGTCACTCACTCACGCGCACGGCGAGCTGCTGCGCCTCGGCGCCGAGGTGCACGTGCTCGCGCCGGCGGCGTTGCGGGACCGGCTGGCGGACACGGCGGCGGCGCTGGCCCGCCTCTACCACGCCGACTGAGCCGCTTCTCCACTGTGGAACCGCGCCGGGGACATCGATTGTCGGCGTGATGTGCCACCCTGGGACGGGTCGACGAGGTCACCGGAGGTGAGGGTCACGCTACGGCTGCGCGCACTGGTCGCCGTCCCCGGCACCGGGCCGGTCACCGTCGAGGTGCCCGCCGGGCGCACGGCCGCCCTGGTGGCGCCGCCCCGGGTCGGCACCGCGGTCGCCCGAGTGCTGGCCGGGCTCGCCGCACCCCTCGCCGGGCGGATCCTGGTCGGCGAACGGGACGTGACCGCCCTGCCACCGCCGCGCCGCCAGATCGGCTACGTCCCGGCGGGCGGCGCGCTGCTGCCGCAGCTGACCGTGCGTCGCAACATCGAGTACGGCCAGCGCAAGCGGGAACGGGTACGCGAGGTGGCCGACGACTGGGCGGCGACCGTCATCGACCGGCTGGAGCTGGCGCCGACCCTCGCCCTGCTGCCGCACCTGCTCTCCGACGCCCAGCGGTTCCGGGTGGCGCTGGCCCGCGCCGCCGCCTGTCTGCCCGAGGTGCTGGTGGTCGACCTGCCCGCCGGAATGGCCGGTGGTGGCCGGCTGAGCGATCTCGTACCCCGGCTCTCGCCACCGGACGCGCCCGGGGTCGCCGTGCTGGTCTGCACCGCCGACCCGGCCACCCTGGAGGAAATCCCCGATCGGGTCGAGCTGGTCACCGAGGCGGTGGGGCGATGACGGGCGGGCTGCGCCGCCGCACGCTGCTGCGCGCCGCGGTCGCCGGCACCGCCACGGCTGCCACCGGCTGCTCCGGCGGGGAGCGAGCGGTGCAGGTCGCAGTGGTCTGGAGCGGCGCCGAGCTGGAGCGGTTCCGCGAGGTGGTGGCCGGCTATCCCGCGCCGGTGCAGGTGGTCAGCGCCGGCAACGACATCGACGCGTTCCTGCGCGCCCGGCACCTCGCCGGCACCAGTCCCGACGTGGCGATCCTGCCCCGGCCCGGCCTGGTCACCGAGTACGCCGAGCGGGGCTGGTTGAGCCCGCTCACCCCGGCCGCTGGCTACGCCGTCCCCGGCGACCTGGGCGACCTGCTCACCGTCGGCGGCCAGCGGGTCGGCGTCTGGGTGAAGGCCGCACACAAGTCCCTCTTCTGGCACCTGCCCACGGTGCTGCCCCAACCACCTACCAGTTGGGACGAGCTGGTGGCGCTGACCCGCCGCCTCGGTGCGCGGGCCCGGCGCGGCCTCGGCCCGGCGCCGTTGGCGATCGGCGCGGCCGACGGCTGGGTACTCACCGACTGGTTCGAGAACGTGCTGGCGGACGTGGCGCCCGACGGCTACGACGCCCTCGCCGGCCCGGACGCCGACTGGCAGGGCGCGCCGGTGCGCGACGCCCTCGACCGGCTCGCCGAGATCTGGAGCGTCGACGGCGCCTTTCCCGGCGGCGCCCGCCGCGCCCTGCTCACCCAGTACGAGGAGTCTGTGATCCAGGTGGTGCGCGCGCGCCGGGCGGCGATGGTCTTCGAGGGTGACTTCGTCGACGACGTGGTCCACCGGTTCCAGCGCGACTCGGCCGGGCCGTCGACGTTCCGGTTCCCCGGCACCCGGCCCGGCGGCGGCCCGCTCATCGTGGGCGGCGACGTCGCGGTGGCCTTCGCCGGCGCGGACGCCGGGGTGGAGCTGGTGCGCTGGCTCACCGACGCCGCCGCGTTCCGGCCCTGGCTGCGCGCCGGCGGCTACCTCTCACCGAACATCATCGTTCCGCTGGACAGCTACGCCGATCCGGTCCGCCGCCGACTGGCCGGCGAGATGCGCACCGCCGACACCCCGCGGTTCGACCTCTCCGACCGGCTTCCCGGGCCGTTCACCGGCTCCGACGGCGTCGGCATCTGGCGGATGATGCAGGACTTCTTCTCCGACGTGACCAGTGGAGTGCCGGCCGCCGAGGCGGTCCGCCGGGCCACCGGCCAGCTCGCCGCCGCGGCCCGCACCGCGGGCGGTGGCCGGTGACCAGGGCGCCGGTCCTCGGCGAGCTGGCCGTCCTCGACGACGTCGGGCCGCCGCGCCGCGGTCGTGCCTACCCGGCGGCGGGCGCCACGTCGGCGCTGCTGCTGCCCGCCGCGCTGCTCCTCGGTGGGCTGGTGCTCTGGCCGGTGCTGCGCACCGTGCACGCCAGCGTCACCACCGACGGCCGGTGGGTGGGCGCCGCGCACTTCCGGGCCGCGCTGGACGCGCCGGACACCGCCGCGGTGGTCGGTCGCACGGTGCTCTGGGCGCTGCTGGTGCCGGCCGTGGTGACCGGGCTGGGCTACCTGCTCGCCGCCGCGTCCCGCCGCTCCCAGGAGGGCGGCCTGGTCCGGCTGATCCTGGTCGTGCCGATCGCGCTGCCGCTGGTGGTCACCGGGGTCACCTTCCGCCTGATGTACGACCCGGACCCGACCCGCGGGCTGGCCACGCTGCTCGCCGCGCGGGTGACCGGGCGCTCCGCCGAGGACGCCCCTCAGCTGCTCGGCCCGGGCCTGGTCACCGTGGCGCTGATGTCGGCCTTCATCTGGGCCTGGGTGGGGCTGGCCGTGCTGGTGTTCCGCGCCGCGCTGGACCGGGTGCCGTCGAGCCTCGCCGACGCGGTCCGCGCCCACGGCGGCGGCCGCCGACACGTGCTCTGGGACGCTCAGTGGCGACCGCTGCTGCTGCGTACCTTCGCGGTGGTCTTCGCCCTGGTGGCGGTCGGCACCAGCCGGACCTTCGACCTGATCCTGGTGATGGCCCCCGGCTCGGTGCGCGACGAGGCCGCGGTGCTGGCCCTGCGGGTCTGGCAGACCTCCGGCGGCACCACCACCGGCGAGGGGGCCGCGCTCGGCGTGGTCTGGCTGGTGGCGGTGGCCGCCGGCATGCTGGTGGCGGCGCTCTTCGTCCGGCAGGCGTGGCCGCCGCCGCGCCCCGCCGAGCCGGAGCCGGAGGCGCAACCGGCGAACGTCCCGCCGCCGCGGCTGTTCCGGCTGATCGCCGCGGGCGCGGCGGTGGCCTGGCTGATCCCGCTCGGGGTGCTGGTCGCGACGTCGCTGCACCGGCCGGTCGACGCGGCGGCCGAGCACTGGTGGTCGGCACCGCTCAGCCTGGACTCCTACCGCGACGTGCTCGGCGGCTCGGAGCTGTGGCGGGCGCTGACGTTCACGCTGCTGCTGGCCACCGTGGTCACCGCGGCCGTGGTGGTCGTCGCGCTGCTCGCGGCGTACCCGCTGGCCTGGCTGACCGGGCCGGCCGCACAGGCGACCGGCCTGCTGCTGATGGCCGCCAGCATCGTCCCGGTGCAGGTCATCGCCGGGCCGGTCAACGAGGTGCTCGGGGTGGTGCTCTCCTCCGGCACCGCCCGCGGGCTGGCGCTGGTGCACCTGGCGCTGGGCGTGCCGTTCGCGGTGCTGGTGCTGCGCAACGCCTTCGCCGACCTCCCGGCGGAGCAGGTCCGCGGCGCGCGGCTGGGCGGGCGGCACTGGTGGGGCACGCTGCGCCGGCTGGCCCGGCACAACCGGTCGGCGATCGTCGCCGTCTCCGTGCTGGAGTTCGTGCAGGTCTGGAACGACCTGGTGGTCGGGCTGCTGTTCAGCGGCCCCGAGGCGGCACCGCTGGGGCTATTCCTGGCCGGGCAGACCCGCGGCTTCGTGGCCAACAGCGGCGCGCTCGCCACTGGCTCGGTGATCGCCTCGGTGCTGCCGGTGCTGCTGGTGGTGCTCGCCCGCCGGCATCTCGTCGCCGGTCTGGTCGCGGGCGGCGTCCGGTGACCGGCCCGACCGGCGCCGGCCGTCCACCCCGTTGGCCGGTGCTGGTCGCGGTCGGCACGCTGGTCAGCGGGGTGGCCGCGAACCTGGCCAGCAACCTGCTCTCCGAGCTGGCCAGCAGCGTGCTCGGGCCGGCGAGCATCGCGGTGGCGATCAGCGGCGCGATCGGCTGGTTGGTGTTCGAGATGCGCCGGCGGCGGGCCGGCCGGCAGGTCGCCGCCGAGCCGACGGAGATCGTCGCCGCGCCGACCACCGGCGCCCCGACGCTGCCCTACCCGGCCGGCTTCACCGGTCGGGGCGAGCACGTGGAGTCGATCGTCGCGCTGCTGGCCCGGGAGCACGCGGTGGCCGTGCTGGGCCGGCGCGGGGTGGGCACCTCGGCCTGCGCGGTGCAGGCGGCCAACCTGTGCCGGGAGAACTTCCCGGACGGGCAGTACTACCTCGACCTGCGCCGCGCCGGCCGGCCCCGTTCGGCGCGGCAGGTGCTCACCGCGCTGGCCCGGATCCTGGGCACCCCGCCGCCGACGTCGGGCCGGGCGGACGCGCTCGCCGAGGCCGCCGACGCGCTGCGCCGGCAGCTCGACGGCCGCAAGATCCTGCTGGTGCTGGACAACGTGGACACACCCGCGCAGGTGCGGCCGCTGCTGCCGCCGACCGCGCGCACCTGCCGGCTGCTGCTCGCCGGCGGCCCCGCGCTGACCGGTCTCGATGGCGTGGTGGCGCACTGGATCGCCGAGCCCGGTCCCACGGAGGCGGTCGAACTCTTCGCCGCCGCCGGGCAGGCCGCCCCGGCCGCCCGGGCCCGCCGGGCCGACCCGCGCGCCGACCCGGCGGTACGGTCCATCGTCGACCTCTGTGGTCGGCAGCCGCGGACGGTCCGCGCGCTGGGCTACCGCACCGCCCAGCACGGCTGGCGCCCCGCTGACGTGCTCGACGCGCTGCGCCGAGCGGTCGAGACACCCCCGCACCAGCGGGTCAGCGTCTCCCCCGCGGCCCGGTTGGTGACCGAGCGCGACACCGCCTACCGGGCGCTGTCGGTCGAGGCGCGGCGGCTGCACCGGTTGATGTCGCTCAGTCCGGCCCCGGTGGACCGGCCGACCATCGCGGCGCTGGCCCGTCGGCGGCCCGACCGGGTGGCGACGCTCCTCGACGAGCTGGCCGCGGCGGCGTTCGTGATCGGCGCGCCCGGCGACCGCTACGAGATCCGGCCGCTGCTCGCCGGCTACGCCCGGCTGCACCTGCGCGACGCCGAGCCGGCCCGCCGGCGGGTCGCCGCCCAGGCCCGGCTCGCCCGGCACCTGGCCCGCCAGGCCGAGCGGCACGCGGCCAACCTCGCCGCGATCGGGTCACCGCCGGACCGGGAGTGGTCGCTGCCGCTCGACGACGACCCCTACGGCTGGTTCGACCTGCACCAGGAGCTGCTGCTGGCGGTGGTACGGGTGCCGGCCGGCGCGGCGGAGACGCTGCCCCGGCGGGTACGTCGCTGGTGGTTCCGGCTGGCCGTGGCGCTGTGCGGGTGGCTGGCGCACGCCGAGCGGCTGCACGAGTGGGAGCAGGTGTGCCGCACGGTGCTCGCCACCCCGACCGCCGACGACCGGCCGGAGATCGCCGGCTGGGCGCACAACGAGCTGGGCGTGCTGCGCCGACGCCGGCACGACCCGCAGGGCGCCGCCGCCGCGCTGACCCTGGCGGTGGCCGAACGCGGCCGGCGCGGCACCGCGCAGGCGCGGATGAACCTCGGCCTGGCCCTGCTCGACCTCGGCCAACTCGACGACGCGGTGGAGCACCTGGAGCTGTCCCGGCGGCACCGCTCCGGCGCCGACCGGGCCGGGCATGCGCTGACCGACCTCGGGTTGGGCGCGGCCCGGCTGGCTCGGGGCGAGCTGGACAGCGCCCACCACCACCTGGTGCGGGCGGCGAACACGTTCCGCTCGCTCGGCGACGCCCGGGGCTACGCCGCGGCGCTGACCAATCTGGTGCTGGTGCACGCCAGCGTCGGCGAACATCTCGACGCGGCGCAGGCGTGGCGGGCCGCGCTACGCGAGTACGAGTCGGTGAGCGACCCGACCAGCCGGGCCGCCGCGCTGCTCAATGCCGGCGCCACTCTGCTGGCCACCAGCCCGACGCAGGCGCGGCAGGCCTACGAGATGCTCGCCGAGAGCCGCCGGCTGCGCGAGGGCAGCCGGCCGAGCGCGGGGCTGGGCCGGACCCTGCTCTACCTGGGCGACGCGGCGGCCGCCCTGGACGACCCGGACGAGGCGCATCGGCACTGGGTGGACGCGGCGGCCATCTGCGAGGAGGTCGGCGACGCCGAGGGGCAGGCGGCGGCCGACACCCGGCTGGCACCCGACGAGCCGGCGACGGTCCAGACCCCGGTCGAAGCCTGAGCGGGCCGTACGCCCGGGATCTGTCGACGGCTACCACCCGTCGGCGGCGAAGAAGGCGGTCAGCGCCGGGGCGAGGGCGTCGGGTGAGACGTCGTGCGTCTGCCCGTCGAGGGTGCGGTACGCGGCGGTGGGCAGCGCCCCGGCGGTGGCCTCGGCGGCCCGCTGGAGGAGCTGTGGGCTCGCGTCGCCGGCGAGGACCAGGGTGGGGACGGTGATCCTCGCCGCGAGGTCGCGGGGCACGTGGCCGTCGCCGAGAACGGCGTCGTCATAGCCGAGCGTCGGGGCGATCGCCTCGAACGCCTCCCAGTGCGGCTGGGCCCGCATGCCGGCGATCACCTGCGGCGGGACGCCGACGTGCGTCATGAACAGGGCGACCGCGTCGCCGTTGCGACCTGCGGCGAGCAGTTCGTGCAGGTGCTGGGTGTACTCCTTCAGCCGGCTGGCGTTGTCGCCGTCGGCCTCGGCGAGGAACGGCGGCTCGTAGAGTGCGAGCCGGGTGATCCCGGGTCCGGCGGCGGCGGTGGCCAGGGCGAGCAGGGCGCCGGAGGAGATGCCGTAGACGTACGCCTGGCCGCCGGCCGCCGCGATGACGGCCTGGAGGTCCTCGACCTCCCGGAGCACCGCGTAGGGCGGGGTGTCCCCGCTCTCGCCGCGGCCGCGTCGGTCGTAGGTGTGCACGGTGAACCGGGAGGCCAGCGCGGCGGCGAGCGGCCGCATCGGGCCGCCCGTGCGGTGACACAGGGCGCCGTCGACGAGGACGACGGCGGGGCCGTCGCCGGTGCGTTCGTAGCCGATGGCGGTGCCGTCGGCGGAGGTGACCACGGACATCGAGCTGCTCCTCACTCGGGCTGGGTGGGCTCGACGTCGAGGCTGGCCAGGTAGGCGGCGAACCGGTCGAGGCTGGTGCTGAAGCCGGCCCGCGCCTCGGCGCTCAGGTAGGCGGCGGGCACGTTGGTCTGGTGGGTGATCACTTCGGTGCGCCCGTCGGCCAGGGCGACGAAGGTGACCTCGGTGCGCATGCCGCCCTCGACGTCGGACTCGATCCAGACCAGCCGCTCCGGTCGCTGAATCTCGACGTAGACGGCCCGCATCCGGTAGGTGCTGCCGTCGGCGTCGTTGACCATCGTGGTCTCGAAGGCCCC
Source organism: Micromonospora sp. NPDC048909 (assembly GCF_040649635.1). Classification (NCBI taxonomy): domain Bacteria; kingdom Bacillati; phylum Actinomycetota; class Actinomycetes; order Micromonosporales; family Micromonosporaceae; genus Micromonospora; species Micromonospora sp. NPDC048909. The sequence goes on along the minus strand of NZ_JBEZFU010000023.1, from coordinate 11,371 downwards.
GCCCGGGCGCAACTCCACGACGATGCCGTCGAGCGGCGTGCTGGTGCCGGCCGGGCCCCAGAAGTGGGTCAGGTGCTCCGGCCGGGTCATGCAGTCGAAGAGCAGCTCCGGGGAGCCGTGATGCACCCGCCGGTAGGTCACTTCGCCGGTCTCGGTCATGGTGTCGTCTCCTCGTGGTGGCGTGGGTCGGCGCTCAGAGCGGCCAGGTGCTCCGCGAGGCGGTCGTGGCGGTCGGCCCACATCTGACGGTGCCGGGCCATCCAGTCGGCGGCGACCTCCAGGTGTTCCGGCTCCAGCACGCACGGGCGGGACTGCGCCGCCCGTCCGCGCGAGATCAGACCGGCCCGCTCCAGCACCTTCAGGTGCTTGGAGACCGCCTGCTGGCTCATCGCGAACGGCTCGGCGAGCTGGTTGACCGAGGCCGCTCCGCCCGCCAGGCGCTCCAGGATCGCCCGCCGGGTGGGGTCGGCGAGCGCGGCGAAGACCAGGCTCAGTTCGTCCTCGACCACAGGCATGCCCCGACCCTATCCACAACCAATCGTTTGCACAACCAGTTGGTTGTCGTAGGCCCCCGCCGGTCGCCCGCCGGCCCGCCAGCCGGAATGATGATCGGCGTGGACACGGTGACGATCCGGGACCGAACCCCGGCCGACCTGCGACGATGCGTTGACCTGCTCGCCGACGTGCACCGCCTCGACGGCTACCCGCTGAACTGGCCGACCGAGCCGCAGCGATGGTTGAGCCCGCCCGACCTCCAGCACGCATGGGTCGCCGAGGTCGGCGGCGCGGGTCCGGTCGGCCACATCGCCGTACACCGTGCCGCGGCGCCACCGGAGCCGCATCCGGCCCCCGCCGAGGTCGGCCGGCTGTTCGTCGCGCCCGCCGTGCGCGGGCACGGCGTCGCCGGCGCACTGCTGCGACAGGCCCGGCGCTGGGCCACCGACCGCGACCGCGAGCTGCTGCTGGAGGTCGTCGACCGCCCGCGCTCGGCGGCCGTCGCGCTCTACGAACGCACCGGTTGGCGCCACACCCGCACCACCACGGCCGACTGGACCGCCCCGGACGGGAGCCCGGTGACCCTGCGGCACTACGCACTCCCCCGACCGCACCGGACCTGAAAGAGCGCGTTGCCGCCCGGATCCCACACCGTCACCGATCGATCCGACGTTTGCGGCGCGTCGTCACCATGGCGGGATGGACTTCGAGCTGACCGCCGCGGAGCAGGCGGTGTGGCGAGCCTTCCCCCGCCGGGCCCTGGTGGATCTGACCAGCGCCGAGGACCGGGTTGTTCGAGCGTCCGTCATCCGCGCGCTGCTGCTCGGCGCGATGCCTCCGGAGGCGGGACAGTTGGCTGCCCTGACCCTGGTCGGCGCCGAGATCTCCGGCACGCTGGACCTGTCGTACGCAGAGATCCCGTACGCCGTCCGTCTGAGTCGCTGCACCTTCGGAGAACGCGTCGAACTGGTCGGTGCCCGGACGCGGGAACTGGACCTGGCCGGCTCCCAACTCCGCGGCCTCTGGGCCGAGAAGGCGTCCATCGAGGGCAACCTTCGGCTGGCCGGAGTCCGGTCTGTGGGCAGCATCCGACTCGTGGCCGCCCGGATCGACGGCGCGCTCGTACTGGACGGGGCACAGATCGCCGGAGCGCCGGCGGTGGAGGGCGGTCTTCTCTCCGTCGGCCACGACATCCGGGGCCCGCGCCTGCGCTGCGAGGGCGAGGTTCAGCTCAACAGCGCCGACATCCGCGGTTCGGTGCGGCTGCACGGCGCCACGATCACCAACCCCGACGGCCGAGCCATGGCGGCGGTCGGCATGGTGGTCGGCGGGACCCTCAGCTGCTGCGACGGGTTCAGCGCCCAGGGCCGCATCAACATCTCCTTCGCACGGGTCGACAAGCAGGTCTGCTTCGAACACGCCCGGCTGCACGCCACCACGGGCGTCGGGCTCAACTGCCGGCAACTGCAGACCACCGAACTGGTGCTCGCCACCGGCGAACCGATCGAGCGTCCGGTCGACCTACGGCACGCGCGGATCGGTGTGCTCCGCGACGACGAGCCGCTCGGCTGGCCGACGACGCTCCGCCTCGACGGATTCAGCTACGACACGATCGTGTCGACGGCTGACGTACGGCAGCGGCTGGGCTGGCTCGACCGCGACGACGACGGGTACGCGCCCCAGGCCTACGAACAGTTGGCGGCGATGTACCGGCGTCGGGGCGAGGAAGACAGCGCCCGGACGGTGCTGTTGCGTGGGCAGCGGCGCCGACGGGCCCTGCAGTCGCGACCCATCCAGCTCTGGGGTTACCTGCAGGACGTCACGGTCGGCTACGGCTACCGACCTGCCCTGGCCGCCATGTGGCTGCTGGCGCTCTTCCTCGTGGGCACCCTGGCGTTCACCACCCAGCAGCCGGTGCCGTTGGACCCGGCGAGCCCGCTGCACTTCCGCGCTCCCGTCTACACACTCGACCTGCTGCTGCCGCTCGTCGACCTGCATCAGGAGACAGCCTTCGAACCGGTCGGGACGACCGTGTGGCTCGCGTACGGGCTGATCGCCTGCGGTTGGATCCTGGTCACGACCATCGCCGCCGGCACCACCCGCGTCCTGCGCCGCGGCTAGTCCGGCCGGCCGGAAAGGGCTGGCGATGGCCCGCCGGACTCGGCGTCACTCAGGACGGGCTCGCCACCGCGCTGGTGTCCGAGCCGTCCGTCGTCGGCACCGGCGTGCCGGCACGCGCCCGGGCGACGATCCGCCCACGCTCCGATTCCGGGAAGCGGTGGAGTCTGGCGCGAACCTCGTCGGCGTTCTCGTCGGCGCCGAAGAGTTCGGTGCCCGGTTCGAAGCGGACACCTTCGGCGAGCGCGCCGGCGATGACCGGGTCGAAGCCGAGCGCGTCCACGAGGGCGGCGACGGCGGTGCGGTCGGCGGGGTCGTCGCCGGCGATCGCGACCGCCGTGCGTGCGCCGTCGCCGGCGGGCCGGGCCTTGTCCTCGATGTCGTGGTAGCCCACGTGGTTGAACGCCTTGACGACCCGGGCGCCGGAAAGGAACGCCTGGACGATCTCACTCGACGAGGTGCGCGGATCGGTGAGGTCGTCCCGGATGCCGTCGACCTCCCACCAGTAGTTCATGGCGTCGACGACCAGTTTGCCGCGCAGCGCGTCCGCCGGGATGTTGCGGTACCTGCCCAGTGGCAGGGCGAGGACGACGATGTCGGCGCGGGCCGCGGCGTCGGCGGCGGTGGTGGCGACCGCTCCGGGAGTGAGCACCTCGACGGTGAGCGCGATCTTGGCAGTGTCGCCGGAGCCGGCGATGAGCACCCGGTAACCGGCGGCCAGCGCGAGCCTGGCGAGAACGGTGCCCAGCTTGCCGGCACCGAGGATGCCGATGGTCTTGCCGCCGCTCTGGGTGGTGTCGTTCATGTCTGTTCCGATCGCTCAGTTGGCGAGGATGTCGCGAACCATGGGGATCACCTTCGTGCCGTAGAGCTCGACGGCCCGAAGGCGTGCGGATACCGGCTGGGCGCCCGCGGTGTAGATGAGGTCGAACCGGCCGACGCCGAGGGCGCTGACGGTGCGGGCGATCTTGCGGGCGACGGTCTCCGGCGAGCCGATGTAGAGGGAGCCGTGCTCGATGTCGGCGTCGAACTCGGCCCGGCGAATCGGCGGCCAGCCGCGCAGGGCACCGATCCGGTCCCGGATGACCCGGTAGTGCGGCCAGAACACCTCCTTGGCCTCCTCGTCGGTGTCGGCGATGAAGCCCGGCGAGTGCATCCCGACCGGATACGCGGTCGTGCCGAACTGCTCCGCGGCACGCCGGTACAGGTCGACGTAGGGCGCGAAACGGGTGGGCGCGCCGCCGATGATGGCGAGCATGAGCGGCAGGCCGTGGCGCGCGGCGCGTACCACCGACTGCGGCGAACCGCCGACGCCCACCCAGGTGGTGAGGCGCCCCGACTCGGTCTTCGGGAAGACGTCGGCGTCGACCAGCGGGGCGCGCAGGGTGCCGCTCCAGGTGACCGGCCGCTCGTCGAGCAGTTTCACGAAGAGGTCGAGCTTCTCCTCGAAGAGCGTGCCGTAGTCGCTGAGGTCGTAGCCGAAGAGCGGGAAGGACTCGGTGAACGAGCCACGGCCGAGGATGACCTCGGCCCGGCCGTTCGACAACGCGTCGACCGTGGCGAAGCGTTGGAACACCCGGACCGGGTCGTCCGAGCTCAGCACGGTCACCCCGGAGCCGAGCCGGATGCGCGAGGTACGCGTGGCGATGCCGGCAAGAACGGTCTCCGGGGTCGACACCGAGTACTCCGGTCGGTGGTGCTCGCCGACGGCGAGGGCGTCGACGCCGAGTTCGTCGGCCAACACCGCCTCGTCGACGACCTGGCGGATCGCGGCGGCGTAGGAGACCGGCGTACCGGAGTCGTCCTCCGGCACGTCGCCGAAGGTGTCGAGGCCGAACATGAGGTCAGACATGGGTGGGCTCCTTGCTGAGTAGTTCCCGCACCCGCGGGGCGACCTCTCGGCCGAGCAGCTCGATGGAGCGGGCGCGGGCCTGGCGGGGCAGGTGCATGACGTCGTACTTGAGGTCGAAGCGGCTGAGCCGCAGGTCGCGAGCCATCGTGGCGATCTTCTGGGCGACCGTCTCGGGCGACCCGACGAAGAGCGCCCCGGAGTCGAGCTCGGCCGCGTAACGTTCCCGGGTCGGCCGGTAGAAGCCGCGTTCCCGGGCGAGCTGCGTCACGACCGGCTGCCAGTAGCGCCACCAGGTCTCGACGGCCTCCTCGTCGGTGTCGGCGACGAGACCGAGTGAGTGCTGGCCGACCGGCTTCGGGGCGTGCCCGTGCTGTTCGAGCGCACGGTGGTAGAGGTCGACGTGGCCGGCGAACCGCTGCGGGTGCCCGCCGATGATCGCGAGCATGAGCGGAAGTCCGTAGCGGGCGGCGCGGATCACCGAGTTCGGGCTGCCGCCCACGCCGATCCAGGTCGGGATGCCACCCGGGCCCATCCGTGGGTGCGGACGCTGCTCGGTCAGCGGGCTGCGGAAGGTGCCCGACCAGCTCACCGACTCCTCTCGCTGCAGTCGCATGAACAGGTCGAGCTTCTCCTCGAACAGCTGCTCGTAGTCGGCCAGGTCGTAGCCGAAAAGCGGGAACGACTCGGTCGCCGAGGCCCGCCCGAGGATGAGCTGTGCGCGACCGTTCGACACCGCGTCGAGGGTCGAGAACTCGTGGTAGAGCCGGACCGGGTCGTTCGTGCTGAGCACCGTGACCGAGGTGCCGAGCCGGATCCGCTCGGTGGCCGTCGCGATCGCCGAGAGCAGCACGGGCGTGGCCGAGTCGGTGAAGCCCTCGCGGTAGTGCTCGCCGACGCTGAACACATCGAGCCCCACCGACTCGGCCAGCCGGGCCTCCTCGACGATCAGCCGCACGGTCTCGGCATCGCCCAGGACGCGGTCGCCGTCGGTGGCCACTTCCCCGAATGTGTTGAGGCCCAGTTCGAAGCCTTCGGTTGTCATGGTCTCCTCCTGCTCCGGTCCCCGGCGGACCGCCACTCGGGGATCGCAACGTTGATTGACGCGTCAATTATTTCCACGATATGATTGACACGTCAATTGGAGGACGGATGACGGAGAACACACCCCAGCGGCGCAGCGGGCGCCAGCTGCCGACCACGGAGCAGCTGCGGATCTGGCGCGACTTCATCGAAACGGCGGACGCACTCAGGTCCGAGCTCAGCTCACGGCTGCAGACCGAGTCGGCGCTGTCGCCCGGCGACTACGCGGTCCTGCTCGCCCTCAGCGAGGCCGAGGGATCACGGATGCGCTCCTCCGAACTCGCGGCCGGCATCGGCTGGCAACGCAGCCGGCTCTCCCATCACCTCGGCCGGATGGAGCGGCGCGGACTCATCCGCCGGGAGGAGTACGCCGCCGACAACCGGGGCGCCGAGGTCGTGCTCACCCCGACCGGCGCCGAGGCGTTCCGAGGTGCCACGTACCCACATCTGCGCGCCATCCGCGAACTCTTCGTCGACGCGCTCACGCCGGACCAACTCGCCGCCGCAGGTGAGGTCGCCGTGGCGCTGCGCGCGCACCTCGGCCCGTCCGGCAAGGTGTGACGATCTCGGGAGGATGCCCGCCTCGGCTGCTCAGGACGGCAGGAGCGGACGCATGAACGTGCGCTCGTACCGCACGACGCAGCCCGACTCGTCGCGGATGCTGTCAGCCGCGACGAACTCCGGGTCATTGCCGAAACGTGCGCGGTAACGCTCGTAGGCTGCCAGGCTCTCGAAGCTGAACAGCGCTTCGGCCTGGTCGCTGGCTCCCTCGGCGGGCAGGAAGTAGCCGTGGTGCACACCACCGTGCTTGGCCACCAGCCGCATCCACGCGTGGGCGAAGCGCTCAAACGCCTCGATCTGCGCGGGGTCGATGGTGTAGTGAACGACGCAGGTGATCACGGCCCCACGATACGGGTCGGTGGCCGCAAGACGCCGTGCCGCCGCTCGTGGTGGGCAGCCGGCACGCGGCCACCCACCAGGCGTGAGCAGGGCGGATATGAGCCGTCCAGCGTCAGTTGCCGGCGCCCAGAGAGCCCATCATCCCGGTCGGATAGCGGTCCCCGCGAGCGGCGCCGGGCGGAACGGCCCGCTCGATGACGGCCAGGTCGTCGGCGGTCAGGGTGACGTCCGCCGCGCCCAGGGCCTCGGCGAGGCGTTCCCGGGTACGCGCGCCGACCAGCGGCACGATGTCCTCGCCCCGAGCGGCCACCCAGGCGATGGCCAACTGCGCGACCGAGCAGCCCTTTCCGGCGGCGATCCCGCGCAGGGTCTGCACCAGGCCGAGATTGTGGTCGAGGTTGTCGCCGTGGAAGCGAGGGCTGTGCGAGCGGAAATCGCCGGGGCCGGCACCCTGGCCGGGGGCCCAGTGCCCGGAGATCAGGCCGCGGGAGAGCACACCGTAAGCGGTCAGCCCGATGCCGAGCTCCCGCAGGACCGGCAGGATCTCCCCCTCGACGGCCCGGGAGATCAACGAGTACTCGATCTGCAGGTCGGCGATCGGGTGGACCGCGTGCGCCCGGCGGATCGTGTCCGGGCCGACCTCGGACAGGCCGATGTGCCGGACGTATCCGGCCTTGACCAGCTCGGCGATCGCGCCCACGGTCTCCTCGATCGGCACGTCCGGGTCGAGCCGGGCCGGGCGGTAGATGTCGATGTAATCGGTACCGAGCCGGGTGAGCGAGTACGCCAGGAAGTTGCGCACCGCCACCGGCCGGCTGTCGTGGCCGCCCCACGACATGTCCGGCCCGCGCAGCCCACCGAACTTGACGCTGAGCTGGTAGCTGTCGCGGGGGCGGCCGCGCAGCGCCTCGCCGAGCAGCAGCTCGTTGTGGCCCATGCCGTAGAAGTCGCCCGTGTCGATCAGCGTGATCCCCGCGTCGAGCGCGGCGTGGACCGTGGCGATGCTCTCCGTGCGGTCGGACGGCCCGTACAGGTCCGACATGCCCATGGCGCCGAGGCCGAGGGCGGAGGTGGTCGGTCCGGTGCGGCCGAGGGTTCGGGTCTGCATGTCCGTTCTCCTTCTCTCGATCTCCTCCACCATCCGTCGTCGGACGCGGCCACGGGAACGGAGCGCTTGTCGTAGGAGCGGCGATCTCTGGATGGCGGCCCCGCCCCGGAGAGACGATGGGGTCATGCAGCGCGCCGAGCTCGCCGATTTCCTGCGCCGCCGGCGGCAGGCCATCCGTCCCGGGGACGTCGGGGTGGCCGCCGGCCCGCGCCGCCGCACCGCGGGCCTTCGCCGGGAAGAAGTCGCGCTGCTCGCCGGCATGTCGACGGACTATGTCGTCCGCCTGGAGCAGGGACGCAGCGCACAGCCGTCGCCGCAGCTGCTCGGCGCGCTCGCCCGCGCGCTGCGGCTCAGCGACGACGAGCGTGCGCACCTCTTCCACCTGGCCGGGCACCAGCCGCCGCCGGGCGACGGGCCGGCGCGCTTCGCCCGTGCCGGCCTGGTACGCATGCTGGACCTGCTCGGCACGACGCCGGCCAGCGTCCTCTCCGACCTCGGCGAGACGCTCGCGCAGAACCGGGCGGGCATGCTGATCTTCGGCGATCCGAGCGGCTTCCGGGGGGACCGGCGATATCACGTGTACCGGTGGTTCACCGACCCCGAAGCGCGCCGGATCCACCCGCCGGAGGAGCACGAGCACCACTCCCGCGTGATCGTCGCCGACCTGCGCGCCGCTGCCGGTCGGCGCCAGGGTGACCCCGAGGTGGCCGGGCTGGTTTCCCGGCTGCGCGCGGCCAGCGCGGAGTTCCGGCGGCGGTGGGACGAGCACGAGGTCAGCGTGCGGCGCGCGGACCGGAAGACCGTCGTGCACCCGCGGGTGGGACAGCTACTGATGGACTGCGAAACGCTGACGACGCCGGACCAGGGGCAGGTGCTGCTGGTGTTGACGCCCGCGAACACGGACGCGGCGGAGAAGCTCGCGCTGCTGTCGGTGGTCGGGCTGGAGGAGTTCCCGGCCGGCACGCCCTGAGCGGCGCCACCGGGGCTCAACCGGTGCCCGGCGTGATACGCCCACGAACTGGAAGGAACAGCACCATGAACAAGCTCGCACTCGTCACCGGCGCCACCTCCGGCATCGGCAAGGCCTTCGCCGAGCGGCTGGCCGCTGACGGCTACGACCTGGTGATCGCGGGCCGGCGAAAGGACCGCCTGGACGAGTTCGTCGCCTCCCACCCCGAGGCCAACGTGCGGACAGTGGCTGCCGACCTGTCCACCGATGCCGGAGTGGACGCGATCGCCGAGGTCTGCGCGTCGCAGCCGCTGACGATGCTGGTGAACAACGCCGGCGTGTCGCACTACATGCCGCTCGCGGAGCTTCCCGCCGACAAGGCCCGGGAACTCGTACACGTCAAGGTCGTCGCCCCGACGATGCTCACCCGCGCCGCCGTCGCCGGCATGCAGCAGCGAGGCGACGGCGCCATCATCAACGTGGCCGGCATGATCGCCTTCAGCGGTCCGGCACCGGGCTCGATGATGCCCCGCCGGGCCGTCTACGCCGGCACCCTGGCCCACCTCGTCGCGATGTCCCAGACGCTGAGCGCCGAACTGGCCGGCACGGGCGTCAAGGTCCAGGTCGTGTGCCCCGGCGTGGTGGCCACCGAGTTCCACGAGCGGCAGGGTCTCGACATGAGCGTGGTCCCGCGGATGAGCGCCGACGACGTGGTCAGGGCCAGCCTGCGCGGGCTCGAACTGGGCGAGGTCGTCGTCGCCCCGGGCGTGGAGGACGCCGGGCTCCTGGACGCGGTCTTCCAGGCCGACCTCGCCGCATTCGGCGGACAGAGCCCCGAACTGGCCACCCGCTACCGGGCCGGCTGAGGCGAAGTCAGCGAGTGGCCCGGTAGCGGGTGGCTGCTGGACCGACCACACCCTTAGGACCGGCGCCGTGCGTCAGGGCTTGAGGAGAGCCTTGACGGCGCGACGCTCGTCCATCGCCCGGTAGCCGTCGGCGGCCTGATTCAGCGGCAGCGTGAGGTCGAAGACCCGGCCCGGGTCGATCTGCCGGTTCCAGATCAGGTTGATCAGCTCGGGCAGGAAACGGCGCACCGGGGCGGGGCCACCGTGCAGATGCACGTGGGAGAAGAACAACTCCTCGCCGGGCAGCTGGACCCCGTGGGCGACACCGACGTAGCCCACGTGACCCCCGGCGCGGGTCGAGCGGATCGCCTGCATCATCGACTCCTGGGTGCCGACCGCCTCGATGACCGAATGCGCGCCGAGCCCGTCGGTGAGGTCCTTGATCCGGGCCACGCCCTCGTCGCCGCGCTCGGTGACGATGTCGGTCGCACCGTAGTGGACCGCGAGTTTCTGACGGGACTCGTATCGGCTGACCGCGATGACGCGTTCCGCGCCGAACTGCTTCGCCGCCAGCACGGCGAGGAGGCCGACGGCGCCGTCACCGACGACAGCGACGGTCCTGCCCGGTGCGACCTCGGCCGCCACGGCACCGAACCAGCCGGTGCCGAGCACGTCGGAGGCCGCGAGCAGGTCCGGGATCAGATCATCCGAGGGGATGTCGGGGGTGGCGACCAGCGTGCCGTCGGCCAGGGGGATGCGAAGGTACTCGGCCTGGGCGCCGAGTCCGCCGATGGGCTCGCGGTGGACGCAGGAGCTCTGGTAGCCCGCGCGGCAGATGGGGCAGGTGTTGTCGGAGGCGAAGAAGGATCCGACGACGAACTGGCCCGGTTTGATGTTCCTGACCTCGCCGCCGACCTCCTCGACGACGCCGACGTACTCGTGGCCCATCGGCGACGGCCCGGTCACCGCCTCGACGCCCCGGTACGGCCACAGGTCGGAACCGCAGACGCAGGCGGCGGAGACGCGGATGATCGCGTCGGTCGGCAGGAATATCCGCGGATCCTCGCGCTCCTCCACCCGGACGTCGCCGGGGGCGTGCAGAACAGCACCACGCATCAGGTTCTTCCTCTCACCTTGACGGGCCGACCGGGACACCGCCGGTCACCCTCCCGGGCGTACCCCCCGTCCTGGGTCGGCCGGTTCCCGTTGTTCGTTACCCAGCAAACCCCGACACACCCCGCGCAGGGCGTTTCTGTTGAAAGGTGTAGTGATGGAGCACCCCATCGCCCGCGATCTGGGACGGCCTCGCCGAGCCAGGACGGCCGGAGATCGAGTGGGTCCAGCGCGTCACCGACGAGGACGGCCAGCAGCGGTCCTGAGCCCATCAAAGGAGGCACACCACCATGTCCGAACCCGCGCAGCAATCAACCGCCCGGCAGAATCTCGGCAGCATCGCGCCGAAACTGGTGTCGCTCACCGACGACGTCCTCTTCGGCGACGTCTGGGAACGCGCCGAGCTCGCTCCCCGCGACCGCAGTCTGATCACGATCGCTGCCCTCGTCGCCGGCGGCAACAGCGAGCAGTTGCCGTTCCACCTCAACCTCGGCAGACAGAACGGCCTCACCGAGACCGAGATCGTCGAAGCCATCACCCATCTGGCCTTCTACACCGGATGGCCGAGGGCCGTGTCCGCCATCGGAGTCGCCAAGCAGACCTTCAAGGCCTGATGCCGCCAGCGGTGGACCACTCCGCTGACACGCGACAGGTGCACCGCACCACACCCCGTCGGCCGCCGGGCCCGATCGGCATGAGCGCGCTCAGGCGGCGGGTCGGAGGTGTGAGCCGGCAGGCTTGGTCGCGCTTCCACAATCGGACGAGTTTCGTCCGCTTTGTGGCACGTTTGGGGGTGCCTGACCTGGATCCGGCGTCGGGGGGGGGGGGGGGGGGGGCCCCCCCCCACCCCCCCCACCCCCAAGAACCCGGGGCGGCGCGCGGCGCCACCCACCCCCCCCCAAAAGCCACAA
>NZ_JBEZFU010000022.1:0-47271 GCF_040649635.1 Micromonospora sp. NPDC048909 | reverse complement strand
GCGCGCGGCGTCGCACTCGGCAACCTCGGCCGCCACAACGACGCACTCTCCGCCTACGACCACGCCCTCCAGCTCGACCCCGACAACCCGGGCCGCCACGCCGCGCGCGGCGCCACACTCGGCAACCTCGGGCGTCACAACGACGCACTCGCCGCCTACGACCACGCGCTCCAGCTCGACCCGGACAACCCGGGCCGCCACGCCGCGCGCGGCGCCACACTCGGCAACCTCGGGCGCCACAACGACGCACTCTCCGCCTACGACCACGCACTCCAGCTCGACCCCGACAACCCGATCACCCACCACAACCGGGGCGTGACCCTGGAACGGCTCGGCCGTCACGACGACGCACTCGCCGCCTACGACCGCGCGCTTCAGCTCGACCCGGACAACGCTGACCGGCACGCCGCGCGCGGCGTCGCACTCGGCAACCTCGGCCGCCACAACGACGCACTCTCCGCCTACGACCACGCCCTCCAGCTCGACCCCGACAACCCGGGCCGCCACGCCGCGCGCGGCGCCACACTCGGCAACCTCGGGCGCCACAACGACGCACTCGCCGCCTACGACCACGCACTCCAGCTCGACCCCGACAACCCGATCACCCACCACAACCGCGCCGTGACCCTGGGACGGGTCGGGCGCGACGAGGATGCCCTCGCCGCCTACGACCACGCACTCCAGCTCGACCCCGACAACTACGCGTGCCAGATCAATCGAGGGGTCGTGCGCAGCCGGAGGGGTCGGCAGGCGGAGGCCCTCGCCGATTTCGACGCCGTGCTAACGGCAAAGCCGACCGACGTCGCCGCGCGCAGCAACAAGGGTGAGGTGCTCCTCCTGAGTGGCCGGTACGAGGAGGCTACCCGGGAACTCCGGACGGCGGTCGGGCATGCCACCCCGGATGTGCTCGAAGCCCGGGTCCTGCTTGCGCTCCTAATGGGTCGGGACGATCTGGGCTGGGCCCGGACGATGTGCCGAGAGGCACTGGACGCTGATGATCGAATGGTGAGTCCGTTCCGCCGCGGCGAACTACGCAGCCTGGCCCTGGTCGTGCTCGGCGACGCTGAGGCCGCCGAGCAGGAGCTGCGCGCGGTGGTCCCGTTGCGCACGTCGTCGGACAGCTGGCAGCCGCAGCTCTACGAGCTGCTGGGGCAGCGGGACCCGGCCGGCGCGGAACGGCTCTGCGGTGTCTGGAAGGCGGTCGAACAGTGAAGATATCGCTGGATGACCATTGGCTGGCGGGTATCGGGCTTGATGAGCTCCCCAAGGCGCACCGCCGGCTGCTCCTGCAGGGGGTCTACGAGGAGTTGGAGCTCCGCGTGGGCATGGCCCTCGCCGAGCAGATGAGCCAGCAACAGCTCGACGAGTTCGAGGTGCTGATCGACCGGGGCGACGAGTCAGGGGCGCTCGAATGGCTGGCTGCCAACTGCCCCGATCATCCTAGGGTGGTGACGCAGGAGCACGAACGCCTGCGCGCCGAGATCGCCGCGCAGGCGCCGGACATAGTCGCCATGGCTGGCCTATGGGCGCCATACCGGTGACGGCTCACGCGTGAGGTTCTCGACGAGGAGAGACGGACATGAAACGTATCGCGGTGGTATTCGTGCATGGGCTTTTCTCCTCACCGCAGGCGTGGGACGCCTTCGCCAAGCTGCTGTCCACCGATCCAGATGTCGTCGGCGGGTTCGACCTGCACTACTACCGCTACAGCAGCCCGGTGTTTGAGTGGAAGCCAAATCGCGCCATCCCGACGCTCGACACGATCTCCAAAGGGTTCGCAACCTTCCTGGCCACGACCTGCCGGGAGCACGACCGGCTCGTGCTGGTCGCGCACAGCCAGGGTGGGCTGATCGTGCAGCGGTACTTGTCCGACGTCCTGGCTGATGGTCGCGGCCAGGAGCTGCGGCGCGTCTGCAGCGTGGTCCTGTTCGCCTGTCCGAACTCGGGGTCCGAGTTCATGCTCTCGGTCCGAAGCTTCTTCCGCCAGCCGCAGGACCTGACGCTGCGACCGTTCGTCGAGTCGATCGCCGACACTCAGCGGCGGGTGCTGGACAAGGTCATCTATGCACGGGAGGTGACCGGCACGAGTTGCCCAATCCCGATCACCGCGTATGCCGGCGAGTCGGACAACATCGTGCGGCCCGCCTCCGCCATGGCGGTCTTTCCGTCGCACGGCGTCCTGCCCGGTGACCACTCGTCAATTATCCGGCCTACCAAACGCACCGACCTGACCTACGTCGCGCTCAAGTATCACCTTCTGGAGGCACGGCAGTCCGACGCGCCGCGCGAGCCCCGTGCAGCGTCGGTCACGCCGCCATCCACCGGGAACGTCGATGGCGGCCCGCGCGACGCACATTCGTTCGGGATCGACGCTGGGGTGGTGGTGCCGGGCCCCGACCCGCGAGGGATCGCGTTGATCGCGGAGGGGCTGCAGTCGATTCCGGAGCTCGCCGACAGCGGCAGCCGCCACCAGTTCGTGCTGTTCCTCGCGCCGGACATCCGGGGTAACCTCGGCGGTGCGCTGAACCTGCGGCTGGAGCTGATCGCTCTCATTCGTACGTGCGCCCGGTTCGGCGATGCGGGGCGCGACTCACTGACGGAGGCGCTGCAGCTGGCATTCGCGTCCGGGGATCCGGTCGTCAAACGGGTGCTGTCGCTGATTGAGGAGCACTGGCCGGTCGGCCGGGACTCTGGCGCCGTCAGGCCGTGAAGACTGGGTCTAGACCATGACGGGGACGGGTTCGTGTGGTCAACCCCTGGATGAGATCTACGCGGAAGTGTTCATCGCCGACGTGCGAACTTCGGTTCGGTGAGTGCGTTCTCAAGCCGGTCACAGCGTTCCGGATGCTTCGGAGCCGCCACGATTGCGCTCGGGGTCACGCAAGGGCCCAGGGCAGGGCGAGGATGGCGAAACGGACTACGCGTCCGAGCAGGCATGCGACGGCGAACTCCCAGTGGCGCAGGCCGGCGGTTCCGGCGGCGATGCTGACCAGAGCGAGCGGTGGGACGCCGACGGAGGCGGAGAGGAGCACCGTCGGCAGAGCGGTGCGGCGGTGCGAGAGCCAGCGCCGGACGGGCTCGGCCCACCGGGCAGCCCGGGCAGCCACGCGCCCCGATTGGTTGCGTCGTGCGAGCCTCCGGGCCAACCGGCCAGTTCCTCGACGGGCGGTTTCGAACAGCAGCAGCTTCCCAGCGGTTTGCCCCACCGCCAGAGCGACCACGGCGATCACGGCGTGCCCGCCCGGCCGCGCGGCGACTACGGCGTAGGCCTCCGCGTTGACGACCGGGACAAGGGCCGAGGAGAAACCGTATCCGAGCGCAGCTGCGGCCCCCACGACACCGCTCACGCCCGGCCGTCCCGGTTCAGCAGCTTGGCTACCGCCACGGCGGACCACGCCTTAACCGAAAGGACGGCCAATGCCACAGTCACTGCCACCGAGTATTGGCCGAATGCCACCGCACCGATGACCCCAGCCGTGTTGACCGCCTTCGCCAGCGGCGACCAGTTCAATGCCCACACGCGCCGGTCGACGAGATAGAAGTAGTTTGGACTGGTCACCGGCCAGCACAGAAACACCAGCGACAGCATTGTGTCCAGGACCATGAACGATGGCAGAAACACCATGGCGACCGGCGAGACATCGGGCATCAAGGCGACCAGGCCGGTACAGAGCACGGCAGTGCATGCCCGGTCGCTCACGATGTCGAGGACGGCACCGGCCCGGGTCTCCTGGCCGAGCCACCGCGCAGCCAGGCCGTCGAGCATGTCACCGAGCCAGTAGATGCCGTACGCCACTGCGATCAAGGCGACAGAACCGGAAACGAGGGCGACGATGCCGAGTGTGACGGCGGCGAGCGTCCGGATGATGGTGATGTAGTTGGGAATGGTGAGCAGCGGGCCGACCTGCAGGGCCGGCCGGGAGTCGACGAGAGTCACCCCTGCAGCGTGCGGTTCTGCGGCCGTTCGGCGGTACGTACCAGGGTGCCGAACTCGGCGCGGCTGCGGTACCGGGGTGCCGGTTCGGCTGGTACCTGGGTACCTGGCTGGCCCAAGGCGGATCATCGAGACTGTGCAGGTGGTGACAGCAATCGGGCAATGGGTGCGCAGCCTCGAAGGAGTGCGCCGGCTCGCCTACGGCGCGGCGGGTCTGATCGTCACAGTCGTGGTCACGACGGTCGACCAGAACGTGCTCGTACCGGCGGGCTGGGTGTGGTTGGTGCTGCCCGCCGCCCTCACGGCCGTGGCCCTGCCTCCCGGCCCTCGGGCACTGGTCTTCGCGGCCTGCGCCGGGTTCGTGGCGATAGTGAGCACCGGTGAGTCAGTCCAGCTGGGCCTGGCGGCGGCCGCCCTCGTGTTCGTCTCGACCTGCGAGGATCCTGCCCGTCGACCGTGGCTGGGATGGGCGGCTGGTGTGGCCGGCGCCGCCGGCGCCCTCGCCATCGCCCTGCTGAACCATCGCGGGCTCTACGAACAGCCCTTCGTCTTCGTGGCGGCCGGCTACCTCGTTGCCGTCCTGATGCGCTCGTGGTCACGCGGCAACGCCCTCACCCGGGAGACGACCGAGCTACGTGGCCAGGCTGCCTGGCTCGAACAGCGCACCAACCTGGCCCGCGAATTGCACGACGTGGTCGGTCACCACGTCACCGCAATGGTGGTCCAGGCCGAGGCCGGGCAGTTCAGCAGCGACCCGGCAGTGGCGCTGCAGACAATCGCGAACAGTGGCCGCACCGCCCTGCGCGAGCTCGACACGCTCGTCGTGCATCTCGGCAACCCGGACGCACCGGTGGCCGTGACCGCCCCGCCGCGCCTGTCCGACATCGACGAGCTGCTCGCTGAGCCGCTACGCCAGCAGGGCGTAGCGGTGCACGTCCGTCTCGACGCCGACCTGGGACTCGACGAGGTGGGTGTGTTAGCGGCATACCGCATCGCTCAGGAGGCCATCACCAACATCGCCCGGCACGCGAACGCCACCACCGCCTGGGTTGAGCTGGTCCGGGTCGGCGGTCACGCCCGGCTACGGGTGAGTGACGACGGAACCGGTCCGCCCCAGGCCGTAACGCGCGGCTCGGGACTGCTCGGCATCGAGGAACGCGCGCGGGCGCTCGGCGGCAGCTCTCACGTGAACCGGCGCCCAGGCGGCGGTACGGTGCTGGAGGCCATCCTGCCGGTGGCGAAGCCATGATCCGTGTCGTGATCGCCGACGACCAGCATCTGGTCCGCGACGGCTTCAGCCAGATCCTGCGTTCCCAGCCGGACATCCACGTCGCCGCCGAAGCCGCGGACGGGCGGCAGCTTCTCGATGCCGTCCGCCTCGATCCCCGCATCGACGTCGCCCTGGTCGACATCCGCATGCCGGTACTGGACGGCCTACAAGCCACCCGGGAGCTGGCCAAGATTCCCCATGCCCCGGCCGTCATCATCGTCACCACCTTTGACGATGATGCATACGTCTTGGACGCCATCGCCTCCGGAGCGCGTGGATTCCTCCTCAAACGCAGCACTGCCCACGACCTCATGTCCGCCGTTCGCACCGTCGCGGCCGGCGGCGCAATCCTCTCGGCCGAGATCACCGGCGCCGTTCTGGAACGCGTACGGTCGACCGGTCCGGCTACCCGCGTGGACCTCGCCGCCTACCAGCTGACTGCGCGCGAGACCGACGTGCTCACGTTGATCGGCGCCGGGCTCAACAACGACGAGATCGCACAGAATCTTCATCTGTCAATGAGTACGGTCAAAACCCACGTCGCGAACGTGCTGGCAAAGACCGGCAGCCGCGACCGCGTGCGAGCCGCCATCCTGGCCATCCAGGCTGGCCTTTCATAATCAGGACGCTCAGCTGCAGTCACTGGCCCACCGGCGGTGAGGCGGAGTCCGCTGAGCCAACCACAACAACGCTTCTTCGCCGCCGCGGCGACGTCGCAGCGCCTCGGCGGCCAACGGCCCGAACCGGTCGGACAGCAGACCGATGGTCTGGATCAGCGGGATGTCTTCCTCCGCCCAATCGGTGGCGAGCAGCGCCAGCCCGACTGTCGCGGAAGCATCGATCAGTGCTGTGCCGCACCAGCCACCGGCCGGTCTGCCGGACCTGCTGCCGGTCCGCGCGCAGCGCCGCTGAGGCGATGTGCTCGTTCTGATGGATCGGGACATCGACATCGTGGAACGCGTCGGCGAGGTCGCACGGATGCCCATCGGCCTTGCCGAGGTGCATGTCGAGGATGGCAGCAACGGCACCGCCATCGAGTCGCCGATCTTTTCTGGTCTTCGGTCGATGCCGCCGGCGGTGAAATTCGTCGTCCGGGTACGGTTCGCCATCACGCGGAAGCGGAGAGACCGGATCCTGCTGATGCAGGCAGAGAGCGTGCTCGAACAGGGAAATCTGAGGTCCGAGCGATCCAGGCTCGGCCGTCACGCTCACCGGCGGACGGAGGACTCGGTCATTAGGCGTGTCTTCAGCAAGGCTGCCCCGGCTCTGACTGCCGCCCAGTCGGTTTCCAATCGCCGGTCCAAGGCATGCTGCAACCAGGTGGCACGGTCACGATGCTCGGCACGCAGCGCGGTCAGGTCCAACTCGACATCAGGCAGTACGACGCGCCGCTCTTCCAGCACTGTGATCCGCTCGTGCATCGCCGCCATCAGTTCGCGGTCAAGATCCCGCACGGCGTCCACGAACTCCTCGGTGGTGAGGACCATTCGGCCCCTCACCGGGTCGGCGAACGTGACATCGATGTCCTGCCCGCAGCGTCGGTTCCACCAGTCGATCGTCACTGCGTCGAACCCGTTGATGATGGTGCGCCACCACCGAATCACCGGACCGTTGCGCAGATAGCCCAGATCTAGAACGTGGTCGCCGTACCAGACCTCGGCGGTGAAGTCCTCGTCATGCTCACCCCGCTCCAGCCAGTCGGTGGAGTCGGCTTCGATGAACGGCACCAGGTCGGCGGGCACCGGCTCGAGCACTGCGGGCAGCATCTGCAACAGGTCCTCCCACAGCCGAACGACGTAGTAGTCGACGTGGGGCGAGCCTTGCCGGCCGTCGGCCCGCCAGCGGCGCACCGTCTGTTCGGAGTAGCGCAGCAGCGCGTGACCGTTCAGTTCGATCCAATACCAGCCATCGGTCAGGCCAAACCAGTGCAGCGTTCGCCGGTCCCCACCCCAGGGATCCACCTGGTCAATCGGGCGCAACTCGAACCGGAGCCGGAGCCGACCGAATCGGCTGACCGACCTACCGAGGCAAGCCACGGTCACCCTGCTCGGGACAACGCCCACCGCGCCCCCGCAGGCGTTGCAGCCTCGCCTCCAGCTGGCCTTCTCGGCCGCCCTCCGACTGCTGCCGACGTTCCAGCGCCGCCTCGACGTGAACAACCAACGGTATGTCCGGCCACTTGCGCCACCGTCGCCGGCGCTTGACGTAAAGCGTCTGCTCGACCATGTCAGCGCCACGCTCGTCTACCGGACCGGCCGCCGCGTCGAGCACCTGCCGCTCGTGGTGGCGGTTGAACCGGTTCGGGTAGCGCTTGTTACGGCGGAGGTTCTTGCGGGAAGCCTTGTCGTTCCCGCCATAGTTGTTCCGCCGGTCGTGCTCGTAGCTGAGCTGCTTCTTCTCCTGCGGGGTCCGCCGGGCCCTGCGACGCTCACCCACGCTCGTTCCCAGCCGTCGAGTCCGCGACTGTTCCTGGAAAGCGTTCCATGAACGTGCGATACACGGGTGTGCCCGGCAGTCCGTCGCGGATGGCGAACACGACGTGGTCGAATCGGTCGACCATCTGCAGCGCATCGGCGAACGCGCCGGCCACGGTAGCGGGATCGTTGCGGAACACGCCACACCCCCACGCGCCCAACACGATCGCCCGATGCCCATGCGCAGCCGCGACCTCCAGCACCCGCCGGGCACGCCGGAGCAGCACCGCCGGCACATCCGCAGCGTCCGCGGGTTGGTTGCGCACGACCGCACCAAGGTTCGGCGCCGCAGCGGTCAGAAACGATGTCGTGTACGGCTGGTCGAGGAGGTTGCCCTTGTCGTCCCGGAACACCGGCACGCCCGGGGAGTAGATGACCCGGTCGCTGTAACGCAGATCTCGCTGCCCGCGGTGGAACGCATAGAACTCCGGCGCGGCAAGGAGACACGGATACAGCGCCGACGAGCGAGCGATGCTCTCCTCCTGCGCCTTCGCCCCGCCGAGGAACCCGCCACCCGGGTTCTTCGCCGATGCGAACACCAGAGACGCCGCACCAGGCCCGAGCCGGAGGGCCGCCTGCAACGTCGACTCGTACGTCACCTCCACCCTGCCGGCGCCGGGCTCCGCGTTTCCCACCGCGAGCACCTCGTCCGGAAGGTGATGACAGGTGCCGGCGACCGCGGCACGCACCGCCTCGCCGATGCCGACCTCATCACCGGCGCCATTGCGATAGCGTCCCGACTCGGCGATCGCGACCGTCTGCCGAGCGATCTCGCGAAGACGACCACTCACCCGACGTACTCGGATGCACCAGGACCGATGTTCTGCACGCTGAGCAAGTTAGGCAGTTGCGCCCCGACCGGCAACTGATTAGCGATCCTCGTTGGCGTCACCGTGCACCTCTGACCGCGTTCGCCTGGCCCGTCACCGCCGTCAAAAGGGCCGTCAGTGCGGGGGCGGGTGGCGTGTCTCGGGTGACGGCGACCAGGCGGCGCTTGACCGCGACTTCGGCGACGTCACGGATCGCGAGAGCGGGGTCGTTGGCGGGCAGGGTCAGTGCCGGCATGAGGGCGACCGCGCCCGCGGCGCGGACGAGTTCGAGCTGCACGTCGGCGTCGCTGCAGCGATGCCGCACGTCAGGCTCGTATCCGCCGAGAGACCGGCAGGTCCCGACGACCATGGCGTGGTGACCGGTGCCCTCGGCGGAAGTGGCCCAGACGTCGGACCGCAGCTGGGCAACCGCGACGGGCCCTCCCGGTCGGGCCAGCGGATGCGCTGCCGGCAACACAATCTTCAGCGGCTCTTCGAGCAGGAGCGTGAAGCGTAGTCCGGCCGGGCGGGGCCGGGGATGACCGTCGTACTCGTCGCCGATGACCAGGTCTACCGCGCCCAGCCGCAGACCCGGCAGGGACTGTTCGAGTTCCAGCTCGAAGATCTCCACGCGGACCTGGGGGTGATCGGCTCTCAGACGAGCCAGGGCCGGGACCAGCAGGCGACGGGCGGCCGATTGCAGGCCCCCGGCGCGCACAGTGCCCCGGATGTCACCGCTCAGCGCGGCCAGGTCGGCCTCTGCCGCTTCGGCCGCCGACAGCAGTACGCGTGCGTGCTGAGCCAGCAGGTGTCCGGCGTCGGTGAGGCGTACGCCCCGCCCGGCCTTGTCGAACAGCCGGGCGCCGACCTCTTTCTCCAGGATGGCGAGCTGCTGGGACACCGTCGAGGGGCTGTAGCCCAGCGCCGCGGCGACCGCGGCCAAGGTCCCGCGCTCCTCGAACTCCCGCAGGAAGCCCAGCCGCCGAAGGTCCAACACGGTCATGTGGGAATCCTAACGAGTCGGCTCCAAGAATCATCGCTGGACCTGAAGAGTCCGGTTGCCAATCCTTGAGGCATGGGTCCCGCACTATGCCTCTTGTCCGCCGCAGGCTTCGGCGCGATGGCGATCTTCGGCAAGCTCGCCTACGACGCCGGGGTTTCGCCCGGAGCGCTGCTGCTGGTGCGCTTCACCCTGGCCGCCGTGCTGCTAGGGGTGGTCCTGCTGGTGAGGCCGGGTCTACGCCGCGCAGAACCCGATCAGCACCAGAGCGAGGCGGCCGGCCGGCCGGCGATGACGCGCGGCCGCACTCTGGCCACCGCCATCGGGCTCGGTGCCATCGGCTACGCCACGCAGGCGAGCCTGTTCTTCTCCTCGCTGGAGCTGATGGACGCCTCGCTGCTGGCGCTCATCCTCTACACCTACCCGGTCCTGGTCACCGTCGGCGCGGTGCTGCTCGGCCGCGACCGGCTCACCCCGAGACGCGGCGCCGCGCTGGTGGCCGCATCGGGCGGAACCCTGCTGGTCCTGCTCGGCGCCGGCGGCGTGAGCTTCCACCCGCTCGGGGCGCTGCTGGCCTTCGCAGCCGCGATCACCTACACGATCTACATCCTCGTCGCCGACACCGTCGTGCACCGGCTGGCACCGGTGGTGCTATCCGCGCTGGTGATGGCCGGCGCCGCCGGCAGCCTCGGCGGCCGCGCCCTGTTCACCGGCGGGGTCGACCTCGATTTCAGGGCGTGGGGATGGTTCTGGCTGGCCTGCATCGCCGTGGTTTCCACCGTGGTGGCGATGCTGGCCTTCTTCGCCGGTCTGAAGCAGACCGGCCCGTCGACCGCCGCCATCCTGTCCACCTTCGAGCCCGTGGTCACCGCCGCCCTGGCCACGCTCATCCTCGGCGAAACCCTGACCCCGGTGCAGTTGGCCGGCGGCGCCCTGGTGCTGTCCTCCGTCGCCGTCCTGCAGCTCCGGGCCACCCGAACACGAACCCAGCTCCTTGGGGTGCCTGACCGACCGAACCCCAAGAGCCACCAGGTGCCGGAGCCAGCACAGGACGGCCGTACCGAACCGACGGCGGTCGCACGGTAGGCCAACTCCACGGCTGCCGAGATAGGGCCGCGTGATAGAAATGGACGATTTCAGCTAAATCGGGAGCGTGGTCGTGGATTTGTCAGGCATCGACGCGGTGTTGTTCGACATGGACGGCACTCTGGTGGACTCCGACGCCGCTGTCGAGCGGGCCTGGCGAGCATGGTCGGCCGAATACGGCGTCTCCCCCACGGCGGCGCTGGCGATAGCGCACGGCAGTCCCGCCGATCACACCGTTCGCCGGCTATTGCCCTGGCTCGACGACGCCGCGGTCACCGCCGCGGCGGCGCGGCAGCTCGCGCTGCAGTACGACGACCTGTCCGACGTCAGGCCCACACCGGGCGCCCACGAACTGCTGGCAACGCTGGCCCGGCTGGGGCTGCCCTGGGCGGTGGTGACCAGCGCCGACGCCCGGCTAGCCAAGGTCCGGCTCGGCGCCGCCGGCATCGATCCGCCTGTGCTGGTCACGGTGGAAGACGTCAGCGCGGGCAAGCCGGACCCGCAGGGCTATCTGCGTGCCGCCGAACTTCTCGACGCGTCGCCAGCGCGGTGCCTGGTCGTCGAGGACGCCGAGGTGGGGCTGCAGGCGGGGCGCGCTGCCGGCGCGATGACCGCAGCGCTCAAGGGCCTCGACGGCGACCTGCGCCTAGACGGCCTGGCACATCTGACACGCCGGCTGCAGTCGACCTCGGCGTAACGGCGCCCTTGCGCCGGAGGTCACATCGCCCGGGCACGTTCGGCGAACACAGCGGTGACCGGTGTCGCCGCAGGCACTCGCTCACCCGACACCGCATGCAGCTCCACCGCCGGAGCAGTGACGTCGAGTCCTGATCGACGGTCGGTCTCACTAGGTCAAGGGCGCCGTGAACATGCGTCCGGCTCGGGCCCCTCGCCGAGCTCTCCGTCTGCGCTGGACGTCTGCAAGGTTGCGCCGTCAGCCGCGCAATTGGCTTCGTGGTCGACGGAAGTAGGAGACCGTTGTCGCGACCATCAGCACCCCGCCCACAAAGAAATAGGTGTTGATGCCAATGCCGGCCCAGAACTCCGCAGTGGAGATGTCCTCCGCACCCATGAAACCGCCTCGGCGGATGCCCGCGGCCATGAGCAGGTTTTCGACCATCCCTGGAACCCCCCGGACAACCAGTAGCGCGCTGCCGAACCACAGCGGTGTGAGGAGCACCCACCGAGGGACGCGCCGTCCCCACGGTCGGACGGTGCCCACGACGACAACCGCCCCCACGGCCGACATGAGGATGAGAACGACGTTGAAGATCACGTATGCCCGCAGACCCCACGGTCCGTCACCGGTCGGATCATCA
Organism: Micromonospora sp. NPDC048909; assembly: GCF_040649635.1. NCBI lineage: Bacteria > Bacillati > Actinomycetota > Actinomycetes > Micromonosporales > Micromonosporaceae > Micromonospora > Micromonospora sp. NPDC048909. The sequence continues at coordinate 35,379 of NZ_JBEZFU010000022.1, read as the reverse complement.
CCAGGACAGAACACCGCCACCACATGGGACACGACGAAGAAGATCAGCCACACGAACGCGCCGTACCCCCAACGAGGGCCGAAATGAGTTCTCACACCAGCAAGATCGTGGATTCAGGCGCCATGGCGCCTCCCATCCTGAGGTGAGTCATCTCCCCTGCGGGAGGGATCCTCGGAGCGGCGACCCCTTCGGGTGCGCCAAAGGCGCCGCGCCGCCCGCCCGGGGTCAAGGGTGGCTGGCGTAATGGATCGGGCACCCGGGGAAGGGCACGCCCTGGTCCGCGTCGTCATCGAACTGCCGGCAGCACGGGCCCGATTGGAGTCGTGATCACGTGGCCGGTAAAGGACTGGACGCGATGATGCTCGGGCTTGTAGCTTGCAGCTGACCGCGACACCGCCCGAGGAGGTGAGACCCATGAACGCTGTATCGATGTGGGTGCTCCCCCTTCCCGTCACGGTCGGGCGATTGACGTAGGTGTCGCTGGGAGCGCCTCGCCAACAAGGCACTCCCGAAAGGCAACACCTATGCACTCTCTGCAGTTCACCGCCGAGCCGTCATCGACCGATACGGTCCAACGCGACTCCTCCGTCGGCGACGTCCCCGGACTCCCATCGCCGGCCTCCGGCACCGATCGCGCGCCCCTCATGTTCGACGTGATCATTGCCGGGTGCGGGCCGACCGGTGCGATGCTGGCCGCCGAACTGCGGCTGCACGATGTGCGGGTACTGGTCCTGGAGAAGGAAACCGCACCCGTGTCGTTCGTCCGCATAGTCGGCCTGCATGTTCGCAGTATCGAGCTGATGGCGATGCGCGGGCTGCTGGAGCGCATTCTCGAACGCGGAAGACAGCGCCCGGCCGGTGGCTTCTTCGCCGCCATCAACAAACCCGCCCCCGAGGGTCTGGATTCCGCGCACGCCTATCTGCTGGGCATCCCGCAGCCGGTCATCGTTCAGCTGCTCGAGGAACATGCCATCGAACTGGGTGCGCAGGTCCGGCGCGGTTGTGCGGTGGCCGATTTCGAGCAGGACGACGACGGTGTGACCGTCGAGCTGGCCGACGGGGAGCAGCTGCGTTCGCGCTATCTCGTCGGCTGTGACGGCGGGCGCAGTACGGTGCGCAAACTACTCGGCGTCGGCTTCCCCGGCGAGCCCTCGCGGACCGAGACGCTGATGGGCGAGATGGAAGTGGGTGTGCCGCAGGAGGAGATCGCCACCAAGGTGACCGAAATCCGCGAGACCCATCAGCGATTCTGGCTCCGGCCCTTCGGCGAAGGGGTCTATAGCGTCCTAGTCCCCGCCGCGGGAGTCAGCGACCGTGCGCAACCGCCCACCCTCGAGGATTTCAGACAACAGTTGCGCACCATCGCCGGAACCGATTTCGGCGTGCACTCCCCGCGCTGGTTGTCCCGCTTCGGGGATGCCACACGGCTAGCCGAACGGTATCGGGTCGGGCGGGTGCTACTGGCCGGCGACGCGGCACACATCCATCCACCCATCGGCGGACAGGGCCTCAACCTGGGCGTTCAGGACGCATTCAACCTCGGCTGGAAACTGGCCGCACAGATCCGCGGCTGGGCGCCGGAAACACTGCTGGACACCTACCAGGCCGAACGTCATCCGGTCGCCGAGGACGTGCTGGACAACACCCGCGCCCAGATGGAACTGTCGTCCACCGAACCAGGCCCGCGGGCCGTGCGCAGGCTGCTCACCGAACTGATGGACTTCGACGAGGTGAACCGCCATCTGATTGAGAAGATCACCGCGATCGGCATCCGCTACGACTTCGGCGAGGGCCCCGACCTGCTCGGCCGCCGCCTGCGCGACATCGACGTGAAACAGGGCCACCTCTACGATCTGCTGCATCGCGGCCGCGGCCTGCTGCTGGACCGCACCGAACGCCTCACCGTCGGCGGCTGGTCGGACCGGGTCGATCACCTCGCGGATCCCACCGCGGTACTGGATGTTCCGTGCGTCCTGCTACGCCCCGACGGCCACGTCGCCTGGATCGGCGACGATCAGCAGGACCTGGACGACCACCTCTCCCGCTGGTTCGGCAAGCCCGCCAACTGATTTCGCCTGAGCAACCGAAAATGATGGCGAGATAGCGAGCGCATTTGCGGCGCTGTCGGCCAGGAGCTGGGAGTGGTCGGCGTTCTCGTCGGACATCCACCGCCCGCTGGCATGGCGGAAAATTGCCATGCCAGCGTCGGTGGCCGGTGATGCTGTCCGGGTCTCGACCAGGTCCCGGGCGAGCGCTGAGCGCCCCGTTGCGGGGTCGTCAATCGGTCCGGGTGCGGAGGCCTTGCGCCAGGGTGGGGATCATCACCGCCGCAGGGACGAGGTGCAGCCCGAGGAGGGCGGTGGTGGTGGCGGTGTCCGCCCCGGAGAGGAGGGGCGGGACCAACGAGATAGCGGTCAGCGACACTGCCGTCCACACGAATCGGTCGGCGGGGCGAGCGCTCCAACGAAGAAGAGCGACGGCAATGGCGATGCCCACGACCGAGAAGAAGCCGGTCACCACGGCGAACCCGGACAACGGGATCGTCTCGCCACCATCGGGGATCTCGAAATCGACGCCAACGACCTGGGCGAGCGCAGCGGCGAGGGTGGTGGCCACCATCGCTGCGAGCGTGGCAATGAAGCCGGTGACGGCGAGCCCGCGGAGTCGGTGGGTGTGGCTGGTCCGGCCCGATGCCGGGCCCGCTTCGACCCCGGTGTCATCCATGCTGTTCATGTCGTTCCTCCATCATTCGGCAACTGGCGTACTGGGGGCGTGTCGGTCCTGGTCCTGGGCGTGACGATGCGTACCCTCGCTGTGCGACGGCCGGGGTTGCGCAGGGCGCGGACGCCGGTGCCGCGGAGCCAGAACCCGGCGTCGCGTCCGAGGATCGGCCCGGGCTCGCCGTCGCGCAGCTCCAGCTGCACCCGCCCGCAGATGACGACGCCGAACGCGTCGGACCACTCCGCCGCGACCACCGCGACACGCGCGCCACCGCGCAGCGCGAGCGTCCACATCGGGACTACTCCGTGCCGTCCGCCGGCAGGCTTTCCGGCAGCCCGAGCCGCGGGAACTGGTCGTCGTGGAAGATCACGATCTCGGTGATAGCCCCGCCGGTGACGCGCAGGACGTCGATCGTCAGCGGCAAGTACGCGCCCTCCTGCTTCCGCCACTGGTAGAAGGCGAGGGCGGGTTGCCGGTTGACGTAGGTGGGGACGGCGCGCAGCCCCGTCATGTCCCCGAAGCCGCTCTCGACCCAGTCGCGCACCACCGCGTCACGGCCGACGTACAGGCCCGGGGTGGGCGGCATCGAGCAGCGGACGTCGTCCCGCAGCATTGCGGCGAGCCGGTCGATGTCCGTGGCCACGCTGGCGTCGGTGAAGCGGCGTACCAGCTCACGCGTCCCGGCGTCCTCCTCGCCGCCGGTCCAGTCCTGCCGCTCGGCGGGCAGGTGCTCCCGCATGCGGGCGCGGGCCCGCTGCAGCGCGCTGTTGACGGAGTTGACGGAGTCGCCGAGGAGCTCCGCGACGTCCTTCGCCGGCCAGCCGAGCACGTCCCGCAGGATCAGCACGGCCCGTGGGCGCGGCGCGAGGTGCTGGACTGCGACCAGGTACGCCAACTCGATCGTCTCCCGCGCGACGGCGACGGTCTCCGGGTCGTCCGCGTCGCCCGTGGGCAGCTCGTCGAGCAGCCGGTCCGGGTAGGGCTGCAGCCACAGCACCTCGCCGCCGGTCGCGGGCTCCGGGCGGCACTTGGCGAGCAGGTCCAGGCAGGCGTTGGTGGCGATCCGGTACAGCCAGGCGCGGAACGTCGACCGCCCCTCGAAGGTCTCGCGCCGCCGCCAGGCACGCAGGAACGTCTCCTGCACGGTGTCCTCGGCGTCCTCGAACGACCCGAGCATCCGGTAGCAGTGCACGTGCAGCTCCCGCCGGTGCCGCTCCGCCAGCCCCGAGAACGCCGGCTCGTCGACCTCGCCCAGACCGCTCACGCCCAGCTCCTCCAGCCGCGTGTCCGCACTCATCACGTCATCCTTCCGCCTCGTCGTGTCCCGTCGTAGGTGTGACGGGTGCGGGCGCGACAACTCATCACTCGGGTCGGTCGGCATAGCTGATCCAGTGCCGGTTCCGGTGGCGGAGCACGACGCGCGGTACGGCGAGGAAAGCGCGGGTCCGCCGGAGTGGGCGCAGGCGCGCGACCGCCTGGCGCGTGCCGGGGTCGCCTGGTTCACGTCGGCGCGGCGGGCATGGACGCACGGGCACGGCACGAGGACGGCGCGTGCAGGTAGTCCTTCGCGAAATCATCGATCAGGGAGAACGAGCCCGCCATGCGACGGCAAGAGGCGCGGCCGGCGGTGTTCACACCGTCAGTGCTGGCGCAGCCACCTCAGCGGGTGGCGAGACCGGCCGGGGGCGACCCGGCCGGCCCCTACCCCGATCAGCGGTGGGTCAGATAGTGGCGGGCCGTCTCACGCAGCCGGGCGTGCATCCCCTCGTACCCGCCGACCCCGCCCAGATAGCGCTTGTCCACCTTCGCGACCATCGTGTAGTTCGTGTCGCACACGTTGCCGACCGGAGCCTCACCGGCCTGGCTGACCAGTTGGTACGCGTCGAGCTGGTCCAGCCCGACCAGTTCGGCGGTCCAGGTGACCAGATCGTGCTGGCTGATCCGGTAGGCGTCCTCCAGCGGGCGGGCCGAGCCGGTGGACATCAGTGCGTCGTCCGACTCCAGCCGCGGCCACGGGGTGCCGACCCCCTTGACGACGTCCACCACGACCGTGGTGTTCATGGCCGCCTCGATGCCGGTGCCGCACACCTCGCCATGACCCTGCCGGCAGTGCCCGTCACCGAGGGCGAAGAGCGCTCCCGACACGTTCACGCCGAAGTACGCGGTGACTCCGGCCCGCAGCTCCGGCGTGTCCATGTTGCCGCCGTGCGCGTCCGGGGTGATCGTCATCCGCGCCTCGAAAGCACCCGGTGCCACGCCTGCGGTGCCATGCATCGGATCCAGCGGCAGCGCCACGGTGTAGTCGCCCCGGCGTGCCCGGTACGTCGCCGTGCCCGCGGCGACGTCGACGTCGTACCGCCAGACCACCTCGTCGAGCGGGGGCTGCAGGGTCGCCGTGGTGTGGGTGCCGGTAAGCGCGCCGAAGTGCGGAAAGGTCGTGGACACGGCCCAGTCCCGGGCCGGCTCGATGGAGATGAAGTGCACGGCGAGGGTATCCCCGGGCTCGGCCCCCTCGACGTGGATCGGCCCCGTCACCGGGTTGAGGTACGGGAACTGGCAGACCTGCGAGGGCAGGTCGTCGGTGCTCCGGACCCGGCCGCCGAAGCAGTCCTCGGTGTACAGCTCGAGGATCGTGCCCGGGCGCACCCGGAGCACCGCCTCGCGCCCGCCGAAGGTGTAGGAGAGTTCCTCCGGCTCCGGCCGGTACTTCACCACGTCCGTGTTCACTGCGTCTCCTTCACCGGCTCATCAGTGCTGTCGTGGGCGACTTCGACGAGCGCGGCGAGCTCGGGACGCCGGCCCGTCAGGTAGAAGGCCAGCAGGACCAGCAGTCCGACGCCCAACCAGACGAAACCGAGCACCTGGGCGGCGACCTTGGCGTTGATGACGACGTAGAGCAGGATCAGGAACCCGATCACCGGCACCACCAGGTGCCGCAACCAGTCCCGGCTGCCGTTGCGCACGACGTAGTGGGTCACGACGGAGACGTGCAGCGCCAGAAACGCGGTCATGGCCCCGAAATTGACCAGTGTGGACAACAGCGAGATGCCGTCGTCCCGGCTGGCCATGTAGAGCCCGAGCGCCAGGGAGATGGCGGCGACCAGCAGGGTGGCGTTGGCCGGCACCTTGTGTTTCGAGTTGATCCGGGCGAGGAAGCGCGGCATCTGCCGGTCGCGGGCCATCGCGTACAGCAGGCGGGAGGTCGCGGCCTGCGCGACCAGGGAGTTGGCGAAGCCCCAGGCGATCGCGGTGGCCAGGGCGGTCAGCCCGGCCAGCCAGCCCCCGCCGGCCGCCCGGGCCGCGTCGTAGAACGCGGTTCCCTCGGGGTCGCCGTTGTCGAGCAGACCGGCCGCGTCCGGCACCAGCAGGGCCGCGACCCACGTCTGGACGACGAACAGCGCACCGGCCAGCAGCAGTGCCGCGATCATCGCCCGGCCGATCTGCCGGGCCTCCTCGCGACTCTCCTCGGCCAGCATGGAGATCCCGTCGAAGCCGAGGAAGGAGAGCACGGCGATCGACACCGCGCCGAAGACCAGCGGCCAGGAGAAGGTGTCCGCGTCGTACAGTGGCCGGAGCGAGAAGCCCGCACCCTTGCCCTGCGCCAGCGCGATCACGCCGACGACCAGGAAGATCACGAGGATGACCACCTCGGCGGCGAGCATCACCCGGTTGACCCGGGCGGTCATCCGGATGCCGAAGTAGTTGACGACGGTGTTGAGTACGACGAAGGCCGCCAGCCACGCCCACACCGGCACGCCGGGCACGAGGGAGTGCATGGCCACGCTGGCCACCAGGTAGAGCAGACCGGGCACGAGGACGTAGTCGAGCAGGATCACCCAGCCGGCGAGGAAGCCGACGGGCGGTGCGATGCCGCGACCGGTGTAGCTGTAGACGGAGCCGGCCATGGGGAACGCGCGGACCATCTGCGCGTACGACAGGGCGGTGAACATCATCGCCACCATGCCGATGATGTAGGCCAGCGCGACCATGCCACCGGAGCCGGCGTACACGCTGCCGAAGATCCCGAAGGGGGCGATCGGCACCATGAAGATCAGTCCGTAGATGAGCAGGTCGGTGAAGCTGAGGGTCCGACTCAGTTCCTGTCGGTAGCCGAATTGTTCGACCCGAGTGACTGTCTTGGATGGGTCGGGAGGTTGAGTCACGGCACGCCTCCTTGATCTGGTGAGGCCGCACGTTAGCCCAGCCATCGATGAACAGCTAGATCTATCTGCCTGGATTGAGAGCATCGCGAATTCCCGACTCAGAAAAAGTCAGGCTTGACCGGTTGGCGGCGAGCCTGGTGGCCACGATGAACGAGCGAAGATCCGAGCGGCGAGGCGTTGCCCCAGTCACCTCACCGCCGGCCACCGTCTTCAGGGCACGTCGTCTACCGTCCCGGGCTGATGTTGTGGTTGACGCGGAACATGTTGCGCGGGTCGAAGGCCCGCTTGACCTCCACCGGACGGTGGTAGGTGTTTGGTTCGTGGGCCCGCGCCACCGCCTCAACCGTGGTGTCGTAGCCGGTCAGAAAGTTGGCCTGCTTGCGGCCCGTCGCCCAGGGGACCATCGCGTCGGCGAGCGCGGCCAACGGCGTGCGGAACTCCTCGGCCATGCCGGGCGCGAACGCTGCGGCGGAGAGCTGGAAGCAGCGTCCCGGTTGCCGACGGCGTTTGGCACACGCGGTTCGCGGCCAAGCGCGCCGCCGAGCTGGCGGAGCTCGATCGTCGCCGGGGTGTCGACGCCCGGGCCGGCGACGGCGATCAGCGCCTCGGCGGCCTCTGCGGGAAAATCGCGGAGCAGGGCCGACGTCTCGTACGTCGGAGCCGGGCCAGACTGTCCCGGTCGATGACGTACGTCATTCCATAGCCTTCCGGTCCTGTCGCCTTCTACACGCGAGCATGGAGCCGGACTGGCCGGCCGGCCCGAACGGGATGCCGGAAAAGTTCGGCGGGACACGGACGAGCCATCGGGACCTCTCCTGCTCGGCCTTGGGTTCGCGCTGCCGACGGTCACCCCGGGCCCGCGACGGGCGACGCCCGGGTGGCCTCGTGCAGGCTGTGTGACCGGCCGATTCGGGCCGTGCTCAGCGGCCGTCGACCGCGGAGGCGATCTTGGCCGGGGCGTTCAGGGGTGCAAGCTGATCCTCGCCCAGTCCGTACCGCTGGGCGAGGTACGCGGGGTCCTGCCAGGTGACCAGCGAACCGGGCTGGCCGTCGTCCCGCACCATGAGTCGCATTGGCAGGTCGATGGCGATCTCGGGATGGGCCTGCATGAGCGGAGTGCCCGCCTGCGGGTTACCAAAGATGATCACCTGCGTGTCGGGCATGCTCAGCCCGGCCTTGCGAGCGGCCGCCGCATGGTCGACCACCGCTGCCACCGCAGCGCCTACGCGTTCCGCCTCAGCCCGCAGCGCAGAGATTGTCTCTCCGACATCGTGTGCGCTCCGCCTGGTCACCAATCCGTCGTTCACGGCCGACCCCCGCTCACCGTGTCGCTGGGCAGAATCCATCTCATCTTGCCCGCAACCGAGGCCGGTGCGGAGAGGTTTGCCGTGATCGGCCGCCGGCCCGGAGGATCGCTGCGTATAGGCCCACAATCGGAGCAGGGACTTCGTCATCCGGCACGGCCCCGACCTTCACCTGCAAAGGCTTGCGTCGAGCCGGCCGCCGCTCGGTGACCCGGCGGCCGGCTCCGCGCAGGCCGGAGCTCGCCGCCCTCTGACGCGATCTCGTTCGACGGGGCGGTGGCGGTCGTCAGCTTCAGGTGTTGAGCATCAGCTGCGGGCGGCGGGTGAGGTCGTTGGCGAAGCTCTGCGGACAGGACGGGCCGTCCGCGTCAGCGTGGCGGCGAGGCCTGCTCCAGTGGGCGTCCGTGGGCTCGGATCCCGTCCGAGACGGCGACGCCGAGCAGGACGGCGGCGGCTGCTGCAGCGACCCAGAGTGGCGGCAGGCCGACCATCACCGGCGCTAAGGCCGCGAGAATGAGGATCCCGATCGGCCGTGGCCGGGACACGCGGGCGAATGCCACGTGCTCGAATACCGAGCGTCCGGCGAGGTACAGCGCGGGTCCGCCGAGGATGGCGCCGACCCAGGCGGGTTTGGCGTGTCCCGTTGGATCTATGAGGATGAGTTCGGAACCGGCCGAGGTGGCGACGATGCCGGCCACCATGAGCAGGTGGGAGAGCTCGGCCGACCGACCGAGCCTGGCTGGATCGGCGGAGGCCGCGATGGCCTCGCCCAAGATCTGGCCGGCTCGGTAGAAGTAGATTCGCCACAGCAGCACCGTGGTGAGGAACGACAATGCAAGGGCCAATGTTCGTTCGGCCACGATCGGACCGCGTAGAAGACTCGATCCGGAGGTCAGGATCGTCTCACCAAGCGCGACGATGACGAGCTGCCAGTAGCGTTCGGCCAGGTGCTCGCCCGCGACGGCCCACGGGGACACCTGCGAGCGACCCAGCCGCGGTACCGGCCAACCGAGTCTGCCCCCCAGGTAATCGATCACCAGGGCCAGCGTCCACAGCGAATTACGCGTCAGCTCTGGTGCGAAAGCTCCGACAAGCCACGGCACGGCCGACGCGCCGAACCACACGAGCGCCAGCATGTTGACGCGCCGCAGACCGTGACCCCGCAGGGTGAGTACGAAGAAGAGGCTACGGCCCACCTGGATCGCAACGTACGTGCTCGCGAAGAGCACGCCGGTCTCGGCGAGAGCCCCGGATATCGCGACCGCCAGAAGCAGACTCCCGAACATCGTCGCGACGACAACGAACTGGATCGCCGGCTGGAACGGGTCGAACCTGCTGGTCATCCACGCCGTCTGGGTCCAGATCCACCAGAGGGCCAGGAGCAGCAGCAGAGTCTCGCCGTTTTCCGAGAGGGAAGTAGTCAACGTGTCGGCGACGTGACCCCTGGTGTAGTCCAGCACCAACTCGTGCACGATCCGGGTGAGCGCGAAGACGTACACCAGATCGAAGAACAGTTCCAGGAAGGTCGGACGCTGCGGACTCTCGCGCTTGCGCAGCAGACTGGCCACTCTGTTCGTCGTCACCGGCCCGCCCGCTTCGTCCGCTTGTCGCTGAAGCAGTCGTACCACGTCGCCACGCCCCCCACGCGTAAGACGCACCTCCCGGTGACTGAAGGGCTTGACGGCCGACGAGGGCCGCCCCCGCGCCCAGCGTCGTGCTCTCCCATTCAGACAACGGCCGGCTGACCGACGTGCTACGCGCGCTCCGCGCAGGGCTGACCCCGCCGCAGGCATCGACTACAGGACGCGGAAGCACCAGTCGACCTGCCCGCCCTGCGCCTGGTCACCGCACCCGCCGCCCTCGCCCTCTATCTCGATGACCGCCAGGTCAGGCAGATCCGGTACACGGAGGAATGGGCCGAGCAGCCGTCCTACGCAGTACGAATACATCCGTTAGCGGTCGGCGCGGCTCCCGGGCCGGCGGCCGGGCACTGATCGAGTTCGGCACCCATCCTCTCAACTGAACCGCCCACGTCTCGTGTACAAGGCGCTTCCAGCATGTGCCGTGCCGTTCACCGACGTCTGCCACGTCCCGGCCGGCCCGGCCGCTGGTCCGCGTCTGTCCACCGCCGTCCGCAACCGTTGGTGTCAGCCGCAGATGTCAGACTGATCACCTCTCATACTTCGGTGACACCACGGAAGGACGTGGCAGGTGCCAAGCAAGCCTGGCGAGGTTGACGACTTCATGGCGACTCTCGATCACCCGCTGAAGGCCGGTGTCGAGGAGTTGAGATTGGCAATCCTGGCGTCGAACGCTGACATCTCAGAGCATGTGAAATGGAACGCCCCAAGCTTCCGGTACAACGGAGAGGACCGGGTGACCTTCCGGCTGCGACCCGCTGACCGTCTGCAACTCATCTTCCACCGCGGAGCGAAGGTCCGACCGGACCTTGCCGAGTTCACCTTCCAAGATCCCACTGGGCTGATGACATGGCTGGCACCCGACCGGGGCGTCGTGACCTTCCCAGACCTGGAAACCATCCAGTCCCAGCAGGCAGCTGTGGTGTCCTTGGTAAACCACTGGGTCCGGGCATAGCGCTACCCAACACTGGCGGGTGTCAGGTCACGACCCGCCGTCGGGGGGAGCCTGGTCGCCGCAGCCAGGACCCGATCCCACGTCCCATCGGCCGTCCAGTGACGCAGCCGTTCGTGGCAGGTCCTCCACGGCCCGAAGCGTTCCGGCAGGTCCCCCCACGGCCGCGCTGACGCCTGCTGAGGCGAAGAGCCGCTACCTGGCGATCGTGGCGCCGTACAACACCGCGTTGGAAGAGCTGGAGGACGCGGTCAACGCCGGGAAGCCGTGGCGGACGGTCCGTACGCTGGCCGCCCACGTGGCCCGGACGAACGCGGCGCACGCGGTTGAGCTGCGCGAGACGGCCTGGCCGGCACAGGTCCGGGCGCCGATGGGCGCGCTGCTCAAGGAGAACGACGTCGCGTTGCGGCATTGGCGGCGAGGCGGTGGACGGCGACGCGCTGATGCGGGAGATCCGCGCAGCAGCGGCGCACAGCGGAGCCCGGGAGGCCGGCAGAGTCCGCACCGCGCTCGGGCTGCCCGCATACCGGGAAGGCTGACCGCCTGCTGCCTGCCGATCGAGACCGTTGCTCGGGCGCCGTGCCTAGCCGCGGTCGGGGACGGCCATCTCGCCGAGTTCGGACCAGTCGTCCTGCGGGATCGTCGTGTTGACGATCCGGGGAGTCTCGGCGAGGTGCGGCGGCAGGGTCCGCTGGGCGGTGCGGAAGTGCTCGGACTGCACGTGCGCAGCACCGGCGTCGCCGTCCCGGAACGCCTCGACCAGCACGTACTCGATCGGGTCGTCGATGCTGCGGGACCAGTCGAACCACAGGCAGCCCGGCTCCGCCCGGGTGGCCCGGGTGAAGTCGCCGGCGATCTCGGGCCATCGGTCGGCGTACTCCGGCAGCACCCGGAACTTCGCGGTAATGAAGATCATCTGGCATCTCCCGTTTGGCTGGCTGCCGACCGGCGTCGTGGCCGTGATGGCTGTCGGGCCGTGGTGGTCAAGGTACCGGGCGGAACGCGCCGCGGCGGGTCAACCTGCCTGGATCGAGAGCGTCAGGTCGGTGAACGAGGCGGCAGCGAGCCCGTCAACCGTGTACGCCCGGAACGCCGCGTCCTTGGCCAGGCCGACCACGAACGGCGGCGCGGTCTCCGCGGTCGTCCCAGCCGTCGCGGTGGAGAGCCCGGCGTCGGCCAGGTCGAGCGCCGCGTCACGCAGCGCGTACGAGCCGAAGACGTCCGTGGTCGGCGGGGCCGCCGGGCGGCTGTCCGGGACCAGCGGTGCGTTGGTCGCGCCCGTCGTGACCTGCCACTGGTCGGAATCGTAGGTGTCGCCGTCGGTGAGATAGCTCCAGCGGACACCGCTGATCGACCAGTGCCCGGCGACCTGACCCACCTGGGCCGAGCGCAGGTCGAGGATCGACACCCCGTTGCTGCCCACCACCCGGGCCGTCTCGTTGGCGCTGCCGGCGCCGGTGACGATCAGAGCAGTGTCCTCCCCCACCCCGTACACCCGGTCGTGGCCGGTGTCGGCGGCGAGTCGGATCGAACGCCCGTTGCGGCCGCGCGCGTCGAAGTGGGTGTCGACCAGCCCGGAGGTGAAGAAGTTGAACCCGCCGGCCGGCCAGTAACCGAGGACCTCGTCGGTGTCGAAGTAGCCGGGCTGGGCACCGTCGCGTACGCCGTGGTAGCTCGACCCGCCGGTGATCATGTCGGGGCCGGCGAAGATCTGCATGCCGGCGCTGGTGCCCGCGACCGGCGCGCCGGCGAGGAAGCGCTGCCGGACGGCGGCGAGCACCGCGCCGTCGGAGCCGTCCGGGTGGATCATGGACTGGACGTAGCGGAACTGGTCACCACCGGCGAAGAAGAAGCCGGTCATGGACGCGGCCAGGGCGGCGTGCTCCGGGTCGTCGCCGCTGCCGTCCCGTTTGACGTTGACCGGGATCCAGGTGGCCTCGGCGGCCCCGTACCGCTCGAGGAGCTTGCCGACCTGGTTGGCGCTCGAGTGTGGCGTCGCCGAGGACGCGCTCAGCACGCCGATGCGGGCCTGCGCGCCGCCGGCCTGGCGGACGAACTCTCCGTAGACGGCGCTGTTGTCGTCGTCGAGCGCGCCACCGATCAGCATCACCGTGCCCGGGCCGGTGCTCGCACCGGCGGGCGCGGCGGAAGCGGCGGATGACGGCACCGCCGCCGCGGCTACAGCGATGATCAGGGCGGTCAGCAGCGGCAGAAACCTCGGCCGGTTCATGGGCTGACGCTAGGTCGTCCGGTCGACGCGCGTCAAGGAAGGCGAATCTGTCGATGCGCGCGGGTGTGCCCGTGATCGGCAGCGCCTAGAGGCGGTGCCGGACCCAGACGTTCGGCTCGACGTGTACGGCGTAGTCGTGGGCCACGTCGGCCGGCGCTGACCCGGTTCGGCCCATGTGCCGTTTCGGGCCGTGGGTCCGGCGGGCGGCGACGTTCAGTACCGACGCCGGCCCATCCCACGCCGCCCTGAACGCGTCAGGCGGCCGAGGCGGTCGCCTCGGACTGACGCGGCGCCGCGCCCGCTCGACGGGCCGTCGGCACCACCGGGGCGCCGGACCAGCCGGAGTGCGGCGCCGTCCCACCGGTCGCCTCCGCCGCCGCTTCGGCCTGGGCGATCTGCAGCGCCCGCTGGGCGTTGTTCCACGGCGGGCACGGCCACGCCTCGCCGGCGCAGAGCAGGTTGCGACAGCCGCCCTCGCCGTCGGGCTCGTGCGCGTCGGCCACCCCGAGGGCGAGCCGCCACAGCATCGGGTCGATCACCCCGTCGGGACGGCCGGCGCCGTCGTTATGGCTTGTCTCGGACATGGCGGTTTCCCCCTCAGGTACCTGTGCCGCCCTTCTTCACCACTGCGTCCCCCGGCAAACCTCGACAGGTCGGCGGCCTGACCTGCCCGGATTCCGTCCCCGAGATTGTCTCCGACGCTGTCGATCCGGCCGCACTCCGTTCGTCGGCATGTCACAGCCGTCACGAAAGGGCGCCGCACATGAGGTCATCCGTCACCCTCCGCCACCGGAAACGCCGGCCCGTCACCGTCGAGCCCGGCTCCTGCTGCCCTGCGGCACCGCCGCGTTCCTCTCGCTGATCGCGGCCGGCCTGGTGTTCGCCCGCCGGTGCACCGGCCAGGGAAGACCTGGGTGGGCGGCCTGCAGCGCCCCGAGCTGGGGCTGGCCCCCGGCGCCGCGCTCTACCTGGCCGGATTCTGCTACGCCCGGTGGCGCGTGTTCGGCGCCGCGACGCCGCAGCGGTTCTCCGCCGCGCTCGCCTGCTGCGCGGTCCCGGCGATCGCCGTCGTGGTCCCGGCGCTGGTCACGGCCGCGCTGCTGGTCGTCATCCTGCTGGCGCTCAACGGGTACGAGGCCTGGATCGTCCGGACTCACCGGCCGCTGCCGCTCCTGCGCCTGCCCGGGCACGGCTCACCAGCGGGAATTGAACCGCACGTCGCGCTGTACGGCGTCGGGCGCGGCGAACGCGAGCAGCCGCTCGCCCTCCTCGGTCAGGTCGTGCACGTCGCGGGTGGGGATCTGGAACAGCGGCCGCACGACCAGCGTCGCCGCGCCCTTCCGCCGGGTGATCTTCCAGATGGCCTGGACGAACCCGTCGACCAACACCGTCCCGGGGATGATGCCGGGCACGCCGAACACGTCGCGGCGGTCCCGGTCGTCCATGATCCGTCTGGTGTCGTCGTGGGAGACCACGATCGCGTCGAAGTCGGCGACGTAGCGCACCGGCGCCGGAGTGTCCGGGTGCGGCAGCGGGGCGTCGGGCAGGTCGAGCAGCTCGGTGCCGTCCTCGTCGCGGTAGGCGACCAGCCGGTCGCCGAGCCGGTCGGTCACCTCGCGCAGCCCGCTGAGCCCCGACCAGGCCTGCATGTCCTGCACCGTCGCAGGGCCGAACGCCGCCAGATACCGCACCACCAGGTCGCCCAGAGTGGTCCCCCGGCCGCCGCCGGCGCCCAGCCACTGCTCGGCGCTGGTGTACGCGGGCTGCCCGACCGCGCCCCACAGCCCGTGCGGCGGCACCTGCACCAGCGGCACGCCCGCGCGCACCGCCGCGCCGAGCGCAGCGGGCTCGGCGTCGGGCCAGCGTGCGCTGAGTTCCGCGCCGAGCTCCTTGATGGTGCGCGGTCGCTCCTCGACAAGGGCCCGTCCCGCGGCGGCGACCCGGCCGGGATCGGCTCCGCGCAGCCGCTCGCGCCCCGACGAGCCCAGGTGGCGGTCCTGCACGGCCAGCAGAAGCGGCCGGATGTCCGTGGCGTCGCGGGCGCTGACCAGGTACGGCGTGGCCCGCATCAGCGCGGTGCGGACAGCCGCGCGGGAGGTGAGCAGTGCCGACAGGTCCTCGATCTGGAACCGCCGCAGCCGCGTCCACAGCCCGAGGTAGGGCGGGTTCGGCGCCTGGGCGGGCAGGCCCATGAGCTGCTCGATCGCCTCCAGCGGGCCCAGCGGCGAGCGCTCCAGCAGCAGCTGCCGCGCGAGCAGGGCACGATTGAGATCGCGGCGGGTCAGCATACGTGGATCATTTCACGGGGGCGTCGCCTGATGTCTCGCCACGGTGCCGCCTTCCCCGTCGACTGGATCATGGGCGCGGTCACCTGCGGCGGCGACGACATGGCCGTCGCTCAACACCAGTCAGGCGCTGTCGGCAATCTGGCTGGAGCCTCATGCCCGGCAGCCCAGAACCGCTGGCGCCCCGTCGTCGCCCGGGGCGGACAAGTTCCGATCGCCGCCGGCTGGGCGCCGCAGCCGAGCGGTGGAAGGAGACGTCAGTCAGCTTCTCGGCCCTGAAGGCGATCGCTCGTCCTGTGAGGTGACCGCCCTGCAGGAGACACACTGCCTCACATCGAGCGCAAGCGAGAGCAGCTGAAGAAATGATCAGCTGGTCTGGACGGGCATTTGTCGATGTTTTGAGCCAGCAGGACTGGTCCGTCAGAACGTGGAGGCACCGGTCACGAGCGCCCGGGCTGCATCCGTCCACCAGTAGAGGACCTCCCGGCCCGACCGGCGTTTCTGTAGCAGGCCGGCCTCTGTCAGCACGCGTAGGTGACCACCGACCGCGCCGAGCGGCAGTCCGGTCGCGGCGACCACGGCCGTGGTGCTGACCGGCTCGGCCGCCTGCACCAGAATCCTGCTCCGCGCCTTCCCGAGCAGGCGGCGCAGAGGATCCGGTATGCGCAGAGCCGCCTCCGTGAAGATTCCCGTCACCGGATAGACGATCCCGAAGCGGTCGGGCAACCTCCAGGAGATCCAGCCTCCCCGGCAGTGAGCCGCGAAGAATGTCAGCGTCCCGCCCCGCACGTCGCACGGTGGGTAGGGCCGCTCCTCGACCTGCAGCCGCCCATGGCGCAGCCGACGGCGCGTCACGGTGCACGGCCGTTCACCTCGGCGAGCTGCTTGACCCGACCGTCATCCGTTGGCTGCGGGCCGAAAGACGGGCGGCGGCCGGCCGATGGCCTCCCGCGGAGCACTCGGCAGGAGAATCGCTGATCCCACCACAGTCGGAGGGTGAGGCGCACGTGGCGAAGATCCAGGCCGAGGAACTGTCGACGCGCTACTCGGCGCTACCGCATAGCAGTACTCGGTGGTACCGTATAGCGGTACTCGGTACTACGAGGTACCAGGGGCATCGGAGGGGAGCCCGATGGACGACCTGACGGAGATGCTGAAGGGCACGCTCGAGGGCTGCGTGCTCGAAATCATCGGCGGCGAGGAAACCTACGGGTACGCCATCACGCGTCGGCTGAACGAGCTCGGCTTCGCCGACGTCATCGAGGGGACGGTGTACACCATCTTGCTGCGACTGGAGAGAAACGGACTCGTCCAGGTGACGAAACGACCATCCGAGGTGGGCCCGCCGCGCAAGTTCTACGCGCTCAACGACGCCGGGCGCGAGGAACTTGCGACGTTCTGGGCGAAGTGGCAGTACGTCTCATCACGCATCGACAGGCTCAAGGAGGGCGGGCGATGAGCTTCTGGGAGACCATCACAGGCAGCGATCTCACCAGGGAATGGAAGGTGTTCGAAGCCCGGGCAGAGGCGTTGCCGGCCGACTACCAGGCGGCGTGGGAACAGATCAAGGGCCATCTTTTCCCCTACGGGGGCTTTACAGGTCGCAACCTGATGCCGATCCTCGACGCCGCCTTGGGGCTGCTCGAAGAGGCATCGGCGGACGGGCAGCGCATCCACGAGGTGCTTGGCGACGACATCCCAGGCTTTTGCACGGCGCTGGCCGGCGGAGAGGGGGCCCGGACCTATCGCGACCGGTGGCGCGAGCAGTTGAACAGAAATGTCGCAAGGAAATTGGGCCGGCTAGGAGGCTGACGTGGGCATCCAAGACATCATCGAGGGCAAGAAGCAGTGGCGGGCGCACGTGGCTCGGGTCAGGGCGCTCCCGCCGGACTACCAGATCGTCTACAAGGAGATGCAGAGGTACCTGTTCAAGGTCGGACCGATCGCTCTGCTTGACGGGCCCCTGCTCCCCGGGATCGTCGACTTTTTCGAGGAGGGTGTCGCGGCCGGCAAGGGCGTTTTGGAACTCATCGGCACCGACGTGGCCGCCTTCTGCGACGACCTGGTCAAGGACTCGCCCACCTACGCGGACGTCTATCAGGAGTCCATCAGCGGGAACCCCGGCACGGACGAGCGGTAACACCCATCGTCATCATGCCGGAGGGCGTAAGCCCTCGCGGCGCTCGGCACCCCCACGGTCATACTCGATGAGCCCACTGCGGAGGATCTGCCAGCTCTGCTCCGACAACAAGCCGCTTCTGTCGAGGCCGGGGCTGCATGACCAGACGATGGACCCGCACGAGGTCGAGCAGTTCGGCGACAGGTATAACCGGCAGTTGGACAATGACGGGCTCGCCGCTGCGCGGTTGATCGAGGCCCGGCGGCCCTCTGCAGGGCCGCCGGGCAACGCGGGTGTGGCCGTGCCGCCGAATCAGCTCTGCTTGTCGAGGAAGGCGAGCGTGACCGCGGCGAACAGCGGTGAGACGGCGATGTCGTAGTGGGTGAGTCCGGGCAGGATGGCCAGCGCGTGCCCGCCCTTGGGCCGGCTCTCCCCCATCCAGCCCCCGTCGCGCAGGCCCCCGTCGAGCAGCTCGAAGATTCCCACGTAGTGGCTCGGCGGCGCCATGTCGGCGTCGGCGGCGACGATCAGCGTCGGCACCTGCAGACCGCGGACCTCCTCCGTGTAGTCGAAGTCCTTCGCCATCGCCGAACCGATCTTGTCCAGCAGCCGGGGGAAGTCCTCGGGACGCGGCGCCACCCGCTGATAGAGCTCGTACATCGGGGTTTCCTTCATGAACTCCGCGGCCGCCGCGCCGACCTGACCCTGCTGCTGGAGCATCTCCGGGTAGATGGCGTCGCGGCGGATGTGCGCCGACGCCGCCACCAGGCGGCCCACCAGGTGCGGGTGCCGGATCGCCACCAGGAGCGCGACCCCGCCGCCGAGGGAGTAGCCGACGACGTCCGGCTTCTGCAGCCCGAGGTGCTCGATCAGCGCGGCGACGTCGTCGGCCATCAGCGTCACGTCGAGCGGTCGGTCGACGTCGGCGGTCCGGCCGTGCCCCTGCAGGTCGACCAGGATCACCTGGTGGTGCTCGGCCAGAGCGGGAAGGATCGGCGCGAACATCTCGCCCGAGCAGAGACCGCCGTGCAGCAGGACCATCGGGCGTCCCGCGCCGTGCGTCTCGTAGTACAGGTTGATGCCGTTGACGTCGGCGTACTGTCCCGTGCCGGCGCTGCGCTGCGTGGCGGTCATGATGGGCTCCTCGTGTGTCAGGTCGAACAGACACCGGTACTGACCGGCCGGGCCCCGGAAACTCATCGCTGCCGGCGGGGCGAAATTTCCGAGCCCGTCGGGATCGACCGCCGCGACACGGTCAGCCCCGTGGGCGAGCGGTCCGCACGCGGGAGGATCCTCGGCTACCTTCGTCGGGGTGAGCGACGTGACGACCAGCGCACCCATCGAGTCGCAGCTTGAGGCGTACCGGTCGGAGCTGACCGGCTACTGCTACCGGATGCTGGGCTCGGTCTTCGAGGCCGAGGACGCCGTACAGGACACCTTCGTGCGAGCCTGGCGCGGCTTCGATCAGTTCGAGGGGCGATCGGCGCTGCGGTCCTGGCTCTACCGGATTGCGACGAACGTGTGCCTGACCATGCTCTCCAGCGCGCAACGGCGGGTCCTGCCGATGGACCTCGGCCCGGCCGGGTCCGGCCGCGCCACCGGGCCTGGTGAGCCGCGCCCGGACGAGTTCTGGGTAGGCCCCGCGCCAGACGACCGGCTGCTGCCGGAGCGCAGCGACCCGGCCGACGTGGTCGCCGAGCGCGAGTCGGTCCGGCTGGCCTTCGTCGCGGCGCTGCAGCACCTGCCGCCGCGGCAGCGGGCCGTGCTGATCCTGCGCGAGGTGCTGGCCTGGTCGGCCCAGGAGGTCGCCGAGCTGCTCGACACCTCGGTGCCGAGCGTCAACAGCGCCCTGCAGCGGGCCCGGGCCACCCTCGCGGGCGCCGACACCACCGCCGACGTGTACAAGCCGATGGACGACGAGCAGAAGGCGCTGCTCGCGCGCTACGTGAAAGCCTTCGAGGCGTACGACCTGCAGGCGCTCACGACGCTGCTGCACGAGGACGTGACCCTGTCGATGCCGCCGCTGCCGCTGTGGCTGCGCGGCCACGACGACATCGTCGCCTGGATGTCCGGCACGGGCAGCGGTTGCCGCGGGTCGCGGCTGGTGCCGGTGGTGGCCAACGGCATGCCGGCGTTCGGCCAGTACCGGCCCAGCCTCACCGGCTCGGGGCACGACCCGTGGGCGCTGATCGTGCTGGAACTCTCAGCCAAGCGGATCGCGGGGGTCACCAACTTCCTCGACACCACCCGCCTGTTCCCGATGTTCGGGCTGCCGGCCCGACTCGGGTAACGCGCCGCTCAGCCCGAGCAGGCCGACGAGCCGCAGCAGCTCCGCGCCGGCGCCACTGACGACCAGGCGCCAGCCGTGTCGCCGCGCGGTCAGGCCCAACCGGGCCAGCGCCTCGACCGTCACCACGTCGGGCCAGGTGACGACGGTGACGTCGCAGGTGACGACGCCGGGGCCACGGCCGCGCAGCAACTCGGCGAGGTCGGCGCACAGTTCGGGGATGTCGGCGCGGGTCACCGCGCCGACAGCGAAGGAGATCGCGGGAGCCGCCATTTGGGTAGGACCACCCGCGCCCGGGAAACTCATCGCACCCCGGACCGATGAGTTGCGGACGGCCCACCGGTCTGACGGACATGACGATCCGACAGACGCTGCGTACCGACGGCCCGGTCCTCCTGCCCGGAGACCAGGGCTACGACGATCACCGCAAGCCCCTCAACCCGGCGCTCGATCCTCGGCCCGCCGCCGTGGTCCGGGCAGCCGGCACGGCCGACGTACGCCGGGCGGTGCTGGCCGCCCGTCGCCACGCGCTGCCCTTCGCCGTCCAGGCCACCGGTCACGGCACCCACGTCGCGCACGACGACGCGCTGCTGCTCCGCACCGGCGCGATGGCGTCGGTCCTGGTCGACCCGGACCGCCGCGTCGCCCGCGTGGGCCCCGGCGCCCGGTGGGGCGACGTGCTGGCGGCAGCCGCACCGTTCGGGCTCGCGGCCCTGTCCGGATCCTCACCGGACGTGGGTGTGGTCGGCTACACGCTGGGCGGCGGCCTGGGCTGGCTGGCCCGCAGCTACGGTCTCGCCGCCGAGAGCGTGCTGCGCGCCCAGGTCGTCACCGCCGGCGGTGAGCTGACGACGGCCAGCGCCGACCGGAACCCCGACCTGTTCTGGGCGCTGCGCGGCGGCGGAGGTTCCTTCGGCGTGGTCACCGCCCTCGAGTTCCGCCTCTACCCGGTCGCGCGGGTGTACGCCGGTGCGGTCACCTTCGGCCGCGAGCGGGCGGCGGAGACGATGGCCTTCTACCGGCAGTGGATCGAAAGGGTGCCGGACGCGCTCAGCACCGCCTTGCTCCTCACCCGCGACGGCTCGCTGGCAATCAAGGCCTTGTACGCCGGTGATCCCGAACGAGGGCGGGCGCTGCTGGCGCCACTGTGGAAGGTCGCGGGACCGGTCGCCGCGGACACCATGCGCGTCGTGGACTACGCGCAGGCCGCGATGGGTGGCACGTTCGCGCGTACGTTCGACCAGGTGCGCACGCTCGACGACGACCTCGTGGCCGCGCTGGTGGCCGAGCCGGACGCCACCGTTGAGATCCGCCACTGGGGCGGTCGCATTGCCCGCGACGACGGGGCCGCCGCCCACCGCGACGCCCCGCTGTCGATCATCCTCGACACGATCCCGTCGCCGCGGACCACGCAGGCGCTGTCCCGCTGTGGCCGCGGCAGCAGCTTCCTCAACTTCCTGTACGACCCGTCCCGGACCGCGTCGGCTTTCACCGCCCGGAACTGGGCGGCGTTGCGCCGGATCAAGGCGACCTACGACCAGGAGAACATCTTCGGCGCCGGCCTCGCCGTGCCGCCGGCCGCGACCTCGGCCTCCGCCTAGGCTCACCCGGCAGCGGGCTGGCGCGGAGGGCCCTACGCGTCCAGCACGGTGATCCACTCGGCTGTTCTCGGGCGGTAGCCGTGCCAACCCATGAGTCCACGTACGCCAGCCGCGAAATATGGCAAAGGGCCGGTCAGCGTCGACTGGATGGGGCGCTGATGGCCATGACAGCGGTGTCGTCGGTGAGCCCGGTGCCGAAGGTGTCGAGTAGATCGATGACGGCGGCGATGGCGTCGGCGGCGTTGGTGGGTGCGAGATGGGAGGCAAATCGGGCGAGGGCCGTCGTTCCGTAACGACCATCGGCGGTCTCGCTGTTGGCGGGACGGGCCTCGGTGAGTCCGTCGCTGTAGAGGAGCAGCGTGTCGCCGGGGTTCGCTACGACGCTCGTGTTGGTGTATCGGGAGGTCGGGAAGGCCCCTACGATGCGGCCCTTCGTGCGTTGGTAGTGGGCGGAGCCATCGGCCCGTAGCAGCAGTGGTTCGGGGTGCCCGCCGCTGGCGATGACTGCGGTGAACCCGCCGACGGCCGGTGTGGGTGTGAGGATGCCGAACACGACGGTGCAGTAGCGCGCGTCTTCGCGGTATTCCTGCCAGAGCACGGTGTTGAGGTTGTGCAGCGCGGCGGCAGGGTCGGGGTTGTAGACGGTTGCGGCGCGCAACGTGTAGCGGGCCAAGGCGGTGACGGCGGCGGCTTCGACGCCTTTGCCGCTGACATCGCCGAGGAAGAATCCCCAGCGGCCGTCGTCGAGGGGGAACAGGTCATAGAAGTCGCCGCCGACTTCGTCGGTGGAGGCCATCCGGTAGTACGCGGCGCTTTCTAGTCCGGGTGGGGTTTGCAGCACGGCGGGGAGCAGACTGCGTTGCAGTTTGCTGACGAGCTGCCGTAGCCGTTCGTCCTCGCGTTCCGCGGCTCTGCGCGCGTTGACAAGCTCTCGTTCGTAGGCGCGGCGCATTTTGGCGTCGAAAATGGCCGTCCGGATGAGTTGGGGCTGACCTTCGCTGCCGGCCTTGACGATAGAAGTGACGAGGACCGGCATACGGGTGCCGTCCTTTGCCCGAAGTTCGAGGGAGACACCGCCGATCTCACCCTGCATGGCCAGCATCGGTGCGAAGTGAGTTTCGTGGTAGATACGGCCCCCGCCGGTGAGAAGGTCACTGAAGCGGCGCCGGCCGACGAGTTCATCGCGGCTGTAGCCGAGCCACGCCAGCAGAGTGTCGTTGATCTTCGCAATGGTGCCGTCCAGGAGGGTGGACACGTACCCGCAGGGAGCATTCTCGTACAGGTCTTCGAGGTTGTCTTCAAGCAACGCAGGGAACCCCACCTCGCTCGGCCGGGCGCTCCCGTCCTCGCTTCGACCTTCGCCCTGAGGATCACGCCCGCCAGCGGCGGTCATCGGTAGGCGGCCCTGATGAACGACGTGATCGCTGCGGCCGTGGCCTCCGGCGCGCTCAACTGCGGGCAATGCCCGGTCGCGTCCAAGGTGACAAGCCGACTTCCGGCGATCTGCGCCTGCACGAACGCGCCAACCTCGGGCGGCGCTATGGCGTCCTGGGCACATTGCAGGATCAGGGTGGGAAGGCTCACCGCGGCGAGGTCGGCACGGTTGTCGGACAGGAATGTGGCGCGGGCGAACACCTGCGCCATCGCAGGATCCGTCCGACAGAAGCTCGCCGTCAGCTCTTCACCCAGCTCCGGCCGCTCCGGATTGCCCATGATCAGGGGCGCCATGCTCGAGGACCAGCCGAGGTAGTTGCTGTCGAGCGACTCGAGCAACTCGTCGATGTCATCGCGAGTGAAACCGCCTCGGTAGTCTCCGTCATCGATGTAGCACGGTGACGGGGTGACCAGGACAAGCGCGGAGAAGCGATCCGGTTCGCGGTTCGCTGCGAGGACTCCGATGCTCGAACTGACCGAGTGCCCGACGAAGATCGGCTGCTGAAGGTCCAGGTCCTGGCAGATGCTCAGCACATCATCGGCGTAACCGTCCAGGGAGGCGTACCGGTCGGCGTCCCAGGCCATCGGATCAGCCCTGCCTGACCCGACGTGGTCGAACAACACCACCTGGGCCCATTGTCCGACTTCAGTAGCAACGTGGCGCCACATGTGCTGATCGCAGCCGAAGCCGTGCGCGAGAACAACGGTGGGACCGTCCTCACGACCGGCCAACACCACGTTGTTGCGGTTCCGCACACTCATTCACCTATCTTCCACCACCCGCACCTCGGCACCAAGTGCCCGTCAACCTGGGCGAACCTTGTCGCACCACAGCCTGGCGAACGCGGTGGGCGCCGGTCCTGCCCGGCACCAGGCGCCTCATGATGCTCGCCACCGTGCACCGCTTGCTGCTGCGTCGGCTCTACGGGTCAATCTCCGACCGGATCGGTCGCAGGCTTCTGATCGATGACGTGCACCTCAATGAGCGCGTCGCCACCGTCGTCGCTGACGTGATCCAGCGATTCGTCCGAGGACCTGAGGACCATGCCTGAGGTCCCTCATCGGCATGACGGGACAGCACCACGCCTGAGTAGCCGCTCAGAGACTGTCTCACCAGCGCCGGCACGTCCTGGCTGCCGTGTTCGCGGCTCCTGGCGTTCTGCCGCTGGTGAGGCTGGGCCAACTCGGTCTGGTCGTCGGGCTCGGCGTGCTCGTCGGTACCACCCTCGTCCGCACCCTGGTCATCCCCGCCGTTTTCACCCTCATCGGCGACCAGATCTGGTGGCCGCGCCAGATTCGACAGGCCCAGTCCGCCAATACCGAGCGGGCGGTGAGTCATACCTATTGAGACCAGGCAATAGCGAACTTGCATATAGACCAGCGTCAACTCATACTATACCGTCGGTCCGCGCCAGTGCGAAAGAGGTTGGCATTTCACGATCATCTACCAAGGACCGCCTTATGCGACGGACAGTTATCTTCGCCATGCCCATCGCCCTTCTCGGGGCCACGCTGATCGGCGTGCCCGCCGCCCATGCTGCCAGCGTGCTTCCGGTTACGGCCGTGGCGGCCAGCGGTCACGACGGCAACGTGCCGGCGAACGCTCTCGACGGCAATCTCTCGACCCGCTGGTCCGCCGAAGGCGACGGCTCGTGGATCCGCTTCGACCTCGGTTCCAGCACTCAGGTGGGCTCTGTCGGCCTCGCATGGCACCAGGGCGACACCCGCCGCAGCGCCTTCCAGGTGCAAGCGTCAACGGACGCCAACTCATGGACCACCGTCGTCTCCCAGCGGGAGAGCAGCGGCACCACCCTCCAGCTCGAGACGTACAACTTCAGCGACCGCGCCGCGCGTTACGTGCGGATCGTCGGATACGGCAACACGAGCAACGACTGGAACAGCATCAGCGAGGCACGCATCTACGGCCCGGATGGCGGTGGCGGCGGCGACTGCGCCGTGCCCGCCGACGTGCTCAACCTGACCAACTGGAAGATCACTCTGCCGACCGGTCCCTCGGAGAGTCCCACCGAGGTGAAGCAGCCCGCCCTGGACGCCTTTCAGGTGTCTCCCTGGTTCGTCACCGCTGACTCGTGCCGCGCCGTCCAGTTCCGCGCCCCCGTCAATGGCGTCACCACGAGCGGGTCGAGCTACCCACGCTCGGAACTGCGCGAGATGACTAACAACGGGACCAGCAACGCCAGCTGGTCGTCCACCTCCGGCACTCACACCCTCGTCGTCGACGGCGCGTTCGCCGCGCTGCCGTCCGGCAAGCCGCACGCGGTGATCGCGCAGATCCACGACGGTGACGACGACGTGAGCGTCTTCCGCCTCGAAGGCTCGAGCCTGTACGTCACCAACGGCGATTCCACCCATCACAAGCTGGTCATCAGCAACTACCAGCTCGGTACCCGATTCCAGGCCAAGTTCGTAGTTAGCGGGGGTCAGGTTCGTGCCTATTACAACAACACCCTGCAGACCACCATCAGCAGGAGCTTCTCCGGCGCCTATTTCAAAGCCGGCGCGTACACCCAGGCCAACTGCACCAACTCCTCGCCCTGCAGCAGCAGCAACTACAGCCAGACACTGCTCTACAGCGTCACCGCGACCCACTCCTAAGGGCGCTGCACCGACAACGCGCCGCCTGACGAGCCGATGTCAGGTGGGCGTTAGGTTGGTGAGATCCTTCCCGTGTTGCGCGAGCTGGGCATCGGCCTGGTGGCGTACTCCCCGCTCGGCCGCGGCTTCCTCACCGGCGCCCTGCGAACCCCGGCCGACGTCGAGCGCCTCGACGACAGCGACTTCCGCAAGAACCACCCGCGCTTCACCGGGGAGAACTTCCAGCGCAACCTGCGCATCGCCGACCAGGTGCAGGCGGTCGCCGACCAGGTGGGCGCCACCTCAGCCCAGGTGGCCCTGGCCTGGCTGCTCACCCAGGGCGACGACATCGTCCCCATCCCCGGCACCAAGCGGGTCAGCCGCGTCGAGGAGAACGCCGCCGCGGACGGCGTCACGCTCACGCCCGAACAGGTTGCCACCCTCACCGCGCTGCCCGTCGCCGAGGGCGGTCACCACACCGACGAGCAGATGCAGGTGATCGAGCGATGAAGGGCTCGACGAGGCCGAGCCGTTCCTGCCGGAGATGATGGCGCGGACAGCGCGCAGGGAGGACGGCTGTTCCGGCTCGCCGCTGCCGCCGGCAACCGGCAAGCGTCGGCCCGAACACTTCCAGCAGCGCCGAGCTCGGCTACCCGGTCGAGCGACCCAGCAACTCGTCATCCCTCACGATTTCCTGACACGCGATCGCCACCCGGGCCGAGGTTCGGGGTGGACGATCTGCTATGGATCGACGTTGACACATGGGTCTAGCTTCCCTTAGCGTCGGCTGTCCGTGCACCGGACGAAGGGAGAGGTCTATGCGCTGCCTCGAACCACCGATCGAGTCCTGACCCGGATCAACGTGATCGCCGGGCTGCCAGCGATGGCGGCCCGGCCTACTAGCGGGGATCGCATGGCCACCGACCCTCCGGTCATCGTCGACCTGTCGCGGCTCGACGCGAATATTCACCGGTTCCATCGGGCCACCGCGGCTGCGGGCTGCCAAGTCCGCGCCCACGTCAAGGCGCACCGCACCGTCGAGCTGGCCCAGCGGCAGGTCGCCGCCGGCGCGGCTGGCGTAGCGGTGCACACGGCCAGTGCCGCCGTGCAGCTCGCCGCCGCCGGGGTCCGCGACATCGTGCTCGCGTGGCCGTGGCCGGATGCGTGGCGATTCCCGCTGTTCGCGGAGGCAGCGACACAGGTCCCACGCTTCGCGCTCCACGTCGACCGGCCCGAGGCGATCACCGGCATCGGCGCGGCCGCGACCGCCCGGGGCACCGAGGTGGGCGTACGGATCGACCTGCGCCATGCGCCCGCCGAGGCCGTGCCGGCGCTCGCGAAACTCGCCGTGGACACCCCCGGCATTCGGTTCGACGGGATCGCCGGCTATTCCCCCACCGCCACAGCCGAGGAGATCCGCGACCGGCACGACGTCGGCCGGCGGCACGCTCGGAGCGTGGTCGCCGTGGCGGAAGCGCTCCGGGACGTCGGCATCGACTGTCCGGTAGTGAGCATCGGCGGTACCCCGACCGCGCCCGGGGCTCTCGGCGTCGACGGCGTGACCGAGATCTGCGCCGGGGCGTACGCCACCCTCGACGGCGGGCTGGCGGCCGCCGCGGCCTGCAGGCCGGACGACGTGGCGCTGACCGTCGCCGCTGACGCAACCGACCTGCTCGACGGTTGCGCGCAACCGTGGGACCCGGCGGTGGCTTCGCTACCGGCCGCGCCGCCCTACCAGGGCCGGCTGGTCCCGGCACACATCTGCCCGCTCGCCGCCAACGTACTCAAACGTGGCGTCGAGATCGCCGTCGTCGTGAATGGCGAGCAGGTGGCGGCCTGGCGACCGTTCGCGGCGCCGGACCGCGTGTGACTGCCGCCCCGCGTCCGGCCGGTGCGATGATCGCCGATCTGAGTCTGCTCCGACGGCGCCGGTTCGCGCTGCTCTTCGCCGGCCGCACGATCTCTATTTTCGGCAACGCATTCGGCCCGATCGCTATCGCGTTCGGAGTCCTCGCGCTGCCCGGCGCCACTGCTGGGACTCTGTCCGCTGTGCTCGCCGGGCACGCCGTACCGCAACTCGGGCTGATGCTGCTCGGCGGTGTGATCGGCGACCGGCTCCCGCGCCACCGAGTGCTGGTGGCGGCCGAGACGCTGTCCGGGTGTGCCTTCGCCGCCCTCGCCGCGATGCTGCTCACCGGCTGGGCGCCGCTGCCACCGTTGGTCGGGGCCGCATTCGTGGCCGGCGCCGCCTCCGCGCTGCTGCTGCCGGCACTGACCGGCGTGATGCCCGAATTGGTCGACGCCGACCGGCTGCGACCGGCGAACGCACTGCTGCGGCTCGGCGGCAGCGCCGCGACCATCGGCGGCATCGCGATCGCCGGCGCGGCGGTCGCCGTGCTCGGCCCCGGCGTGGCGCTGGCGATCGACGCTGCCACCTACTTCACCGCCGCCGCTCTATTGGCCGGGCTACGCACCCGCGGGCCCACCGCACGCGCCCGCCGTGGGGTCTGGACCGACCTGCGAGAGGGGTTTCGGGAGTTCACCAGCCGGCAATGGCTGTGGGCGGTGGTCGCCTCGGCGGCGGTTCTCAACGCCGGCACGGCCGCGGCGTTCACCGTCCTCGGGCCGATTCTGGCCGCCGAACGCTTCGGCGCCGTCGCCTGGTCGGTCATCCTCGCCGGATATACCGCCGGGATGCTGCTGTCGGTGGTGGCCATCCTGCGGATCCGACCCGTTCGGCCCCTCCGTACGGCCACCTTCGTGACGCCACTGCTCGCCGCGCCGCTGGCCGCGATGGGATTCGGCGCGCCGGTGGCGGTCACAGCCGCCGCGGCGTTCTGTGCCGGGGCGGCGTTCAACGTCTTCAGCGTTCTGTGGGAGACCACCTTGCAACAGCGGGTGCCGGCCGCTGCGCTGGCCCGGCTGACCTCCTGCAACTACGTGGTCGCGCTCTCGCTCAAGCCCGCCGGTATATACCTCGCCGGCCACTCCTCGACCGGCTTTGGCATCGGCCCCACGACGGTCGCCGCCGGCGCAGTGCTGCTCGCCGCCGGTCTCGCCCCGCTCGCCTCGCCCCAGGTCCGCCAGCTTACCGACGACACGGGAGGTGCTTGAGTGATGGAGCAGCATGCCGAGCAGTACGCCGAAGGGTTCGCCCAGGCCTACGACGAGCATTGGAGTCCATACCCGACCCGAGCCGCCGAGCAACTGCTACGGCTGCATCGCACGCTCGATCCAGAAGGCGAGCGCCGATTGCTCGACATCGGCTGTGGCACGGGCATCGTGGCGGCGCAGCTTCAGCAGGCGGGGTACCAGGTGACGGGCTTAGACGTGTCAGCGGCGATGCTCCGGCGTGCGCGGCGCCGGCTCGGCGACGACGCCGTGCTCGTGCAGGCCGATGCCGCAGATTTCACCGTTCCCGAGCCGTTTCCGCTCGCCATCTCGACCTACGACATCCCAAATCACCTCGGAAGCCTAGAGCGGATCGGCTCCTATCTGGAGT
Source organism: Micromonospora sp. NPDC048909 (assembly GCF_040649635.1). Classification (NCBI taxonomy): domain Bacteria; kingdom Bacillati; phylum Actinomycetota; class Actinomycetes; order Micromonosporales; family Micromonosporaceae; genus Micromonospora; species Micromonospora sp. NPDC048909. Next base: position 6,546 of record NZ_JBEZFU010000022.1, on the reverse strand, counting down.
GCGTGTACCGGGCTCTTCGGCCGGGTGGACTGTTCGCGTTTGACGTGGCGACCCGCAAGGGCCTTCTTGGTGTCAACGCCATGCAGATACGGGAGACCGACGAGTCGATCCTGCTGTATCGGGGGGCCCTGAATGAGGCGGCCGGGTACGGCTTCTACCGGATCTCGGGAGTGGTACGGGCAGCCGACGGACGGTACGACCGGTTCGAAACCACGATCACGAACTACCTTGTGCCGCTCGATCAGCTCGCTGACACGCTCAAGCAGGTCGGCTGGCGCGACACGTACCTCGCCGCGCCCACCGACCTGCTCACCCCGCTCACCGATGCCCCGATCGTCGGCGGCGAACAGCTCCCTCGGGTCTACTTCGTCTCCCGCCGCTGAGGGCACGCCCCGGCGCCGGTACACAAGCCTCATCGCAATGGCGTCGGTCCGGCCATCTGCACGGCAGAAAGCGACTGCGGCAGGGACCGCGTCGCCGGGTAGCCCCGCGGCGCACCTCGCAGCGTCCGACTTTGATCACTAAGGCCATCAGTCGCGGGGCGGCTCGGGAGCGCGACCTTACGGATCACGTGACGAGCACAGCGTCCATGAGGCACGTCGTGCATGTCGTGCTCGGCGATCAGCCGGTCATAGATCCGCTTCACGGTGTGCCGCTGCTTGCGGGGCGCCGGCCACCCCGAACTCAGCGCCGAACGGACCGTACGACGGCTGACCTGATACTTGCGGGCCAGCGCCCGCATGGACAGGCCGGCGCGCGAGTCCCGTCGGATCGCCGCGAACAGGTCGGCCTTCGACATCGACGGCATCGGCCGGCTCCCGTCCAGACCAGCCGATGCTCCCACCACGTGAGGCGGGTCCGGAACTCGCAAACATCGAAACCACCCGATCGAGACAACCCGGAAAGTGGGACCCGAACTGGCCCACAGAACCGATTCCAGCCCGTTCCACGTCGACACCTGCTTTCGGGTGCGCAAGGACACGGACGTTGTTGCGGCCGATGGGCTGCGCGAGGTGAGTGGTCGGCGGTGGAGCCGCCCATGATGCCGAGATCACCCGGACCGTGCGCGATGCGTCGGACTGCGCCACGGCGCATGGTTGAACAGTCTTGGCCAGACTTCCTGCGTCACCCTTGAGACACCTTGACGATGCGCCTCGACTCTCCGCGCCCGCCTGGCGTCGTCGCCGCCATGGTCTCGCTCAGAGATGATCGACAGGGCAGACCTTAGCTCGCGGAATAGCCGCTGGTCAGTTCACACTCACAACGACCTTGCCGAGGGCGCGTCCCTCGCCGACGTGGGCTAATGCCTCGGGCACCTCGTCGAGGTTGAAGGTGCGATCGATGTGGATACCGAGGTCACCCGCCACGCAGAGATCGGCCACTGGTTCGAAGTGCTTCGGCCCCTCCTTGACGGCGAGGACGCCCATCCGGCGGCGCGTGAGCCGACCGGCCACCGAGCCGATCGTCAGTACGCGCAGCAGCGCCGGGACCGACCCGCCGACGCACCTGTAACGGCCGCCGGGCGCCAGTGCCCGACGGTAGGCGAACACCGACCGGTGCGCGACCAGATCGAGGATGAGATCGTAGTGGCCGCTGCGGGTGAAGTCCTCGCTGCGGTAGTCGATCACCTTGTCCGCGCCGACCGACCGCATGAAGTCGAGCTTGCCTGCGTTGTCGACTCCGGTCACCTGGGCGCCGAGTCGCTTGGCAAGCTGAATCGCGAATGACCCCGAACCCCCGCCGGCACCGTTGATCAGGACCCGCTGCCCAGCCACGGCGCCACCGGTCCCCTGCCACGCGATCACGCCCGCCTGCGGAATCGTCGATGCCTCGGCGAAGGTCAGCGCTGGAGGCTTCCGGGCCAGCGCCGACTCGGGGGCGATCGCGTACTCGGCGAAGCCGCCCTTGAGCATGAGGTTGTCGCCATACACCTCGTCACCGGGTCGGAACCGGGTGACGGCCGCGCCGACCGCGTCGACCCATCCGGCGATGTCCGAGCCGAGTGTCCGGCGTGCCGGGGAGCGCAGCCCCCCGATGCGCGAATACAGTGGCCGGCCTTGCAGGGTCTCCCAATCGCTCAGATTGACCGAGGTTGCCGCAATCTTGACGAGCACCTGCCGGGCGGCGGGAGACGGCTTGGGGACGTCCTCGATCCGCAACACGTCCGGAGGCCCGTAACGGTCGTACACGACGGCTCTCATCCGCGTACCCCTAACCCTCCGGTGGGAGGAGGCCAGTCTCGCACCCGATGCGTGCGGGGCCACCGGCCCCACGTCTTCTGTAGCACCCCGGGACAAACGGTTGCCGACGAGGAGAGCCGCCAGGTCCTCCCGGCTGCGGGGCGCATCTTTGGCAGGCGATGCTGCTATCCAGCCGATGCCGCATCGTCGAAGGTCTCGCGGAGCGCCGGCTCCAGCGACCGGCCGGACGCCGGCTCGATGAACAGCTCGGCGAGCAGCAGGTCGGCGAGGTGACCGAGGTTGATGCCCGACTCCTTGCGACCGAGGGTCTGCAGCATGCCGCCACATCGCAGGGAGGCCCGCACGGCGCTCGCAGGTAGGCGACTGACCCGCCGGCGCCGGCCGACTGCCTCGGCGATGCGCGCGATCATCTCCTTCCACGTGAGGTTCTCGTCGGCGACCGGTATGTCCTCGCCGCGGGCCTGCTCGAGGGCATCCACCGCGATCTCGGCCACGCTGCGCGCCGAGGTCGCGGCGGTCCCGCCCACGGGGACGGCCAGCGGTAACCGAGATCTGGCCCAGCGGTCCAGCGGGCCGGCCCAGTTCGGTAGCCGGTCGCCGGCCCGGCCGAAGACGAACGGCAACTCGAGCACCGCGACCGGCAGATCCGGACCGGCGGCCACCCGTCCCTCCTGTGCCTGCTCCAATCGGCATCGAACGTACGTGTGGCGGGCCGCAAGGCGCCACTGTGGATGCAGCCGATCGAAGTAGGTGTAGTACGAGCCCATGATTGCCCCGCGGGTGAGACCCTCGTGGCGGGCCGCGGTGAACAGGCGCACCACCGGATCGACGATGTCTCGGCGGAACACCGGATAGATCGGCTTGCGCAGCGGTCGCTGCTCATCGGTGCGGGCGGCGTACACCACACCGTCGTGGCCGGCAAGCAGCGGCCGCAGGTCGTCGATCGACGCAGAGTCGAGATCGAGTAAGTGATCAACTCCCGGCTGGGCGGTACGCGCCAACGCGGTCACCGCATGGCCTCGTTCGCGTAGCACCTCCGCGACATGGGCGCCGATCAGACCACTTCCGCCCACCACAAGAATCCTCACACCGAATCGTCCACGCTGGACCCGCCTGCCTGTCAAGCCACGATTGGGACGAAGCGTCGGCAGACGCATTTCCACATGACGACCGCCCGGAGCTGACCGGCGGTGGATGCGGGGCGGTCACCGCCCCGCATCCACCCCACTCGGCGCAGAGCACATAGCAGTCTTACGGCTTTCCGCGAATCTCTGCGATCGCCCTCGTCCGCAGCCGCCGCGGCGATGCGCCGGCCCTCCTCCTTCGCCGCGTCTCGCACCGCGTCCGCGATCGGCACCGCGTCGATCAACGACCGGTCGATGGCCGTCGCCAGCACATCGCCGGCCAGGTCATAGCGACGTTCGGGCTGAGCACTGACATCTCTGTCGCGAACCTACATCGAGCGCACAGACTCCTGCATTACCGCTGCCCAGCAGTACGACTCTCGGGTGCGGCCGGTTGAGCTGTTCAGCCGGAGATAGTCGTTCCGACGCTCGCGGGAGTGGACCTCGGGAGCCTGCTATCCGCGCTCGTCCGAAGGCTGCTCTTTCGTCAGGTGGAGCAGCCACCCCTCGCCGGTGCGGATGAGCGCGTACCGCCGGCGGCCGGTGCGGCCGTGCAACGTAAACAGCATGCGGCGCTCGGTGCGGTCGTGTTCCTCCCACGTGCCGATGTCGGCGATCGACTTGTCGGCGTCCTCGTACGTGAGGTGATCAAGGTGGTGGTCGGGCACGGCGATCGCGAGCCGGTTGTCACTGGGATCGTCCGGCAGGCCGCGAGGCACCGCCCAGGAGCGCAGCACTCCATCCTCCTCGAGCCGCAGGTCAAAGTGCGGTCGTGGTTTGCGGTGGTGGTGCAGGACGAAGGCGAGCCGCACTCTTGCCATTGTGGGCGCCCGCCCACCCTGCCGCCCGTCAAATGCTTCACCGGACGTCCGATGACGTCTTCCGGTACGAGTCGCCCGAACTGGCCACGCGGTCTGACGCTGATCCACAAGGACGGCAGGACGCTCGCTGTCCCCGAGTACTCACAGACGAACGCGGATGATCGTCTTCCCGGTGATCCGCTCGGTCGGATTAAGAGCGGCGAGGGCGTCGTTCAGGGTCGCGACGTTGCCGATGTTCGTCCGCAGTCGTCCGTCCCGCACCCGCCGGACGATCTCCCCCAGTTGGGCGCGATCGGGCAGGACGACGAAGTCGACCGCCAGGCCGTCGGCGGGCCGCGCCTCCGGCGGCCCGACGACGGACACCAACGTTCCTCCGGCTCGAATCAGGCCTGCGGACCGCTTCCCGATGTCGCCGCCGATGACATCGAACACCAGATCGACTCCGCCGACGTCTTCGAGGACGTCGTTCTCGAGGTCGACGAACTCCTGCGCGCCGAAGTCGAGCGCCGTCTGACGGTCGGCAGCGCGGCCGGTGCCGATGACGTAGGCGCCGGCCTCACGTGCGAGCTGCGTCACCAGAGAACCGACTGCGCCGGCCGCGCCGTGCACGAGGACGCCCTGCCCCGCCTGAAGGCGGCCGTGCTCGAACAGTCCCTGCCACGCGGTCAGGCCCGAGATCGGCAGGCTCGCGCCCACCGTGAAGTCGACGTCACCGGGTAGCGGCGCGAGGTTACGGGCCTCGACGGCCACGTACTCCGCCAGGGTGCCGTCGCGAGTCCAGTCCGTGAGGCCGAACACCCGCTGTCCCACCGACAGTCCCGTCGTGCCATAGCCGAGAGCGGTGACCACTCCGGCCAGCTCGTGCCCAGGGATCGACGGCGTCCGGTCACGGCCGAGGCGATCGGTCCAGGTCGAGGGCCACGCCATCTCAGTCGGGACGAATCCGGACGCATGAACCTGAACGACGACGTCGTTCAGCGCCGGTTCGGGCTCAGGCCGCTCCACCAGCGTCATCCCGGCCGTTCCCGCGGCCTCGTCCGTCACCACAATCGCCTTCATCCGGTACCTCCTTGTATCCAGTCCTCGTTTGCACGGGCACGAGGCGCAAATTTCGTTCCACCAGCATCAGCGGCGCCAGGCCTCGGCGTCTCACCGCGCTGATCGGTAGCGGTTGTTGCGCGAGGGTGTCGAGGAACAGTTGTTCCTTCCCCACCGAATCGCGATCTATGTGGCAGCACCCGGTTCCCGAGGAGAGGCGCGACGTCCGTCGAACTCGACGCCGGTGGGCCCGAGCCGGCCAGTTCGTCGCTAGCGGCGACCCGTCGGACGCCCCGAACCTAGTTGCGGCAAAACTGGTCTGTCAAGTCCACTTCCGAGTTCGACGGGTGCTACAGTGGCGGCGAATTATTCAAGGCCACCTGCCGCAACGAAGGCGCCCAGCCAGCCCCTCCGGGCATCTCTTACGGACTCGATGGTCCACGTAAAGTTTGGCCTGCGGGAATACAACCGGCCCGTGGGGTGTCTGTACCTTTGCGCGTGGGGTGCGTTCCATCTCGTTCCTCAGCTTCGCGCCACAGGCCGTGAAGGGAGAGCTGTGCCCCAGCAGATCCAGTACCACAAGAACCCGGAGGCCGTTTCGCGGCTCGACCCGGAGCAGTACCGCGTGACCCAGCGGGACGGCACCGAGCGCCCGTTCGCCAACGCCTACTTTCACGAAGCCGATCGCCAGAACTAACGTCGTCGAGCGCGAAGACTCCAGCCACGGGATGATTCGGACTGAGGCCCGCTCGCTGTACGGGGACAGCCACCTCGGCCACGTCTTCGACGACGGTCCCCCCGACAAGGGCGGACTGCGCTACTGCATCAACTCCGCGTCGTTGCGGTTCATCCACCTCGACGACCTGGAGAACGCAGGATACGGCGAATACCGCACCCTGTTCATGAGTGACAGCAACACTGACACCGACGACAAGTAAGGAGAGGACGTGACCACCGAAAAGGCGATCCTCGCCGGCGGCTGCTTCTGGGGCATGGAGGAGCTGTTCCGCCACCAGCCCGGCGTCGTGTCCACGCGCGTCGGCTACAGCGGCGGCGACGTCCCGAACGCCACCTACCGCAACCACGGCACCCACGCGGAGTCCATCGAGGTCGTATACGACCCCGAGAAGACCGACTTCCGCGCGCTGCTCGAGTTCTTCTTCCAGGTGCACGACCCCTCGACGAAGAATCGCCAGGGCAACGACATCGGCACCAGCTACCGCTCGGCGATCTTCTACACCAGCGACGAGCAGAAGCGGGTCGCCGAGGAACGACTTCCTGGCGCTCGGGCGTCCGCAGTGGACCGCCGTGCGGCAACGGGTGACCGAACTGCTCACCGACCCGGCGCACCGGACGGCGGTG
>NZ_JBEZFU010000021.1:0-56472 GCF_040649635.1 Micromonospora sp. NPDC048909 | reverse complement strand
CGGTGTGCCCGTAAGTAAGAAAGGGGTCCCGGCGATCGTGGTGACCTGCTCGGGGTGTCCCGGGGGATGTAACCGTGCGGGCCGGCCAGCCATTCCGGCGGCGGGGCGCGGGTCTTGCGGGTACCGGGTAGTCAACCGACCCGGGCGGCCGGTCATTCCCGGCGGCCGGGGGGGCGGTCCCCGGGGCCGGCGGCGAGGCCGCGCGGCACACCATGTTCAACGACCCGGGCCCGCCCATGATTCCGCCGCCACGGTGGCCCCGACCACGGGACGCGCCACCCCGAACCCGGACACCGCACCCGACCGGGCAGCCCGCGAACGGGACACCCGGCGCAATCGGGATCCGGACGACGATCGGACGAGCCGGCCGGCTTCAGGGTGATCGACTCCAGGTCGCCGAAACGGGGGTGTCCCGGTCTCCGCGATACCCCCATGTCGGCGAGCCGGAGTCGATCACCCGGCCCCGCCCGCCCCCCCACGACGGGGGTGATCCGCTCGGGCCCGTGATGTCGGGGTGTCCCCGGTGCCCGGATACCGCGACTTTCGGCGGGCCCGAGCCGATCACGGGCGCGCCCGGCGGCGCGGGGGCGTCGTCATTCGCACCAACCGGGCATGCATTGACAACTGTCGACATCAGGGTGAGTCTGGACGTGAGAGCGCTCTCTCACACCGGGCACAGCCACCACCACCAGTCTGGCCAGGGATCTCCGACGTCTTCGGCGGCGGCGCCGGAGGTGTCCCTGACCCGTACCCCGACAGGAGTCACGAGATGGACAGGGCCGCACCCCTATCCGGCACCCGCCGCCGGTTGCGCCTCGCCACGGCGATCGGCGCCCTGCTGGCACTCCTCGCCACGTACGTCGCGTCCACCACCACCCGGGCCGACGCCGACCCGGGCCCGAACGTCATCCGCGTCGCGGAGTTCCCCGCCGACTGCACGTACAGCCACCGACTGCCGGACGACCCGATCATCTACCCCGGGCTGCCCGGTGCCTCGCACATGCACAGCTTCTTCGGCGCCACGGTCACCAACGCCCACACCACGCTTCCCGACCTGGTGCGCTCGCCGACCACCTGCAACCCGCGGGTGGACGTCTCGTCGTACTGGGTGCCGACGCTCTACAACAACAATGTGGCGGTGGAGCCGGCCATCGCCACGTTCTACTACCTGGGCGAGGGCGTACGCGCCGACGTCGTCGCGAACACTCAGCCGATCCCGCAGGGGCTGCGGATCGTCGCCGGCAACGCCCGGGCCACCGGGCCGAGCGAGAGCATCGCCCGCTGGTCCTGCCTGCACGCCGGTCAGGTTCCCCCGTCGAAGGACTTCGTCACCTGCCCGGCCGGCACCATGATGGAGTCGTACCTGGACTTCCCGCAGTGCTGGAACGGCCGGGACCTGGACTCGCCGGATCACAAGAGCCACATGGCGTACCCGGTGAACCAGGCCTGCCCGGCGACGCACCCGGTGCACGTGCCGAAGCTGCGGCAGGTGCTGCGTTACCCGGTCAACGGCAACCCGGCACAGTTCCGGCTGGCCTCCGGGGCGGGCTACACGATGCACGGCGACTTCTTCAACGCCTGGCCGACCGCGGAGATGGCCCGCCGGGTCAACGACTGCATCCGCCCGGTCATCAAGTGCGGGCACGACGGCCGACCGATCTGAGCCCACACGTTCCCACCCGAGGGCGGGCCCGGTCACACCGGGCCCGCCCTCCCGGGCGGAGAGGAGGCCGGATGCGAACGCCTGTTGCCGCACCGACCACCCTGCTCGTCGCGGCGCTGCTCCTCGCCGGCTGCGCCGCCGGATCACCCGACCCCGCCGGGACCGCCACGCCGTCCGCCGCCGCGCCGCCGGCGACCGCACCACCGGCCGTGCCCACGGCAAGCCCGACCGGCCCGTTCAGCCCCACCGACGTCGCCTGGCTCCAGCTGACGGTGGCGATGACCGAACGAGTGCTGCCGGTGCTCGACCTGGTGCCGAACGGGACGACCGACCCGGACTGGCGACGGTTGGCCGCTCAGGTCGAGGCCGGCCACCGAGCGGACCTGACCCGGTCCCGCCGGCTTCTCGCCGAGTCCGGGGCGCCGGCGACCAACCCGCACGAGGGTCACGACATGCCGGGCATGGTCACCGCCGAGGAGTTGGCCGCGCTGCGGTCGGCCACCGGTGCGCCGTTCGAGCGGCTGGTCGCCCGGCACCTGCGCGCGCACCTGGCGCAGTCGGTCCGGATGGCCGGCGCGGCGCAGCGGGCCGGCGCCCACCCGGCGACCACCGCGTTGGCCGCCGCGGTGGCCCGGGACGGCACCGCCGAGCTGGCTCGGCTCGACCGACTGTCGGAGGCCGACCGGCCGGCGTAGCGCCGGGCCGGCACCGCGATCGCAGCACCTCGCCGGCCCGTCAGCTGCGGGTGGCGACCACCTCGACGAGCAGCAGCCCGCCGGCGAGGGCCGGCGACGTGCTCAGGCGGCGTAACGGGCGGCCAGATCCACGACGCGCTGCGCGGCGGCGACCATCGCCCGGTCGGCGAACCGGCCGTCCGGCAGCACCACCGTGCCCGAATCCCGCCGCTGCGCGTCGGCGACCGCGGCGAGCAGCTCCACCGCCCGGGCCACCTCCCTCTCGGCCGGCCGGAACGCCTCGACGATCACCGGTAGCTGACGCGGGTGGATCGCCGTGCGGCCGAGGAACCCGAGCCGCCGGCCCAGCGCACAGGAGGCGGCCAGGCCGTCGACGTCGGCGACGTCGGCGTACACCGACATCGCCGGCGGGGCCAGGCCGGCCGCGCGGGCCGCCACCACGATCCGGCCGCGCGCCCAGGCCAGCCCGTCGTCGTCGCTCACCCCGAGGTCGGAGCGCAGGTCGGCCTCGCCGAGCCCGAGCGAGGCCACGGCCGGGTGGGCGGACGCGATCGCGTACGCGGCCTCCAGCCCGAGCGCCGACTCGACCAGCGGGTGCAGTGGCGCGTCGACCCGATCGGCGAGCCCCCTCACCGTCGCGGCCGACTCCACCTTCGGCACCCGCAGCCCGGCCAGCCCGGGCCGGCCGGCCACCGCGGCGAGGTCGGCGTCGACGTCCGGCCCGGTCAGCTCGTTGACCCGGACCTGCACCGGCACCGGGTGCGCCTCGGCGAGGAACTCGGTGACCGCGTCGCGGGCGTACGCCTTGCGCCCGGCGACCACCGCGTCCTCGAGGTCGAGAATGACCGCGTCGGCGCCCGAGGCGACCGCCTTGGCGAACCGGTCCGGCCGGTCGCCGGGCACGTAGAGCCAGCTGATCAGCATCAGAGCACGCCCCGCTCGCGCAGCGAGTCCAGCTCCTCGGCGCTCAGCCCGAGCGCGCCGAAGACCGCGTCGGTGTCCTGGCCGTGCCGGCGCCCGGCGTGCCGGATCTCGCCCGGCGTCTCGGTGAGGCGGAACGGCACGTTCTGCATCCGCACCTCGCCGAGCTCCTCGTCCGGCACGCTGCGCACGGTGCCCAGCGCCGCGTACTGCGGGTCGGCGAGAATGTCCCGCACGTCGTAGACCGGCGCGACCGCCGCCTGCGCCGCCTCGAAGGCGGCCACCACCTCGTCGCGGTCCCGCTGCGCCACCCAGGCGCTCACCGCCGCGTCCAGCTCGTCGGCGTGCGCGGCCCGGCCGCTGCCGGTCGCGAACCACGGCTCGGCGACCAGCTCAGGGCGGCCGACCAGCGTCAGCACCCGCTCGGCGATGCTCTGCGCGCTGGTGGAGACCGCCACCCAGCGCCCGTCCGCGCACCGGTAGGTGTTGCGCGGTGCGTTGTTGTTGGACCGGTTGCCCAGCCGGGGTTGGATGTAGCCGAGCTGGTCGTACCAGGTGATCTGCGGGCCGAGCATCGCCATGATCGGCTCGATGATGGCCAGGTCGACCACCTGCCCGGCACCGGTGGCGTCCCGGGCCCGCAGGGCCAGCATCACCGCGTACGCGGCGGCCAGCGCGGTCACCGAGTCGGCCAGCCCGAACGGCGGCAGGGTGGGTGGGCCGTCGGGTTCCCCGGTGGCAGCGGCGAAGCCGCTCATCGCCTCGGCGAGGGTGCCGAAGCCGGGCCGGCGGGCGTACGGGCCGACCTGCCCGAACCCGCTGATCCGGGTGATCACCAGCCGCGGGTTGACCGCGTGCAGCTCGGCCGGGCCGAGCCCCCACCGCTCCAGGGTGCCCGGACGGAAGTTCTCCACCAACACGTCGGCGTCGGCGAGCAGCCGGCGCAACAGGGCGGCGCCGTCGGGGTCGGAGAGGTTGAGGGTGACCGTCCGCTTGTTGCGGCCGAGCACCTTCCACCAGAGCCCGACGCCGTCCTTGGCCGGGCCGTGTCCGCGCGACGGGTCCGGCTTGACCGGATGCTCCACCTTGATCACGTCGGCGCCGAAGTCGCCGAGGAACGCCGCCGCGAGCGGCCCGGCGAAGAGGGTGGCCAGGTCGACCACCTTCACCCCGTCCAGGGGACCCCGGGCGTTCGGACTCGCGCTGGTCACGGCGTTCCCTTCGTCGGGTCGAGGGCGGCGAGGAAGACGTCGCCGTTGCCGAGGGCGCCGCCGCCCACCGGCGCTCCGGCGGTGAGCCCGCTGACCAGCAGCCGGCCGTCGGCGCCGAGGGTCGCGTAGACGTTCTCCTCGCCGAACGGGTCGGCCGCGTCGTCCCGGGCGGTGCCGTACTGGGCGACGCCGAGCTGGCGTCCCCGGGCGTCGAGCCGCACGGTCAGCACGTCCGCGCCGCCGACCGGCAGCCCGAGCGTGCTGCCGGTGAACCCGACCACGGCGACCGCGCCGTCGGGCAGTGCCACCACCTCCGCGCCGGCATCGGCCCCGCGGCCGCCGGTCACGGTCCGCCAGCGTTGCCGACCGGCCGGGGTGTACCCGACGGTCAGCACGTCGCTGCCGCCGGCGGTGGCCTCGCCGCCGGTGGAGCCGGTGGCCAGCAGCGTGCCGGTGGAGCCGATCGCGACGCCGCCGAGCAGGTCGTCGCCGGGCCCGCCCACCGAGGTCACCCAGCTGCGGGTGCCGGCCGGGTCGTAGCGGGCCAGCCAGCCGTCGGCGCCGCCGAGCGCGGTGGTGCCCGGCAGGCCGGCCGAGGTGCCGCCGGCCACGTACACGCCCTGCGCGTCAGCGGTCACCGCGTACGCCTTGTCCTCGCCGGGCCCGCCGAACTGCCGGCTCCAGGCGACTCGCCCGTCCGGGCCGATCCGGGCCAGCACGGCGTCCTTGTCCCCGGCGCCGGTCTCGCCTGCGTACGAGCCACTGGTGTAGCCGGCGACGTAAGCGCCGCCGTCCGGAGCCGGCGCGACGGCGTAGAACCGGTCCGCCTTCGTCGGGTCACCGGCCTGGGTCAGCCAGGCCCGCTGCCCGGACCCGGTCAGCCGGGTCACGAAGGCATCGTCGGCCGGGCTGCCGGGGTGGGCTCCGTCCAGGTCACCGCGGGTGTAGCCGGCGGCGACGACCCCGCCGTCGGCGAGCGGCACCAGCCCGTAGAGACGGTCGTTCGCGGCGGTGCCGAACTGGGTCGTCCATTCCGTGGTCTTGCCGTCGGTGGCCAGCCGGCTCACCACCGCGTCCAGCCCGCCGGCGTACGGCTGGCCGTCGACCGGCCCGGACGCGGCGTACCCGATGGTGCTCGTGCCGTCCGGGTGGGCGGCGACGCCGCCGGCCCAGTCCGTGCCCGCGCTGCCGTGCACCGGCCCGGGCAGCCCGGCCGGCGGGGTGACGCTCAGCGTGCCGGCCAGGTGCCTCAGCCCGTCCACGAAGGCGGGTCGCCACACGTCCCAGTCATGCCCCCCGTCGAGCACCCGCAGCTCGGCGGCGACCCCGTCGGCGCGGCGCACGGTGTTGTAGAGGGTGGCCGCCTCGTAGTCGAGGTCGTGCGCGGCGTCGGCCGGGTCGGGGTTGGCCCACTCGTCGTCGCCGACCGCGACGTACATCCGGACCGGGGCCTCCGGGTCCAGGCCGGCCAGCAGGGCGGGGTAGTTCAGCCGCTGGTAGACCTCGTCGGAGAAGCGCTGCGCCCCCGAGCCGAAGGCGCCGAACTCGCGCGCCGACGAGTCGGCCGGCGGCAGCGGCCGGTAGACCGCCGGGCTGAGCACCAGCGCGTTGGCGAAGAGGTTCTGGTGGGCGAGCGCGTAGCGCAGCGCCCCGGCGCCGCCCATCGAGTAGCCGCCGACCAGACGGGCGCCCCGGTGGGCGGCGGTGCGGTAGGTGGCGTCGACGTGCGCCACCAGGTCGCGGGTGAGCGCGGTCTCCACCGGACGACCCGGGTCGTCCGCGCCGGTGTAGGCGGAGTCGACGTACCAGTTGCCCCGGCTGCTCCACGGCGCGTCGGGCAGCACCGCGATCACCGGCGGCACCTCACCGTCGGCGATCATCCGGTCCAGGTCGGCCTTCACCCGGGTCCACGCCTGCATGGTGTCGCCCCGCCCGTGCAGCAGGTACAGCACCGGGTAGCGGGTGGCGGTCGCCTTGGCGTACCCGTACGGCAGGTAGACCGTGTAGTCGATGGTCCCGTCCAACGCCGGGGACGGCGCGGACGCGGTGCTCAGCGTGCCGGCGCGGAGGCGTTCCGCGCTCGCCCCGCCCGGCACCGCACCGGCCATTCCCAGCGCGAGGAGCACGGCGGCCACGCCGCCGCCGATCCGCCAACGTCTGCCCATCAGGTCACTCCTCGGGGGTCGGCAGGTCGGCCGCGCAGCGGAAGCCGACCTGGTCGGAGCGGGTGAGGCCGGCCCCGGTGAGCAGCAGCTTCACCGAGACCTCCGGCGGCTGCGGGCCGCCGTCGAGGTACCAGTCGGAGCCCTCGGCGCGGTACGCGGCGCCGCCCTTGAGGATGGCGAAGCGGGTGCGCCCGTCGGAGTGCTCGCTCTCGGTCAGGTTCCACACCAACGGCTCCCGGCGGGCCAGCAGCCCCGCCTCGGCGGCCACCTGCCACTCGTCCTCGGTGGGCAGCCGCAGCCCGGCCCACGCCGCGTACGCCCGGGCGTCGGCCAGCTCGACCCCGGTCACCGGCGCGTCGGCCGGCCCCCGCCCCGCGGTGAACCGCTCCGGGCGCACCGGCCGGTAGCCGGTGGCGCGCAGGAATCCGGCGTACTCGGCGTGGGTGACCTCGTGGGTGGCGATGGCGAACCGGCCGAGCGAAACGCTGCGGCGCAGCGTGCCGGTGTGGTGCAGCCGGGGTGGCAGCGGCTTCCACTCGTCGACGTAGGGCGTCTCGCCGTAGAGCCCGGTCTCCCGCACCCGGTGCCGGACGACGAGGTCCCGCCGGCCGGCGTCGACGGCCACCATTCCCGCCGGCAGCTGCGGCCGAGGCGCCCACGGGGTGCGGACGCGCACCGCGGCGCGGGCCGGGAAGGACGGATCGCCGACCGGCGGCTCGTGCCGCTCGACTGCGGCGTCGGTGACGGCCACGGCGGCGATCGCGCCGGCGGGCAGCGGTCCGCCGACCGCCACTCGACCGTCGCCCACGTCGGTGACGGTCAGCTCGGCGCCGGTGACCAGGTCGACGAAGCGTCGGCCCGGTCGCGCCCCGGTGACCAGCCACGGCCCGTCGTGGTCGCCGCCCGAGTTCACGACCGTCCAGAGTGGCTCGCCGTCGTGGGTCCAGCGGGACGAATACACCTGACCGGAGCCGGGGTGGTCGGCGAGCGGAACCCAGTCCTCGGCGCGCAACCACGCCGCGTGGCTGGCCTGCACCCGGCGCATCGCCCGCAGCACTGCCCGGTCCCGCTCGTTCCAGCCGACCCAGACGCCGAAGACGCTCTCCCAGACCAGCACCCCGACCCCGTTGAGCCAGGCCGAGTGCAGCTCGTCGAGGTGGTCGCGGTGCCAGCGGCGGGTGTGGTGCAGCACGTGCCGCCGCTCGAACCACTTGGCCCGCAGCACACCGGGCACCTCGGAGTCGGCGAACCACTGCGCCCAGGACATCGCGTGGTCGGCGATCCGGGCCAGCGGCACCCGGCTCTCGCCTTCGAGGACCAGGCCGGGGCGGGCCGCGTCGAGCGCGGCGCGCAGCTCGCCGGCGCCCTCCTTGAGGGTGTCCAGGAAGACCCCGTCGACGCCGAGCTTGCCGGCCAGCGCGGCCACCTCCTCGGCGTCGCTGCCCGACTCCCGGCGGGTGCCGGTGTCCCACGGGTTGTAGTCGACGAACACCCGCACGCCGCGCTCCTGGAACGCCCGCACCACCTCGGGCAGCTCCGGCACGTCCCGGTACCAGTCGAACTGGTTGCGGTCGTCCAGGCCGATCACCGGGTAGGCGTGCCAGAGCACCACCCCGTCGAAGCCGCCGAAGTCCCGCCCGGCGGCGTCGAGGAACTCGTCCACGGTGAAGACGCCGCGCTCGTGGTCGTAGAGCGCTTCGTCCCAGAGCCAGGCCAGGCAGACGCTGAAACAGTCGCCGGCGATCTCGTCGTAGTGCTCGCCGGTGTAGCCGATCCGGGCCCGCGCGTCGGCCCGCCAGTGGGCGAGCTGCTCCCGCCAGGCGGGCCAGTCGGCCGGGTCGTCCGGCGCGGCGAAGATCTTCGCCTCGTCCAACGTGGTCAGGTCGGCGTGCGTGCCCAGCGGAACCTCGGTCGGCCGGTCGATCGGGCGCGGGACATAGGGGTTGAAGCTCACGGGGTACCTCGGTAGGTCGCGTCGTAAAGGGCGTCGATGGCGGCCCGCTCGGGCAGGGCGGTGGACGCGCCGGGCCGCTGGGCGCAGGCCGCGCCGGCGGCGCACGCCCAGCGCAGGGTCGCCGTGACGGTGTCTTCGGTGACGGCGCCGCCGCGCTCGGCCCAGCCGACGGCGAGCGCCCCGGTGAACGCGTCACCAGCGGCGGTGGTGTCCACCGCGTCGATCTGCGGCGCGGGGACCGTCAGCCGCAGGCCGCGCCGGTCGCCGTACGCGGCGCCGCGCGCCCCCAGGGTGAGCACCACCCGGGGCACCAGCTCCAGCAGCGCGTCGAGCAGCACCGGCGGGTCGTCGGAGAAGACCCCGGCCACGACCGCCGCCTCGTGCTCGTTGACCACCAGCACGTCGACCAGCTCCAGCAGCTGCGCCGGCAGCACCGCGGCCGGCGCCGCGTTCAGCACCACGGTGGCGCCCTCGGCCCGGGCCCAGTCGGCCGCGCGGACCACGGTGGACAGCGGCACCTCCAGCTGGAGCAGCAGCACGTCGGCGGCGGCGATCGCCGACCGGTCGGCGGCGTCCAGTTCGGTGAGCGCACCGTTGGCTCCGGGCGCGACCACGATGAAGTTCTCCGCGTCCCGGTCGACGGCGATCAGCGCGACGCCGGAGGCGCCGGGAACGGTGCGCAGACCCCGCACGTCGACCCCCGCCCCGACCAGGCTCTCCCGCAGCTGCGTACCGAACGCGTCGTCGCCGACCGCGCCCACGAAGTCGCAGGCGGCGCCGGCCCGGGCGGCGGCGACCGCCTGGTTGGCGCCCTTGCCGCCAGGCACGGTGCGGAAGTTCTCGCCGAGCACCGTCTCACCGGGGCGGGGCAGCTGCGGCGTCGTCACCACCAGGTCCAGGTTGGTGCTGCCCACCACCACCACGTGCGCGCTCATCCCCTGCTCCCTTCGGTCCGCGTCACGGCCGCCGGCATGCACCCGCCGGACGGCCGCAACCCGCTCACTCCCCCGCTCCGGCCAGGGCGCGCGTCCGCTCGGCCAACTCGTCGAAGCCGATGCCGTCGAAGCCGCCGATGCTGCTGGCCAACCGGTTGTGCAGCGGGGCGACCCAGCGCGCCGGCAGCCCGGACGCCCCGGCGAGGGCCCCGGTGACCGCCCCGACCGTCGCGCCGGTCGAGTCGGTGTCCCAGCCGCCGCTGACCACCGCGGTGATCGACCGCTCCAGGTCACCACGGCCGTACGCCAGCGCGGCGGCCACCAGCGCGGCGTTGTTGCGCACGTGCACCCAGTGCAGGTGGCCATGTCGGGCGTACAGCTCGTCGACCACCCCTTCCCAGTCGTCGGCCCCGGCGCCGAGGGCGCGCGCCTCGCGGACCGTCGCGGCGAAGCGGCTGCGCGGCGGCAGCACCGCCTCGGCGGCGTCCAGCACCTGCTCGACGCTCGCGGCGACCGGCGCGGCGGCCGCGAGGGCGGCGGCCCAGAGCGCGCCGTGCACCCCGCCCCGGACGTGGCTGACGGTGGCGTCCCGCCAGGCCAGCTCGGCGGCCCGGTCCGGCCGGCCGGGGTTGACCCAGCCGTACACGTCGGTGCGGATCTGCGCGCCGATCCACTCCCGGAACGGGTTGTGCCGACGCGCGCTCTCCGGCGGGGCCAGCCCGAGCAGCAGGTTCCGGTAGGCCACCCGCTCGGCGGTGAAGACCCGCCCGCCGGGCAGCCAGTCCAGCCAGGCCTGCGCCACGTCCGCGCTGGTGAAGTTCCGACCGTGCGTCTCCAGTACGCGCAGCGCCAGCAGCGCGTAGTTCAGGTCGTCGTCCTCCGGCATGCCGTCGATGTTCTCGGCGAGGCTGGTCGGTGCGCTGCGCCGGTTCCACGGCCAGCGGGCGGCCACCTCGGGCGGCAGCCCCTTCGCGGTGAACCAGTCGCGCAGCGGCCATCCGCCGGTCGCGGTGAGGATCTCCCGGATCCCCTCCCGGGGGATCTTCTCCACCGGCTTGCCGAGCAGACAGCCGACCGCCCGGCCGAGCCAGGCGCCGTGCAGCCGGTCGTACGACACGTCGGTCGGCAGCGACCAGCTCGCCGGCCAGCCGGCCCGGATCGCGGCCAGGTCGTCCGGCTCGTCGTCGGCGGCGACGGCGGGCAGCGCGTCGGCGGCGTCCAGCAGCTGCGCGGCGAGCGCCCGCAGCGCCGGTGACGCCGGGGTCGGCGACGCCCCGCTGACCGGCGGGTTGAGATCCCCGCCGGCGGCCGTCCACTGCTGCGCGAGCGCGGTCACGTCCCGCCCCTCGTCACGGCTGGCCGCCAGCTCGTGCGGCAGCAGGTCCTCCGGCTGCACCCAGGTGATCCTCACCGGGTCGGCCCCGCGTCCCGACGGTACGCGCCGCTCGACGCCCGGGTCGCGCCACCGGCCAGCCCGGCGAAGCGCTCCGCCCGCCGGGCGAACCGGACCTGGTCGCGGTCGAAGACCTCGCCGGCCACCGCCGCGAGGACGTGGGCCGGCTCGACCAAGTCGGTCCGGGAGGCGGTGGCGACGGTCTCGGCCCACTCCGCCGGCACCGCCGCCGAACCGCCGAGCGCGCCGGCGATGGCGCCGGCCATGGTGGCGGTGGAGTCGGCGTCGCGGCCGTAGTTCACCGCGCCGAGCACCGCCGGGCGGAAGTCGCCGCCGGCCACCACGAGCATGCCGATCGCCACCGGCAGCTCCTCGATGGCGTGCAGCCGGCTGGGCCGCCGGGCGCCGAGGCCGGGGCTGCGGTACTCCTCCCCCACCGTGTCGTAGGGGGCGACCGCGGACCGCAGCGCCGGGATCGCCGACTTCCAGTCGTGGTGCCCCCGGGCCTCCTTGACCACCGCGTCGATGGCTGCCCGGGTGCCGTCGCGGGCCAGGTCCAGCGCCGCAGCGACGACATCCTCGACGCTCGCGCCGGGGGTCGCCGCCGCGGCGACCGCGGCCGCGAAGACGGCGGCGGCCTCCCGCCCGTAGCTGTGCTGGTGCGCCCCGGCGACCTCCACCGCCTCGGCGTACGCCCCGGCCGGATCGCCCGCGTTGACAATGCCGACCGGGGCCATGTACATGGCCGCCCCGCAGTTGACGATGTTGCCGACCCCGGCCTCGCGCGGGTCCGCGTGGGCGTGGTGCAGGCGGGTGACCAGCCACCGCTCGGCGGCCGCGAGCCGGTGGAAGGTCACCCCGTCCCGCTCCAGGTCGGGGATGTGCACCACCCGCTCGATCAGGTCGGGGACCAGCAGCTCCACCACGTCGTACGCGTCGAGGTGGTCTCGCTTGGCCGCGTAGGCGCGGACCAGGGCGTGGGTCATCAACGTGTCGTCGGTGATGTGCCCGTCGCCCTTGTGGTACGGCGCGAGCGGCCGCGCGGTGGCCCAGTCCGCGTGGTACGGGGGCACGATGCCCTCTACCCAGCCGCCGAACCGGGCGCGGATCTGCTCGGGCAGCGCCGTCTCGGTGGCGCCGCCGAGGGCGTCTCCGACCGCGGCACCGACCAGGCAACCGACCGACTTATCGAGCAAGAGTGACATGTTCTACCTCAGAACCTGCTTGCCACCGTCGACCAGCTGCGTGCCGAGCTGGTCGAGGGTGATCTTGTTGGCGAAGTACTGCTGGAGAGCCGGGGTGGCGTACTTGGTCTTCCACTCCGGGTAGCCGTCGGCCTGCTGGAACGGGGCGACGGTCAGGTCCGCGGCGCTGTCCGCGGCGACGTCCCAGCCCTGCTTGCCGTTGGTGAGCTTGACCAGTTCCTCGTTGGCCTGCTTGCCGGTCGGCACCAGCCAGTCACCCTTGGCCAGCGCGGCCATGTTCGTCGGGTTCAGGAAGTACTCGAGGAACTGCGCGGCCTGCTTCTTGTGCTTGGAGTCCTCGGAGACCGACAGCGTCTGCGGGTTCGCCGCCTGCTTGGCGGAGAGCCCCTTGACCGGCGGCAGGGTGACCCACTGGAAGTCGGCCGGCGCCTGCTCGACCATCTGCTGGCGCAGCGACACCGAGCCGGGCAGCATCGCGTACTTGCCGCCGAAGAAGCCGGGCAGGGTGTCCGCGCCGCTCATGCCGAGCGCCTCCGGGGAGGCCGACTTGGCGGTGTAGATCATGTCGTGGATGCGCTTCGGGATTTCCTTCTCCGCGTCACCGATCTTGACCTCGGTGCGACCGCCGTCGGTGTAGAAGAACTTCCCGTCGTAGTTGAGCGCCAGGTTCAGCACCCGGTTGGTCGGCGACTTCAGCGCCCACGCCACGCCGTACTGGCCCGGCTTCGTGAGCTTCTGGGCGTTGGCCTGGAACTCGTCCCAGGTCCAGCCGCCGTCGGCCGGCGGCACCGCGACGCCGGCGGCGTCGAGCAGCTTCTTGTTGGCGATGACGACCTGCGACTCCAGCAGGAACGGCACACCGGTGACCTTGTCGTCGGTGGTGACGGTGTCCCAGACGCCCTGGTCGATCTGGCCCTTCAGGTCGTCGGAGAGCAGCCCGGAGAGATCGGCCAGGTAGCCCTGCTTGCTGAACTCGCCGATCGCGGACGCCTCGTAGTGCACGATGTCCGGCGCGTCGCCGCCCTCGAACGAGGTGAGCAGCTGGTCGTGCACCGAGTTCCAGTCACCCTGGACGTACTCGACCTGGATGTCCGGGTGCTCGGCGTTCCACTTGGCGACCAGGTCCTTGTTGACCTGCAACGACTCCTTCTGCCAGGCGAGGCTGAGGAAGCGCAGCTTCACCGGGCCGGACGCGGCCTCGTCGTCGCCGCTGTCACCGCACGCGGCGAGCGCGCCGAGGCCGACGACCGCGACCGCGGTGGCCGCGGCGAGTCGACGGAATCGGGTAGGGAGCATGGGGGGTTACCTCCTTGGTGGTGGATGGGGGACGGTTCAGCCCTTGACCGCGCCGGCGAGCGACCCGGACGAGAGCCGGCGTTGCATGAACGCGAAGAAGATCAGGCTGGGCAGCGTGGCCAGCAGCGAGCCGGCCGCGAGGGGTCCGAGACGGGCGGTGCCCTCGATGCCGACGAACCGGGCCAGCGCGACCGGCAGGGTGGCCAGTTCGGGGGTCTTGATCAGCACCAGGGCGAAGAAGAACTCGTTCCAGGCCGAGATGAAGGAGAACAACGCCGTCGCGACCAGGCCCGGGGCGAGCAGCGGGAAGACCACCCGGCGCAGGACCTGCACCCGGGTCGCCCCGTCCACCGAGGCGGCCTCCTCCAGCTCGCGGGGGATGTTGCGGACGAAACCCTGCAGCATCCAGAGCGCGAACGGCAGCGCCCAGACCACGTAGATCAGCACCAGTCCGGCGTGCGTGTTGGCCAGGCCGGCCTGCCGCAGCACCAGGAAGATCGGGATGATCAGCAGTACGAACGGGAAGAGCTGGGAGAGCAGCACCCAGCCCAGCGCCGCGGTGCCGAGCTTGGAGCGGAACCGGGCCAGCGCGTACGACGCCGGCATGGCGACCAGCACGGTCAGCACCGCCGAGGCGAGCGAGACCTGAAGGCTGTTCAGCGCGGCCCGCCCCAGCTCCTGCTCGGTGAAGGCCTGGACGAAGTTCTGCACGGTCGGGTTGGTGGGGATCAGCGTCGGGTGCAGCTGCACCAGCTCCCGCGGCGGCTTGAACGCCGTGGAGACCAGCCAGATCAGCGGGAACCCGAGGAAGATCAGGTAGCCGGCGAGCGCCACGTACTGCAGCGCCCGCCCGGTGCGGCTCGGCTTACCAAACATCTCAGTTGGCCTCCCTCAACCGGCGGCGGAGATAGACGGCGAGCAGCGCGACGATGATCACGACCATCACGTTGCCGAGCGCGGCGGCGTAGCCGTAGTTGCCGTAGCGGAACGCCTCCTCGTAGGCGAAGAGCATCGGCAGCATGGTCTTGCCGCCCGGTCCGCCCGCGGTCAGCACATAGACCAGGCCGAACGAGTTGAAGTTCCAGATGAAGTCCAGCGACGTGATCGCCACGATCACCGGGGCCAGCGCGGGCAGCGTGACGTGCCGGAACCGGTGCCAGGTGCTCGCGCCGTCCACCGCGGCCGCCTCGTGCAGCTCCTGGCCGACCCCCTGCAGGCCGGCGAGCAGCACCACGGTGGTCTGCGGCATGCCGGCCCAGACGCCGACGATGATCACGGCGGGCAGCGCGGTGCTGAAGTCGCCGAGCCAGTTGGTGCGCAGGCCGTCGGCACCGATCCGGTGGAAGAACTCGTTGAGCAGGCCGGCGTCCGGGTGGTAGACGAGCTTCCAGAGGATGCCGACCACGACCGGCGGCATCGCCCAGGGCACCACGGCCAGCACCCGCGCCACGCCCCGGAACCGCAGCTGCTGGTTGAGCAGCAGGGCCAGCCCGAGGGCGAGCAGGAACTGGAGCACGGTCACCCCGAACGCCCAGAGCAGCCCGATCTTGAACGAGTTCCAGAACAGGTCGTCACCGAGGAGTTCCCGGTAGTTCGCCAGGCCGGTGAAGCTGACCTCGGCGTTGCGCCCGGCCCGGGCGTCGGTGAAGCCGAGATAGATGCCACGCAGCAGCGGGAAGACCGAGAGCAGCAGGATCGGCAGCAGCGACGGCAGGAGCAACAGGTAGATGGCGGTCCGGTCGGAACGCGACCGGTTCGGGCGACGGGTCTTGCCGGCCGGCTCGACGTCCGGCCGTTCGGCCAGCGTGGTCATGAGATCGCCCCTTCGCTGGACGGTCGGGAGGGCGGTCGCGGGGCCGGCAGCGTCGGGCCGCTGGACGCGCGGACGGCGAGGCTCGGCAGCACCTGCTCGCGCCGCGGCGGCAGGGCCGGCTCGGCGATGCGCTGCAGGAGCAGTTCGGCGGCCCGACGACCTCGCTCGGCCGAACCGAGCGAGACGCTGGAGAGCTGGGGGAACATCATCTGGGCCAGCTCGGTGTCGTCCATGCCGACCAGGGCGACGTCCTCCGGCACCCGGCGACCGGCGGCCAGCAGGGCGTGCAGCGCGCCGACCGCGATCAGGTCGTTGGCGCAGACGAGGGCGTCCGGGTCGGTCCGGGCGAGCAGCCGCTCCGCGGCGGCGCGGCCGGCCGCGTACTGGAAGTCGCCGACCTCGATCAGGTCTTCGTCGAGCCCGATGCCGTGCCGGGCCAGGGCGGCGCGGAAGCCGGCGTCGCGGGCGGCGCCGGGGACGGTGTCGAGCGGGCCGTTGACGAAGCCGATCCGCCGCCGCCCGGTGGCGACGAGGTGGTCCACGGCCAGCGCCACGCCCTGTCGGGAGTCGGTCCGCACGTTGTCGACCGCGGCGTCCGCGCCGAGCTGGCCGACCACCACCACCGGCACCGGGCTGGCCACCAGCGCGGCCAGGTGGTCGTCGGTGACCCGGATCGGCGAGACGATCATGCCGTCCACGTAACGGTTGGCCAGCCGGCGCAGCAGGGCGGTCTCGTTGTCGATCCGCCCGCCGGTGGCGTGCACCAGCAACTGCCGGCCGGAGGAGGCGACCACCGCTTCGATGGCGCGCATCATCTGCACGTAGACCGGGTTGCCGATGTCCTCGACGGCGAGCGCGACGAGGCCGGTGCGCTGCGACTGCAGCGACCGGGCGATCGCGTTCGGCACGTAGCCCACCTCGGCCGCCGCGGCGCGTACCTTGCGGACGGTCTCCGGGCTGCCGCCGACGCCGTTGAGCACCCGTGAGGCGGACGCGATGGAGACACCGGCCCGGGCGGCGACGGTGTGCACCGTCGGTCGGCCGTCCGCCGTCTCCTGTAAACGTTTACGACCCACGCCCTGGCACCTCCACCCGATAGCTGTAAACGTTTCCGGGAGTCTGCGCCGTGGATGGCGGAGAGGTCAAGGGCTCGTTACGAAAACGTTTCCAAGCGGGGCGAGGGCCGGCGATCCGACCCAGGCGGTGGGTCGGATCGCCCTCGACGGCCGGTCAGCGGCGACCAAGGACCTCGGCGATCCGGATGAACCCGTCGCCGCCGTGTCCCAGCCCGATGGTGCGGCGGGCCAGACCCTCGGCCGCCCGCATCACGCTCGCGTCGATGCCGTGTGCCTCGGACGCGTGCACGATGTGGGCCATCGACGAGACCGCGGAGGTGATCGGGTTGTCCTCGCCGGAGAAGCTGCCGCTCTCCACGTCCTCGGCCAGCTCCTCGAAGAGCGGCGGGATGATCGCACCGATGCCCTTGGCGAAAGGCGCCAGCTCCCGGGCGGTGACGCCCTCCGCCCGCGCCACCGCCAGGGCGTGCGCGTAGCCCGCCATCGCCGTCCAGAAGATGTCGAGCAGGGCGATGTCGTACGCCGCCGCCCGGCCGATCTCCTCGCCGAGGTGGGTGTGGACGCCACCCAACGCGTCCAGCACCGGCCGGTGCTGCCGGTAGACCTCGGTCGGACCACTGTGGATGAACACCGCGGCCGGCGTACCGATCGTGGTGGTCGGCGTCATGATCGCGCCGTCCAGGTAGCCGATGCCGTGTGCGGATGCCCAGTCGGCGGTGTCCCGAGCCCGGTCCGGCGTGTCGGCGGTCAGGTTCACCAGCACGCGACCCATCAGCGCACCGGTGACCGCCTCCTGCCGCAGGATCGCGTCGCTGGCGTCGTAGTTCACCACGCAGACGACGGTCAGCCCGCTCGCCGCGACCGCCTCCTCGGCCGATCGGGCGACCACCGCGCCCCGCGCCGCCAGCATCGCACCCCGGCCCGGCGTCCGGTTCCAGACCGTGGTCGGCAGACCGGCGGCCAGGAACGCACCCGCCAGGGACCGGCCCATCGGCCCCAGCCCGAGAACGGTGACAGACTTCTCGATGTCCGAGGACATGTCTCAACTCCTCATCGGTAAACATCAACAAATGCGGATGAACAGGACGAAGATGACGCGCAGTCGTGCCCGGGACCCGAATGTCTGCGGAGTGACCGCCGCGATCGCCGTGATCGACGGCAAGTGGAAGACCGCTCTGCTCTGGCTGCTGGAATCCGGTCCGTGCCGCCCCGGCGAGCTGCGCCGGAAGCTGCCCGGCCTCACCGAGAAGGTGCTGACTCAGGCCCTGCGTGAGATGGAGGCGGACGGTCTGGTGCACCGGGAGGTGCACGACGTGCTGCCCCTGAAGACCGAGTACTCCCTGACCCCGTTCGGCCGTGACCTCTCCGAGGCGCTGGCACCCGTCGCCGACTGGGGCCACCGCCGTCTGGCCAAACTCACCGGGTCGCCCGCGTCCTCCTGAACCACCCGCCACCCCCGCGCTGCCCGGTACCGGCGGCCTCCCGACCGCTCACGACCAGCTTCGCCCCGCCCGCCACGGCCGCCAAGTACCCACAAAAAGGTGGCCGGGCCGCCCGGGCCGTCCGGACAGGGCGGCGGCCAGGGCGGCCGGCCGAGCCCTCAGCCAGTGACCGAGCGCCAGAACGCCACCCGATGGTCGCGGGCGAACTCCGTTCGGCCGATGCCCACGCTCCCGGGAGCGAGCCGCTGCACGTATTCCGACCGGACGTCGACCCGCGGCCAGGACGGCAGCCCGGCCCGGTTGGGGTCACCCCGGTGCACGAACGCGGTCCAGTAGCCGACCATCACGTCGGACAGGCGCTCCTGCGCCGCCGAGAACGGTCGCACGTAGTCGACGGTGAACAGGTAGGGCAGCTCCGCCGTGTGGTACGCCCCGGTCGCGAAGGTCACCGGCGCCGCCTCGGCGAAGAACGGAGCGTCGCGGTCGGCGAACTCGTACATGTAGGTCGGCACGTACCGACTGAACGCCAGCGCGGTGTCCAGGACCGCTTGTGCGTACTGGAAGTCGGTCATGGCCGCGGAGAGCGCCTCGGACGGCGTATCGAAGTCGGCCAGCGGATAGCGGGCGAGGACCTGCCGCGCCTGCGCCCCGAACGCCGCCCTGATCTGTTCCCGGTACTGCCGCGCGGTGAGCCCGCAGGGCCTCGCCTGTTCGGGTGCGCAGAGCATGTCGGTGCGCTCCATGCCCCACACCTGCGCGCGGTACTCGTCACGGGTCGCGCCGACCAGGACCGGTACCCGATGGAACCGTCCCGCGGCGACCGCCTCGGCCGGGTCGACCGGAAGCACCGGCCCACCGGCGACCGGGCCGGCCTCCCACGCGGACTGGCCCGGGTATCCGGCAGCCGCCACCAGCTCCTGCGCCGAGCGGCGACGCAGGCAGGCTGCGACGCCCGCGCCGTCATCCTCGCAGTCGACCGCCGTGACCAGCGCCCGCGTGCCGGCCATCGCGTCTTCGCGGCTTCGCAGCGGCGTGACGCACGAGTTGCTCTGCAGCATCGCGCGGTGGAACAGCCCGACCGAGCCGGGTGCCGCGAGATGGGCGCAGACGCTGGTGGCGCCGGCCGACTGCCCGGCGAGCGTGACGTTGCCCGGGTCGCCACCGAACGCCGCCGCGTTGGCCCGTACCCACCGCAGCGCGGCCTGCTGGTCCTCCAGCCCGAAGTTGCCGGACCCGCCCACGTCGGGCTGGGTCAGGAACCCGAGCGCGCCGAGCCGGTAGTTCACCGTCACCACGACGACGTCGCCGTCGACCGCCATCCTGCGCCCACCCCAGGTGTCGCCCTGCCCGAGGAGGAAATGCCCACCGTGGAGCCACACCAGCACCGGCAGCGACCTCTTGTCGTGCCGTACGGCGGGTGTGGTGACGTTCAGGTACAGGCAGTCTTCGGCCGCGCTCTGCCGGTCCATCGGCAGGCCGGCCGGCTGGGCGCACCCCGGCGCCGGATTGGTGGCGTCGCGTACCCCGGTCCAGGCCGCCGCCGGTCGCGGTGACCGCCACCGCAGCTCACCGATCGGCGCCGCCGCGTACGGGATGCCCAGGAACGAGCGGTGGTCCGCGGCGACCACGCCGCGGGCCTCCCCCTGCGTGGTGCGGACCACCGCCGGCGCACGCTCCGGCTCCGTCGGGCCGGCCACCGCGGTGCCGACGGGGAGCAACGCCGCGGCCACCACGGCCGCGGCGACCCAGGATCGCATTCTCGACATGTCCATCCGGTGCCTCCAGTCTCGTTGTGTACGCGGTACGCGTACCGACCTGAGCATCCGGGCGCCTGTTACAGTCCTCAACCTGGGCACTAGTGCACCCCGTCGAGCCATCCTGGACGGTGTCCTGGCGCACTAGTGCGGTGGAGGTGGGCGCGGTGGCGATCGACGAGGCCGGGCCGGCGTTCGCCCGCATCGCCGCGCAGCTGCGCGGGCGGATCGCCGCCGGCGACCTCAAGCCCGGTGACCGCCTGCCCTCCACGCGACAACTCGTGAGCGAGTGGGGGGTGGCGATGGCCACGGCGAGCAAGGCCCTCGCCGCGCTCCGGCTGGAAGGCCTCACCGAGGTGGTACCCGGCGTCGGCACGGTCGTCGCGGTCGGGCGCGGTCGCCGCACCGGCACCCCGCGCCCCGTGGGTCAGCACGGTCGCCGCGACGCAGACGCCTTCCGGGATCGGATCGTGCGCACCGCCACCGCGATCGGAGACGCCGAAGGGTTGTCCGCCACCACGATGCGCCGCATCGCCACCGATCTCGACGTGGCCACCATGGCGCTCTACCGCCACGTACGGGGCAAGGACCACCTCGTCATGCTGATGGCCGACGCGGTCTTCGCCGAGCATCCACTGCCCGACCGGCCAACCGGCGACTGGCGGGCCAAGCTGGAGTTGCTGTGCCGCACCCAGTGGGCGATGTACCAGCGTCACCCGTGGCTCGCCCACGTGGTGTCCTTCACCAGGCCACTGCTGACACCCCACGCCATCGCGCACACCGAGTGGACGATGCGCGCGATCGCCGACCAGGGCCTCGCGCCCACCACCCTCATCCACGTCGCCGCCACCGTCGCCAACTTCGTCCGCGGCACGGCCGTCAACCTGGAGCGAGAGGCCGAGGCGGTGCAGGACACCGGCATCACCGACGACGAGTGGCTGCACGCCCAGGGCCAGACGCTCGCCGCGACCCTGCGCAGCGGGGCGTTCCCGATCCTGGCCGGCATATCGGCTCGCACCGACGTGGACCTCACCCTCGACACGCTGTTCGAGTTCGGCCTGCAGCGCATGCTCGACGGCATCGAGCCGCTCTGCCGAACGCGTTCAGGGGTCGAGAGCTGACGGGTGCGGGCACCCGCGCCAGTCAGGGGTGAGCTCCGCCGGTGGTGACTCCCAGCCGCGTCCGACAAGCAGCCACCGGGGGCGATGCGCCCCCTGGCGTCAGGAGCGGCGTTCGCGCTCCTGGGCGAGCCGCTCGTCCAGCCGGCCCAACTCGTAGATCGCGTTGAGGTTGGTCGGCAGCCGGGTCACATTGTCGGCGCTCAGCTCGGGATCGCCCGGCGGCACGGGGCCACCGGCCACGACCGGGGACGCGGCGGCCGGCACCGGCTGACGCCGGCGGACGAGCAGGATCAGCGGCACCGCGATCGCGCCGACCGCGATCACCAGCACCGCCAGCCGCATCAGGTCGTCGTCGCCGGCCGCGGGCGCGGCGAGCTGGCCCGGGCTGACCGGAGCGCCGTCCCGCGCGCCGGGTTGCGGCGCCATCGGAACGCCGACCAGTGAGTCTTCGGCGTCGCCCTGGGAGCCGACCCGGGCCGGCATGCGGGACGTCGGATCGGACGACCCGCTGGGCAGTGGCGCGGCGCCCGGCGATCCCGGCGGCCCCGACGGGCCGGGCGGACCGGAGGGACCGGGTGGGCCGGAGGGACCGGGCGGCCCGGTTGGCGCCACGCTCGGGGTCGCGCTCGGCGTGCCGTCACCCCCGCCGAGCAGGCCGTCGACGAGCTGCCCCAGACCGCCGAGCAGGCCGCCGACCGGGCCGGTGGACGCCGGCGGCGACGTGGACGGGGAGGGCGCGGGAGCCAACGCGAGGGTCAGGGCGAGCGCGGCGACGGCAGACATGGGCCACCTCAGAAGGGGTCGATATGTGAGGCACCGTACCGCACGGTGAGTGGCTGCGGGATGACCCCCGGCGCGACGACGCGACGACGGGCGACGGCGGAGCGGAGGGTGCCGCCGCAGCCCTCCGCTCCGGGTGCCGGGTGGCCGTCCGGTCAGGACGGCAGGCCACCCACCTGCGTGTTGATCCAGGACCGGATCGACGACAGGTCGCCGTAGATGGACGGGCCGGTCGCGCAGGTCGAGTTGTTGTTGCCGGCTCGGCTGGTCGCGCCGATCAGGTTCCACACTCCGTTGATCCGCCGCACCTGGGGGCCGCCGGAGTCGCCGTAGCAGGCGCCCGAGTTGCCGTTCGTGTTGTTGGTGCAGATCTCGTACGGGCCGTTGATGCCCGAGCAGCGACTGTCCGACACGATCGAGGTGTCCAGTTCGTTGGCGACCGCGGGCGCGGATCCGCAGCCTCGGGGAGCGCAGGTCTGGCCCCAACCGATGATCCGGGTCGCCGTGCCGACCGCACCCGAGGTGCTCGGGATCGGCGCCGGCGCGTAGCTCACCGAGCTGGCCAGTTGCAGCAGCTTGACGTCGATGCTGGGGTGGTTGACCCCCCGCGTCACCCGGACCACCGTGCCGCCGCTGGTGCGGTTGGTGCTGCCCACCCGGACCGAGGAGGGGGTCGGGCAGTGCTTGGCGGTGACCGCCCAGTTGGCCTTGATCAGCGACCCGGTGCAGCCGGAGACGTACACCATGAAGGGGTAGTTCTCGGTGGCCGGTCGGCCGCCGACGACGAGCGGCGCGACGTCCGCGTCGTCCTGCCAGGTGTAGGTCCGGGTGTCGGCGGGAGCGGCCAGCGTGCCGGCGAAGAGCGAGTTCACCCGGGTCGCCTCGGCGGAGCTGGGGTAGGCGTTGGTGCAGGAGACCGGCGCGCTGCTGCCGGACATCAGGTCCGAGCAGAGGCCGGTGCGCCGGTCCGGCAGGCCGAGGATGTGCCCGAACTCGTGGGTGGCGATGCGGGTGCGGTGGTAGCCCTGGTTGACGGCGGTGCGGCCCATCCAGATCCGACCCGAGCCGAGCCCGGTCACCTGCGCCCGGGGCCAGCCGTCGTCGACGTAGATGGTGATGCTGGCCGGGGTGCCGGGCAGCAGCCGCACGGTGCTGACCCGGCTGTTCCAGATCTGCGCGGCCTGGTCGAAGTTGGTGCGGAACTCCCCGGTCCGGCTGGCGTCGTAGTAGAGGGTCCGCACGGCGGAGGCCGCCGTGCCGGTGGCGACCTGCATCCCGGTCGCCGCCAGGACCGCCACCAGTACGGCGATCGCCGTACGTAACAGTTGTCGTCGGATCATCACGCACTCCCCTGGTTCCCGGACGGCCGTGCCGCCGTCCATTGACATGCGTGAATGTTAATCGGCCGCTGTCGATATGCGACATAGCGGATACGTCATACCGCGTGTCGTCAGCGGGTGGCAGCGCCGGTCGCGGCGAGCAACGCCTCCGCGGCTGTAGTCCGGGCGTAGAGCACGAAGCGACCGGCCCGATGGGCGCCGACCAGCCCGGCGTCACGCAGCGCGCCGAGATGCGCGGATACGGTGCCCGGGGTCAGCCGGCAGCGCTCGGCCAACTCCGTGGTCGAGGTCGGCACCGCCAGCTCGTGCAGCAGTGCGGCCCGGGTCTTCCCCAGCACCCGGGCCAGCCCGCGGCCTGGCGGAAGCGGGTCCCGTTCCCAGAGCGTGGCCACCGCGCGGGCCGGGTAGCGCAGCACCGGCTGGCCCGGCGAGCCGAAGTTCGACCAGACCCGCGGGCCGCAGAAGACTGAGGGGACGAGCAGCAGCCCTCGCCCGTCCAGCCGCACCGCACCGGAGAGGACCAGGTGCTCCACGTGCAGGGTGTCGCCATCCAGCCGGACGTACGGGTCGAGGTGGTTCAGCAGGCCCTGCACCCCGTCGGTGGCCATTCGTCGCGCCCCGAGCAGCACCTCCCGCTCCAGCAGCGTCCGCATCCTCGGCCAGTACGGCCCGATGGCGGCATCGGCGTACGCCCGGACGACCTCCGCCAGTCGACGCAGGCCCGCCGTCGGGTCGGCGTACAGCTCGGCCAACCGGGGCGACCGTGGCCCGGGCACGCGGTCCAGCTCGGCCTGGACCACCTCGGCCGGCGTGGCGGCGAGGGTGGCCAGCTCGACGTCTAGCGTGGGCTGTGAGGTGGACGGGGGTGGGCACACGAACCCCGGAATGATGCCGGTGGGCATCGACACCAGGTCGGTGAGGAGCCGCCAGTCCACCGTGGCCAGGCGCGGCCGGGCCCGCTCGACCCAGGGCAGATGCTCCGGGAACCACTGGGACCGCGTGATGATCCGGACGCTGCCGACCACCTCCCACAGCGGCGACACCGCGAACCGGGTCGTCGCCAGATCCCGCGCGTCCAGCCCGACCAGCATCATCGGCACCTCCGTTGGATTCGACGAGCGCCAAATCTATCGCCGCCGGCAGGCCGGGCCGGCACGGTGGGCGGCATGACGACCGCCTCCACGGCGACGGCTGCCGGCCACCGTCCGGCCGGCCGCTGGCCGCGCCCCTTTCGGCTGCTCTACACGGCGACGGTCGTGCACGACGTCGGCTTCCACGTCAGTCACCTGGCCGTGCCGGTGCTCGCCGTCTCCGTGCTCTCCGCCAGCCCCGGCCAGGTGGGGTTGCTCGGCGCGCTGAGCACCGCCGCGTTCCTGCTGATCGGCCTACCGGCCGGGGTCTGGATCGATCGCTGGCCCCGCCGTACCGTGCTGGTCGGCGCGGACCTGCTGCGCGCGGCACTGGTCGCCTCGGTGCCGGTGGCCTGGTGGGCCGGTTGGTTGACCATTCACCAGCTCTATGTCGTGGTGCTGCTGACCGGTGTCGGCGCCGTCTTCGCCGACGTGGCGGCGCAGAGCGTCCTACCTGAGCTGGTCGGCCGGGGCCGGCTGGTCGCGGCGAACTCGCTGCTGATGACCACGAGCGGCACGCTGCAGATCGCCGGACGCGGGCTCGGCGGTCTGGTGGTGCAGGCACTCACCGCGCCGGTCGCGATCGTGGTGGACGCGGTCGGATTCGCGGTCGCCGCGGCCGTCCTCCGCCGGATCCCGGCGCCGCCGCGAACGACGCCGACCCGGCGGCACGGCGGATTCGGTCGGCAACTCGGCGCCGGCGTCCGGCACGTACTCGGCAACCCGCTGCTGCGCCCGCTCGCCGTCTCGACCGCGAGCATCAACCTGACCATGCAGCTGACCACCACGATGCTGCCCGTCGTCTTCCTCCGCGACCTGGGCCTCGGTCCGGCCACGCTGGGGCTGTTCCTCGCCGCCGGCGGGGTCGGCGCGCTGCTCGGGGCGGTGAGCGCCCGACCGATCGCGCGGCGGATCGGCTACGGCCGCGCCCTCTGGCTGCCCGGACTGCTCGTCGCGCCGCTCGGCCTGCTCGTCGCACTGGTCGACACCGGCCCGATGCTGTGGCTGGCCGGCGTCGGTTGGCTCGTGCTGGCCTGGCGGACCGGCATCGGCAACGTCGTCGGGGTGAGCCTGCGGCAGAGCGTTACCCCCGACGCGCTGCTCGGGCGGATGAACGCCACCTTCCGGTTCCTGCTCACCGGGGCGCTCACCGTGGGCGCCGCGGTCGCCGGGATACTGGCCCAGTACGTCGACGTGCGCACCTCGCTCCTGGTCGGCGCGGTCGCCAACGGGCTCACCTGGCTGCCGGTCCTCTGCTCACCGCTGCGGGCACTGCACTGCCCGCCGGCGACGACGACACCGGACGCCGGCTGACCGGACGCGTTGTTACCCGGGTGTTACGGCACGGCGAAGCTGCTGCCGCGCAGGGTCTCCACCGTGGATCCGACGACGCCGGCGACGAGGCCGGACACCGCAACGGGATCGAGGGGAAACGACGATGAGGATCAGGAGCGCACTGACGGCACTGGCCGTCCTGGTCGCCGGCCTGGTGGCCGGCGCGGGCACCGGCACGGCGGCCACCACCAGCCGGGCGGCGGCCACCGGGGCGCCGTACTGCGGGATCACCTGGGGCAGCGGGGAGAAGGCGGCCGGCACGCTGAGCAGCGCCCCGCTGACCGACGTACGTACCGGCCGGCACGAGTGCTATGACCGGGTGGTGTTCGAGTTCGCCGGGCCGGTGAACGGCTACACCGTCGGCTACGGGGAGACGTGGACCGAGGGCGAGGGGCTGGCACTGTCGCCGTACACCGCCGGTGACGCGCTGCTGCGGGTCTCCCTCCAGGCCCCGGCGTACGACGACGCGCACGTGGGCACCGTGCCGTACCGGGTCGGCGAGCACGCGGCCAACGTGCTGCGCTACCAGACCCTGCGGGACGTGGTCTTCGGCGGCAGCTTCGAGGGCTACAGCACCTTCGCCGTCGGTGTGCGGGCGCGGCTGCCGTTCCGGGTCTTCGTCCTGGCCGGCCCGGGTACGCACAGCCGGATCGTGCTGGACGTGGCGCACCAGTGGCAGGAGTGAACCACCGCGCGGACGAGGGTCCGGCACCGGCCGGGCCCTCGTCACCGTCCGTTGCGCCAGGGCTGCCCGGCGTCGCCCGGGGCTACGCTGGTGGCGTCATGGACGGCCGCGTGCTGCTGGTCGAGGACGATGCCTCCATCAGGGAGGTCACCGCCCTCGGACTGCGCCGGGCCGGTTTCCGGGTCGACACCGCGGTCGACGGCCGCGCGGCGCTCGCCGCCTGGCGGGCGCAGCCGGTGGACCTGATCGTGCTGGACGTGATGCTGCCCGGCCTCGACGGCCTGGAGGTCTGCCGCGAGGTGCGGCGCAGCAGCCCGGTACCGATCCTCATGCTCACCGCCCGCACCGACATCATCGACGTGGTCGTCGGCCTCGAGTGCGGCGCCGACGACTACCTGCGCAAGCCCTTCGACCTGCCGGAGCTGATCGCCCGGGTCCGGGCGGTGCTGCGCCGGGCCACCGCGCCGGCCGAGCGCAACACGCTCACCGTCGGCGACCTGGAGATCGATCCGGCCAGCTTCGTGGTTCGCAAGGACGGTCGGGAGCTGCCGTTGACCGCCACCGAGTTCCGGCTGCTGCTGGAGCTGGCCCGCCGCCCCGGCCAGGTCTTCACCCGCGAGATCCTGCTCGACCGGGTGTGGAACCACAGCTATCTCGGCGACTCCCGGCTGGTCGACGTGGCCGTGCAGCGGCTGCGCGCGAAGGTCGAGGAGGACCCGGCTCACCCCCGGCTCATCCGGACCGTACGCGGAGCCGGCTACAAGCTGACGACGCCGTGAGTGTGACGCGATGGCCGCGGACCGCGTACCCCCTGGCCGGCTCCGGCGCCGGCTGACCATCGCGTTCCTGCTCGTCGCCGGGGTCTCCGCCGGGCTGCTCGCCGGCGGGTCGTACCTGCTGCTGCGGCAGACCCGGCTGGACGCCTCGGTCCAGCAGGCCGCGGCCGACGCTCGCTACCAGCTCGTGCTGGCCGCCCAGTTCCAGCCGCTGACCGAGCAGCGCCGCGCCGACCTGCTGCGCAGCTTCGAGGCGAGCGGCCGGCACGTCCTGCTGGCCGACGGCGACGACGTGCGGGCCGCCAACCCCGCGTTCGCGCCGGCGCTCGGCGCGCCGCTGCGGGCCACCGTCGCCGCCGGCGAGCTGGGCTACGAGCGCTCCGTGCCGTCGGCCCGGCCGCGCCTGCTGGTGGTCGGCGGCCGGATACCCGGGTCGAGCAGCGAGCTCTACGTGGTCACCGCCGAGGAGGAACTGCTCGCCGACCTCGACCAGCTGCGCACGGCGCTGCTCGCCGGCTGGGCCCTGGTCGTGCTCACCGCGGCCGGCGTCGGGCACACCCTGGCCCGGCGGACCCTGGAGCCGGTCGGGCGGGCGAGCCGCGCCGCACAGGCGGTCGCCGAGGGGCTGCTCGCCACCCGGCTGCCGGTCCGTGGCCGCGACGAGTTCAGTGTCTGGGCCGCGTCGTTCAACGGCATGGCCGAGGCGCTGGAGGCGAAGATCCACGCGCTGTCCCGAGCCCAGGCCCGGGAGCGGCGGTTCACCGCCGACGTCGCCCACGAGCTGCGTACCCCGGTGACCGCCCTGGTGGCGGCGGCCTCGCTGCTGCGCGACCACCTCGACCAGCTCCCCGGCGACGCCCGCCGCGCGGCGGAGCTGCTCGTCGCCGACGTCGTCCGGCTGCGCCGGCTGGTCGAGGACCTGATGGAGATCTCCCGGCTGGACGCCGGGCAGGAGCCGCTCGCGGTCCAGCCGGTCGACCCGCTCGCCCTGCTGCACGCCCTGGTCGGGGCGCACGGCTGGCGCGACCGGGTGGTCGTGGCCGGCGAACCGGCCCCGCTGCGCACCGACCCGCGACGGCTGGAGCGGGTGCTGGCCAACCTGGTCGGCAACGCGGTCGAACACGGCGGCGGCGAGGTCCGGGCCGGCGTCGAGCGGGACGGACCGAGCGTCGTCTTCGACGTCGCCGACCGCGGACCTGGTATCCCCGCCGCACACCTGCCCCGGCTCTTCGACCGCTTCTACAAGGTCGACCCGGCCCGCTCCGGCCGGGGCAGCGGGCTCGGCCTCGCCATAGCGCAGGAGAACACCCGGCTCCTCGGCGGCCGGCTGACCGTCCGCAGCGAGCCGGGACTCGGCACGCTCTTCCGACTCGCGCTGCCCGCCGCCGGCCCGGACGCGCCCGACCTGCCCGCCGGCACGCAGCCCGCCTGGCCGGACGCCTCCGACCCGCCCGCCGGGACGCAGCCCGCCGGCCCGTCCGCGACAGGGAACGAGTCCCGGGGCGGCACCGTGGCGCCGCAACGGTCCGCGGCCGGCCGGGAACGGCCCGGCGACACCGGCCCGGACCTGCGGGAGGAGGCCCGATGAGACGACCACTCGCCAGCCTGCTGCTGATCTGCGCGCTGCTGCCCGCCGGTTGCGCGCCCCCGCGCTCCGGATCGCTGGGCACGGCTCCCACGGGGGCACCGCCTTCGTCCGCCCCGGCCACGCCGACCCCGACCGCCGACGAGGCCACGTCGCCGCCCGCCCCGGCCACGTCCGGCGCTCCCCCGGCACCACCGGCCCCGCCGCCGGTCGGTGGCGACCCCGCTCCCGCCGGCACGATCACCGTCGAGCTCTGGTTCGTCCGCGACGGGCGGTTGGCACCCACCCGACGGACCCGGCCGAGCACCCCGGCCACCTCGCGGCTGGCGCTCGCCGAGCTGGCCGCCGGGCCGACCGGCGCCGAGGCGGCCATCGGGCTGAGC
Source organism: Micromonospora sp. NPDC048909 (assembly GCF_040649635.1). Classification (NCBI taxonomy): domain Bacteria; kingdom Bacillati; phylum Actinomycetota; class Actinomycetes; order Micromonosporales; family Micromonosporaceae; genus Micromonospora; species Micromonospora sp. NPDC048909. Next base: position 27,814 of record NZ_JBEZFU010000021.1, on the reverse strand, counting down.
ACCCTGCTGTCCGCCGGCGCCGACCCGGTCGGGGTGGCCGGCGGGGTCGCCACCGTCCGGCTGCCGTCCGCCACCGGTGACCCGGCGACCCGGCGGCTACGCCAGGCGCAGGTGGTGTGGACGCTCACCCAGTTCCCCACCGTGCGGCGGGTGCGCTTCGACCCACCGGCCGAACCCGCCGACGGCCCGGTCGACCGCACCGACTACGCCGATCTGCTGCCACCGATCGTGGTGACCGGCCCGACCATCGGCCAGCGGATCGGCAGCCCGCTGACCGTCGCCGGAACGGCCGACGTGTTCGAGGCCACGGTGAGCGTCCGGCTCCTCGACGCGGACGGTCGGGAGATCGCCACCACCTTCACCACCGCCACCTGCGGCACCGGCTGCCGAGGTGACTACCGGGTGGCGCTCGCGTGGCGGGTCGCCCGAGAGCAGCGCGGCACCGTCGAGGTCTACGAGGTCTCCGCGCAGGACGGCTCCCGGGTGAACGCGGTCAGGGTGCCGGTGACGCTCGTCCCCACCGGCCGCTGAGCCGTCGGCGGGTGACCCGGTTGGACACCTTGCGGCACGGATATCCCAAGCCGCTGCGCGGACCGGATGCGGCCCGCTAGCGTCGGATCCGAAGTCGTTTCGCGGGTACGGCGCCAACGGGGTGGGCAGCCGCGGGCCCGGCCCGGCCCGCCGACGGGACCTCGCTGACCGGGGTCGTCCGTGCTTCCGCTCCGCCCCGCCTGACCGTCCCCGACGCACAGAGCCGGCACCGAGTCCGCACGGAAGGCTTCACCATGCCCGGAGCAACCTCGACCTCCCCCGGCGCCTCCGACGCCGAGGCAACGGCCGGGGGGCACCCGCGGCGCTGGGTCGCGCTGGCGGTCATCGCGATCGCCCAGCTGATGGTGGTGCTGGACGCCACCATCGTGAACATCGCGCTGCCCCACGCCCAGGCCGACCTGAGCATCAGCGACGCCGACCGGCAGTGGGTGGTCACCGCGTACACGCTGACCTTCGGCGGTCTGCTGCTGCTCGGCGGGCGGATCGCCGACTACTGGGGCCGCAAGCGGGCCTTCCTGGTCGGCATGGTCGGCTTCGCGGTCGCCTCCGCCATCGGCGGCGTCGCCAACACCGGCGAGATGCTCTTCGCCGCCCGAGCGTTGCAGGGCGCGTTCGGCGCGCTGCTCGCCCCGGCCTCGCTGGCGCTGCTCACCGTGCTCTTCACCGAGACCCGGGAACGGGCGAAGGCGTTCGCCGTGTACGGCGCGATCGCCGGCGGCGGCTCGGCGGTCGGCCTGCTCCTCGGTGGCGTGCTCACCGAGTACGCCTCCTGGCGCTGGTGCCTGCTGGTGAACATCCTGATCGCCGCGGTGGCGCTGGCCGCCGCGATCCCGCTGGTACCGGAGAGCCGGGCGCACGGGAACACCCGGTACGACGTACCCGGCGCGGTCGTCGTCACCGCCGGCCTGGTCAGCCTGGTCTACGGCTTCACCAGGGCCGCCGAGGACGGGTGGAGCGCCACCAGCACGCTCGCGTTCATAGCGGTCGGCCTGGCCCTGCTGGCCGCGTTCGTGGTGATCGAGCTGCGCTCCGGGCATCCCCTGTTGCCGATGCGGATCCTGCTGGACCGCAACCGCGGCGGGGCATACCTCACCTCCACGCTGATCGGTGCCGGCCTCTTCGGCGCGTTCCTCTTCCTGACCATCTACTTCCAGGTGGTGCTCCGGTACACCCCGCTGGAGGCCGGGCTGGCCTCGCTGCCGGTGACCGCAGGCGTGCTGATCGCCGCGGGCGGCGCGAGCCAGCTGCTGCCCCGGATCGGGGCGAAGCCGCTGATGCTGTCCGGCGCGGTCCTCGCCGTCGTGGGCATGGCGGTGCTCACCCAGGTCGAGGCGGACACCTCGTTCGTCACCCACCTGCTGCCCGCCCAGTTCATCCTCGGCCTGGGCCTCGGCTTCACCTTCGTGCCGTTGTCCAGCCTCGCGCTGTACGGGGTGCCTGAGCACGACGCGGGTGCGGCCAGCGCCACGCTCAATGCCACCCAGCAGGTCGGCGGCTCGCTCGGCACCGCACTGCTCAACACCATCTACACCAGCGCGGTGGCCGGGTATCTCACGAACCGGGTGCCGGACCAGACCAACCAGGTCAAGGCGTTGGTTCACGGCTACTCGACGGCGTTCGTCTGGGCCGCCGGGCTGATCCTGCTCGCCGGTCTGGCCACCCTGGTGCTGGTCCGGGTACGCCGCGAGGACGTACCCACCGGCGGCGCGGTGCACATGGGCTGAACCCCGCGGCCTCTCGACGGTCACCCCCGCGGGCTGGTGGCCGCCGGGGACGCGTCTCAGACCGAGTGTTGCGGCACCGGGACGATGCGGAAGTCGACGCTGCCCTGGTCGATCGTCGCGTGCACCGGCGAGCCGGCCATCTCCGTCATGATCCCGGACGCGCTGCGCCGCCCGTCGGCCGCGGTCTCCCAGGCAGCCCAACGCGGTGGGGCGGACGACCAAGTCGTCGACGTCGACGTCGCCGGGCTGGGCAACCGCGTAGCCGATCGCGTCGGCCACCGCGGCGGCCGGGATCGCCAGGCTGTCGGAGGCGGCCCGCACGGCGGCTCGCACCTGCGGGTCACCGCCGTGTTCGAGGAGTTCCGACCGGGTGTAGCCGGGGCACGGGTGGCGGCCGCAGCCGCCACCCGGCTCAACCCTTCACGCAGATGACCTGCTTGAGGTGTGCGACCACCTCGACCAGGTCCTCCTGCTGGGCCATCACCTCGGTGATGTCCTTATACGCGCCGGGGATCTCGTCCACCACCCCGGCGTCCTTGCGGCACTCCACGCCCGCCGTCTGCGCCGCCAGATCCTCGGTGCTGTAGGTCCGCTTCGCCTGCGCGCGGGACATCCGCCGACCCGCCCCGTGCGAGGCGGAGCAGTACGCGTCCGGGTTGCCCTTGCCGCGCACGATGTACGACCCGGTGCCCATCGAGCCCGGGATGATGCCCAGGTCTCCCTTGCCGGCCCGGATCGCGCCCTTGCGGGTGACCAGCACCTCCACCCCGCCGTAGCTCTCCTCCGCGACGTAGTTGTGGTGGCACGAGATCGGCTCGCCGTAGCCGACCTGCGGGAAGCGCTCGCGGACCACCTCGCAGAGCACGGCGAGCATCATCGCCCGGTTACGCCGCGCGTACTCCTGCGCCCACCACAGGTCCCGGCGGTACGCGGCCATCTCCGGCGTGCCGGCGAGGAACACCGCCAGGTCCCGGTCGGGCAGGTCGGCGTTGTGCGGCAGCCGTCGGGCCACCGCCATGTGCCGCTCGGCCAGTTCCTTGCCGATGTTGCGGGAGCCGGAGTGCAGCATCAGCCACACCCGTCCCTCGTCGGCCCCGCCCTGCTCCAGGCAGACCTCGATGAAGTGGTTGCCGCCGCCGAGGGTGCCCAGCTGCCGCTGCGCCCGGACCTCCAGCTGGGCCACGCCACGGTCCAGGTCGGCGAAGCGCCGCCAGAAGTCGTCCCAGCCGCGCTGCTCCAGGCCGCGTACCCGGCGCGGGTCGACGGGCCGCTCGCGCTGGGCGAACCCGACCGGGATGGCCGCCTCGATCGCGGAGCGCAGCCCGGCGAGGTCGTCGGGCAGGTCGGCGGCGGTGAGCGAGGTCCGCACGGCGGACATCCCGCAGCCGATGTCGACGCCGACCGCCGCCGGCGACACCGCCTGCCGCATCGCGATGACCGAGCCGACCGTGGCCCCCTTGCCGAAGTGCACGTCCGGCATCACCGCGACACCCTCCACCCAGGGCAGCGTGCCGATGTTGCGCAGCTGCCGGGCGGCCTGCGGCTCGATGCCGTACGGGTCGGTCCAGACCCGGACCGGCGCCCGGGTGCCGACCAGCGGGGTGTAGCCCATCGTCGTCTCCTCATGTCGTGCGTGGCGGTGTCGGAGCGGCTGGCCGGATTCGAACCGGCGATCTCCACCCTGGCAAGGTGACGCGCTGCCTGGCTGCGCTACAACCGCGATGCGGTACGACGCCCTTGTGGCGTGGTACGCGTAGGCCGTACGGGATTCGAACCCGTGACCTCCCGGGTGAGAACCGGGTGAGCTTCCGCTGCTCCAACGGCCCGTGCCCGGGCGGGGGACCCCCCGCCCCGCCCGGATCCGGGGTCACGGACGAAGAAGCCGCCCGGACCCCGGTGGGGTGGGCGGCTGCGCGTGCGCGCTGGCGCTAGTCGCGCCGCCTCCCCCGACGCCGGCCCGAACCGGACCGGCGCCCACCCAGGGCTGGTTCGCCGGTGAAGGCCGACGCACCGCCGCACGGCACAGGCCGCGTGGTTCGGGTATTGGTGCGCTGCGACACGACGTACTCCCTGGGTCTGATCAGTTGACCTTGCACGGATGACGGTATGCGGGCCGACGGACCGCGGCAATCGATATTCACCGCGGCAACGTTTCGGCCGGGACCGCACGGTCCGGCGGCTAGCGTGCCCGGGTGGCGATGCTGGTCCGACGGGGAGGCGATGATGGATCTGAAGCGGCAGGTGGCCGACCGGTTCCGCGAGGTCAACGGGGAGCATCCGATGACCATTGCGGACGACGCGTACGTCAGCCGGCAGTTCGTGGTGCTCGACGACCTCTGCGCGGCCCGCGGCCGCGACCCCCGGCAGGTACGCCGGCTGATGCTGGAGCGCCGGTTGCCGCTTCCGGGCTATCTCCGCTCGGACGGCGCGCAGATGGTGCCCGCCGACCTGTTCGCCCTGGCCGACCAGGTCGGCGGTCCGGAGCGGCTGGCCGACTGGTTCGTTGCGCACTGGGCGGATCCGGCCGTCGGCGCGGCGGAGTGGGACGCCTACCTCAACGGCCAGTACGTGTGTCTGCACTCGGTCACGCCGGGCACGATCGTCCGGAAGACCGAGCTGGTGGCCGCGATCTCGGCCGCCGCCGCCGAGCTGGACGCCAACCCGGTGCGCGACGAAGACACCGACGACCGCCTGGCCGGGCTCCACGCGCTGGTCGACGAACTGGACGCCCTGGAGCCCGCGTTCACCGGATACGACCGGCTCCGGTTCGGCGGCCCGACCTCGCGGGACCGCTGCATCGACGCGGTCCGGGTACGCCACCCGCGCCGGCGCTGAGCGTGGCGCGCCGGGTCGGCGGCTCGGGCCGCCGACCCGGCCGGGCTCACCGCCCGGGGCGCGCGGCGAGCATCTCGAGGTAGTGCGGGTTGCGCATGACGCCGAGGATGTTGCCGAACGGGTCCACCACCGAGGCGGTGACGAAATCTCCCTCGCCGCGCGGGGTGGGCGGCTGGTGCTCGCGGGCCCCGGCCTTGAGCAGGGTCGCCACCGTGTCGTCGAGGTCGTCGACGTGCCAGTAGGCGATCGCGCCGCCGGGGGCGGCCGACGGCCCGCCGGGGGCGTAGCGGCTGTCGATCAGGCCCAGCTCGTGCTGGTAGTCGCCGAGCCGGAACTCGTAGTACGCCGGCCGGCCCGCGCCGTCGCGTACCTCGTAGTACGGCTCGACGCCGAACAGGTCCGCGTACCAGTTCTTCGCGGCGGTCAGGTCGTCGGCCCAGAAGCTGACAGTGGCCAGTCCTCGCAACTGCATGGGAGTTCCTCTCGTCGGTCGATTCCGCTGACCTCGACGCTACGGGGGCTTGCGGAACGTGTAGTTCCTCAATTGCTGGCAGACTCGCCGACATGCTGGAGACCTCGGTTCGGCTGCTGCGCCTGCTGGCCCTGTTGCAGGACGGGCGGGACCGCTCCGGCCCGGATCTCGCCGCCCGCCTCGACGTGACCACCCGGACCGTCCGCAACGACATCGAGCGCCTGCGGGTCCTCGGTTACCGGATCGACTCGCAGCCGGGCACCGGCGGTGGCTACCGGCTCGGGGCCGGCTCGGAGTTGCCGCCGCTGCTGCTCGACGACGACGAGGCGGTCGCCGTCGTGGTCGGGCTGCGCGCCGCGGCTGCCGGCACCGTCTCCGGCATCGAGGAGACCTCGCTGCGGGCACTGGCCAAGCTGGAACGATCACTGCCGTCCCGGCTGCGGCACCGGGTGGACGCCCTGCGGGCGGCGACGGTCTCCGCCGCCGGCGGCGGGCCGACCGTCGACGCGGCCACGTTGACCGCCGTCGCGACGGCCATCCACCGCCGCGAGCGGCTGCGCTTCGACTACGTCGGGCACGACGGCGCGAGCAGCGTGCGCACCGTGGAGCCGCACCGGCTCGTCTACACCGGACGACGCTGGTACCTGCTCGGTTGGGACCCGGACCGCGCCGACTGGCGTACCTTCCGGGCCGACCGGCTCCGGCCGCGGATCCCGACCGGCCCGCGCTTCGCGCCCCGGGAGCCGCCGGGCGGGGACGCGATCGCGCACGTGCTACGCGGCGTCGGCTCGGCGGCCTGGCCGCACCCCGCGCGGGTACGCCTGCACGCGTCCGCCGCCGTGATGGCGCAGCGGTTGCCGGCCACGGCGGGGGTGCTGGAGGCAATCGACGAGCGGAGCTGCCTGCTGCAGACCGGCGGGGAGTCGCTGGCCAACCTGGCCGCCTTCCTGGGCACCCTCGACGTGCCGTTCGAGGTGCTAGACCCGCCGGAGCTGCGGGAGCTGCTGCGCCAACTGGCCGGCCGCTACGCCGCGGCGGCCGACGCCGGCCCGTCGCGCTGACCGCCGCCGCGGCGACTACCGTTGACGGTCGTGGCCCTGATGCGCGTCGACTTCTACTCCGAGGTGCTGACCCTCAGCACGTCGATGACCGTGATCCTGCCGCAGCGCACGTCGTCCCAGATCGGACTCTCCGGCGGGGCGACCGGCGGCGACCCGCCGGTGCTCTACCTGCTGCACGGGCTGACCGACGACGACACCATCTGGCTGCGTCGCACCGCCATCGAACGGTACGTGGCGCCGCTCGGGCTCGCTGTGGTGATGCCCCGGGTCGCCCGCAGCTTCTACACCGACGAGGCGCACGGCAACCGCTACTGGAGCTTCCTCAGCACCGAACTCCCGCAGCTGTGCCGGTCGTTCTTCCGCCTCTCCGACCGCCGCGAGGACACCTTCGTCGCCGGCCTCTCGATGGGCGGCTACGGCGCGATGAAGTGGGCGCTGCGCGAGCCGGCCCGGTTCGCCGCCGCGGCCAGCCTCTCCGGGGCGCTGGACGTGGCCCACCGGCATCGGCACCCGACCAACCCGATCGATCCGGCGGTCTGGCACACCGTCTTCGGCGACCGGCCGGTCGCCGGCAGCGACGACGACACCGTCGCCCTGCTCGACCGGGTGGCCGACGCCGACCGGCCGGCGCTCTACGTCGCCTGCGGCACCGAGGACTTCCTGTACGAGGACAACCTGCGCTTCGTCGACGCGGCGCGGGGGCGGGGCGTGCCGCTCACCGTCGACTTCTCCCCCGGCAGTCACGACTGGGCGTACTGGGACGCGAAGATCCAGGACGTGCTCGCCTGGCTGCCGCTGCGGGCCGCTCCGGACGCCGCCACCGCCACCCGGAGCAGCGGCGCGTTGGACTGAGCCGGCGTCAGGCGCCGACGGTGCCGTCGATCGCCTCGCGCAGGAAGTCGGCGTGCCCGTTGTGCCGGGCGTACTCGTGGATCAGGTGCAGCATCACCAGGCGCAGCGAGACGTCCTCGCCGGACTTGGCGTGGTGGGCGGTCACGTCCAGCGACTCCGCCTCCCGCTCGATCCGCCGGGAGTGCTCCACCTCCCGCCGCCAGGCGGCGAACGCCTCCGTCCGGCTCGCCGACCGGGCGTCGTACGCCTGCTGGAAGTCGCCGGTGCTCGACCACACCAGCGGGATGTCCTCACGGTTGATGGTCCGCCGGAACCAGGCCCGCTCCACCTCCGCCATGTGCCGCACCAGCCCGAGCAGAGTGAGCGTCGAGGGTGGCGACGACTGCATCCGCAGCTCCTCGTCGGAGAGCCCGTCGCACTTCAGGGCGAGCGTCGCCCGGTGATAGTCGAGGAACGCCCGCAGCATCTCCCGTTCCCCGCCGGTCACGGGTGGGCCGATCCGCTCGGTGGTCACTGTGGTCCCCCTTCCATCCGGCCGGGTCGTCCGCCCCCGCCGTCGCGCAGTCCATCATGCTGGGTCGCCGCCGTATGGCGGGGCCGGTCGGTTCAACCCACGGAGGGCCGGGCCACCGGGGCGTCGAAGTAGCGGTTCGGGTACGGCTCGTCCTGGAGGCGGTAGTGCCACCACTCACGGTCGTAGTTGACGAACCCGCCGTCGGTCATCAGCCGCTTCAGCAGCATCCGGTTCTCCCGCGGGGCGCCGGTGATCCTCGGGTCGGCGGTGTGCGCCCGGCTGTCGAAGCAGTCGAAGCCGGTGCCCATGTCGACGCTGTTGTCCGGGAACCGCTGGGCGCGCGGCGCGGTGCACGCCACCAGCGGCTGGCCGGGCGCGTACGGCGGCTGGCTGGCGGCGGGCACGTCGACCAGGGTCAGGTCCAGCGTGCTGCCCCGGCTGTGCGCGGTGGGCGCGCCGATGTAGCCCTCGTCGAAGAGCCGGGACTTGGCCACCCGCGGATAGAACTCGGCCTTCGTCTGCTGCTCGCCGGGTCGCCTGGCCCAGGCGACGAAGTCGTCGACGGCCGGCACCGGGCGGTAGCAGTCGTACACCTTGAGGCTGTGCCCGCCGGCCAGCGCGGCGTCCTGGACCCGGCGCAGCGCGTCGGCCGCCTCCCGGGTGAGCAGGCACAGCGGCTCGACGTAGCCGGTGATCGGCCGGCCGACGAAGTTGTGTGGGGTCGCGTAGCGGATGTCGCTGCCGATGCGGGGGTCCACGTCGCCGAGCACCACGAAGCCGGGCAGTCGGGCCGCCGGCCGGCTGGTGGCCGGCGAGGCGGACGGGGTGGAGGCGGACAGGGTGGGGGCGGCCGGCGTCGGCGCCGGGCGGGGCTCCGGTCGCGAGCAGCCGGCGAGCGGCACGGCCAGTGCGAGCAGGGCGACGGCGGCCCGGGCCCGCAGCGGCTGTGGACCCCGGCGGGCTGTCGCCGCGCCGGGGTCCGCCGGGCCGCTCAATCGGTCTGACCTGCGCACCCGTCCTGTCTACCAGCCCCGCCCGGGCTCCGCGCCGGGTCAGCCTTCAGCCGCGAGCAACGCCCAACTGCTCGTCGAGGAACCGCAGCGACGCCGCGTCGTCGTCGATCCCACCGCCCTCGTGGCCGTTGTACCGCCACACCGACAGCTCCGTCGGCCCGGCGTGCGCGTTGACGGCGGCGAAGACCGTCGACGGCGGCACCACCTCGTCCATCAACGCCACCGAGTACCGCGCCGGCACCCGGCACCGCCGGGCGAAGTTGACCCCGTCGACGTACGCCAGGGTCGCCAGCACCCGTTCCTCCGCGTCCCGATGGATCGCCAGGTAGTCGCGAACCTCCCGGTACGGGCGGGCGTCGGTGACCACCACGGCGTGCGGGATGTCGCAGAGGAACGGCACGTTGGCGACCACGGCCCGCAGGTCGGGCGCGAGCGCGGCGGCCGCGAGCGCCAATCCGCCGCCCTGACTCTGCCCGAGCACCGCGACCCGGGTCGGGTCGACCGGCGGCAGGGTCCGGGCGGCGTCCACCGCCCGGACCGCGTCGGTGATCAGCCGGCGGTAGTAGTAGGTGCGCGGGTCGGTGATGCCACGGGTCATCACTCCGGGCGCCTGCGGACCGGCGGCGGCGGGGTCCGGGGTGTCGCCGCGGCTCCACCCCGATCCCTGCCCCCGGGTGTCCATCTGCAGGTGCGCGAACCCGGCTGCCGCCCACAGCAGGTTCTCCAGCGGATGCCCACGCCCGCCGCCGTAACCGGCGTACTGCACCACCGTCGGCAGCGGGGCCTGAGCGCCGCGGGGCACCCGCAGCCAGGCCCGGACCGGTTGGCCGGCGAAGCCGGAGAAGGTCACGTCGAGGACCTCGATGCCGGCCAGCCGGGTGGCCACCGGCTCGGTGTGCACGTCCGAGCCGGCGGCCCGGGCCTCGGCCAGGGTGCTGGCCCAGAACCCGTCGAAGTCGGCCGGTTCCCGCACGTCACCGCGATACCCGCGGAGCTGCTCCTCGGGCAGATCGGTGTACATCGGGCGCTCAGCCCGCCACCGGCGTGGCGGTGAACACCGGGTGCATCCGCCGGGTGTGGTCGACCTGGCGCGCCGGCCCGCGCAGTGCCACCTGCGCCACCAGCCGGGGGTCGGTGCTGGACGCGGCGATCCGCAGCTCCAGCTCGCCCGGCTCGACGACCCGCCGCCCGTCGCGTCCGGTGAACGAGAACACGTCGGCCGGCACGGCCAGCGCGACCCGGCAGGACGCGCCGGCTTCGAGCGGCACCCGCAGGTAACCGATCAGTCGCTGCACCGGCTGCACCACCGAGGCGACCGGGTCGTGCGCGTAGACCTGCACCACCTCGCTGCCCCACCGGGCGCCGACGTTGCGCAGCGTGAACGCCAGTCGCAGCTCACCGTCGGTCTGCGCGACCGCCCGTTCGACCGTCAGCTCCGAGAAGTCGAAAGTGGTGTAGGTGAGCCCGTGCCCGAAGCCGTACGCCGGGGTGGGGTCGACGTTGGAGACCTCGCTGGCCTGCCCGAGCCGGGCGGCGAGGTAGGTGGTCGGCTGGCCGCCGGTGCTGCGGGGCACGCTGACCGGAAGCCGTCCCTGCGGCTCGACCCGGCCGCTGAGCAGCCCGGCGATCGCCGGAAGCCCCTCCTCGCCCGGGAAGAAGGACTGCACGATGGCCGCCGCCTCGTCGAACGCCCGGCCCAGCGCGTACGGCCGGCCGGCGATCAGCGTCACCACCACCGGCGCGCCGGCGTCCAGCAACGCGTCGAGCAGCTGCTGCTGCACGCCGGGCAGGGCCAACGACTCCGCGTCGCATCCCTCGCCGCTGGTGCCCCGGCCGAAGAGCCCGGCCCGGTCGCCGAGGGCCGCGATCACCACGTCGGCGCCTCGGGCCGCCTCGACGGCCGCGGCGAACCCGTCGGTCTCCGGGCCGTCGACGCTCGCGCCGGCCGCGACGACGATCTCGCTGCCCGGGAATTCGGCGCGCAGCGCCTCGGCGAGGGTGGGCAGCTCGATCCCGACCGGAATCTCCGGGTGGTGGGCACCGACGTGCAGCGGGAACGAGTAGCAGCCCAGCACCGCCGTCGGGTTGTCGGCCTGCGGCCCGACCACCGCGATCCGCGCGGGTCGGGACAGCGGCAGGGCCCCGTCGTTGCGCAGCAGGACGACGGCCTGCTCGGCCACCTCGCGGGCGAGCGCCCGGTTGGCCGGCGGGTCCAGCTCGACGCTGCCCCGCACCGCCTCGGGGTCGGTGAGGTCGACGCCTTCGAGCGCCGGCGGCACCGGGTCCCACCCGGCGTCGAGGAGCCCGAGCTGCGCCTTCTGCAGCAGCACCCGCCGCAGTGCCCGGTCGACCAGCGCCTCGGGCACGTGACCGGCGGCGAGCGCCGCGTGCAGCGGCTGGCCGAAGGTCTTCACCGTGGGCAGCTCGACGTCCACTCCGGCGGCGAGGGCGGCGCCGGCCGCCTCGCTCCAGCTGCCGGCCACCCCGTGCAGGGTGTGCAGGAAGGCGATGCCGAAGTAGTCGGAGACCACCGTGCCGGTGAACCCCCAGGTCTCCCGGAGCAGGCCGGTGAGCAGGTCCTCGTCGGCCGCCGACGGCACCCCGTCGGTGTCGGTGTAGGCGTGCATCACCGACCGGACGCCGCTTTCCCGTACCGCCATCTCGAACGGCGGCAGCATCACGTCGGCCCGCTCCCGCGGACCCATCCCGACCGGCGCGTGGTTACGCCCGGCCCGGGAGGCGGAGTAGCCGACGAAGTGTTTGAGGGTGGCGACCACGCCGGCGGACTCCAAACCCTGGATGTACGCGGTGGCGACCGTGCCCACCAGGTACGGGTCCTCGCCGACGGTCTCCTCGACGCGCCCCCAACGGGCGTCACGGACCACGTCGAGCACCGGCGCCAGCCCCTGGTGCACACCCAGGCGGCGCAGGTCCGCACCGATGAGGGCGGCCATCCGCCGGATCAGGCCCGGGTCGAAGGTGGCCCCCCAGGACAGCGGCACCGGGTACGCGGTCGCGCCCCAGGTGGCGAAGCCGGCCAGACACTCCTCGTGGGCCAGGGCCGGGATGCCGAAGCGGTTCGCGGCGGCGATGCGCTGCTGGGTCCGCAACAGCGACAGCGCGCCCAGCGCCGGGTCCACCGGTGCGGTGCCGAACGGCCGGGTCAACTGCCCCAGCCCGGTGGCGAGCAGGTCTTCGAGGTCGACCGGCTCCTCCATCTCGTGCTGGTGGGGCGCGACCTCACCGCCGTCGGCGGACGCGCCCACCCACACGCCGTAGAGCTGCGCCACCTTCTCCGCGAGAGTCATCTCGGCGATCAGGGCGTCGACCCGGGTGGTCAGGTCGAGTGACGGGTCGTTCCAGATCGCGGTGCCAGGTTCGATGTCCAGAGTCACGTTGTCGGTCACTTTCCTCCGACGCCCATCGGCCCCCGTACGAGGGCCCGCCGGGCGAACAGGTAGACGGTCATGCGGTGTTTCGCCTCTGCGCGTACCGGTGCTGATCAGCCCTTCACCGCGCCCTGCAGGCCACCGACGATCTGCTTCTCGGCGAAGGTGAAGAAGAGCAGCGCCGGCAGCATCGCCAGCGAGGTGAACGCGAGGATTCCCGCGGTGTCGGAGGTGTACTGGCTGGAGAAGTTCTGCACGCCCAGCGGCAGGGTGTGCAGGTCGGCGTCGCCGAGCACGAGCAGCGGCAGGAGGAAGGCGTTCCAGCTCGCCACGAACGCGAGAACCCCGACGGTGACCAGCGCGGGCCGGGACAGCGGCAGCATGATGCGCCACAGGAAGCCCAGCCGACCGGCGCCGTCGATCGCGGCGGCGTCCTCCAACTCGCGCGGGACGGCGGCCAGGAAGGGACGCAGGATCACGATCGTGAGCGGCAGCGAGAAGGCGACCTGCGGGAGGATCACCGCGTAGTAGGAGTTGATCAGGTTGAGGTCGCGCAGCATGAGGTAGAGCGGCAGGATCGCCGCCCCGGAGGGAAAGAGCAGGCCGAGCGTGAAGAAGGTGTAGAGCGCCTCCCGGCCGCGGAAGGCGTACCGGGCGAGCACGAACGCGGCGCAGACACCAAGCAGCACGACCAGGGCCGTCGTCCCGACGGCGATCACGGCGCTGTTGAACGCCTGCTGCCAGAAGTCGCTCCGGGTCAGCACCCGGGCGTAGTTGTCCCACACCCACGGGTCCGGCAGCCCGGCCGGGTCCGCGATGATCTGCGGGGTGGTGCGGAAGCCGCCGACGATCACGTAGACGACCGGAGCGATCGAGATGGCGGCGACCGCGAGCGCCAGCGCGTAGGTCAGCGGATCGCCCCACGAGAACGGACGGCGGTTCGGCGACGAGGGGGACCTCAGGGCGTTCTCGGTCACGGTCAGCTCCTCCTTCCGGTGACGGCGCCCTCGATGTCGCGACGCAGGAGGAACCGCTGGAACAGCAGCGCCGCGATGAACGAGATGACGAACAGGATCACGGCGACCGCGTTGCCGTAGCCCCACAGCCGGGCGAAGAAGCCGTTGTCCACCATGTAGGTGGCCATGGTGGCCGAGGCGCCGAGCGACCGGACCGCGGGCACCGAGGTCACCCAGATCACCTCGAAGGCCTGCAGCGAGCCGATCATCGACAGGAACATCCAGATCCGGATCGTGGGCCCGAGCAGCGGAAGCATCACGTGGCGTTGCGTCTGCCACCAACTCGCGCCGTCGATCGCGGCGGCCTCAGTCAGCTCGGGCGGCACGTTCGACAGGCCGGCGAGCAGGAGGATGATCGCGAAGCCGACGTACTTCCAGGTGAGGACGAACAGCATCGTCCAGATCACGACGTCGAGGTCGGCGAGCCACGCCTGCACGAAGCTGCCCAGGCCGACCTGCTTCAGCAGGGCGTCGACGGTGCCGCCGCCGGTGAGCAGCAGCTTCCACATGATGCCGACGGTGACCTCGGCGAGGACGTACGGCACGAACACGAGCAGGCGGAACGCGGCGCGCCCGCGGAAGCGCCGGTTGAGCAGCAGGGCAACCGCCAGGGCGAGAGGGCCCTGGATCACCAGCGACCCGACCACGATGATGGCGTTGTTGCGCAGCGCGTCCAGGAAGACCGGGTCCTGGAAGGCGAGGAGGTAGTTGTTGAATCCGACGAACTCGGTCGGGGGTCCGACTCCGCGCCAGCGGAAGAGGCTGTAGTAGACCGCGAACCCCATCGGCACCAGCACGAACATCACGTAGACGACGATCGCCGGCGTGCTGAGCCCGATGATCTCGTACCACTTGCGTCTGGTCTCGGCCGCCCGGGCGGACGAGCGCCGGGCCGGCCGGGGGCCCGTCGGCGGCGCGTCCGCGCCGCCGACGGGGGTCCGGGTCGGGTTGGTGGAGGTCACTTCTTCGCGGCCGCCTTCATCGCCTCGACGACCTTCTCCGGGGTGCCGTTGCCGGCGAAGATGGCGACGACCGCGTCGTTCATCGCGTTGCCGACGGTGCTGCCGAAGGCCGTGTCCAGCCAGAGCTGCACGTACGTCGCTCCGGAGGTGGCCTCCAGGATGGACTTGAGGGCGGGGTCGGCGACGCCGGACTCCGCCCCCTTGGTGACGGGCAGGCCGGTGCCGGTCTCGGCGTAGCCCTTCTGCACCTCGGGACTCACGATGTACTTGAGGAACTCGACGCACTCGGTCGGGGCGTTCTTGGCGCAGGAGAACCCGTCGCCACCGCCGAGCGCCGCCTTCGGGTCACCGGCCGAGCCGCTTATGGCGGGCACGGGGAACCAGCCGAGGAACTTCTTGAGCGCCTCCGGGTCCTCGGCGACGGTCTCCAGGGTGCCCCGGTTCCAGTCGCCCATCAGCTCCATCGCGGCCTTGCCGTTGGCGACCAGACCGTTGGCGCTGGTCGGGTCGTTCTGGCCCGGCGTGGCGATGAAGTTCGGCTGGAACGGGTTGGTGCCGATGAAGGTCTTCAGGTCCTGGCCCGCCTTCACGAAGCACGGGTCGTCGAAGACGAGGTCGACGGACGCCTTCTTGAGCGTGTCGACCGAGCAGGCACGGAGCGCGAAGTTGTACCACCAGTGCGCGGCGGGCCACTTGTCACCGGCACCCAGGGCGATCGGGATGACGTTGATGGCCTTGAGCTTCGTGACCGCCTGGTTGAGTTCCTCGAAGGTGGTCGGCGGAGCGGTGATGCCCGCTCGCGCGAACATGTCCTTGTTGTACCAGATGCCCTCGATGCCCATCCGGAACGGCAGGCCGTACTGCTTGCCGTCCACCTGCCAGATCTCGGCCGCGCTGCCGATGTTGGCGACTTCGGTCTTGGCCTGGTCGGTGACGTCCTTGAGGTAGTCGGCCTCCACCTGCTCACGCATCTCGCCGCCGCCCCACGCCTGGAAGATGTCCGGCGGGTCGCTGGTCAGCAGCGCGGCGGGGAGCCGGGTGCGCTGGAGCTGGTTGGTCTCGATCGCCTCGATCTGGATCGTGACGGTCGGGTGGAGCGCGGAGAAGTCCTTCGCGACCTTCTCCCAGTAGGTCTTGCCAGGCCCGTCCTGGGAGGCGTTGTGCCACCAGGTCAGGGTCACCGGGTTCTTGTAGAGCTCGTTCTCGGCGGGTTCCTCGCTGCCGCCGCCGTTACACCCGGCGACGAGCAGTGCGGTCGTCACGAACAGCGCCAGGGCGGCGCCCGCGCGTTGCTTCATCGCCATCGACACGTCTCCTCGACTAGCAGTGGCGGTGCTTAGGTGCGGCGAGTTTTACAGTCCTGTAACCGAGTGTCAACCGTTGTCGATAACGTTTTCGACTCCCTCGCGGCGAGTCCCTGGTGGCCCTCTATCATCATCGGCGTGACCTTCCCCGAGCGTGTCAAGATGTCGGACGTGGCCCGTACGGCCGGCGTCTCGGTGGCGACCGTGTCGAAGGTCGTCAACGGTCGCTACGGCGTGGCGCAGGCGACCGTGAAGCGCGTCCGGGAGGTCATCCACCAACTCGGCTACGAGGCCAGCCTGGGAGCCCAGAGCCTGCGCAGCCACCGGACGAACGTCCTCGGCATCCTGGTCGCCGAGTTCGAGCCGTTCTCGACCGAGCTGCTCAAGGGCGCGTCGAAGGAGGTCGCCGGCACCGGTTACCAGCTGCTGGCCTACTCGGGCGGCGACGTCGACGGCACGGCCGTCGGCTGGGAGCGGCGCTCGCTGGCCCGCCTGTCCGGGACGCTCATCGACGGGGCCGTGATCGTCACACCGACCGTGGTCGAGACCAAGCAGGGCTTCCACGTCGTGGCCGTCGACCCCCACACCGGCCCGTCCGGGCTGCCCACCGTCGACTCCGACAACTTCGCCGGTGCAGTGCTCGCGACCAACTACCTGCTGTCGCTCGGTCACCGCCGCATCGGCCACATCAGCGGTCGCCCCGACCTCGAGTCGGCGCGCCTTCGCGAGGCCGGCTTCCGCCGGGCCATGGCCGACGCGGGCGTCGCGGTCGACGAACGACTCGTCCGCGTCGGCGGTTTCCGGGTCGAGAGCGCCGCCGCCACAGCTGCGGAACTGCTGGCACCGCCCGACCGGCCGACCGCCGTCTTCGCCGGCAACGACCTGTCCGCGATCTCCACGATGGACGTCGCCCGGAACATGGGCCTCACGGTGCCCGACGACCTGTCCGTGATCGGCTTCGACAACATCCCCGAGTCGGCGCTGGTCACCCCGCAGCTCACCACGATCGCGCAACCCCTGCAGCGCATGGGCGCCGAGGCGATGCGGCTGCTCATCGACCTCGTCGGCGGTGTCGAACGCGACCCGCACGTCCGACTGCCGACCGAGCTTGTCGTCCGATCCTCCTGCGCCCCGTACCCGCCGCCCCTCGGGCCCGGTCGACCGACGTCGGCGCCCGAGGCGAGCGGCTGAGCGGCGAGGTCACGGGGGCTCCGCCGGGCCCGGCGACGCGCCGGCCCGAGCCGATCAGCCGGACTTCCGGGAATCCTCCGCAACTTCCCGGAACACGGTGCCGATCCGCCCTGTCGCCAGCCCCCGGTCCGTGCGGCAAGATGACCGGGACGGGGCAGCGGCGGCGGGGCTTCCGGACCTGGCGCCGCCGGGTCCGGCGCCGAGCCGGGGAGGGAGACGCCGGTGGACGCCGACGAGGGACGCAGGGTGACCATCACCGCCATCGCCCGGGAGGCCGGGGTCTCGGTGCCGACCGTGTCGCGGGTGCTCAACGGAAGATCGGACGTCGCGCCCGGCACCCGTGAGCGGGTCGAGGAGCTGTTGCGCCACCACGGTTACCGGCGTCGGGCCACCCGCGCGGTACGGAGCCCCGGCCTGCTCGACCTGGTCTTCAACGACCTCGACAGCCCCTGGGCCGTGGAGATCATCCGCGGCGTGGAGGACGTCGGCCACGCCGCCGGTCTCGGCACCGTCGTCTCGGCGATACACCGACAGTCCACCGCCGCCCGTCAGTGGCTGCAGAACCTGCGCGCCCGGGCCACCGACGGTGTCATCTTCGTGACCTCGCACGTCAGCCCCCCGCTCTACGCCCAGCTGCGGCGGCTCAACGTGCCCGTGGTGGTGGTCGACCCGGCCGGCGTGCCCGCCATCGACGTGCCAACCGTAGGAGCCACCAACTGGGCCGGCGGGCTCGCCGCGACCGAGCACCTGCTCTCACTCGGGCACCGGCGGATCGGGTTCGTGGCCGGGCCGACGCACCTGCTGTGCAGCCGGGCCCGGCTGGACGGCTACCGGGCCGGACTGGAGGCCGCCGGCCTGCCGCTGGAGGACCACCTGCTCCGGCCGGGCGACTTCTACCACGCGTCCGGCTTCGCCGCCGGATCCTCGCTGCTCGACCTCGACGAGCCGCCGACGGCGATCTTCGCGGCCAGCGACCAGATGGCGTTCGGCGTCTATGAGGCCATCCGGCAGCGCGGTCTGCTGGTCCCGGGCGACGTCAGCGTGGTCGGCTTCGACGACCTGCCCGAGGCGCGGTGGGCCTCACCGCCACTGACCACCGTGCGGCAACCGCTGGTCGAGATGGGTCGGCTGGCCGCGCGAACCGTCCTGCGACTCGCCCAGGGCGAGGCCATCGACTCGCCCCGGGTGGAGCTCGCCACCGAACTGGTGGTCCGCGACAGCACGGCCGCGCCGCCGGTCGGCTCGTCGCGCGCGTCGTGAGGGCCCGAACCGCATCCGACGGGCGGCCCGAGCACTTCCGGTTCGGGCCCGAGAATTCCGGAGAAATCCGGCCGTAATCAGCCGTGATCACGGCCGGAAGAGCTCCCACGAGGCGGACGGATGGCACGGCTAGGAAGGTGCGTGCGAGCGGGCCGCGCGGCCGCTTCGCTGCGGCGCGGCCGGGCTCGTCCGGCGCTCAGCTCACGGTGAGCAGCAGCTTGCCCGGGTAGGAGGTCTGCAGGCGGCGATGCGCCTCCGCCGCCCGCCCCAGCGGAAACTTCTCGGCGACGTGCACCTGGAACGGTCCCGCCTCGATCAGCTCGTTGAGTCGCCGCAACTGCCCGGGTCCGGTCTCGCCCTCGTACGCCTGGACCCTCACGCCGGGTCGCTCGTTCGGTGCCGGTTGCACACCGTTGGGGTGCGCGAGCACGGCACCGTCGCGCAGCGCCTCGGCGAGTCGGTCCAGCGTCCTGCCCCCCGCCATCGCCAGCAGACCGTCGACGCCGTCCGGAGCCACCTCCCGGATCCGCGCCAGCACCTCGGTGATCTCGCCGTGGCCGTCGAGCGCCACGTCGGCGCCGAGGCGGGTCACCAGCGCCACGCCCTCGGCCCCGGACGCCACGGCGATCACCTTGAGCTCCTGCCGTTTGGCCAACTGCACCGCCAGATGCCCCTGGCCGCCACTCGCGCCGAAGATCAGCAGCCACGCGCCGGCCGGCAGGCCCAGGAGGTTCAGCCCCGACAACGCGGTCAGCGCGTCGGTGGGCATGGTTCCGGCATGTTCCACCGGCACTCCCGCCGGCAGCTTCGCGACGTACTCCGCCTTCGTCGCCGCGTACTCCGCGTAGAAGCCGCCCTTCGGCCGGGTGTGGGCGTACGCGTAGACCAGGTCGCCCACGGTCACGTTTGTCACCTGTCCCCCGACGGCGGCGATCGTCCCGGCCGCCTCGGCGCCGGGAACGATCGGGAACGACGCGCCCTCGGGCACCAGCTTGCCCTCGCGCTCGGCGGCGTCCCACACCCCCACCCCGGCGCTCCACACCTTGAGCAGGACCTCGTCGTCGGCGATCTGCGGCACCGGCAGGATGCGCGGGGTGATCACCTCCGGACCGCCGAACTCGTCGAAGGCCGCGGCCTGCATCCGCTCGGGCACGTCGCCGTCTGGCATCTGGAATTCCTCTCCGCCCTGCTGTCTCGGGAGCACCGGTCGGCCGCACGATGGCCGTGGTGTGAGCCGCGCGGCTCCGCCCCCGCCGCCCGGCCGCCGTCGAGTCGGATGGCGGGCGCGACGGGTGCCGACAGCCGCGGGTGGACCCGGTGTCGACGGTCGCGCCGGCATCATCGATCGCAGCATGCCGCACCCCCACCCCGACTGGTCGCCGCTCTGCGCCGTTCACCCGGTCGGGGTACCGCGCCCGACACCGTGGCGGTCGGCTCCGCGGGCTGCCCGCTGCGGTGAAGATCGCGAGCTACGAGCGGGTGGCACCGTTCGAGTGCGTCCGACCGAGGAAGTCGCGGGCCAGGAAGACGATCTCGTCCAGGTTGGTCTCCAGCGCCCAGTGCCCGCCGTCGAGCAGATGCAGCTCGGCGTCGGGCAGGTCGCGCAGGTAGGCCCGGGCCGCTGCGGGCGGCATGTAGCCGTCGTGCAATCCCCACACGATCAGCGTGGGCGGCCGGTGCTCCCGCAGGTACGACTGCATCCGGGTGAAATCGGCCAGGGTGTTGGCCTGGTCGGTGAAGATCCCGAGCAGGATCTCCGGCCGCGGTGGGCTGCTCAACTGCGCCCAGGCGAGCGTCCACAGGTCGGGGCTGACCCGGTCCGCCAACCGCGCGGGCAGCTCACCGATGAACTCGTCGCGGAATCCCGCCACGCTGACGTTGCCGGCCAGCTCGGCCCGTCCCTGCGGGGTGGGGCGCGACCAGTAGCTCAGCAGCGGGGCGTACTTCGGGCCGAACTCGTCCCGGTAGATGTCGCCGTTCTGGACGATCAACGCGGCGACCCGATCCGGCGCCGACATGGCCAGCCGGAAGCCGTGCTGCGAGCCGTAGTCGTGCAGGTAGATCGCGTACCGGGGCAGACCCAGGATGTCCACGAAGCGGCGCAGGAAACGGCCATATCCCGCGAAGGTGTAGTCGAAGTCCGCCGGGTCGGGGGTGGCGCTGTAGCCGAAGCCCGGCAGGTCCGGCGCGATCAGCCGCCAGCGGTCGCCCAGCGCGGCCATCAGGTTGCGGTACTGGAACGACGAGCACGGGTAGCCGTGCGGCAGCAGCACCACCGGTGCCTGCGCCGGCCCGGCCTCCCGGTAGAAGACGTCGACACCGTCCACCGACACCCGCCGGTGCCGCACCGCTGCCGCCACCACCCGCACCTCACTCCCCCGCCGTGGCCAGAGTGATGCCCGCTCCCGCGCCGGTCATGCCGGGCGAGGACGGGGCGGGCGCGGCGGAGATCATGCGCCTGCTGGGGCCAGGCACCGGGCGGTCCCGCGCCGGCCGTGCCGGGCGAGCAGCCCAACCAGCCGTCCCGCGCCGGTGGCCCGCCGTTGCGCCGGCCGTCCAGCGCCGGCCCCAGTCACCGGCAGCGCCGCGCCGGCCGGATCGGCTCCCGGTCGGCGCGGCGCGGACGTGATCCGTCAGCCGTGGTGGTGCCGCAGGGCCTTGCGGATGTCGACCGGGAGCGCGGGCGCGCCGTCGACGGGTGCCGGGTCCTCCTCGGTCGGGGCCACTCCCCCGGCCGCGATCCGGTCGAGCGTGGCCAGCCCAGCCCGGTCGACCGAGCCGAAGACGGTGTAGTTCGGCCGCAGCGCCGAGTCGGCGTAGACCAGGAAGAACTGGCTGCCGTTGGTGTCCGGCCCGGCGTTGGCCATGGCGAGCGTGCCCCGGGCGTAGAGCCGGCGCTCGCCCGTCGGGTCGGTGGGCGCCGGCGGCAGGTCGGTCGGCAGCTCGTCGGCGTAGCGGTAGCCGGGCCCACCCGAACCGGTGCCGGACGGATCCCCGCACTGCAGCACGCTGAGCGTGGGGTACGCGGTGAGCCGGTGGCAGGAGGTCCGGTCGTAGAAGCGGTGGCGGGTCAGGTGCAGGAAGCTCTGCACCGTGCACGGCGCCGCCGCCCGGTCCAGGAGCAGCCCGATCGGGCCGTGGTTGGTCCACAACGTCACCCGGACGGTGCCCCGGTCCGGCGTACGGCGGGGGTCGGGCGGCAGCGGGACCGGCCGGGCTGCCGGCTCCTCCGGGGTGGCGAGGTAGCCGCACGGGCCGTGGGTGGCGCCCGAGCCGGCCGGGGCGACCGCCGGGGCGGCGGACCCGACGGGGGCGGCCACCGCGGCGGCGCCGGCGGCGGCGACCAGTGCCCCGGCGACCAGCGCCACGCTGGCGAGGCGGGCCAGCGTACGGGTCGGGCGGCGCGGGTCGGGAATGGACTGCGGTCGTGGTTCACGCGACACGGGGATCCTCCTGGACTCGTGGTACCGGAGCGACCGGAGTCTATGGATCCCGTCGGCGCTTGTCGATCCGTGGCCGACCGCCCGGCGGCTGGTCCGCCCGGCCGGGGCACCTGCCCGGTGCCTGCCCCGCCCGCGTCAGGGGGCCTGCCGGCGCGCGGCCCGGCGGCGCCACACCAGCCCGGCGAGCAGCAGGACGGCCGCGGCGCCGGCCAGCCCGGCCGCCGCCCAGAAGCCCGACGCCCCACCGCCGACCGAACCGCTCGCAGCGGCCGGTCGCGCCTGCCCGGGGGCGGCCGGCGGGGACGGGGTGGCCGTCGGCGTCGCCGACAGCTCCCCGGGCTCGACCAGCCGACCGACCGAGGCCGACCGGGGCAGCGCGAACCCCCAGTCGAGCAGCGCCGCGCCCTGCTCCCAGCCACGCTTCGGCTGCGGCTCACCGCCCAGCAGCGTGACCACCAGCCGGCGACCGTCGCGCTCGGCGGCGCCGACGTAGGTGTGCCGGGCCAGGTCGGTGAAGCCCGTCTTGCCGCCCAGCGCGCCCGGGTAGCGGTAGATCAACTGGTTCTCGTTCTGGATCTGGAAGCCCTTGGTCCGCTTCGCCGGCTGGGCCGGGATCCGGGTCAGCTCGGTCAGCGCGTACCGCCGGAACGTGGGGTCGGCGAAGCAGACGCGGGCGATCAGGGCCAGGTCGTACGCGCTGGTGAACTGCCCGCGCCCGTCGAGCCCGGAGGGGGTGACCGCGTGCGTCTGAAGTGCGCCGAGCCGGCGCGCGTACTCGTTCATCGCCCGTACCCCGCCCGCCGCGCCGTCGGCGCCTCCGCCCAGCCGGGCCAGCACGTTCGCCGCCTCGTTGCCCGAGTTGAGCAGCAGCCCCAGCCAGACCGTCTCGACGCTGTACCGGCCCCCTTCGACCAACCCGACCGCCGACGACCCGGGCTCGATCCGCATGTCCGCCGCGGTGACCGTGACGACCTGCTTCGGGTCCAGTCGCGGCAGCATGGTCGCGGCCAGCAGCAGCTTCTGCACGCTGGCCGGGGTCGCGTACTCGTGCGGGCCGCAGCCGCCGAGCACCTGCCCGGTGTCCAGGTCGGCGACGAGCCAGGAGGTGGCGGTGATCTTCGGCGGCGCGGGCACCCCCGCCGGCACGGCCAGCCCGGCGGTGTCCAGCTCCGGCCCGCCGACGACCCGGTCCTCCGGCACCACCGGCGGTGGGGACGGGCGCGGCGGGCGCGAGACCGCCGGGGCCGCCGCGCGCGGGCAGGGCACGGCCCGCGTCGCGCCGGCGCGGTACACCAGCGACTCGGTGCCCAGCGTCCCGCCGGCCGCCCTGGCGGGACCGACCCGCTGCCGGGCGTCAGCGCCGACGGCCGGGGCGGCCACGACGGCGGAGAGCAGGACGGCCGTCGCCGTGGTCGTCAGCAGCCGAACTCTCATGCCAGCACCCTAATCCGGGCCGCAGAGGCGCCGGGCCGGGACCGCGGGCAAGCCGCCGCGCCTCAGGCCGACCGCGCGTCGTCCGCCACGGCACCGGCCGCACCGGGTCTGGCCGGGCCGAGGGATTCCCGGTGGCGCAGGTAGTCGTGCAACGCGGCGGAGGCGCGCAGCCGCCGCAGGCTGCGCCGGTGCAGCTCCTGCTCTCGCCGGCCCAGCTCGGCGCGGACCCGCTGGGCGCTGCCGGTGGTGCGCAGCTCGGCCAGCACCGCCGCGATGATGTCGAACGGATAGGCACCTCGGCGCAGCAGTGCGACCACCTGCGCGGCGCGTAGCTCGGCGTCGTCGTACACCCGGTAGCCGGTGCCCCGGGCCCGGACCGGGCGCAGCAGGCCGCGCTCCTCCCAGAGCCGAAGCAGCGAGGTACGGACGCCGACCAGCGCCGCCACCTCACCGATCCGGGCGCCACCGCGTGGCGCCGGCGCGACCGCCGCCGGGCTGGTCACCACCGTCTCGAACGCGCCGAGAACCCGACGGATCTCGGCCCGCTCGCGGTCCAGCTCGGCGTGGCCGCCGTCGAGCGCCGCCAGCGCGGCCGGCAGGTCGTCGCGGTGCACGGCGGCCATGATCTCCCGGGTACGCGCCCAGCCGTGCCCCTCCGCCATCCGGCGCGCCACCGCCAGGGCGCGGGCGTGCTCGGCGGTGAAGATCCGGTAACCGCTCTCGGTGCGCCGCACCGCGGGGAGCACCCCAAGGTCCACGTAGTTGCGGACCTGCTGCACCGAGATCCCGGCGGTCGCCGCCAGATCGACCGCCCGCAACCGCTCACCGGTGTGCACGCCGATCACCCTACCGGTTGCCATGTCGTTTGAGACTTTCCCTCCTATCTCACCGCCTTCCACGCTCGGTAGTTCGCGAAACCCTCTACAAGTTCATGAATGAGAGAATTGAAGCTGTCAGACCCCGATGCCAGGGTGGGCGTCCGCCTGCCCCACCGATCTCGTGAAGGGTTCGCATGCCGCAGCCAGCACGGTCCGTCGCCGACAGCCACGACATGATCGAGGTACGCGGGGCGCGGGAGAACAACCTCGCCTCCGTATCGGTGGACATCCCCAAGCGCCGGCTCACCGTCTTCACCGGTGTCTCCGGATCGGGCAAGTCGTCACTCGTCTTCGGCACCATCGCCGCCGAGTCGCAGCGCCTGATCAACGAGACCTACAGCGCCTTCCTGCAGTCCTTCATGCCGAACGTGAACCGGCCGGACGTCGACTCGCTGCGCAACCTGAGCGCCGCGATCGTGGTCGACCAGGAGCGGATGGGGGCCAACTCCCGATCCACCGTCGGCACCGCCACCGACGCGTACGCCATGCTGCGGCTCGTGTTCAGCCGGCTCGGCACCCCACACGTGGGTGGCGCCGGCGCGTTCAGCTTCAACCTGGCCGAGGGCATGTGCCCCACCTGCGAGGGGCTGGGCCGGGTCTCCGACCTCGACGTGCACGAACTGGTCGACGTCGAGCGGTCGCTCAACGACGGCGCCATCAAGGTGCCCAACTTCGCCGTCGACTCCTGGTACTGGCAGACCATCGTCGGCTCCGGCCTGTTCGACCCCGACGCGAAGCTGCAGGACTACACCGCCCAGCAGTGGGAGGACTTCCTGCACAAGCCCGCCACGAAGATCAAGATGGGCAGCAACAACTGGACGTACGAGGGCCTGGTGACGAAGGTCCGGCGGCTCATGCTCGCCAAGGACCGCGAGTCGATGCAGGCGCACATCCGGGCCTTCGTCGACCGGGCGGTCACCTTCACCACCTGCGCCGCCTGCGGCGGCACCCGACTCAACGAGGCGGCGCTCTCCTCCCGCATCGCCGGCCGCAACATCGCCGAGTGCTCCTCGATGCAGATCAGCGACCTCGCCGAGTTCGTCCGCGGCATCGACGACCCGGCGGTCGCGCCGCTGACCGGCAACCTGCGCGGCCTGCTGGAGTCACTGGTCGAGATCGGCCTCGGCTACCTCAGCCTCGACCGGGAGTCGGCCACCCTCTCCGGTGGTGAGGCGCAGCGGGTGAAGATGGTCCGGCACCTGGGCTCCAGCCTCTCCGACGTCACCTACGTCTTCGACGAGCCGACGGTCGGCCTGCACCCGCACGACATCGCCCGGATGAACGGCCTGCTGTTGCAGCTGCGCGAGAAGGGCAACACGGTGCTGGTGGTCGAGCACAAACCGGAGACCATCGCGATCGCCGACCACGTGGTCGACCTCGGGCCGGGCGCCGGCACCGCCGGCGGCCACATCTGCTACACCGGCGACGTCCCCGGCCTGCGTCGCTCCGACACGCTCACCGGGCACCACCTCGACCACCGGGTCAGTCTCCGGGCCGAGGTACGCCGTCCGACCGGGCAGTTGCCGATCCGCAACGCCGACCTGCACAACCTGCGCGACGTCAGCGTCGACATCCCGCTCGGTGTGCTCAGCGTGGTGACCGGGGTCGCCGGCTCGGGCAAGAGCTCACTGATCCACGGCTCGCTGCAGCGGCGCAACGGGGTGGTCATCGTCGACCAGTCCCCCATCCGCGGCTCCCGACGCAGCAATCCGGCCACCTACAGCGGCCTGCTCGACCCGGTGCGCACCGCGTTCGCCAAGGCCAACGGGGTGAAGGCCGCCCTGTTCAGCGCCAACTCCGAGGGGGCCTGCCCGGCCTGCAAGGGCATCGGCCTGATCTACACCGACCTGGCGATGATGGCCGGGGTGGCGACCGTCTGCGAGCGGTGCGAGGGCCGCCGCTTCACCGACGAGGTGCTCACCTACACGCTGCGCGGGAAGAACATCAGCGAGGTGCTCGCCATGTCGGTCGTCGAGGCGTACGACTTCTTCCCCAGCGGTCCGGCCCACGTCATCCTGGGTCGGCTGGTCGACGTCGGGCTGGGCTACCTCAGCCTGGGCCAGCCGCTCACCACCCTCTCCGGCGGCGAACGACAACGGCTCAAGCTCGCCATCCACATGGCCGAGAAGACCAGCACCTACGTCCTGGACGAGCCCACCACCGGCCTGCACCTGGCCGACGTCGACCAGCTGCTGGCGCTGCTCGACCGGCTCGTCGACGCCGGCAACACCGTCATCGTGATCGAGCACCATCAGGCGGTGATGGCGCACGCCGACTGGTTGATCGACATGGGCCCGGGCGCCGGGCACGACGGCGGAAAGGTCATCTTCACCGGTACGCCCGCCGAGCTGGTCGCGCGCGGCGACACACTGACCGCCCAGCACCTGCGGGAGTACGTGGCCGCCTGACGCCTCCCGCGCCCGGCGGTGAGCAGGCCCCGACGCCCGGCCTTTCGGTTTCGAGCTCCCCGGTGGGCAACCACCGAACCCGGGCGCCGGGCGCCGTCACGCCAGCCGGCGCAACCAGCGCCGTTGCCAGGGGGTCTCCACGGCCCGCGGCCGATAGCTGGTGCGTACCCAGTCCACCGCCCGCTCGGCGGGCAGACCGTCCAGCACGGCGAGCGCGGCCAGAGCCGTACCGGTACGGCCCTGGCCGCCTCGACACGCCATCTCCACCCGCTCGCCGGCATGCGCCCGGCGCAGCGCCTCCCGCAGGGCGTCCAACGCGTCGGCCCGGTCCAGCGGTACCCAGAAGTCCGGCCACCGGATCCGCCGGTGCGCCCACGCCGGTGCCGGACCGCCCGCCAAGAGCAGGGCGAAATCGGCCGGCGACGCCACGTCGGCGATCCGGCGCCCGCGCACCGAGGCCCCGCTCGGCAGTACGACCACACCCGGCTGCTCCGACCACGCCACGTCCACGCTCATCCCGGCATTCTCGCCCGTTGTCCGGACGCGCGGGGGCCACGACTTCGGGTGTCCCCGCCGTCCTCAAGACAGTGCCGCCCCCGGCCTGATGGCCGGGGGCGGCACTGGGGTGTCGGTGTGCAGGTCGCCTCGCGGCGAGTGGCGCGACGCGGCTCCAGCCAAACGGTTTCCGCGACGGCAATTATCAGGTGAGGCCCGGGGACACAGGACACACCGACACCCCGTACAACCTACCCACGCCCCCGACCATTCCCACCCCGCTTCTTCACATCCCCGACCACCCACCGCCCGCCGCCGCTACCATCGCCCACCACCCGCCGACAGCACGGCCGCATGCCGGCGTCGACGACCTCGGCTCACCCCGCTCGACCGGTCGGCGCCGCACCACAGCGACCCGCCCGCGGGTCCGCCGCCCGCCGGTCGGCCGGCCGGGGTCCACCACCCGCCGACAGCACGGCCGCATGCCGGCGTCGACGATCTCGGCTCACCCCGCTCGACCGGTCGGCGCCGCACGCACCACAGCGACCCGCCCGCGGGTCCGCCGCCCGCCGGTCGGCCGGCCGGGGTCCGCCGCCCACCGGCCGCAGGTCCGCCGGCCGCAGGACCGCCGGCCGGGGTCCGCAGCTTGCGCTCGGCTCGAGCCACCCCGCCCCCGCACCCCCCGCCACCATCGGCGCGAGCTCCCCACAGCCTGAGATCTTGGACGGTTTCCGTTAGGACCTAACGGAAACCGTCCAAGATCTCGCCTCCGCGAGGCCAGGCCGGCCCGGGCCGGGGTGGTGTCGCGATCACGAGGCGCTCCTGGCCGGCATGCGGGTGGGGTGCCGGCGACCGCGACCGGGATATGACGCCGGCCGGCGATCCTGGGTGGGGTGCCGGCCGAAGTGATCGGGATACGCCGCTGGCCGGCACCCGTGTCAGGGTGCCGGCCAGCGGTCAGGGTCGTGCTGTGTGGTTGTCAGTTGTTCCAGTGCTGGGCGACGAGGTCGG
>NZ_JBEZFU010000020.1:68552-69155 GCF_040649635.1 Micromonospora sp. NPDC048909 | reverse complement strand
GCCCGGTCACATTCCGAACCCGGAAGCTAAGCCCTCCAGCGCCGATGGTACTGCACTCGGGAGGGTGTGGGAGAGTAGGACACCGCCGGACAATCTTCCAGTCGAGGGCCGCCCCATCCGGGTCGGCCCTCGACTGCGTAGCGCCACAGCTGGCGCAATCAGGAAGGATGTACCCCGTGAGTTCAGGACCGCAGGGCGGCGACCGCCCCCGTCGTAACGAGGACCGCACCGACGGGCCGGGTGGGCGAGACCGAGCCCCGCGGCGGGACGACCGCGACCGGCCGCCGTACCGAGGCGGCCAGGACAACCGTGGTGGTGCGCGCGGGTACTCCGGAGACCGTGACGGCGCCCGAGGCGGCGACCGGCGCGAAGGCGGCTTCCGCCCCGGTGGTTCCCGTGGCGGTGACCGCGACCAGGGCTTCCGTGGCGGTGACCGCCGTGAGGGTGGTTTCCGCGGTGGCGACCGTGATGGCGCGCCCCGTGAGGGTGGCTTCCGTGGCGGTGACCGTCGTGAAGGTGGTTTCCGTGGCGGCGACCGTGACGGCGCGCCGCGTGAGGGTGGCTTCCGCGGCGGTGAGCGCCGCGAGGGTGGTTTCCGTGGTG
>NZ_JBEZFU010000020.1:0-68453 GCF_040649635.1 Micromonospora sp. NPDC048909 | reverse complement strand
GGCGACCGTCGCGAGGGTGGATTCCGCGGTGGTGACCGTCGTGAGGGTGGCCAGGGCGGCGAGCGTCGCGAAGGCGGCTTCCGCGGCGGTAACCGTGAAGGTGGTTTCCGTGGTGGTGAGCGCCGCGAGGGTGGTTTCCGTGGTGGCGACCGTCGCGAGGGTGGATTCCGCGGTGGTGACCGTCGTGAGGGTGGCCAGGGCGGCGAGCGTCGCGAAGGCGGCTTCCGCGGCGGTAACCGCGAAGGTGGTTTCCGTGGTGGCGACCGTGACGGCGCGCCCCGCGAGGGTGGCTTCCGCGGCGGTGACCGCCGTGAAGGTGGTTTCCGTGGTGGTGAGCGCCGCGAGGGTGGCTTCCGCGGCGGTGATCGCGAGGGCGCACCGCGTGAGGGTGGCTTCCGCGGCGGTGACCGTCGCGAGGGTGGTTTCCGCGGTGGTGACCGTCGTGAGGGTGGCCAGGGCGGCGAGCGTCGCGAAGGCGGCTTTCGCGGCGGTAACCGCGAAGGTGGTTTCCGTGGTGACGACCGTGACGGCGCGCCCCGCGAGGGTGGCTTCCGCGGCGGTGACCGCCGTGAGGGCGGCTTCCGTGGCGGCGACCGTGACAGCGCACCGCGTGAGGGTGGCTTCCGGGGCGGTGACCGTCGTGAAGGCGGCTTCCGGGGCGGTGATCGTCGCGAGGGTGGTTTCCGTGATGGCGCACCGCGTGAGGGTGGCTTCCGCGGCGGTGACCGTCGTGAAGGCGGCTTCCGGGGCGGTGACCGTCGCGAGGGCGGTTTCCGTGGTGGCGACCGTGAGGGCGGCTACCGGTCGGGCCCGCCGCGCGAGGGTGGCTTCCGCGGCGGTGAGCGCCGCGAAGGTGGCTTCCGTAGTGGTGACCGTGAAGGCGGCTTCCGGGGCGGTGACCGTCGTGAAGGCGGCTTCCGCGGCGGTGACCGCCGCGAGGGTGGCTACCAGGGCGGTGCGCCCCGCGAGGGCGGCTTCCGTGGCGGCGAGCGCCGCGAGGGTGGCTACCGCGGCGGTGACCGCGAGGGCGGTTTCCGTGGCGGCGAGCGGCCGCGCCGGGACGACCGGGGCTTCGACGACCGCCGGCGCGAAGGCGGCTTCGGTGACCGGCGCCGCGAGGATGAGCGCGGAGCGCGTCCGGAGCGGGCGGGCGAGGGCGGTACGGCCCCCGCGTTGCCGGACGAGATCGTCGCGACCGACCTGGACAAGGACGTCCGCGCCGAGCTGCTGTCGCTGGCCAAGCCGGTCGCGGACTCCGTGGCCCGGCACCTCGTGGCGACCGGTCAGCTGATCGACGAGGACCCGGCCGAGGCGCTGGCGCACGCGCTGGCCGCCCGACGGCTGGCGTCCCGGATCTCGGCGGTGCGGGAAGCCGTCGGCCTGGCCGCGTACCACGCCGGCGAGTGGCAGACCGCCATCGCCGAGCTGCGGACGTACCACCGGATGACCGGCCTCCAGAGCCACCTGGCGGTGCTGGCCGACTGCGAGCGCGCGCTCGGGCGGCCGGAGCGGGCCATCGACCTGTTCCGCGGCGCGGACCGGGACGCGCTCGACCAGGCCGTCGCCATCGAGCTGCTGATCGTCGCCGCCGGGGCGCGCGGGGACCTCGGCCAGAAGGACGCCGCGGTCGCCATGCTCCAGGTCCGCGAGCTGACCACCGACGCGGCCGAGCCGTGGACGGCCCGGCTCCGCTACGCGTACGCCGACGCGCTGCTCGCGGTCGGCCGGCGCGAGGAGGCCCGGGAGTGGTTCGCTCGCGCCTCCGAGGTGGACACCGAGAGTGAGACCGACGCCGCCGAGCGGCTGCTGGAACTCGACGGGGTGGTCATCGAGGGCGACGACGAGGACGAGGAGCCGGTGGAGGAGATCGCCGCCGGTCCGGGTACGCCCGGCACCGTGCCGGCCCGCCCGGACACCGACCTCGTCAGCGACGACGCCGAGCCGGACGCGCCCGCCGACGTGCTCCCGGAGGCGGCCGACGACGACGCATCCGATGATGACGACGACGCATCCGATGACGATGCTGACCTGAAGACGGTGACCCGTGACGACGCGCTCGGCAGCGGCGGGGCGGACGACCCCGACCTGACCGTGCGCGCCGGAGCGGACGCTCCGGCGGGCCACGACGAGACGGGCCCGGTCGCCCGGTGACCACTGACGCCGGGGCGCGGCTGGTCGACGGGTACGCCCAGGTCGTCTTCGACCTGGACGGTGTGATCTACCTGATCGACCGGCCGATCCCCGGCGCGGTCGAGGCGGTCGGCCGCCTGCACACCGAGGGCCGGGCGGTCGCGTACGCGACGAACAACGCCTCCCGCCGGTCGAGCGAGGTGGCCGACCTGCTCAGCGGGATGGGCGTGCCGGCCCGGCGCGAGGAGGTGCTGACCTCCGCGGCGGCCGCCGCCGAGCTGCTCCGGGACCGGCTGCCGGCCGGCGCCCCCGTGCTGGTGGTCGGCGCCGAGGCGTTGCGGGCGGAGATCGCCGCGGTCGGCCTCAGCCCGGTCGACCGGGCCGACGAGAAGCCGCACGCGGTGGTGCAGGGGTACGGGCCGCAGGTCGGCTGGACCCACCTGGCCGAGGCGACCGTCGCGGTCCGCGGTGGCGCCACCTGGATCGCCACCAACACCGACCGCACCCTGCCCAGCGGGCGGGGACCGCTGCCCGGCAACGGTGCCCTGGTCGCCGTGCTGCGCACCGCGCTCGGCCGCGAGCCGGACGTCGTGGTCGGCAAGCCCGAACCGGAGCTCTTCGCCACCGCCGCCCGCCGGATCGACGACGGTCGGACCCTGGTGGTCGGGGACCGGCTGGACACCGACATCGAGGGCGCCCGCCGGGCCGGGCTGGACAGTCTGCTCGTGCTCACCGGCGTCAGCGACGTACCCGAACTGCTCGCCGCCGAGCCGGCCCGCCGCCCCACCTTCGTCGCGCACGACCTGGCCGGGCTCTTCGATCCGGCGGCCGTGGTGCGGGTACCGGGCCCGGCGGACGCCGGGGGCTGGTCGGTGGCCGCCCGCGACGGCGGTCTGGAGCTGACCGGCGCGGGACGGCCGCTGGACGCTCTCGCCGCGCTCTGCGCGGCGGCCTGGTCGGCGCCGGCGGTCCCACCGATCCGCGCCGGCTCACCGGACGCCACCCGGGCGCTGACCGCGCTCGGCCTCGCGACCTGAGCACGGCCCCCGGGCGCTGACCGCGCTCGCCGTCGCGACCTGAGCACCATCAAACCGAGCGCCGACGCGCTCGGCTCAGTCTGCCCGCGACTCAGAGCAGCTTGCGCAGCTTCATCAGGTCGAACGGGTTCGCCTTGATCGACACCCGGCGGGACGCGACCGCGCGGGCGATGTCGAGATCGCCCGCGACCAGCGCGACCAGGTCGTCGCTGCTGGTGCTCAGCGCGATCTTGGCTTTCGGGTCGTCGCCGTCGGTCAGGTCGAGCAGCCGGCCGTCGGCGATCCGGCCGTGGAACGCGGTCTCCAGGTCGGTGATCCGGCAGGCGAGCGTCCGATCCAGGTCGACGCGCTCGCGCACCGTCGCGGCGTTGCTGTCGAGCCGGGCGGCTAGCTCCTGCAACGCCTGCCGACACTCGTCCACGCTGGCCACTCGCCGCCTCCTCGCCCCACGCCACGCCGTCCCCGGCACCGTACCGCACAGGCCGGTCCCGGGTGCCCGGTAGCGTGACACCTGCACACCCCCCGCCCCGCGGAAGGACTCAGGCATGCAGGACGCGTGGCGCGCCTACCTCGAGCTGGCCATGGGCCTGACGGAGGCGCCCCGGAAGAAGGCCCAGGACGTGGTCCGCCGACTCGTCGGGTCGGGCGGCGCGACCGCCGCGCAGCTCCAGGCGCTCGGCGAGGAGCTCGTCTCCACCAGCGCGGCGAACCGGGAGGCGCTGACCAAGCTCGTCCGGTTCGAGGTCGACCGGGCGCTCGGCGCGGTCGGGCTCGCCACCGCCGAGGAGGTCGCCGAACTGACCCGCCGGGTGCAGGAGCTGGACCGGCAGCTGCGCGAGGCCCGGGCCGCGGGTACGCCCAGCGTCGCCGCGCCGGCCGCCACCGCGCCGCAGGCCGCTGCGGAGGCACCGGCCGGGCCGCGGCGCGCCCCCGCCCCGGTGACCGCCGCACAGACCGGTCCGAAACCGGCGGCGGAGCCGAGCACCGGCCCGGGTCCGGTGCCGTCCACCGAGTCGCTCGGCGCCCCGGTCTCCGCGCCGCCGGCCAAGAAGGCCGTGGCGAAGAAGGCTGTCGCGAAGAAGGCCGTCGCAAAGAAGGCGGTGGCCAAGAAGGCCGAGCCCGGCAAGGCGGTGGCACGCAAGTCGCCGGCCGCGCTCACCCCCACCGGCGGGGACGCCGAGCCGGCCCGGCCGCCGCAGAAGGTGGCCCGCAAGCAGCAGCCGGGCGGTGCCGAGTGACCCGCCCGACCTCCCGGGGCCGGTCGTGACCGGTCCGCTCCACCCGGGCCCACCGCCGGCCGGCCGCCCCGGCCCACCGCCGTCGACCCGTCCTGGCCCGCAGCCTGGTGGCATGCCCGCAGCCCGGCCCGCGCCGCCGCCCGGTGTGCGACCCGGCCCACCGTCCGGTGGAAGTGCGTCCTCTTCGGCGCTCGGCGACGACCTGGACGACCGGGGGCACCCGGCAGTCGACGCGGCCGTCCAAGCGATGATCAACGCGGCGTCGCTCGCCCCGGCCGATCAGATCGCCCAGTACGAGGCGGCCTACCAGACGCTGCGCGAGACCCTCGCCACCATCGACCAGTCCTGAGACCGGAGAACCACCCATGGCACGTCGCAACCGGCTGGACGCCGAGCTCGTCCGCCGCGGCCTGGCCCGCTCCCGGGAGCAGGCCGCCGCGCTGGTGGAGGCCGGCCGGGTCCAGCTGCGCGGAGTGCAGGCTCGCAAGCCGGCCGCGATGGTCGACCCCGCCGACCCGCTGCTGGTCACCGGCGAGGACCCGAGTTCCGAGTACGTCTCCCGGGGCGGGCACAAGCTGGCCGGCGCGCTGGCGGCGTTCGGCGGGCTGCCGGTCACCGGCCGGCGCTGCCTGGACGCCGGCGCGTCGACCGGCGGCTTCACCGACGTGCTGCTGCGCGCCGGTGCGGCCGAGGTGGTCGCGGTGGACGTCGGCTACGGGCAGCTCGCGTGGCCGCTGCGTACCGACGAGCGGGTGCGGGTGCACGAGCGCACCAATGTCCGCTCGCTCACCCCGGAGACCATCGGCGGGCCGGTCGACCTGACCGTCGCCGACCTGTCGTTCATCTCGCTGCGGCTGGTGCTCCCGGCGCTTGCCGGCTGCACCCGCGCCGACGGTGATCTGGCGCTGATGGTGAAGCCGCAGTTCGAGGTCGGCAAGGAACGGGTGGGCACCGGCGGGGTGGTCCGCGACCCGGAGTTGCGCGCCGAGGCGGTGCTCGACGTGGCCGCGGCCGCCGAGCAGCTCGGGCTGGGCCTGGCCGACGTGGCCGCCAGCCCGCTGCCGGGGCCGAGCGGCAACGTCGAGTTCTTCGTATGGTTACGCCGGGACGCGTCGCCGGCCGATCCGCAACGGGTGCGGGCGGTGGTCGCGGCCGGGCCGGAGGGCCCCACGACGTCCGGCGCGGTGCCGGGCTCGGCGGCGGAGGAGGTCGCAGGGTGAGCGCGAGGAGCGGGCGTTGCACGGCGGGCGCGGACCGGCCGGTCGCCGGCCGGCGGTGCGCCGCGACCCGAGGGCGGGCCCGGTGAGCCGGACCGCTCTGCTGGTCACCCACACCGGCCGGCGACGCAGCACCGAGCACGCCCGGGCGGTGGCCGGCGACCTGATCGCGGCCGGTTTCGAGGTACGCGTGGTGGCCGAGGAGGCCGACGACCTCGACCTGCCCGGCGTCGTTCCGGTGACCGGGCTGGAGGCCGCCGACGGGGCCGAGATCGTCTTCGCGCTCGGCGGAGACGGCACCTTCCTGCGGGCGGCGGAGCTGGCCCGGCCGGCCAAGGCGCCGCTGCTCGGCATCAACCTCGGCAAGGTCGGCTTCCTCGCCGAGGCCGAGATCGGCGACCTGGACAGCGCGGTACGCGACGTGGTCTCGCGCAACTACACCGTCGACGAGCGGCTCACCCTCGACGTCACCGCCGAGTTCGACGGCGGGCCGACGATCGAGTCCTGGGCGCTCAACGAGATCAGCGTCGAGAAGGGGGAGCGGGCCCAGATGCTCGAGCTCCTCGTCGACGTGGACGGCCGGCCGCTGTCCCGGTACGGCTGCGACGGGGTGGTCTGCGCCACCCCCACCGGTTCCACCGCGTACGCGTTCTCCGGCGGCGGGCCGGTGGTCTGGCCGGAGGTGGAGGCGCTGCTGCTGGTGCCGATCAGCGCGCACGCGCTGTTCAGCCGGCCGCTGGTGACCGCGCCGACGTCGACCTTCGTGATCACCGTGGACCCGTTCACCACCCTCGCGGTGCTCTCCTGCGACGGGCGGCGGGTCTACGACCTGCCGCCGGGCGCCCGGGTGACGGTGCGCCGGGGCGCGCTGCCGGTGCGGATCGTCCGGCTGCGCGACCGGCCGTTCACCGACCGGTTGGTGGCCAAGTTCGGGTTGCCGGTGCACGGCTGGCGCGGCTCGCGGCGCTGACCCACCCGCGCCGCCCGACCGGCGCCGATCGTGCTCCGGCGCGGACCCGGCGAGGGCCCCGAAGACACCACGATCTCGGCGGTAACCTGCCGGACATTTGCAGGTCCGTCAGGTGCCCGCCGGATGTCCACCTGGCGACATGTCGCCGGTGCGGCGGGCCGCAGCTAGTGACCGTGCAGTGATCTGCGCCGCAAACTCCGATCGGTCGATCTTTACCAGAGACCGGCCCCTGGAGTAGAGGAGCGCATCGCATGCACAGGCCCCCTCGCTGGCTCACCGCCGGCGCGGTCGGCGCGTTGGTCGTCGGACTCGCCGCACCGGCGTCCGCCGACCCGTCCGCCCGGCCCACTGGCCCTACCCCGGCCACGCCCGCCCCGGGCACCGCGCCCGTCCACATCACCCTGATCACCGGCGACCAGGTCGACCTCGTCCAGGCGGCGCCCGGCCGGGTCGCCGCCACCGTCCGCCCCGGCCCCGGCCGCGAGCGGATCATCTTCCACACCGTCGAGGCCGACGGCGGGCTGCGGGTGCTGCCCAGCGACGTCGTGCCGTACCTCTCCGCCGGGGTGCTCGACCCCGACCTGTTCGACGTGCAGGAGCTGGCCGCCGACGGGTACGGCGACGCCGCGCAGGGCTCGCTGCCGCTGATCGTCCGCTACCAGGAGCCGGCGGCCGGTCGGGTCCGGCCGCTCGCCGGCGCCACCGACGCCCGGCCGCTGGAGAGCATCAACGGCGCGGCGCTGCGGGTCGGCAAGGGCGACCTCGGCGGCCTGTGGACGACGTTGCGCGCCAACCCGCAGGCCCGTACCGCCGGTTCGCCGGCCCGGCTCGGCGCCGGCGTCGCCCGGATCTGGCTGGACGGGAAGGTCCGCCCGGCGTTGGAGCACAGCGTGCCGCAGATCGGCGCTCCGGCGGCCTGGGCCGCCGGGCGGGACGGCAAGGGCGTCCGGGTCGCGGTGCTCGACACCGGCGTCGACTCGACGCACCCGGACCTGGCCGGTCGGATCGCCGAGGCGCAGGACTTCTCCGGCAGCGGCAGCGCCCGCGACGGGCACGGCCACGGCACCCACGTGGCGGCAACCATCGCCGGCAGCGGCGCCGCCTCCGACGGGTTGCGCAAGGGCGT
Organism: Micromonospora sp. NPDC048909; assembly: GCF_040649635.1. NCBI lineage: Bacteria > Bacillati > Actinomycetota > Actinomycetes > Micromonosporales > Micromonosporaceae > Micromonospora > Micromonospora sp. NPDC048909. The sequence goes on along the minus strand of NZ_JBEZFU010000020.1, from coordinate 60,735 downwards.
CGCCCCCGGCGCGCAGCTGCTGGTCGGCAAGGTGCTCGACGACGGCGGCTCCGGCTACAGCTCGTCCATCATCGCGGGCATGGAGTGGGCCGCCCACTCCGGCGCGAAGGTGGTCAGCATGAGCCTCGGCGGCTCCGCGAGCGACGGCACCGACCCGATGAGCCAGGCGGTCAACGACCTGACCGCCGAGACCGGTGCGCTCTTCGTCATCGCCGCCGGCAACGAGGGCACGCCGCGTTCCGTCGGCTCGCCGGGCGCGGCCACCGCGGCGCTCACGGTCGGCGCGGTGGACCGCGACGACAACCTCGCCGACTTCTCCAGCCGCGGCCCGCGGCTCGGCGACAACGGCCTGAAGCCGGAGATCACCGCGCCGGGCGTCGGCATCATCGCCGCCCGCGCCGCCGGCACCACCATGGGTACGCCGGTGGGCGACGCGTACACGACCGCGTCCGGTACCTCGATGGCCACCCCGCACGTCGCCGGCGCGGCCGCGATCCTCGCCCAGGACCACCCGGACTGGACCGCCGGCAAGCTCAAGGACGCGCTGGTCAGCACCACCAAGGCCAACCCGGAGCTGACCGTCTTCGAGCAGGGCGGCGGCCGGGTCGACGTGGCCCGGGCGCTCAGCCAGCGGGTGTACGGCTCGGCCACCGCCGACTTCGGTCGAATCTCCACCGGCGGCGCGACGGTCGAGCGGAGCGTCACGTACACCAACGGCACCACGGCCCCGCAGACCCTGCGGTTGGCCCTGGACCTGCGGAACCTGGACAGTGGGGCGGCCGAGCCCGACGGGGTCACCGTCGGCGGCGGCGAGGTGACCGTGCCGGCGGGCGGCAGCGTGGCCGTGCCGCTGCGCGCGGATCCGGCGAAGCTGGCCCGCGGCCCGCACGGCGGGTGGCTGGTGGCCACCGGCGCGGACGGCGTCGCGGTGCGTACCGCCGTCGGGCTCACCCTGAGCGGCCCGGTGCACACGGTCACCGTGAAGGTGCTGGACCTGCAGGGGCAGCCGGGCCTGGCGCCGGTGCTCACCCTCTTCGGTGAGCAGCCCGAGTCCGACTTCATCGGCTGGGTCGGCGGCGAGACGCAGGTGCAGGTCGAGGAGGGCCCGTACCTGGTCGAAGCGCTGATCGAGCACGGCGCGCCGCTGGACGAGCAGATCACCCTGGCGACCGACCCGGAGCTGATGGTCACCCGCGACGTCACCGTGGTGCTCGATCCCCGCAAGGGCACGCCGGTGCGGATCGAGACGCCGAAGCCGGCCGAGCAGCGAGCCGCGATCAGCTTCTACGAGCACCGGATCTTCGGCAACGGCCGGCAGGTCGACCACGGCGTGATGACCTTCAGCACCATCCAGCAGGTCAACGTCACGCCGACCCGCGCGGTGCGTCAGGGCGAGTTCGAGTTCTCCTCGCGCTGGCAGCTGGTCGCCCCGATGGTGGACGCCAAGATCAGCGGGGTGTCCGGTCCGCTGGACATCAACCTGATGGGCCACTCGCCGGCGCCGACCGGCCGGCAGAAGCTGCCGCTGGTCTGGGCCGGCACCGGCACCCCCGCCGAGCTGACCCGGGTGCGCGGCGCCGCGGCGCTGCTGGTCACCAACCCGGACGCCTCCGAGGAGGAGCAGATCGCGGCGGCCGCGGCGGCCGGTGCGAAGTCGGTGCTCATCGTCCGGCCGGCGGACCAGAGCGCGTGGACGGTCTGGACCCCGGAGGGGGACCGGCTGCCCGTCCCCGCGCTGGCGGTGGCGAACGACGACGGCCAGCCGTTGATCGCGGCGGCCCGCAAGGGTCGGGCGACGATTGACCTGACGCTGACCGTCGACAGCCCCTACCTGTACGACGTGTGGCAGGTCTCGAAGGGCCGGGTGCCGGAGCGCATCGTGCACACGGTCACCGCGAAGAACACCGCCGAGGTGACCGCCCACTACGGCGACGTCGGCGGCTCGGAGTGGGCCACCGAGCAGCGGTTCGGCTGGCGTCCGTGGCAGGAGACCTCCTGGAACGACGACCAGCGGCTGGTGCGTACCGGCACCACCCGGCAGGAGCTCGTCAGCGCCGGGGACGCCTGGTGGCAGCACCGGGTCCTGCACCGGGTGACCTGGTCCTGGGGTCGGCTGCTCGGCGGGCTCACCCAGCAGCCCCGGCGCTACGCCGCCGACGACCGGGACACCGAGAGCTGGCACGCCCCGGTGATCCGGCCGGCCGTGCCGGCCGGCGGCGCGGTTCCGGTGCCGACCCGTACCGGGGACAACCTCGACCTGCGGGTGGCCGAGTTCGTCGACGCCGAGGGCAACTACAGTCCGGCCGGCGGCGGCGAGGAGGCGGACACCGTCGAGGCCCGGCTCAGCCGCGACGGGAAGCAGATCGCCGACCTCTCCGGCGGTTGGGCGCCGGTGCCCACCACCGCGGAGTCGGCCCGCTACCGGCTGGACCTGGCCACGCGGCGCTCCTCGGACGAGTGGCGCTACGCCACCCGTACCGAGACGGCCTGGCAGTTCACCTCGGCCCGCCCGGCCGGGGACGCGGCCAAGCCGCTGCCGCTGCTCCAGGTCGACTACCAGGTCCCCGCCGACCTGCGCGGTGAGGTGCGGGGCGGCACGTCGCACAAGCTCGGGCTGACCCTGCGCCAGCCGACCGGCGTCTCGGCGCCGACCGGCACCAGCCTGCGGGTCGAGGTGTCGTTCGACGGCGGGAAGAAGTGGCGGTCGGTGCCGGTGCACGGCTCCGGCACCCGGTTCACCGCCACGGTGCCGGCCGGCCGCGGCGCGGTGTCGCTGCGGGTGCACGCCGGCGACCGGGCCGGCAACACCGTCGACCAGACCGTGATCGACGCGTACGGGCTGCGCTGACGCACACGGGGCGGGGCGGCCGTCGGCCGTCCCGCCCCCTCGCGGTTCAGATCCAGCCGCGCCGGGCGACCTGGAAGGCCAGCCCGGGCCGGGTGTCCACGCCGGCGACCGCCATCAGGTCGGCGAGCCGGCGCTGCACGGTACGCCGGCTCACCCCCAGCTGCGAGGCGATGGACTTGTCCGGCACCCCGGCCACGAAGAGCGACAGCAGCCGGGCCTCGTCGGCGTCCGGCCGGTAGCCCTCGGCGCTCCGGTCGACCGGCGGGACGGACGACCGCAGCGGCGTCGCCATCAACCAGTGACTCTCGAAGAGGGCGAGCAGCGCGTCGAGCAGTTGACTGCGGCCGATCACCGCGGCGCTCGGCTCACCGTCGCCGGGCTTCGGCACCAGCGGGCAGACCGCCGTCCGGCCGTCCACGATGGCCAGCCGGACCGGCAGCCGGTCGAGGACCCGGGCCTGCTCACCGGCGCGTACGCCCTGCTCGACGTCGGCCAGCGCGCCCGGCTCGAGGAGCATCTCGCGTTCGTAGATGGCCCGGTAGCGGACCCCGCGGGACAGCGCGTCGAACTCCTCGACGTTCTCCTGACCGAGCATCGCCAGCGGGCTCGCCCGACAGAACCAGAGCACCTCGACCCGGGCGGCGTTCTGCAGGTCACGCAGGCGCTCGCGCAGCGCATGCGCGCCGGTGATCACCTCGACCAGGTGGTCGACGTCGTGCCGGCGCATCCCGGCCCGGTAGTCCTCGGTGAGCTGGGTGACCGCCGCGCGGGCCGCCTCCAACGCCTCCTGCCGGCGCAGCAACGCCCCACCGAGCGCCACGTCCGGGGCCAGCGGCCGCAGCGGCGCGTCCGGTTCCGGCCCGGTCGGCAGTACCAAGCCCTTCGCGCGCAGCGCGTCGAGCTGGGCGACGATCTCCGCGCGGGGGCGGCGCAGCCGCTCGGTCAGCTCCTCGACCCGCGCCGTGGTGAGCTGCACCAGGCTGCGGTAGAGGTCCTCCTCGCCTGCGGTCAGGCCGATCACGTCCAACACGGGGCTGAACTGTACGACGCCGCCGTCCGGAGCACGACGCACCCCGCGTCGGCTGGTCAACTGTCGGGCCTCGCGTCTACTGTCGGTTGCTGTGCTGGAAGAGCTGCGCATCACCGGACTGGGCGTCATCGAGGACACCACCCTGCCGCTGACCGGCGGGATGAACGTCATCACCGGCGAGACCGGTGCGGGCAAGACCATGGTGGTGACCGGCCTCGGCCTGCTCTTCGGCGGCCGGGCCGACGCCGGGCGGGTGCGCGCCCAGCCCGGCCGGGCGATGGTGGAGGGGCGGCTGCGCCTGGCCGGCCGGGTGGCCGAGACGGTGCACGCCCGGATCAGCGACGCCGGCGGCGAGCCCGACGAGGACGGCTCGCTGCTGCTGAGCCGCACGGTCACCGTCGAGGGCCGGTCCCGGGCGCACCTGGGCGGCCGGAGCATGCCGGTGTCGATGCTCGGCGAGGTCGGCGAGCAGGCGGTCGCGGTGCACGGGCAGTCCGACCAGCTGCGGCTGCTGCGCCCGGCCGAGCAGCGGGCCGCGCTGGACCGGTTCGCCGGGCCGGAGCACGAGAAGCTGCTCGACGCGTTGCGTGAGGCCTACACGGGCTGGCGGCGGGTGGTCGACGACCTGACCGACCGGCGGCGCAACGCCCGCGAGCGTAACCAGGAGGCCGACCTGCTGCGGCTGGGCCTGGACGAGATCACCCGGGTCGACCCGCAGCCGGGCGAGGACGACGACCTGCGCGCCGAGGCGCAGCGGCTGGAGCACGCCGAGGGGCTGCGTACCGCGGCGCAGCTCGCCCAGCAGTGCGTGGCCGGCGGTGCGGAGGCGGCCGACGACACCCCCGACGCGAGCACCCTGCTCGGCGCCGCCCGGCGCACCCTCGAGGCGCAGACCGGCACCGACCCGGCCCTGGGCGAGCTGGCGGCCCGGCTCGAGGAGGCGGCGACCCTGGTCACCGATGTCTCCGCCGAGCTGTCGGCCTACCTCGCCACGCTCGACGCCGACCCGGCCCGGCTGCAGGCCGTCTACGAGCGGCGGGCCGCGCTGCGCGGGCTGACCCGCAAGTACGCCGACGACGTCGACGGGGTGATCGCCTGGGCCGAGCGGGCCCGCACCCGACTGTCCGAGCTGGACACCTCCGACGACCTGCTGGACGAGCTGGACCGCGAGGGGCAGCGGCTGGCCGCCGAGGTGGCCGAGCTGGCCGGTCGGGTGTCGGCGTCCCGCCAGGAGGCGGCGGTCCGGTTCGCCGAGCAGGTCACCGTCGAGCTGGCCGGGCTGGCCATGCCGCACGCCCGCATCGATGTGGCGGTGCTGCCCCGGCCGGCCGGCCGGGCCGAGCCGACGCTTGCCGTGGGCGGCGTCGAGGTGGGCGTCGGTCCCGACGGCGGCGACGAGGTCGAGCTGCGGTTGCTGGCCCATCCGGGCGCGCCGGCGCTGCCGCTGCAGCGGGGGGCCTCCGGCGGTGAGCTGTCCCGGGTGATGCTCGCGATCGAGGTGGTCTTCGCCGGCTCCGGCGGCCCGCCCACCCTGGTCTTCGACGAGGTCGACGCCGGCGTCGGCGGTCAGGCGGCGGTGGAGATCGGGCGCCGGCTGGCCCGCCTCGCCCGCAGCCACCAGGTGCTGGTGGTCACCCACCTGCCGCAGGTCGCCGCGTTCGCCGACCGGCATCTGGTGGTGGCGAAGGACACCGGTGGGGCGGTGACCACGAGCGGGGTCCGGGTGGTGGAGGACACCGAGCGCGCCCGGGAGCTGGCCCGGATGCTCGCGGGTTTGCCCGACTCGGATCTGGGTATCGCACACGCCGAGGAGCTTCTGGCCGTGGCCGCCAAGGAAAGGCGGTCGTGACCGCCGGTATTGTGAGCGCAAGCACACCAGCCTGCGCTCCGGTGTGCTTCCCTGGGTAGGCGGCCCTGCTCAGGCATGTCGCGACAGAAATGCCTGCCTCACATGCCAGGATGGTCACGATGCGTCTACCCACGTTGCGCCGGACCCGGAACGCGGTACCGGGTGTTCTCCTCGGCACCGCGCGCCTCGATCGCCGGACGAAACGCCTGGTCGGCCGGCTGCGCCCCGGTGACATCGCGGTGATCGACCACGTCGACCTGGACCGGGTCGCGGCGGATTCTCTGGTCGCCGTCGGTGTCGCGGCGGTACTCAACGCGAAGCCGTCGGTCTCCGGCCGCTATCCGAACCTCGGTCCGGAGGTGCTGGTCGGCGCGGGCATTCCGCTCCTGGACGACCTGGGCGAGGGGGTCTTCGAGCGGATCCGCGAGGGCGACACCGTGCGGATCGAGGGCAACACGGTCTACGTCGGTGACGAGCCGGTCGCGCACGGCAACCTCCAGGACGCCGAGACGGTGGCCAAGTCCATGGCCGACGCCCGGGAGGGGCTCTCGGTCCAGTTGGAGGCGTTCGCCGCCAACACCATGGACTACCTCAAGCAGGAGCGCGACCTGCTGCTCGACGGCGTGGGCGTGCCGGAGATCGAGACCCAGATCCAGGGGCGGCACTGCCTGATCGTGGTCCGCGGCTACGACTACAAGGCCGACCTGGACGTGCTGCGCCCCTACATCCGGGAGTTCAAGCCGGTGCTGATCGGCGTCGACGGCGGCGCCGACGCGCTGGTCGAGGCGGGCTACACCCCCGACATGATCATCGGTGACATGGACTCGGTCACCGACGACGTGCTGCGCTGCGGCGCCGAGGTGATCGTGCACGCCTACCCGGACGGTCGGGCGCCCGGGCTGCCCCGGGTGACCGGGCTCGACGTCCCGGCGGTGCTCTTTCCGGCCGCCGCGACCAGCGAGGATCTCGCCATGCTGCTGGCCGACGAGAAGGGCGCCTCGCTGCTGGTCGCCGTCGGCACCCACGCCACCCTGGTGGAGTTCCTCGACAAGGGCCGCGGCGGCATGGCCTCGACGTTCCTCACCCGGCTCAAGGTCGGCGGCAAGCTGGTCGACGCCAAGGGCGTGAGCCGGCTCTACCGGCAGAGCATCTCCGGCTCCTCGCTGCTGCTGCTGGTGCTCTCGGCGGTCGCCGCGATGGCCTCCGCGGTGGCCGTCTCCACGGTCGGGAAGGCATACCTGGGCGTGGTCTCCGAGTGGTGGGACAATTTCGTGTTCCAGCTGGGCCAGCTCTTCTAGCTCCCCCGACGATCAAGAGGCTGCAAGCGTGATCAACTTTCGGTACCACGTGGTGTCGCTGACCGCGGTGTTCCTGGCCCTGGCCATCGGGCTGGTGGTCGGCACGGCCGCCCTCAACGGTCCGGTGGCCGACTCGCTCAAGGAGCAGGTCACCGCGCTGCGCAAGGACAACCAGCAGATGCGCCAGACGGTCAACAACGTCGAGAAGCAGCTGGAGTCGGAGGAGGCCTTCGCGGCCGAGATCTCCCAGGTCGTCCTGCCTGGCAAGCTCACCGGCCGCCGGGTGCTGGTGCTCAGCCTCCCCACCGGGCGCGACCAGACCGAGGGCGTGCTCAAGATGCTCCAGATGGCCGGGGCGGACGTCACCGGCCGGGTCGACCTGCAGGACAAGCTCATCAACCCGGACAACAACAACAACCTGCTCGAGCTGGCGGTCACCGCCGCCCGCCCGACCAGCGCGCAGACCACCGGCCTGCCCGGCAACGGGCACGGCGTGGAGACCTCCAGTGCCCTGCTGGCCAGCGTGCTGCTGGACCGGCCGGGCGTCGCCCCGGTCAGCGAGGCCGACCGGCGGGCGGTGCTCGCCGCCTACACCAACGCCGGCTACCTCACCACCGAGGACCGGGTCACCGGCCCGGCCGAGGCGGTCGTGGTGGTCAGCGGCCAGCCGTACGTCGACAAGGACTCCGCCAAGAAGGACGAGTCGGTGGTCAAGATCGCCGAGCAGTTCGACCGGACCGGCGCCATCGTGGTCGGCGGCAACGGCTCGGCCGGCGGCAACCTGGTGGCGATCGTGCGCGGTGACCCGGTGCTCTCGCAGACCATCTCCACCGTCGACAACGCCAACACCATCCAGGGCCAGCTGGTCACCACGCTCGCGCTGGTGCAGCAGCTCACCGAGAAGAAGGCCGGCCAGTACGGCGTCGGCGACAACGTCGCGTCGCTGCTGCCTAAACTGCCCCAGTGAGCGAACCGAAGCCCCGGATGCCCGCCGACGAGCCGATCGGAGTCACCGCGTGAGGATGCTGGCCCGGCTGTTGACCGCCGGCGCCGGGGCGGCCGCCGTCCGGTACGCGCTGCGCGAGGTGCGTACCTCCCCGGCCGGCCCCGCCCTGCAGCGCACCAACTTCCGCGGCCGTACCGTCACCCTCGCCGCCGGGCCCGCGCTCGCGGTCGGCGCGACGGGCGCGGGGGCGCTCGGCGCCACCAGCGTCGCCGCCGGCGCCGCGGCGCTGGTCGCCGGGGCCGGCGCCGGCGCGGTGGGGCTCTACGACGACGTGGTCGGCGCCCGACCGGAGCAGAAGGCCGCCAAGGGCTTCACCGGGCACCTCGCCGCGCTGCGCGAGGGGCGGGTCACCGCCGGCCTCGTCAAGATCGTCGGGGTGGGCGCGGCCGGGCTCGGCGCAGCCGCGCTGCTCGCCGCCGACCCCCGGGTCGCCGGGCACCGCCGCCGCCAGCAGCAGGGGGCGTTCGGCCGCGGCGTCGACGTCCTGCTCGGCGCCGGCGTGGTGGCCGGCACCGCCAACCTGCTCAACCTGCTGGACCTGCGCCCCGGCCGGGCGCTCAAGTCCGGCCTGCTGCTCGGCGTGCCGCTGACCGGTGGCCCGCACGGTGGGATCGCCGCCGGCGCGGTGGGCGCCGCCGCCGGGCTGCTCCCGGCGGACCTCGGCGAGGAGGTGATGCTCGGCGACAGCGGCGCGAACGCCCTCGGCGCGCTGCTCGGCGTCGCGCTCGCCGCCCGCACCGGCCCGCTGGGCCGCGCCGGCGTCCTCGCCGTGCTCGCCGGTCTCACCGCCGCCAGCGAGAAGGTCAGCTTCACCCAGGTGATCCAACGAACCCCCGGGTTGCGTGAGCTCGACGCGCTGGGCCGACGCGCCGACTGACGTGACCAGACCGGCACCCCTCGCCGGCGCCGGCCGGGTGGCCGGAGCGGCCGCGCTCATCGCCGTACTCACCGTGGTCAGCCGGCTCGCCGGCTTCGGCCGCACGGCCGTGTTCACCTGGACGCTGGCCGGCACCGACCTCGGCGGCACCTACGTGGTGGCGAACAACCTGCCGAACTTCATCTTCGAGATCGTGGCCGGGGGCGCGCTCGCCAGCCTCGTCGTACCGCTGCTGGCCGGCGCCGTCGAGGCGGGGGACCGGCGTGCCGTCGCCGCCACCACCGGGGCGCTGCTGACCTGGACGCTCAGCCTGCTCGTGCCGCTCGCCCTCGCGCTGGCCCTGCTCGCCCATCCATTGATCGGCCTGCTCGGCCCCGGCCTCAGCCCGGAGCAGCAGCAGGCCGGGGCCCGGATGCTGCTGCTGTTCGCCCCCCAACTGCCGCTGTACGGCGTCGGCATCGTGCTCACCGGGGTGCTCCAGGCGCACCGGCGGTTCGCCTGGCCGGTGATCGCCCCGCTGCTGTCCAGCATCACCGTGATCGCGGTCTACCTCGGCTTCACCGCGTGGCAGGGCCGGCTGGCCACGGTCGGCTCGGTGAACCCCGGCGGCGAGGTGCTGCTCGCCGGCGGCACCACCCTCGGCGTGGTGGTGCTCTCGCTGTCCCTGCTGATCCCGCTGCGCCGGCTCCGGCTGCGGCTGCGACCCGGCTACCGGTTCCCGGCCGACGCGCGGTCGAGGGTCGGCGCGCTCGCGGTCGCCGGTGTGGTGACCGTCACCGCGCAGCAGATCGCCCTGATCGTGACCCTCAACCAGGTGACGTACGGGTCGAGGGCCAACCCGGGCGTCTACAACATCGCGCAGACCATCTACTTCCTGCCCTGGGCGGTGCTGGCCGTGCCGCTCGCCGTGGCCGCGTACCCGACCCTCGTGGCGGCGCGGGCGACCGGCGACGAGCGCACCTACCGGGAGACCCTCGCTCCGGCGGTACGCGGGGTCGTGCTCTTCAGCCTGCTCGGCGCGGCGGCGCTGGTCGGCACCGCCGGGCCGGTCGGGCACGCGTTCTTCGCCGACGACCCGCAGGTCGCCGCGACCGCCGCGGCGGCGGTCGCCGGCTTCGCCCCCGGCCTGCTCGGCTACGGCCTGTTCGCCATCCTCACCCGGGCCCTCTACGCGCGGGGCGAGACCCGCTCGGCGACCGTCGCCACCGCCGCCGGGTGGCTGGCCGTGCCCCTGCTCGCGCTCCTGCTCGGGCAGCTGCTGCCCCTCGCCGACCGGGTGCTGGCGGTGGCCCTGGCCACCTCCGGGGGAATGCTGCTCCTCGGCGGCCTGCTCGTCGCCGCGGTGCTGCGCTCCGCCGGCCACGCCGCCCTGCTCGGCGTCGGCCGGGCCGGGGCCGCCGGCCTGCTCGCCGCCGCGGTCGCGGGGCTCGGCGGGGCGGGCACCGCCCGCGCGCTCGCGAGCCTCGGCGACGGGACCCCGACCGCACCGTGGGCGCTCGCGCAGGGCATGCTGTCCGGTGTCGTGGTCGGTGCCCTGTTCCTCACCGTCGCTTGGCTGACCGACGCGCGGGACGTCCGACCGCTGCTCGCGGCCGTGACCCGCCGGCTCGGTCGCCGACGGCCACCGGCCGGCCCGCAGGACGACCAACGCCCCGGAAAGCGCGGCGACGGGAAGGAGACCGTTTCCTCATGACGGACGCCTCGTCGGCGCCGCGGTGGCCCGGCTCAGTGGCCCTGGTACTCGCCTCCAGCACCGGCGGGGTGGGGCAGCACGTCCGCTCCGTGGCACGGGGGCTCACCGCGGCCGGCGCCACCGTCGTGGTCTGCGGCCCGGCGGCCACCGAGGAGCAGTTCGACTTCACCGGCGTCGGCGCGCGCTTCGAGCCGGTCGAGATCCCGGCCAGCCCCACGCCGGCCGACGCCCGCGCGGTCGCCGCGCTGCGCCGCGCGCTGAACAGCACCGCGGTGGACGTGGTGCACGCGCACGGACTGCGGGCCGGCCTGGTCGCGGTGCTCGCCCGACCGGCGGCACCACTCGTGGTCACCTGGCACAACGCGGTGCTCGCGGGCGGGTTGCGTGGCGCCCTGTCCCGGCTGGCCGAACGGGTCGTCGCCCGCGGCGCCCGGGTCGCGCTCGGCGCCTCCGCCGACCTGGTCGACCGGGCCGCCGCGCTCGGCGCCACCGAAGCCCGGCTCGCCCCGGTGGCCGCGCCGACCCTGCCCACCCCACGCCGCCGCCGCGCCGCCGTACGCGCCGAGTTCGGGGTGGACGCCGCGCGGCCGTTGATCGTCTCGGTCGGCCGGCTGCACCCGCAGAAGCGCTACGACCTGCTGATCGACGCGGCAGCCCGGTGGCGTACCCGAACCCCGGCGCCGGTCGTGGTGATCGCCGGCAGCGGCCCGGCGTACCTGCCGCTGGCCGCCCGGATCTCCGCCGCCCGGGCGCCGGTGACCCTGCTCGGGCACCGCACCGACGTGGCGGACCTGCTCACCGGCGCCGACCTGGCCGTGGTCACCAGCGACTGGGAGGCCCGCCAGCTCTTCGCCCAGGAGGCGCTGCGCGCCGGCGTACCGCTGGTGGCGACCTCGGTCGGCGGCCTGCCGGGCCTGGTCGGCGACGCCGCGGTGCTGGTGCCCCCCGGCGACGTGGACGCGCTCGACGCCGCCGTACGCGAACTCCTCGACGACCCCGAGCGCCGGGCGGCGCTGAGCCGGCTCGGCGCGGAGCGGGCGGCGACCTGGCCCACCGAGGCCGACACCGTCGCCGCGCTGAGCGCGCTCTACGCCGAGTTGGCCGCGCAGCGCAGCGGCCCGACCGCCCCGGACGCGGGCGCACCGTCGACGGGACACCGATAATGCTGCGCCGACTGGTCCCCGCCCTGCTCACCCTGATGGTGGTGGCGCTGGGCATCGCGGCGCTGGGCGCCCGGCCCGAGCGCGGCGCGCCGCAGCGCACCGCCGACTTCGTCGTCCTCGCCGGAGTCGCCGGGCTGCGCTGGGAGGACGTGGACCCGCAGACCACCCCGACGCTGTGGCGGATGGCCGAGCAGGGCTCGATCGGTTCGCTGTCGGTCCGCTCCGCGCACCGGCCCACCTGCCCGGTGGACGGCTGGCTGAGCCTGGGCGCCGGCAGCTTCGCGGCCTGGAACGGCAGCCGGCAGGTCGGCGGCTGCCCGCCGGCCGCGGTGACGGTGGAGCAGCCGGACGGCATCGGGGCGAACCTGCCCGAGCAGGAGGGCGTGGTCCAGTACAACCAGGAGCAGCTGCCCTGGGGCGCCATGCCCGGGTCGCTGGCCGAGTCGGTGCGCTGCTCGGTGGCGGTCGGCCCCGGCGCCGCCGTCGCCGCCGCCCGCCCGTTCGGCCGGGTGGACCGCTACGCCTCGGCGCTGCCCGCCGACCCGGCCGGGCTGCTCGGCTCCTGCGTGCTCAGCATCGTCGACCTGGGCACGGTCGACGGCGCCTCGAAGGCCGACCGGGCCACGGCGGCCCGGGCGGCCGACGCGCAGCTGGCCCGGGTGCTCGCCGCCCGGCCGCCGCGCTCGCTGGTGCTGGTGGCCGGGATCTCCGACACCGAGCAGCCGGCCCGGCTGCACGTGGCGGTCGCCGACGGCCCGGGCTGGGAGAGAGGCTGGCTGACCTCGGCGAGCACCGGCCGCGACGGTTACCTGCAACTGGTCGACCTCGCGCCGACGGCGCTCGCCGCGCTGGGCCGGCCGATGCCCGACCGGCTCTTCCTCGGCCGGCCCGCGCTCGCCGTGGACGGTCGCCCCGCCGACCTGGCCGCCGCGATCGCCCAGCCGGCTGACGCCGACCGGGAGGCCGCCGCCCAGCGGAGCATCGTCGGCTGGTTCTTCACCCTGCTCGCCGCCGCCCAGATGCTGCTCGCCGTGGCGGTCCTGCCGCTGCTGCGCCGCGCCCGCCGGCACGCCGGCCCGTACGGGCCGAAGCCGGTCGCCCGGCGGGTGGTGGCGACCGTGGAGCTGCTGCTCGTCGCCGCCGCGCTGGCCGTGCCGGCGGCGCTGCTCGCCGACGTGGTGCCGTGGTGGCGGACGGACCGACCCGGCTGGGCCTTCGCCGGGGTGACCGCCCTGCTGGTGATCGCCGGCACCGCCGCGGTCCGGTTCGCCCCCGGGCACGCCAGCACCCTCGGGCCGCTCGGCGCGGTCGCCGGCCTGACCACGCTCACCATCGGCCTGGACGTGCTGACCGGGGCCCGGTTGCAGCTCAACGGCGTGGTCGGCTACTCCGCGCTGGAGGGCGGCCGGTACGCCGGGCTGGGCACCGTCGGCCTCGGGGTGTTCCTGGCCGGCGCGCTGCTGAGCGCGGGCTGGCTGGCCCAGCGGATGCAGCGGGGCTGGCGTCCGGCGGTCATGGTCGCGGTGTGCGGCGTCGCCGTGGTGATCGTGGGCAGCCCCTACCTGGGGGCGGACCCGATCGGCGCGATAGCGCTGACCGCCGGGCTGAGCGTCGCGGCGGCGATCAGCGCCGGCGGCTGGTTGACGGTCAGCCGGCTGGCCTGGGCGGTGATGGCGGCGCTCGCGGTCACCATCGGTTTCGCGGTGCTCGACGTGCGCCGCCCGGCCGCGGAGCGGGGCAGCCTGGGCCGGTTCCTGGCCTCGATCGGCGACGGGACCGGCGGGCTCACCGTGCACCGCTCCAGCACGGCCAACTTCGACACCCTGGTCGACAGCCCGCTGACCGTGCTGGCCCTGGCCGGCGCGCTGCTGGTCTGGTTCGCGCTGCTGCAACCGTGGGGCGGGCTGATGCGGCTGTTCGGCATCTATCCGGCGATCCGGGCCGCGATGGCCGGCACCGCGGTCGCGGCGGTGATCGGCGGCGTCCTGAGCGGCTCGGCGCTGGACGTGGCCGGCGCCGCCGGCGCGCTGGTGGTGCCGATGGCCGCGCTGGCCTCGCTGCGGGTGCTCGACCACTCGACCGACCGGACCCTGCCCGGCGCCGGCCGGCCGACCGCCGACGGCTCGGGCGTGACCGGCGACGAAGGGCTCGGCGGCAGCGGTGAGGGTGGCTGCGGCGGTGGCGCGGACGACGGCCCGGCCGGCGGGGGCGGTCCGTCGGGCGGCTCGGCCCCGGTGACGCCGCCGGAGGAGCCGGGCGCTGTGGCGCCGGACACGCAGGCCCCGGCCACCCGGGCGCCGGACACCGAGCCAGGGGCGCCGGAGGCGGACCGCGGCGCCCCGGCCCCGCGTCAGGCCGATCGCTCGTCGCGCCAGGTCACGACGCCCTGACGGGGCGTCGTCAACCACCCGGCTCGGGGGCGTGACCTCGGTGCGGGATGCGAGTCACCCCCGGTGAGGTGTTACCGTGGAATCCCGTGGATCGCGTGATCACTTTGCTGATCGCCTCGGCGTTCTGCACGACCGCTACGGACGACACGGGAGCAGGCCTTGGCCCCTTCAGCACGGACGACCAGGCACATTTTCGTCACCGGGGGCGTGGCCTCCTCGCTGGGTAAGGGCCTCACCGCCTCCAGCCTCGGCAATCTGCTCACCGCGCGGGGTCTCCGCGTGGTCATGCAGAAGCTCGACCCGTACCTGAACGTCGACCCGGGGACGATGAACCCGTTCCAGCACGGCGAGGTCTTCGTCACCGAGGACGGCGCCGAGACCGACCTCGACGTCGGGCACTACGAGCGGTTCCTGGACCGGGCGCTCTCCGGCAAGGCGAACGTCACCACCGGGCAGATCTACTCCGACGTGATCGCCAAGGAGCGGCGCGGCGAGTACCTCGGCGACACGGTGCAGGTCATCCCGCACATCACCAACGAGATCAAGGCCCGGATCCTCGGCATGGCCGACCCGGACGCCGACGGCCAGGTGCCGGACGTGGTGATCACCGAGGTCGGCGGCACGGTCGGCGACATCGAGTCGCTGCCGTTCCTGGAGGCGATCCGGCAGGTCCGCCACGACCTGGGTCGGGACAACTGCTTCTACCTGCACGTCTCGCTGGTGCCCTACCTGGCACCCTCGGGGGAGTTGAAGACCAAGCCGACCCAGCACTCGGTGGCGCAGCTGCGCAGCATCGGTATCCAGCCGGACGCCATCGTCTGCCGCTCCGACCGGGAGATCCCGGAGAAGCTCAAGCACAAGCTCTCGCTCTACTGCGACGTGGACGCCGAGGCGGTGGTGGCCGCCCCGGACGCGCCGAGCATCTACGACATCCCCAAGGTGCTGCACCGGGAAGGGCTGGACGCGTACGTGGTGCGCCGGCTCGGCCTCTCCTTCCGCGACGTGGACTGGGGCAGCTGGGACGACCTGCTGGACCGGGTGCACCAGCCGCGGCACACGGTGACCGTCGCGGTGGTCGGCAAGTACGTCGACCTGCCCGACGCGTACCTGTCGGTCAGCGAGGCGATCCGGGCGGCCGGCTTCGGCCACCGCGCCCGGGTGAAGCTGCGCTGGGTACCCAGCGACGAGTGCGTCACCCCGGCCGGCGCGGCGGCCGCCCTGGCCGGCGTCGACGGCATCCTGATTCCGGGCGGCTTCGGGGTGCGCGGCATCGAGGGCAAGATCGGCACCGCCCGGTACGCCCGCGAGAACGGCGTCCCGCTGCTCGGCCTCTGCCTCGGCCTGCAGTGCATGACCATCGAGGTGGCCCGGCACCTGGCCGGCCTGGACGGGGCGAACTCGCTGGAGTTCGACGAGGAGGCCCGCCACCCGGTCATCGCCACCATGGCCGACCAGGAGGACATCGTGGCCGGCAAGGGCGACCTGGGCGGCACCATGCGGCTCGGGGCCTACCCGGCGAAGCTCGCCGAGGGCTCGCTGGTCGCCGAGGCGTACGGCAACACCGAGGTGAGCGAGCGGCACCGGCACCGCTACGAGGTCAACAACGCCTACCTGGACGCGCTGACCAAGGCCGGGCTGCACATCTCCGGCACCTCGCCGGACGGGCGGCTGGTCGAGTTCGTCGAGCTGGACCGGAGCCTGCACCCGTTCTACGTGGCCACCCAGGCGCACCCGGAGCTGAAGAGCCGGCCCACCCGGCCGCACCCGCTCTTCGCCTCCTTCGTCAAGGCCGCGCTCGCCTACTCGCAGGCCGACCAGCTCCCGGTCGACCTGGACGCGCCGGACGCCGAGCAGGCCGCCCGCAACGGCGCCGCGGCCAAGGCGGCGTCCGCGTCGTGAGCGCCGTCGAGCACCGCTACGAGGTCCGGTCCCGAGAGCAGCGCTGGTCCGGCCGGATCTTCGACGTGGTCACCGAGGAGGTGACCATGCCGGGCGGCGGCACGGGGAAGCGCGACATCGTCCGGCACGTCGGCGCGGTGGCGGTGGTGGCGCTGGACGACGCGGGCCAGGTGGTGCTGATCCGTCAGTACCGGCACCCGGTGGGGCGGCATCTCTGGGAGCTGCCCGCCGGGCTGATGGACGTCTCCGGCGAGGACCTGGCCGCCGCGGCGGCCCGGGAGCTGGCCGAGGAGGCGGACCTGACCGCGGGGCGGATGGACGTGCTGGTCGACCTGCACAGCTCACCCGGCTTCACCGACGAGCTGGTCCGGGTCTTCCTGGCCCGGGACCTGGCCGACGTGCCGGCGGAGCAGCGCCACGAGCGCCGCGACGAGGAGGCCGACCTCCAGGTGGTCCGGATCGGCCTGGACGAGGCGGTCTCCATGGTGTTGGCCGGCGAGATCACCAACGCCTCCTGCGTGGCCGGGCTGCTCGCCGCCGCCCGGGCCCGGGACACCGGCTGGTCGGTGCTGCGCCGGGCGGACGCGCCGCTGCCGCGCTGAACCGCGGCGGCGTCGAGGAGGCGAGGACCGGGGGTGCCGCCGCCACGGCGGCGATCCGGGGACGACGAGAAGGGGCCGTGCGGCACGCCGCACGGCCCCTTCGGTGTTGCCAGGTCAGTCGCGCAGCGGGCGACCCTGCCCG
Source organism: Micromonospora sp. NPDC048909 (assembly GCF_040649635.1). NCBI lineage: Bacteria > Bacillati > Actinomycetota > Actinomycetes > Micromonosporales > Micromonosporaceae > Micromonospora > Micromonospora sp. NPDC048909. Next base: position 43,938 of record NZ_JBEZFU010000020.1, on the reverse strand, counting down.
TCGACGCCGCCGTTCACCAGGATCAGGATGCCGTCGATGAAGCCCCAGAGGCCGCCGATGCCGCAGGTCACGACGGTCACGACGAGCTGCAGCACGCCGATCTTGGTGTGGCCCATGTAGAACCGGCCGACGCCGAACGAGCCGAGCACGATGCCGAGGATGCCCGCGACGACCTTGCTCTTGTCGGAAACGCCCTGGGGGTAGCCAGGCTGGTAAGGAGGAGTGGTCATGAGGCGACACCATATAGATCCACTGGCGTCCTGTCGCAGCGGCACCCCGTGAGTGGGACGATAATGGACGAATACTGTCCTGACGGCTGAGGCGCCCTCCACCGCAGGCCCGGGCTCACGCCTGACACTCCGTCAGGGCGTGCCGGCACCGGATGCCACTGTGCTGGCCCTCCCGGGCCGGCGGCGCGCCTAGACTGCCGCCGGCGGGACCGGTGGACCGCGTCGGCAAAGGGGCCGCCGCGCACCGAGCAGTCGGGGGAGCGCAGCCCCCTGAGAGAGGTGTCTGCATCGTGAAGGTCGGAATCCCCCGCGAGGTCAAGAACCACGAGTACCGCGTGGCGATCACGCCGGCGGGCGTCAACGAGTTCACCCGCAGCGGTCACCAGGTCTTCGTCGAGTCCGGCGCCGGGGTCGGGTCCAGCATCACCGACGACGACTTCGCCGCCGCCGGCGCGAAGATCCTGCCCACCGCCGACGAGGTCTGGGACGTCGCGGAGCTGGTGCTCAAGGTCAAGGAGCCGGTGGCCGAGGAGTACCACCGGATGCGCGAGGGGCAGGTGCTCTTCACCTACCTGCACCTGGCCGCGTCCAAGGAGTGCACCGACGCGCTGGTCGACCGCAAGGTGACCGGCATCGCGTACGAGACCGTCGAGCTGCCCGACCGCTCGCTGCCGCTGCTCGCCCCGATGTCCGAGGTGGCCGGTCGGCTCGCCCCGCAGGTCGGCGCGCACCACATGCAGCGCCAGGGCGGCGGGCGCGGCATCCTGATGGGCGGCGTCTCCGGCGTCTACGCGGCCAAGACCGTGGTCATCGGCGCCGGGGTCTCCGGCATGAACGCCGCCGCCATCGCGCTCGGCCTGCAGGCCGAGGTGCTGCTGCTGGACAAGAACGTCGGGCGGCTGCGCCAGGCCGACGCCATCTACCGCGGCCACCTGCAGACGGTCGCCTCCAACGCGTACGAGATCGAGCGGGCCGTGCTCGACGCGGACCTGGTCATCGGCGCGGTGCTGGTCCCCGGCGCGAAGGCCCCGACGCTGATCTCCAACGAGCTGGTCTCCCGGATGAAGCCGGGCAGCGTGCTGGTGGACATCTCCATCGACCAGGGCGGCTGCTTCGAGGACTCGCGTCCCACCACGCACGCCGACCCGACCTACCAGGTGCACAACTCGATCTTCTACTGCGTGGCGAACATGCCCGGCGCGGTGCCGCACACCAGCACCTACGCGCTGACCAACGTCACCATGCCGTACGCCCTGGAGCTGGCCAACCACGGCTGGCGCGAGGCGCTGCGCCGCGACCCGGCGCTGGCCCTGGGTCTGAACACCCACGCCGGTCAGGTCACCTACGGCCCGGTCGCCGAGGCGCACGGCATGGGCGTGCTCCCGCTGGCCGACGTGCTGGCCTGAGAGGCGGCGGGCTGACCGGAACGACGGACGGGGCCGGCGAGGGCGTGCAGCCCGCGCCGGCCCTGCGTCGTGCCGTGCGCGGCTACCTCGACCACCTGACCGTGGAGCGGGGCCTCTCCGCGAACACCCTCGCCTCGTACCGCCGGGACCTGGACCGCTACCTCGCGACTCTGGCCGCCGCGGGCGTCACCGACCTCGCGTCGGTCGGCGCCGGCGTCGTCGAGTCGCACCTGGCGCGGCTGCGCGCCGGCGACGGCGAACACCCGCCGCTGGCCGTCTCCTCGGCCGCTCGGGCCGCCAGCGCGGTCCGCGGCCTGCACCGCTTCGCCCTGCGCGAGGGACTGGCCGGCGCCGACCCGAGCCGGGACGTCCGCCCGCCGACCCCACCGCGCCGGCTGCCCCGGGCCCTGCCGCTCGACGACGTGGTCCGGTTGGTGGAGACGGCCGGGCCGGTCACCGCGAGCGGCGAGGCAGCGCCGCTCGCGCTGCGCGACCGGGCGCTGCTGGAGTTCCTGTACGGCACCGGAGCGCGGATCTCCGAGGCGGTCGGCGCCGCGGTGGACGATGTGGACCCGGCCGAGGGAACCGTGTTGCTGCACGGCAAGGGCGGGCGCACCCGCCTGGTCCCGATCGGCGGGTACGCGGTCGAGGCGCTGCGCGCCTACCTGGTCCGGGCCCGGCCCACGCTGGCCGCCGCCGGCCGGGGCACCCCCGCGGTCTTCCTCAACGCCCGCGGCGGCGCGCTCTCCCGGCAGGGCGCCTGGACGATCCTGCGCCGCGCCGCCCAGCGGGCCGGCCTGCCGGTCGAGGGACCGGCCGCGGTCTCCCCGCACACGCTGCGCCACTCCTACGCCACCCACCTGCTCGACGGCGGCGCGGACGTGCGGGTGGTGCAGGAACTGCTCGGGCACGCCTCGGTGACCACCACCCAGGTCTACACGCTGGTCACCGTCGAGCGGCTGCGCGAGGTGTACGCCACCGCGCACCCCCGCGCCCGCGGCTGACCCGGCCGTGTCGTCACCGGATCCGGGTGCTGGCCCACACCGGTGCGGGCGGCGCCGTCGGCTGATCCGGTGGGCGCCGCCCGACACGCCGAGCGGCTAGCGAACCGCCTGCTGGTCGGTGGCGTACAGTCGGCATCGGCGCGGACCTCCTGGGTGGTGAACCGGGGTGCGCAGCGGCGCCGCGAAGGACGTCGGACGGCTCCGACGCCGGGTGGTCGTCGGGAGGGGGCAACGAGGACATGGCTGGCAACGGTGACCGTGCCGAGACCTGGACGTCGGAGCTCCGCGAGCAGCAGGCCACGCTCGGCGCGGACCTGGGCCCGGCCGATCCGGCCGCCTACACGATGCGCAAGCCCATCCCCGAGCCGATGCCCACCGACCGGCACGGGCCGGCGCGGATCATCGCGATGGCGAACCAGAAGGGTGGCGTCGGCAAGACCACCACCACGATCAACCTGGGCGCCGCGCTGGCCGAATACGGCCGCAAGGTGCTGCTGGTCGACTTCGACCCGCAGGGCGCGCTCTCGGTCGGGCTGGGGGTCAACCCGCACAACCTCGACCTGTCGGTCTACAACCTGCTGATGCAGGACGACGTCACCGCCGAGGACGTCCTGATCAAGACCGACGTGGCCGGGCTGCACCTGCTGCCGGCCAACATCGACCTCTCCGCCGCCGAGATCCAGTTGGTCAACGAGGTCGCCCGGGAGATGGCCCTGGCCCGGGTGCTGCGCTCGGTGCGCAAGGAGTACGACTACATCCTGATCGACTGCCAGCCGTCGCTGGGCCTGCTGGCCATCAACGCGCTGACCGTCGCGCACGGCGTGCTCATCCCGCTGGAGTGCGAGTTCTTCAGCCTGCGCGGGGTGGCGCTGCTGCTGGACACCATCGACAAGGTCCGCGAGCGGCTCAACTTCGACCTGGAGCTCGAGGGCATCCTCGCCACCATGTACGACAGCCGCACCACCCACTGCCGGCAGGTGCTCCAGCGGGTGGTGGAGGCGTTCGGCGACAAGGTCTACCAGACCGTGATCACCAAGACGGTCAAGTTCCCCGAGTCCACCGTCGCCGGTGCCCCGATCACCACGCTCGATCCGGCTTCGTCCGGCGCCCGCAACTACCGCCAGCTGGCCCGCGAGGTGATCGCCGCGCAGACCGAGCGGTAGGCCCGGGTGCCCCGTCGCGCCCGCCGTCGCGGCCCGTCGACTACGGTCGTGCGGTGACCGCCCCGCCCCTCGACTCGCCCGCCGCGCCCGAGCAGCCGCTCCCCGCGCGCGCCACCGGCCCCGCCGGGACCGGTGCGACGGCGGACGCGGAGGCCGACGGGAACGGTACCGACGCCCAGGAGCAGGCCGGCGAACCCGGCGCGACACCGCAGGACGGCGGCGGTTTCACCGTCCGGCTGGCGAACTTCACCGGCCCGTTCGACCTGCTGCTGCAGCTGATCGGCAAGCACAAACTGGACGTCACCGAGGTGGCGCTGCATCGGGTCACCGACGAGTTCATCGCCTACATCCGGGCGATGGGCGACCAGTGGGACCTGGACGAGGCGAGCGAGTTCCTGCTCATCGCCGCCACCCTGCTGGATCTGAAGGCGGCCCGGCTGCTGCCCGCCGCCGAGGTCGAGGACGAGGACGATCTCGCCCTGCTGGAGGCGCGGGACCTGCTCTTCGCCCGGCTGTTGCAGTACAAGGCGTACAAGGAGGCCGCCGCGCACATCGCCGAGTTGGAGGCGGTCGGCGGTCGGCGCTATCCCCGGGCGGTCACCCTGGAACCCCGGTACGCCGAGGCGCTGCCCGACCTGGTCCTCGGCATCGGCCCGCAGCGGCTGCTCAAACTCGCGATCAAGGCGCTGACCCCGAAGCCGGTGCCCGAGGTCTCCATCGCCCACGTGCACATGGTCCGGGTCAGCGTCCGGGAACACGCCGCGATCATCACCGAGCGGCTGCGCCGAGCAGGCACCGCCACCTTCTCGCTGCTCTGCGCCGACTGCGAGGCGACCCTCGAGGTGGTGGCCCGGTTCCTGGCGCTGCTGGAGCTCTACCGGGAAGGTCTGGTCGCCTTCGTGCAGGAGCAGGCCCTGGACGAGCTGACCGTGCGCTGGACCGGCCCCGCCGACGGCGGCACCGACCTGCACATCGACGAGTACGCCGGCACCCCGGCCGAACCCGACGCCGAGCCGGCGACCCCCGGGACGCAGCCGCCGGCGGAGGACGCCGCTGCCCCGCAGTCGGGCAGCACCGTGTCCGGGGCGGCGGCATCCCCGGAGGCGGGAACGAGCGAGGAGTGACCGCGATGAGCAACGAGGAGCGCCCCGACTCCCTGGCCGACCAGGCCGCCGCCTGGGTGCCACCCTGGGAGCGCCCCGCCTCGCCGCCGACCGGGGCCCCCGCAGATCTTGGCACCGACCGGCCCCTGGAGGCGCTGGGATCCGCCAAGATCTCGGGGGACCCCGACCCCGAGGCGGCGGACGTCGGCGAGTTCCCGGGGGAGCCCGGGGGAGAGCGGCCCGAGGCGGAGCCGGCTGCCGTACCGCGGCCCGAGGCGGGGCCGGCTGAGGCACCGCAGCCCGAGGCGGGGCCGGCTGCCGAGCCGCGGCCCGAGGCGGGGCCGGTCGCGTCCGAGCAGGCCGAGGTGGGGCAGGTCACGGCTCAGCAGGTCACGCCCGAGGCGGTCGCGGCCGAGCAGGCGGAGGTGGGGCGAGCCGGCAACACCCCGGGCGGGCCGGTCCGGCAGGGGACCGGGCGGCGGCGGGCGGCGCCGGAGCCGGCGCCCGCGCCGGTGCTCGACGACGCCGAGCTGCGCGGGGCGTTGGAGGCGATCCTGCTGGTGGTGGACGAACCGGTCAGCGAGCTGACCCTGGCCCAGGTCCTTGAGCAGTCGCCCGAGCGGGTCGGCGCGATGTTGGACGACATCTCCGCCGGCTACACCGCCTCCGGGCACGGCTTCGAGCTGCGCCGGGCCGCCGGTGGCTGGCGTCTCTACACCCGGCCGGAATACGCCAGCTATGTCGAGCGCTTTGTCTTGGAGGGTCAGTCGGTCCGGCTGACCCAGGCCGCGCTCGAGACCCTCGCGGTGGTCGCCTACAAGCAGCCGGTCACCCGGTCGCGGATCTCCGCGATCCGGGGCGTCAACTGCGACGGGGTGATCCGTACCCTGGTCACTCGCGGACTGGTGGAAGAGTGCGGCACCGAAGCGGAGAGCGGCGCGTTCCTCTACCGGACCACCACCCTGTTCTTGGAGAAGCTGGGGTTGAATACGGTCGACGAGCTACCGCCGCTCGCGCCGTTCCTCCCCGACGATGTGGAAGAGCTGACCGATGCGACGCGATGACCGCACCCCCCGACCCGACGCCCCCGCTCCCGACGGGGCCGAGCGCCTGCAGAAGGTGCTCGCCGCCGCCGGCGTCGGCTCCCGGCGTGCCTGCGAGGACCTGATCTTCCGGCGGCGGGTGACCGTGGACGGGCGGGTCGCGCAGCTCGGCGACAAGGTGGACCCGGCCACGGCGGTGATCCACGTCGACGGTGAGCGGCTGGTCGCTGACACCACCCTGGTGTACCTGGCGATGAACAAGCCGCGCGGGGTGGTGTCGACCATGGCCGACGAGAAGGGCCGCACCGCGCTGGCCGACTTCATCGGCAACCGGGTCGAGCAGCGGGTCTACCACGTCGGTCGGCTCGACGCGGACAGCGAGGGCCTGCTGCTGCTCACCAACGACGGCAACCTGGCGCACCGGCTGATGCACCCCTCCTACGGGATGCCCAAGACGTACCTCTGTGAGGTGGCGGGTCCGATTCCCCGCAACCTTGGCAAGCGGCTGATGGCCGGCGTCGAGCTGGAGGACGGCCCGGTGTCCGTCGACGCGTTCAAGGTGGTGGACACGCTGGGACGGACCGCCCAGGTGGAGCTGACCCTGCACGAGGGGCGCAAACACATCGTCCGGCGACTGCTGGCCGAGGTCGGCCACCCGGTCTCCCGGCTGATCCGTACCTCGATCGGGCCGATCCGCCTCGGTGACCTGCGCGCCGGGCGGACCCGGCGGCTCACCAACGCCGAAGTCGCCGCCCTGTTCAAGGCGGTGGGTGACTGACCCCGTCGGACGGGGGTACGGCTGCCGGTAGGCTCGCAGCGGCCGGGCGACGGCCGCGCCGGTGGCGCGGGTCGCGCCCGGCGGCGTCGCGCGCGCCCCGTGGGGGCGGCGGGCATCATTGACGAGGGACATCCGCTTGCGGCGCCGGAAGGCCGGCGATCCGTGAGGTACGGGCTGAGGAGGACGACGGTGGAGGAAAACGTACGGGCCGGGCGATGCGTGGTCGCTGTGGACGGGCCGTCCGGTTCGGGGAAGTCCACCGTCTCGCGGCGGCTCGCCGCCGGCATCGGTGCCCGCTACCTGGACACCGGGGCGATGTACCGGGCGATCACCTGGGCGGTGCTGCGTTCCGGGGTCGACCTGACCGACGCCGAGGCGGTGGCCAAGGTCGCCGGTGAGGTGGACCTGCGCATCGGCACCGACCCCCAGGGGTACGGGGTGACCGCCGACGGCGTCAGCGTGGACGCCGAGATCCGTGGGCCCGAGGTGACCGCGTCGGTCTCCGCCGTGGCCGCGGTGCCCGCCGTGCGGGCGCTGCTGGTCGCCCGCCAGCAGGAAATGATCGTCAACGCCGGCCGGATCGTGGTCGAGGGCCGGGACATCGGTGCCGTGGTGGCGCCGGACGCCGACCTGAAGGTCTACCTGACCGCCTCCGAGCTGGCCCGCGCCGCCCGCCGCAGCGCCGAGGACGCCGCCGACGCGGCGGCCACCGCCGCCGACCTGGCCCGCCGGGACCGGCTCGACTCGACCCGCAAGGTCTCGCCGTTGCAGCAGGCCGCGGACGCGGTCGTGCTGGACACCACCGAGCTGGGCATCGACGAGGTCGTCCAGCAGCTGCGCGACCTGCTCACCGAGCGGGGAGTGGCATGAGCGAGCCTGGTGGTTGGGTCGAGTTGCGCGAACCCGACGTGGAAGTTGAGGAGCAGTCCGGTCCGCAGCCGGTGGTGGCCGTGGTCGGCCGGCCCAACGTGGGCAAGTCGACACTGGTCAACCGGATCATCGGCCGCCGGCAGGCGGTCGTCGAGGACGTCCCCGGGGTGACCCGGGACCGGGTGCCGTACGACGCGCAGTGGTCCGGCCGGGCGTTCACCGTGGTGGACACCGGCGGTTGGGAGCCGGACGCGAAGGACCGGGCGGCGGCGATCGCCGCGCAGGCCGAGGCGGCGGTGGTCACCGCCGACGTGGTGCTCTTCGTGGTCGACGCGGTGATCGGTTCGACCGACGTGGACGAGGCCGCGGTGAAGATGCTGCGACGCAGCGCCAAGCCGGTCATCCTGGTGGCGAACAAGGCCGACAACACCGCGATCGAGATGGAGGCCACCTCGCTCTGGTCGCTCGGACTGGGTGAGCCGCACCCGGTGTCGGCGCTGCACGGGCGTGGTTCCGGCGAGCTGCTTGACGCGATCCTGGACGCGCTGCCCGACGCCCCGCCGATCGTGGAGAACCGCCCGCGCGGACCGCGCCGGGTGGCGCTGGTCGGCCGGCCGAACGTGGGCAAGTCCAGCCTGCTCAACCGGTTCTCCGGCGAGGAGCGGGCGGTGGTCGACTCGGTCGCCGGCACCACCGTCGACCCGGTCGACAGCCTGGTGCAGATCGGCGGGGAGACCTGGCACCTGGTGGACACCGCCGGGCTGCGCAAGCGGGTCGGCAAGGCCAGCGGCACCGAGTACTACGCCAGCCTGCGCACCGCCGCGGCGATCGAGGCGGCCGAGGTGGCCGTGGTGCTGCTCGACTCCAGCGAGCCGATCAGCGAGCAGGACCAGCGGATCCTGACCATGGTGACCGAGGCCGGCCGGGCCCTGGTGATCGCCTTCAACAAGTGGGACATGGTCGACGCCGACCGTCGGTACTACCTGGACAAGGAGATCGACCGGGAGCTGCGCCGCATCCCCTGGGCGCTCCGGCTCAACCTGTCGGCGATGACCGGCCGGGCGGTGGACAAGCTGGCACCGGCGCTGCGCAAGGCCCTTGCCAGCTGGGAGACCCGGGTACCGACCGCGCAGCTCAACCAGTGGCTGACCGCGCTGGTGCAGGCCACCCCGCACCCGGTGCGAGGCGGACGGGCGCCGCGGATTCTCTTCGCCACCCAGGCCGGGGTGGCGCCGCCGCGCTTCGTGCTCTTCACCACCGGGCCGATCGACGCCGGCTACCAGCGCTTCGTCGAGCGCAAGCTGCGCGAGGAGTTCGGCTTCGAGGGCAGCCCGATCGAGATCTCGGTACGCCCGCGCAAGAAGCTCGGCCCCGGCGGCCGGGGCAAGGCACACGGCTGATCGATCCTCGAAGGGCCGGGTGGGGGACGCATCCCACCCGGCCCTTCTGCATTCCCTTTCACCCCACCCTCCTAGGACGCTTTACAGGTGGTGGGGTGGGTCGCGCGGGAGCCGGTGCGGCGCCGCGCCAGCCGGCGGGACGAGTGGGGCCTGTGCGGACGAGGGGGAGATGCTGCGCTAAGCTGTACCGGCTGTCGCGGGGAGATCGCGCGGGAGCATCGGGACGTGGCGCAGCTTGGTAGCGCACTTGACTGGGGGTCAAGGGGTCGTCGGTTCGAATCCGGCCGTCCCGACGCAGGTCAGAGGCCATTCGGAATCTTCCGGGTGGCCATTTCTGATCTTGTATTGCAGCGAGATACAGCAACGGCTCATTTGATCCGGGCTCTGGCCGAGCTTCCGCAGGGCTTCCCGGGTGGCCTTGGACGAGACTTGGCTGTAGATCTCCATCGTGATCGAGAAGTCCGCGTCTCAGGATCGCCAAAGCGTTCCGCGACACACGTCCAGGTCGACCAGTGGCGAACCACAGGTGCGGCGGGCGTTGTGAGCTTCGCCGGCTCTTTCCCTCGCCGCCTCCTTCTGCCGATGGCGGCGGCGCGGCGCGGTCACGCAGATGGCCGGCAGGTAACGCTGCGTCAGGCGGTAGACGGCGGGGTCCTGCCGTGGAAGCTGACGGGACTCTGCTGGCGAATCCGTCCCGCCGCCAGAGTCTCTGGCCCAGGACCCGAGTCGATCTGCGGTAGCCTCCGCGGCATGGGTTCAACCTGGTCGATGACCAAGCGGCTCGGTCTGTTGTGGATCGTCGTAGTGCTGCTCGTTGTGCTATTTGCGCACGGACTACGTGCCGAGTACCTGCCGATCGAGGCGCTCACCGCCAGCGTCTGGGCGGCGCTCCTCGGCATGGGCGCATTGGTCGCGAGCCGGCTGGCGAGGTGGGGGCACGCCAAGAGTGCTGTCGTGCTGCTGTGCGTCGCGACCCTGGTTGCCTGCGATGTGGCGGTCGTCGTCGACAGTGCGCTGATCTATGACGGGGCCGGTTACTGGACGCTCAACGATGGTGTTGGTCTGCCGTATTCATACGCGCCGCTGTGGTATCCGGCCTCGCTGCTGCCATCGTCGTGGGAAATCTTTGGCGTCGATCAAACGGCTATCACCGCAGGCGATTTCGAGTGGCAGACGGAGCACATCGCTCCTGTGGCCGTGGTGCTGACCATCGCGTCAGCCGTCTTCATCGCGTCCGTGGTGAGGGCGCTGTTCGAAAGCCGGCAGGCCAGCGAACTCCACGACCAGCCGGGCCAGTTCGGACGGCTGATCCTCTGACACGAAGGTATACGAATCGGCGACCGTGACCAGTCGGGCGTCGGGCAGGGTTGCCGCGAGTCGTTCGAAGAGCCGGGCAGGGAAGATCCGATCGTCCTGCGCACGGACCAACAACACCGGCTTGCTGAATCCGATCAGCGCCTGGGCAGCGGCCAGCGTGTACCTGTTGTGCACACCAACGATGAACCGCCTGGCGTCTCTGCGAATCTGCCGGCTGTCGTAGATTGGCCGTAGGTAGGAGTCCATGATCTCTGCGGGGATGCCGCGCTTGGCCAGCCAGCCGAATGCAGCCGGCCGGCGCTGCACCATCGGCGGCCGGAGCAGTCGGCTGGCCAGCCAGACCGCACCGGGCAGCCGAACCAGCTCGGGTAGCGAGGTGAACGGCTCGGGCAGGAAGTACTCGAACGCGTCGCACGGGGTGAGCACAACACGGCCGAGCCGCTCCGGATGGTTGGCCATCAGGATCTGCGTGAGTGCGCCGCCGGTGTCGTTGGCGACCACGGTGACGTCAGTCAGGTCAAGCGCGTCGAGGAACTCCGCGATCAGCGTGGCGACCCCGGAGGGCGTCAGGTCAGCGTCGGCCGGCATGGGCAGCTGGTGCGCGCCGAGCGGCCAATTCGGCGCGATGCAGCGAAAGCCGGCGTCCGCGATGGCCGGCGCGACTTTGCGCCAGAGGTTGGCGTTGACCAGCAGACCATGCACGAACACGACGGGCGGGCCGGAGCCGCGCTCGGCGTAGGCGACCCGCCCGCTGGGCAGGGCCACGGTCTTGCCGGTACCAAGGGCTGTGTCGAGCATGCGGACCTCCCCGGGAATCGATGTCACCTCGGGGCGAACCTCATAGGGGCATCTTCGACGCAGCGGAGTTCGTTCAGTGCCGCCTGCCAGCCTGTGTCGACAGCTGCGCGAAGCAGGTGTGGGCGTCGCTCGGTACGGCCGATCTTCGCGCTGCCGATCGGTGGGCGGATCTGCAAGGTCGAGGGGTGGGACGCCAGGAGCTGCTCTTCCTCCGCTCTGATGGCTTCGCGGCGCAGCCACGTCTCGGTGGCTCCCGGTGCGCGTCGGGCGAACCATCGCGACATCACCAGGCGCTCGGCGCGGGACGGAGCTGACGCAACCTCATCCGTGCGTCGAGTACGCAGCGCAACGATATGGGTGGCCTTCTGGGCGAGTGCTGTCCGTACCGGGACCGCCTCGCTCAGCCCGGCGTCAACGAACGGTCGCCCGTCGATCTCGATCGGTTCGCCTGCGAGAAGCGGCATTGCAGTCGACGCGCGCAGCGCGGCCTGCAAGCTGGATCGGTCACGGATCTGTCCGTGCAGATCAATGGCCTGGCCTGTGAGCGCGTCTGTGGCGATCGGGTGGAATTCAACCGCGCTGTCCAGGATCTCCTGGAACCCCATCGGCAAGATCTCGGTGTACACCGTGTGGACAAGGAAACGAGTGTCCACGATCGGCAGCCGGCGCAGTGCACGCCTTGGGTTGATGGTCGTCCGCATGATGATCGGATCCCACCAGGCGTGCTTGCTGCTTGCCGCGCGACCGCACAGCAGCCACGCTGCATTCAGCGCTCCCGCGGAGCTGCCGTAGACGGCGTCGAACAGTGGTAGCAGCCCGAGTTGTTCGACGGCGATTGTCATTCCGCTCGAGTAGGCGCCACGGGAGCTGCCGCCTTCGATCAGTAGTACCAGGCGCGCGTCGTCGCTGCGTTGTCCGGGAATGCTTGCTTCTTGCATGCGGTCACGTAGCAGCTGAAGGACAGTGGCGGTCACCGGTGCACCTTTTTCTTTTGATGCCGATTCTTTCAATAGCTGCCCAGGTTCGGGTGAATGCGACTGCGCGACACTCAGGGCACCCCGCCCCGTATCTGCAGGCCGGGGCCGTTGCGTGGTGTCGAAGAGGGGCATTCTTGGTTTGTCCCGAGCTTTGGGGGTGTCGCCATCCTGCCCGCTGGGGGGACGCAGATGCGAATACCTGGCAGGTACTCGTTTCGACGCGTGCCGCCCGGCTATCGTGCGTCTCGTGACAGCTGCGGACGTCGGACACCTGATCCGCCGGCAGCGGGGGCTGGCTCGGCGCAGCCAGATGGACCTGGCGCACGAGATCGGCATCTCACCCCGCCACCTGAGCTTCGTCGAACTGGGCAAGTCGAAGCCGAGTGTCGGCTTGCTGATGAAGATCGCCGAGCATCTGGACCTGCCGCTGCGCGAGCGCAACGACTGGATGCTGGCGGCCGGATACGCTCCCCGCTATCCGGAGACGCCGCTCACCGGGCCGGCGCTTTCCCGCATCCGGGCCTCGGTGCAAGCGCTCCTGGACACGCACGACCCGTTCCCCGGCCTCGCAATCGACCGGCAGTGGAATGTGCAGCTCAGCAACCGCGCTGCACGCCGACTGGTTGCCGGCATTCCTGAGGACGTGAGGGGCGCGCCGATCAACATTTTCCGTATGGCCCTGCACCCTGCCGGACTCGCCGGCCGTACCCGAAACTTCCCGCAATGGTCGGCCTACCTGCTGCGCCGGCTCGATCGGGCCGTCGTGCGGACCCAAGACCCCCGCCTTGCCGCACTCGCCGACGAGATCGCGACCTGGCCCGCCATCCCGGAACGCCACACCTGGGGCCGCCTTTCCTCAGACGAAGCGGACGACCCGGTCCTCTCATGGCGGCTGGAGCTCGGCGGTGAGGAACTATCGATGTTCAGCCTCCTGAGCACATTCGGGACCCCGATGGACGTCACCCTGTCGGACCTGTCAATCGAGCTGTTCTTCCCTGCCGACGAGCAAACCGAGACCATCCTGCGCCGCCACTCTTAGGTCGACTTCGAGGCGAACGCCCACGAGCCTGCGCTCCACCGTCGAGTAGCGGCATTAGCCCGAGATACGGACGGTACCGGCGCCGCCCGTTGGGCAGGCCGGCCTCACAAGGGTTGGCGGGTCGGGCGGGGATCGATTCTGGGCGCGTGGCGCTAGGCAGTGCCGCGCTCGCTGCGGGCGCGGCGCCACAGTTCAGCCCGAATCGTCGGCCACCGCTTGCCAAGCGCCTGTTTGGCGTAATACAGCGTCGCCGGCCGCCCCAAGCGGCCATCCGGTGCGCCGACCGTCTCGGCGAAGGCCAGACCGGCGAAAAAGCGGCGGGTCAGCCGCTCGCGCTCGGGGAAGCCCGTCGCGCCTGTCCTGGCCTCCTCCTGTAGCCGCAGCTGCATCACCCTGATGTCTGCCCATGCCGCCTCGCGGGTCGGCCAGTCGTGCGTCAGCGCATCAAGAATCGCACCGACCACGGGCTCGTCGCGCAGGCCGTGCTCGTCGGCGAGCAGGCCGAGCACCCAGCGCACGGCGGTGCGGTGGGCAGGTTCGCCGGCGATGAACAGCAGGGCGGCCAGGTCCGGGTCCTCAGGGGCGAAAATGCCCGGTGGGCGTGGGTCGTCGGGGATCGGCCTTCGCAGCACCACCATCGGGTGCGGCTCGTCCAACCAGGCCGCATCGAGCCGGATCCCGGTGCGCCGCTCCACCAGAGCCAACTGCGCCGAAGAGGACAACAGGTCGTCGGCGAGCCCGCGCAACGCGGCGCGATCCTCGTCCAGAGCGGTCGGCTGCTCGCCGCTGGGCTGGTCGTCGTCGATGTCCTCTAGGCGGGTGAGCAACCGGCCGAAGGCGGCGTAGCTGAACGAGCCGCGAGCGTTGATACCCCACCAGGAGCTGTGCACGATCGCGCCGTCGGACAGCCACCGCAACACCTCGTCGCGGGAGCCCTCGCTGCCGAACCGCTCCACCATCACCACCGCCGACCCCACCTGATCAAGATGCACCGCCCAGTCCGGGGTATCCCCCCACACCGTCTGATGCTCGATCTCGTCCGGGTCTGCGCCCAGGCGGCGCGCTATCTCGGGCACGGACACGGGCTTGGTCAGCGGCTGAATCACCGTCCAACACAACGACTCGACCAGGGCTATCGTCGCTTCGGGGTGCACATCGAGCAGCCGCCGGTACCGCGCCACGTCCTCATCGGTCACTGCCCCGAGCCTCCCCAGCGGCCGTGTCATACGGCCAGCAGCATTATCACGGCGAGCATTCTCAGCGATCAACCAGCATCGACGCGCATGACTCGCCAGCGCGCTCGAATCCCGGCCGACCCGCGTGCGATGGGAGCCTGCTAGCGGTTACCTCGGCGCGCGGGGCCGCCGTAAAGATGGACACGGTTGTCGACATCGCGGTCCGGCTCGCCGCTCAGAAACCGGTCGTGTGCAACATCGCCGTTGCTGACGTGGACCACCCAGTCCTCGTAGTACCAGCTGGGGTCGCACGCGCAGTCGGTGAACCGGAACCGGAAGTTGGCTCTGTACCGGCCGACCTGCCCGTGCGTGAGGGTGAACAGCCGGGTCGACACTCCCGTCCGGGGAAACGCCGCCCTGCCGGGCAGGCGCTCGACGGTTACCGCCGAGCCGTCGAAGGTGAGCCATAGAGTGAGGCTGCGGGCGATGCTCACGCCGCCGGTCAGTACGTCGACGCGTCGTGCGTAGCCGGCGACCTCATCAGCCAGGACGTCGTGGACCACGACATCGCCTGTTGGCAGCGGCGCAGGGAGTATCAACGGGCGGTTGAGTCCTCGACGGGCGTCGGCCTGTGGTGCGCCGCGGCCAGCGGCGCTCCATCGCACGCGCACCCGCTGGATGACGATCACGCCCAAACTATGGCCCACGGGCTGCGCGCCGCGCCAGCCGATATCCGCTTATGCCGCTGGTCGAGCGAATGGACGGCGAGGGCGTCGGGTTCAGACGTAACAGGATTCGTCGGGTGACGTCCTCACTTGCCGATGACCGAGCGGTGAGTCAGCCATGACGCCACTTTCCCAACCCGACGGCGCCCACTCCGCCGCCGTGCGGCTGCGGGAGCTGATCGGCGAGCGTGGTTGGACCGGGTGGACTCGGGTTGAGCAGCGCGAGCCCTGAGGCGTCACGCCGTGCCCGCGCCCGTGTCTGATAAGGCGCACTGCGCTGCCGGCAGCCGTGCCCGTCGCCCGTCGGAGCCATCACTCGTCGCGGGTATGCCCAAACGGCGTCAGCCCGGATCCTCGCATCGGACACCGACGCTTACGATCTCCCCGCTGCGGACGAGTTCTCGGATCGCTGTGGCCATGGCCGATACGCCCGGTCCGGGCACGATCAGCTGATCAACGGCCCAGAAGTAACTGCCGTTCGCGACTTCACCGGTCTCCTTCCATTCCGCGAGCAGGCGGCGGACCTCGTCGACGGTGAGGATCGTCAGCGCCCAACTAGAGCCGTCAGGAAGATCGACGAAGGCATCCACGCTGGCCACGGAATCCGCGGTACCTGTGTCGGGATCGAGGAGGATCCGTGCCACGAATGTCGGCTCCGTGACGGTCACGTACGGGTCGGCAGCGCCCATGGCTGTCCATCCTGCCGCACGTCCACGACTACGTCGCGGTTCGCGGGTATCGCGCCACGCGATCTGCTTGCTGGCATCCGCTTCTGCCCCTCTGGGCGGGCTGGCGTTCATCGCCGCTGGTGACCCACGGTGATGTATGACTAGGCGGCCACGGCTGGCGAGTCGCGGGTGCCTGATCCCGCCCACAAGACAGGTGAGTTGATACAGCTGCGGGGCGACGGAGCGCTTCAGGTAGCCCGCGCGATCACGCCTCGGACCCGGGGCTGCCGGGCGTCTCCCGCCCAATCGGCGAGGCGGAATCCTCCAGCGGCTGCTGCCGATTTCGCAACGCGTCGAGCAGCGCGACAAGGACCAGCACTCCGGCCACCACGCTCAGTGCGACCATCGGCGACCAGCGGGCCAGCACCGTCGTGACCAGCAGCAGGACCACCAAGCCGATCATCCGCGACCGGTAGACCCGGCCGAAGATCTCGTAATCCAGCCGTACCCGAGCGAGGAGGAAGAGCGCCGGACCGCCCACCACGAACAGAAGCCACGTCGGTCGCAGCGGCCCGAACGGATGGGCGATCACCAGCTCGTAGCCGACCGCGGTGACGAGCACGCTGAGCACGATCAACGCGTGCGTCCGTTCCGTCGCCGTGCCCAACCGGCCGGGCATACGCGCCCGACCCAACGCCTCGGTCAGCAACAGACCGGCGCGGTGAAAGTAGATCCGCCACAGCAGCGCGCTGGTGGCGAACGCGACCACGAAGGCGGCTGCCCGCTCCGCGGAGTAACTCATGCCACTGAAGACGACGCCGATGACCGCGATCGACTCACCGAGCGCGATGAGGAACATCTGCTGGTGACGTTCGGCCAGGTGCCCCCCGGCGATCCGCCAGTGACCCACCGCGGCAGCCCCGAGCCGCGGCAGCGGCCAGCCCAGGGCCCAGGCGAGATAGTCCACGGCAAGCGCGGCAGCCCATAGCGGCAGGCGGAGCCGGTCCGGGCCCAACGCGCCGACCAGCCAGAGCGGCGCGGAAAGCGCTGCCCATGCGGCGAGGCGAAACGGCACCAGCCGTCGTGGATGGCCACGCAGCGCGGCAGCGACCACCAGCGGCCGCACCACCATCACCAGCAGATACGCGACCGTGAACGGCAACGCCCGCTCCTCCATGGCGCGCGGCAGCGTCACCGCCATCACCAGGGCGGCGAACATGGTGCCGACCACGACCGCCTGAATGATCGACCGCTCCGGCTCGTAGCGACTGGTGATCCAGGTGGTGTGCGACCAGATCAACCAGAGCGCCAGGAACAGCAGCAGGGTACGACCGAGCCCGGCAACGAGCGTCCAGCCGGTGTCGCTGCCGAGGTCGGCGAACCGTTGCGAGACCCGGGTGAGGGCGACAACGAAGGCCAGGTCGAAGAAGAGTTCCAGGAACGTGGCGCGCCCCGAACTCGTCGCAGGGCGCAGCAGTTCGGCACCGCGTCCCGCCACCATCGTCCGCCCCCGTCCGCCCCTGTGGCAGCAACGAGTCGGCGGCCGACAGGGTTGCGTCGGCCTCTGCTGGTGTTCCCCTCGCCCTCATCCGCCCGCGGGCCCCGGGAGTGGTTTCCGGTACTCCGCGATGAACACGCAGACGGTCCCGAGGGGCTCACGGTCGAGGAGCTGCAGCGTCCGTGACCCCCGCATCGGTGGGGTGCCGAGAAAGCAGCCGCTGGCCGGCGCCACTTCAGCGCGCCTCGTCCCGCCACGAACCGCGACCGGTCGAGGGGTACTCGGCTCGCCGTCAGCGGCCGTACGCCTCCAGCAGGCGCAGCCAAACCTCGCTGACCGTCGGGAACGCGGGAACGGCGTGCCACAACCGATCCAGCGGCACCTCGCCGACGACCGCGATCGTCGCCGCATGCAGCAGTTCCGCGACGTCGGGACCGACGAGTGTGAAGCCGACGATCACCTGCCGGTCCTCTTCGACGACCATCCGGGCGTGCCCCTGGTATCCCTCGGCGTGCAGAGCGGATCCCGCGACGGCGGCCAGGTCGTAGTCGACGACCCGGATCCGCAGCCCGGCGGCCTCGGCGGCGGCTGCGGTCAGCCCCACCGACGCGATCTCCGGGTCGGTGAAGACGACCTGCGGCACCGTACGCTCGTCGGCCGTGGCGACGTGCCGGCCCCACCGGCCGTCGTCGACCTGCTCGCCCTTGGCGCGCGCCACGATGACGTCGCCCACTGCGCGAGCCTGGTACTTGCCCTGGTGGGTCAGCAGTACGCGCCGGTTGACGTCACCGGCGGCGTACAGCCATCCGTCGCCGATCAACGCCCCGTCGTCGTCGACGACCCGCAACGTGTCGTCGACCGTGAGCCACGCACCGGGCTTCAGGCCGATCTTGTCGAGACCGACGTCCTGCGTGTTCGGTGTACGGCCGGTCGCGACGAGGAGTTCGTCGGCTGCGATCTGCTCGCCGTTGGTGAGCGTGACGTGCACCGTGCCGTCGCCGTCCCGGTTCACTGACGCGGCCTCGGCGCCGAGCCTCACGGACACACCGGCTTCCCGCAACGACTGCGTGACCCGCTCGCCGACGAACGGCTCCGCCAGCGGCAGCACACCGTCACGGGCCAGCACCGTCACCCTGGATCCGAGACTTGCGAACGCGGTCGCCATCTCCGACGCCACCACGCCACCACCGATGACGGCGAGCCGACCAGGAATGTCGGTCACGGCGGCAGCCTCCCGGCTCGTCCAGGGTGCCGCCTGGCCGATACCGGTGACGTCCGGGATCAGTGCCCTGCTTCCGGTCGCGACGACGACCGCATGCCGGGCGGTGAGCGAGATGCTCGGGTCGTCCTCGCCGGTCCACACCTCGACGACCCGGTCGGAGCTGATCCGTCCCTGGCCGCGATACAGCGCGATCCCGGCCGAGTCGAGCCAGGACACCTGCCCGTCGTCAGACCAGTTCGAGGCGAAGGAGTCGCGATGGCGCAGCACGGCGGCCGCGTCCAGGTCGCCCGTCACCGCCTCACGAGCGCCGGGCAGTTGGCGCGCCGCCCGGAGCGCGGTCGCGCTGCGCAGCAACGCCTTGGTCGGCATGCAGGCCCAGTATGAGCACTCACCACCGACCAGTTCCCGCTCGACGATGGCTGCGGTCAGGCCGCCCTGCACGACCCGATCGGCGACGTTCTCCCCGACCGGCCCCGCGCCGATCACGACCACGTCGTAGGTGGCGCTGTCCATGTCAGATCGCCTTGGCGGCGCGACCGAGGCGGATGGCCGAGATGAGGAAGAAGATGGCGCCGGGAATGGCGTAGCCGATCGCGTTGGTCAGCACCGGGTTGTCCGCGGAGGCAGCGGCGATGAACGATCCGCCGGCGAGGACGGAGATGCCCCCGCTGATGATCATCGGCCACTGGCCGCCCATCCCGCGGCGGTTGACCGCCACGATCAGCTGAACCAGTCCGGCCACGACCGCCCAGGCACCCCACACGCGCAGGACCGCCGGGATGCCGGACGCGCCGGCGAAGGCCAAGCCGACTGCGGCGAGCAGGCTGACCGCGACGTTCACGTACAGCAGCGTGGATGATCCGGTGGCGCGCGACGCGCGGGCGTCGATGACGGCGGCGGCCACGTCGAACAGCGGGTAGATTACGAGCAGCGTCACGGCCAGCGGCCCGAGGTGCTTGGCGGTCGTGAACATCACGAGGGCCCAGACGATGGCGAACGCGAAGCGGACGAAGTAAAGCCGCCGCAGGGTGGACGCCGTCGTCGAGATCCCGGGTGCGGTAACGGTGGTCATGGTGTCCTTCGGTGGGTACTGAGAGGGGAAACGGCGCCCAGCGGGCGCCGCGGGCCGGAAGCACCGCCCTGTAGAACGGTCGTTCTACCTAGCTAAATGATGGCGACTTGGCGCCGACTTGTCAAGACAGAACGTTCTACCCCTTTGCCTACCCCCGGGCTGGGAGCGGCCGTCGAGGCCATCCGCGAGGACTGGCCGAGCCCGACGGGCCGAAGGTGCAAGACTGAACGTTCTATTCGCTACTATGGGCTCATGGCACGTAGCGAGACCGTCATCCGGCCGTCCGAGGCGCGACAACGGCTTCTCAACACGGCGACCAGGATTTTCTACGGGGAGGGAATCCACTCGGTCGGCGTCGACCGGATCATCACCGAGGCGAAAGTGACCCGGGCCACTTTCTATCGGCACTTCCCCGGCAAAGAGGATCTCGTCCTCGCCTATCTGCAGGCAGCCGATCAAGCCATCCGCGGCCAGGTGGACACGGCTATCACCGCCGGCCTACCGGCGCCCGACACCCTCCGGGCCGTTGCGGAGTCGATTGCCCAGGGCATTCAGTCCGCCGGCTTTCGCGGCTGCGCCTTCCTGAACGCCGTGGCCGAGTATCACGATCCCGACCACCCCGTGCACCAAGCCGTCCTCACGCATCGACAGTGGTTCCTCGACACGATCAACACCTTGATGGCGAGCATCGAGAAAACCGAGGCCGAGCCCGCCGCGCAGCACTTCGTCATGCTCCGCGACGGCGCCATGGCGGCCGGCTGCCTTTTCGACCCGGTACTGATCTGCGAAACCTTCCTCCGCGGCGTCGAGGGGCTCATCCGGACTCATGCCGCACGCCAGCCATCCTGAGCTGCGGTCAGCCTGCGTTGCGCGCCGACCGGGGGCCGTCGAAGAGGATCGCTGTGATGCGCCGGCTTCGTGCTTCCAGCCGTCCATGGCGCGCGTGCCGCAGACGTCCCTCAGTGCGCGCAGCATGGTACGTCCGCTGACGTCGCCACGAATGGTGCCGGCTGCCCGCCCGCCTCAAGCCGGTAGCCGTAGGTGGTTGCGGAGTCTCCGTCGTGGGTTCAGTGGACGGCCGGTAGCCGGCAGCTGAAGAGCGGACGCCGGCGCTGCCCAACGCGGGCGGCATCGCCCACGTCCGGTTCTTCGAAAGTCTGTGCGGACCTTCTATTTCTTGATCTCGTAGCCAGGTGGCATTGAGGTGCTTTGGGTCTGCCGACCCTCAGGGGCAAGTGCCAGACGTATCCACGGCGCTGTGACATATTGCCCACACCCAGGGGCCAGCGAATCCGACAGCCGATACCTACAGTCGGGCCATGGGCACCGACAAAGGCGTGCGGGTCTGGCTCCGCCGGCATGGAGCTGAGCAGATCGCGCATCCCGGGGGCAACCTGTACGCCCACCTGTGTCGAGTCAGCGAACGACTCGCCGTGCTTGGCTGCAGCAGTGAAGTGCAAGCCGCGGGCCTTACCCACGCCGTCTACGGCACCGACGGGTTCGACCTCGCCCTGCTTGATCAGGCCGATCGTGCTGTGCTACGGGACCTCGTTGGTGCCGACGCCGAGGAGCTTGTCTATCTGTATGGCGCCTGCGACCGTAGACGCAGCTGGCGGGAGCTGGCAAAGACCGGTCAGGTGTTCGACCGCTTCGTACGTCAGGTGAGAACGCCGAATGCGGCTCAACTTCGGTCGCTCATGGACCTGAGCATCGTCAACGAACTGGACGTCGTCGAACACGATCCCGCGGTGGCGGACCGGCACGGTACCTACTTCCGGGAACTGTTCGCCTCCTGGGCCCCACTGGCATCCGAGCGGGTCATCCGCGATGCGCAGCGGGTCTTGCGGCCGTGACGACCGAACCATCGGCAGGGCCACGTTCGACAGCGCGCACCCCCGGTCGCGTACGCGTGCGAGCCGTCTACCCCGGCAGCTTTGATCCCTTCACCCCAGGGCATTTGAATGTCGTGAAGCGGGCGCGCGACCTCTTCGACGAAGTGGTCGTGCTCGTCGCGGTCAACAGCATCAAGCATCCGGGCACCAACGAAGAGGAGCGGGCGGCCGCTGTTCGGGCCATCCTGCCGGTCGAGTGGACCTCCGTCACCGTTACGGCCTGGAGCGGGTTGACCTCCACCTACTGCCGTCGCCTCGAAGTAGGAGTGATCGTCCGCGGCGTGCGTAACACCACCGACCTTCGGACCGAGTACCAGCTCGCCGCGATGAACCAGTCGCTGGGTGTCCCCACGGTATTTCTGCCTGCGCAGCCAGAACTGGCCGCGGTGTCCTCGACCGCGGTGCGCACGCTGGGAACTGGCCCTCGTCCACGCGGCCGTAGACTGCCGGACATTGGCGAACCCCTCGTCGGACCGCCGCCAGATAATTCTTGAGACTGCCGCGTCAAGAACAAGTGACGTTGGAGTACTAGGCGGACGGCGACGGTGGCCAGGATCAACCCGGTGACCTGCTCGATCCGTGCCTTACCCGCGGGCGGCGTAGCCAGCGGCCGAGACGCGCGCCCGCTGGGTGCCCGCTCGTGCCGCCGAGAGTGCGCGCCAGGTGCACGAAGCGCATCGCGCCGCATGGTCGGGGTCCAAGGCCGAACGGCGTGCAACGGTGGATTCTGGAACTGGGTCTCGTCGGCATGGTCGACGAGGTCGGTAGCAGCGGCCACGCGGAGGCTGTGGTGAAGGTCAGGTTCGTGGCGCGCGGCTCATCGACGCCCAGAGCATCACCGGCCTATCGTCGGGTTCGTCCGCTATGCCCCGGAACTGCGTCGACGTACACCGGAGTCGAATGTCTTCGAAAAGATCTGGGCGTGCTTGTCGATTGGGGTTGATCCTTTTCGTAGCCCTGGTGAGAGCCCGGCGCCGAGCCGGTCCACACACCTCCTGGAGGGCACGATGACCACCACTGCGAACACGACCCGCGCCACCACGTCGAGCATCGGTGCGCTGATCCGGACCGGTGTCATCGCCGCGGTTGCCGCGAGCGCCGCCACCATGGCCGTCGCCGCCGCCGGCCACGCGGCAGGGATCAGCCTCGACATGGGTGGCGCCCCGATTCCGGTCGCGGGGTTCGGCGTGCTGACCGCTGCCTTTTCGCTGATCGGCGTGGTCATCGCCGCGCTGCTGTCGCGTGTCGCCCGGCGTCCGCAGCGCACGTTCGTCCGCACAACGGTGGTGCTGACCGTCCTGTCACTGGTGCCGGACGTGATCGCCGACGCCGGGGCGGCCACCAAGGCGCTGCTGATGCTCACCCACCTGGTCGCGGCCGCGATCGTGATCCCCGCTGTCGCGCGCCGCCTGACCGCCTGACCTGTCGCCATCGCACCGTCGAGCTACCGGAGGACCGTCATGAAGCAGTACCTGATTGCCGTGCATTTCGTCGAGGGCGCTCCGACGCCGTCCGACGAGGAGATGCAAACCATGTTCAGGGAGACCGATCGGATCAACGACGAACTGCAGGCCGCCGGCGCCTGGGTCTTCGCCGGCGGACTCCTGTCGCCGGACAGCGCCACCGTCGTCCGGATCGAGAACGGCACCACCACCATGAGCGATGGTCCATTCGCCGAGACGAAGGAGCACATCGCCGGATTCTGGATCATCAAGTGCGCGGACCTGGACCAGGCGCTGGCTTGGGCCCAGAAGTGCGCGGCGGCCTGCGGCCCGGTCGAGGTGCGCCCCTTCGATGACCTGTCCCAAGCCTGATCACAAGCCGGTCACGCGACATGGACCTGGCGAGCATCTACCGCGCGGAGTACGGCCGCTGCGTCGCCACCCTGGCCCGCCTCCTCGGTGACATCAACCTCGCCGAGGAGGCGGTCCAAGACGCCTTCACCACGGCGCTGCAGAAGTGGCAGACCCCACCGCCGAACCCGGGCGCCTGGATCGTGACCACCGGACGCAACCGGGCCGTCGACCGGCTCCGCCGGGAGTCGACCCGCGAGGCCCGGCACGCCCAGGCCCTGCTGCTGCACCAACAGGACGAGCCCCAGGAGGTGGGACCGGTGAAAGACGACCAGCTGCGACTCATCTTCACCTGCTGCCACCCGGCGCTCGCTCCTGATGCGCGGACCGCCCTCACGCTCCGCCTGCTCGGCGGCCTCGAAGTACCGGAGATCGCCCGGGCCTACCTGATTCAGGAGGCGACCGTCGCCCAGCGGATCGTGCGCGCCAAGAAGAAGATCCGCGACGCCGGCATTCCTTACCGGGTACCTGCCGAACATGAGCTGCCGGACCGGCTGCCGCCGGTGCTCACCGTGCTCTACCTGATGTTCAACGAGGGCTACGCTTCCACCGCCGGACCGCTGATCAGAAGGGACCTGTGCACCGAGGCGATCCGGCTCGCCCGCGAGCTCGCCGCGTTGATGCCCGATGAGCCCGAGGTCCTCGGCTTGCTCGCCCTGCTGCTGCTGACCGAGGCGCGCCGCCCAGCCCGGCTCGACCCGACCGGCGAACTGGTGCTGCTGGTCGATCAGGACCGGTCATTGTGGAACCGGACACTCATCGCCGAGGGCCACGACCTGGTCCGCCGTTGTCTGCGGCGAAACCGGCCCGGCCCATACCAGATCCAGGCCGCGATCAGCGCGGTGCACACCGACGGCGCCGCCACCGACTGGCCGCAGGTCCTGGCACTCTACGACCAGCTCCTCGCGCTCGCGCCGACTCCGATCGTCGCGCTCAACCGTGCGGTCGCCGTCGCCGAGGTGCACGGACCGGCGGTGGCCCTCGCCGCGCTGGAAGACGTCGATCTCCCGGGCTACCACCGGTTGCCCGCCACCCGGGCCGAACTGCTGGCCCGGCTCGGCCGTGACGCGGAGGCCCGAGCCGCCTACGACCAAGCCATGGCACTGGCCACCAACGAGACCGAGCGCGCCTTCCTGCAGACCCGTCGTACCGAACTCGCACGCACAAGGAGAGCACCATGACCGCTACCTACACCTTCGACGTCTTCTCCAGCCTCGATGGCTTCGGCACCAACAGCGGCAACTGGGGCGGCTACTGGGGTAAGCAGGGCCCCGAGTTGCTCGAGCACCGCCTCGCCTTGTACAGCGAGGAGCAGCGCATGGTCTTCGGAGCCGAGACGTACCGGGTGTTCGCGCGGATGCTGGCCGCGAGCACCGAGGAGTCCGAGGTCCGTGACGCCTGGGTCACTCGGATGAGGAGCCTCCCGGCGACGGTGGTGTCGAGCACGCTGGAAGGACCCCTCGACTGGCCGGACGCGACCGTTGTGAGCGGTGACGCCGTCGACGCCGTCGCCCGGCTCAAGGAGGAGTCCGAGGTGCCCTTGCGCTCGCACGGCAGCCTGTCGTTGAACCGGGCGCTAATGGCCGCCGGTCTGGTCGACCGCGTCCAGGTGACGCTTTTTCCGGTGATCACCGGTCAGACCGGGACGGAGCCGATCTTCCAGGGGGCGGCCGACTTCGACCTGGAGCTGACAGAGAGCCGGACACTCGACGGCCGCACCCAGGAACTCATCTACCGGCCGACCCTGCACGTCTGAGTCCGTCCGTTCACCTCCACCCCCGCCACGCGGTCGAACCTGACCCGCAGCTTCCGCCATCGCCGTAGGCGAGATAGGTGCTTCGGGACGTACCCCTCTGCTTGTGGTCACGGCCCTGGCCGTGTCCGGATCTTCCGCGATCCGCCAATACAGCTGGTCAGCCGGCCCCATCGGCGCCGGCTGACCAGCTGTACGTCCGGTCCTCAGCTCACCGCCTGCTTCACGAGCGCGCCGACCCTCGCCTCGTCGTCGGCGGTCAACTCGGTCAGGGCGAACGAGGTCGGCCACATGGCGCCCCCGTCGAGGTTCGCCCCGTCACTGAAGCCGAGCGTCGCGTACCGCGTCTTGAACTTCGCCGCACTCTGGAAGAAGCAGACGACCTTGCCGTTGCGGGCGTACGCGGGCATCCCGTACCACAGCTTCGATGTGAGGACCGGCGCGTTGGCCTTGATCACGGCGTGCAACCGCTCGGCGATCACCCGGTCGGACGCCGACATCTCGGCGATCTTCGCGAGCACGTCGCTCTCCGTGTCGGGCTTGGCGCCCCGCCGGGCGCTCGTCTTCCGCTCCTTGGCGCGCTCCTTCATCGCGTCGCGCTCCTCTTCGGTGAAACCGTCGTACTTCTCGCCGTTCGCGGTGATGGTCTTCGTCGTGGTCGACATGACAACGTCCTCTCTCTGTGACACGTGGCTTCGGGCGGTACCGGTCAGTGGAGCCCTGTCCGAAGGGCGGAGCCCACCGAGGTCTCAGCGTTGATCGAGATCTTCGGTTCTGATCAGGAACAAGGTCACCACTTGCCCGCCTGCTGGCGGGTCGGCGCGTTGAGCCGGTTGAAGGCGTTGGCAATCGCGATGTTGAGCAGCAGCGCGGCCAGCTCTTTCTGGTCGAAGTGCTTGGCGGCCACGTCCCACACCTGGTCCGGCACCGGGTCCGGCTGGTCGGCGAGCCGAGTCACGGCCTCGGTCAGGGCCAGCGCGGCGCGCTCCTCGTCGCTGAACCAGGGCGTCTCCCGCCACGCGGCGACGGCGTGCACCTGGTCCGCGGTCGCGCCGTGCTGGCGGGCCTGGTGGGCGCCCCCGGCCACACACGGCCCGCAGCCGTTGATCTGGCTGGCCCGCAGGTGGCTCAGCGCCAGCAGCTTGCCGTCCACTCCGGCGCCCGCGATGACCCCGTTCACGGCCATCAGGGCCTCCATCGCCTCGGGGATCAGAACCGCCGGGTTCGGCATGCGCTCGGTCGACATCGCTTCTCCTTCGTCGTCGGTGTTTCTGACAGGAGTCATCCGACATCGGCGTGCCGGGCCCCTCGCGGTCCGTGGGACACTGTGGGACACATAAAACCCCGTCTAGCAGCGCAAACCCGCCGCCGATCCGTTAGCGCGGACCGGGACGGGTACGGTGTTGCACGTGTCCAGCCCCCAGGAGCGACTGGTGGCTCAGCTCGCCCGGATCAAGGAGCTGAGCGGGCTCAGCCTTCGCGCGCTCGCTCGCCAGACGGGTCTCAGCAGCTCCTCGCTGTCGCGGTACCTGAGCGGTCAGCTCGTGCCGCCATGGGAGGCCGTCGTGGCGTTGTGCCGGGCCGTGGGCCGCGATCCCCGGCCACTGCGCGCGGTCTGGGCCGAGGCGGCCAGAGCCGGCGCGGCGCCCACCCCGCGCCGCAACGACCTGCCAGCCGACCTGTTCGACTTCACCGGCCGGGAGGCAGAGTCCGCGCTGGTCGAAGAGCTGCTGTGCACCGTCGGCGCGGCCGCGATCGACGGCATGGCCGGCGTGGGCAAGACCAGCCTCGCCGTGCACGTGGCTCATCGGCTCGCCCCCACGTTCCCGGACGGCGGGCTCTACGTCGACCTGAACGGCTTCACCCCGGGCCAGGAGCCGCTGGAGCCGCATGCCGCGCTGGGCCGGTTACTGGGCGCGTTGGATATCGCGCACCCCCCAGCCGGCACCGCCGAACGCGCGGCGCTCTGGCGGTCGGAGTTGTCCCGCCGGCGGGCGCTCGTCCTGCTCGACAACGCGGTCGACGCGGAGCAGGTGCGCCCGCTGCTCCCCGGCGCGGGGAAATCCGCGGTCCTGGTCACCAGCCGCCACCGGCTGGTGAGCCTGGACGGGGTGCCGCCGGTGTCGCTGGAGCCACTGGCCGACGCCGACGCGGCGCACCTGTTCGGCCGGGCAGCCGGGCTGGCGCTCACCGAAGAGGAAGCGGTCAGCCAGGTGCTGCGGCAGTGCGGCGGGCTCCCGCTGGCGCTACGGATGGCGGGCGCGCGGCTCTGTCACCGTCCAGGCTGGACGGTGGCGGTGCTGGCCGAGCGACTGCGCGCCACCCCCAGCCGCCTCGACTCCGTGTTCGCCATGTCGCTGCAGCAGCTCGACGCGGTCCAGCGCCGCATGTTCCGGCTGCTGGGCGTCCTGCCGGGCGCCGACTTCGACGCGGCGGTGGCGGGCGCCCTCACCGACATGCCGCCCGACCGGGTCGGCGCGGGGCTGGAGGAGTTGGTCGACGCCCACCTGGTCCAGGAGCCCTCACCCGGGCGGTACCGGATGCATGACCTGATCCGGCAGTACGCGGCGGACATCGCCGCCGCCGAGGAGCCGGAGGCCGAAGCCGCTCTGCGCCGGGTCCTGAGCCACTATCTGGCGCAGGCCGTCGCTCACGATCAGACACTGCCCTCCCCGCACCGTGGCCAACCCTCGCCGGGCGATCCGGCGAAGGCCCTGGGCTGGTTCGACCTCGAGTACGTCAATCTGGTGGCCTACTTCGACGCCGCCGTGCGGCTCGGCGTGGACGAGGTGGTGGCCGAACTGCCGCAGGCCATGCGGGTCTGGTTTTTCCGGCACCGCGGAACCGACGACCAGGCACGACTGCTCGAAGCCGCCGCGGCCGCCGCGGCACGTCTCGGCCGCGACCAGCAGCGGGCTTCGCTGCTCGCCGACCTCGGCTACGCCCGCGCCGCCGCCGGACGCCTCACCGAGGCGCTCGCTGCCTACGAACTGGCGGAGCAGTCCGGGCCGGACGATGATGTCGCAGCTGCTCTGGCTCTGCGCATCGGCTTCGTACGCCGGGATCTGGGTGACCTCGAAGCGGCGCAGGCGCAGTTCAGGCGGGCACGCACGCTGTTCGAGAAGATCGGACGCCCCGCCGGGCAATCCCAGGCGCTGGCCTTCGACGGCTGGGTGACACTTCACCTCGGGCGGCACAGTGAAGCCGTCGAACTCGCCCGGGCATCCGTCGCCCTGGCGGACGGGCCTGCACAGATCACCGGGCTGGTCACCCTCGGTGTCGCACTGGCACCGGACGACCCGGCGGAGTCGCTGCGAACGCTGCAGAACGCGTTACAGCTGTCCGAGCAGAACAATCTTCAACACAACCAGGCGTGGTGCCACAACTATCTCGGTGTCGCGCTGCGGATCATGGGTTCACCCGAGAAGGCGCTCGAACACCACCGGCGCACCTTCGAGCTGCTGGAGCCGCTGGCCGAGGTCCAGTTGGAGGTCGACTTCCTGCACACGTACGCCGAGACGTGCCGCGCGGCGGGTCGCTATGACGAGGCGCTGGCGCTGCTCGACCGGACCATTGAGTTCGCGCGTGAGCTGGGCCGGCCGCACGACGAGAAGCTCGCCCAGGCGGCGCGGGAGATCGTGCGCGCTGCCTGCTGAACCCTCACCACCGTCCGTACACTTCGCTCGATCGCCGACCAGGCCCTCGAGCGCTCGCTCGTGCCGATCAGCGCGGATCGCTGCGAATCCGATCATCATGCCCCGGCCGCTGCACGCCGACGAGACGCGTCCCGCTGACCCGCTGACCCCGGACGACCAGCCGGCCTGCCACCAGGTGGAGGCCTTGCAGGTCGTGCGTACTCATTTGCCGCTGACGAGGCGCGGCGTTCGGGGCGGCGGTCGGGGGCCCGGTGCCAGGCCGGTTGGGGGAGCGGGTTGGAGCAGCCGATGTGCTTTTCGTCAGCTCCCTGCTGGCGAGCCTGATCGGGGTGCTCGCCTGGCCAGGCCCTACGGCGGCCTGCGTCGGCGTCACTCACAGCGTGCGGAAGATCCAGCCGGTTCCCGCACGTCAGAAGATCGTCTCCTCGCTCTGAGGCACACCGGGGGAGGGGCCCATGCTCGTCGAACGACGCGGCGGGTGTGCTCCTCGGAGTCCGGCATCAGGCGCCCATGAGGACCAAGGCGTTTCCGTGCCCCAGCCGTTCGGCGGCCGTGATGACCGAAGCAGAACACCGTCCGCAACGAGCACGGGGGCGGCATCTACGTCGGTAGCGGCACTGTCGTGCTGTGGCGCAGCCATGTCGACCAGAACAAGGCCGCGGGCGGGAATTCGCTCGCCGGTGGCATCTACAACGACGGCATGGTCCACCTCACGGAGTCCACGGTCGTCCAGAACGTTGCCACCCTGCCGCCCGGCGGGATCTTCACCAGCAGCACCCAGGCCGTCCGGCCCCGCCCGAGTCTCGATCAACCAGATCGAGCCCACGGCGGGGCCGGATGGCTTACACAACACCCGCGCCAGCACGTTCGGCGACCGAAGATCCGGCGGCCAAACCTACCGGCCGCTGGTTCAACCGGCGGCCACCCAAGCGGGGGAGCAGTTCGGGAGCGTCCGGCGTCGACATCTGCACACTGGGCGTCGGCCATGCTCCCCCTCACACCTCGGTGTCGATGGTGACTGGCTGTCTGAGGATGGTGCGCTGCTTGTCGGGTGCGACCTTGCGATAGTCGCTGAGGTAGATCTCGTGGTGTGTTCCGGCCATGCGAAGCCCGTTGCCGGGGATGAACCCATGATGCAGTTGTGCGAGGACATCGGCCTCGTCGTCGAAGGAACCGATGTGCAGCGTCTGCACGCACCGCCCCTCGGACAGCGTTTGGAGGCGGACTTCGTCGAGACGCGCCGGCCGGTGCTTGGCACCGGTTTGCTCGACGGCGGTGGTGAACATGGTCTGGTTGATCCAGTCGGGGACCATGAGCATCAGCGTCCAGTCCCACCGCGACTTGTCCCGTGCCACTGTGAAGTCAGCCATGTCCTCGGCCCACCACAGGCCTTCCAGCGGCGGGACGACATAGTCGCGCCCGAGGTCACGCTTGCTGGCGAACTTCAGCTTGTACGCCACTGGGTAGAGCGCTTCGACCGCCTCGGTGAAGGCGGGCGAGGTGTTGGGGTCGCCGTGGCCGTCGGTCATGAGGTACTGCATGTCGGGTACGTCGACTATCCGGAACCGGCCTCGTTGCGCTCGGTAGGCGTCAAGGGTCTTCTTGAAGTCAATCTTGTCGTCGGTCTTCTTGGTCATGGGGCACCTGGACTCGGGTGGCGAGCCACTGCCTTTCTGCGTCCATGAGGCTCAGGGAGTAGGAGAACACCTCACGCGCTGCGAGCGGGAGGGTGGCTTGTGCCTGCTGCGCCGCCCGGACTGCGGCGATCCGGGCTTCGAGCTGCGCCAGCCGGGTGCGCAGTGCCTGTGCGTACTGCTGCGTCGAGAGCAGGGACAGGTTGGCGACGCCGACCAGCAGTGGGTGTGGGACTGGTCGTGCCTCAGCGACGAAGGCCAGCGCGTTACGTGCCGCAACCCGGCGGCCCTCGGTGGTGGCGTGGAAGACGCGCCGGGATTTGGCGGCGGCCGGAGCCTCCGGGACATGGAGCAGGCCGCGCTGCTCCAGCTTGGTGAGCAGGTAGTAGATCGAGGAGAACCCGATGTCGGTCCACTGCCGTATGCCGCGCTGCTCGATCACCTGCTCCAGGTCGTAACCGTGCTGCGGCCGTTCGATGACCAGGCCCAACACGGTCAGCTCAGCGGGAGTCAACTCCACGGCCGTACTCTAGCACTAGAATAGCTCTGGTATCGGCGGTGCACCCCGACAGGATGTGACGGATGGCGTTCCTGAACACGGCCGTCGCCGCAGCCTCGGGGTGGGTTGGCCGCAGCGCGGGGCCGGCCCGGACGGTGACACCGCCCCGGACCGGCCCCGCGCGACGACGTTCAGCCGTCCAGGTCGCGCCGCGCCTGGGTGGCGGCGTCGAGGATCGCCTGCCGCTGTTCCTCGGTGTGCCGGCCGGCGGTCACCCACTCGGCCGAAACCTGCCGCACCCGGTTGAGGAAGTGCCAGTGGCTGGCGAACGGTGCCTCCGCCCAGACCCGGTCGAGGAAGGTCTCGCCGTTCTCGTCGCGTGCGCCGTCGTTGGGCACTCCGGACCCGACTGTGCCGAAGACCACCTCGGGCTCGATCCGCTTGACGTACGGGTGGTAGGCGTTGAACTCGCCGGGCACCGGGTCGGAGATGTAATACGGCGCCAGCGTGTAGCCGTGCGTGGTGAAGTGCATCGACACGTCGGTCGATCGGATCGAACTGGCCAGATCGCCGTTGAGCTTGAGGTCGCGATAGAAGCTGAACTCGCGGTAGCTCGGCGTCGCGTCGCGGACCACCATCAGGGTCGGGCCGTACATGATCGACTGGACCGACTTGTCGTCGAGGGCCTTCTCCACCCGGAAGCTCATCGGCATGTCGATGTCGATCGTGTCGCCGCGGTTCCAGCGCCGGTCGACGGTGACGTAGCTGCCGGGCTTGGCCTCCAGCCGCTGGGGGCGCCCGTTCACCCGTACCGTGTAGCCCTGCGTCGCCCACGACGGCACCCGCAGCCGGACCTTCAACCGCCCGCCGCCCTGCTCGAAGCGGAGCCGGCTCGACCCCTCGGTCGGGTACCGCGTCTCCTGGGTGATGACGAAACCCCGGTCGCGCCAGGTGAGGGTCGAGGCGATGAAGAGGTTCACATAGAGCGTCGACTCGTCGGCCGAATGGAGGTAGACGGTCTCCTGGTACTTGGTGTGGCTCTCCAGGCCGGTGCCGTTGCAGCAACTGCCGTTGCCGCCGTACCGGCTGTATTCGACGGTGTTGCCGATCCGGCGCGAGCGGCCCGGCCACATGTTCTGGTGGTACGTCACCTCGGTGCTGGTCACGCTGTCCACGTCCCGACGCGAGCTGAGGATCTGGTTGTGCAGGGCCTTCTCGTAGAAGTCCATGTAGGCCGGATCCGGGTCGTGGAAGAAAAGGTTCCGGGTCAGTCGCAGCATGTTGTAGGCGCAGCAGGTCTCGGCGTGTCTCGGGTCCGATGATGAGGTGAATCCGGCCGTGATGACGCCGCGCGGGCCGAAGTGTTCGCTCCGGCCGGCACCGCCGTTGCTGAAGGTGCGGTGCGGCACCACCATCGACCAGAAGTGCTTGGCCGCGACGTGGAAGTCCCGGTCCCCGGTCCGCTCGAAGATCCGCAGGTAGCCGATGTTCGGCGCCATGTACTGGTTGGCGTGACGCCCGTTGAGCTCGTCCCGCTCGGCGAGGGAGGCGTCGAAGAGGGTGGTGAAGGTGAAAGCCTTTGCCGTCGCCAGGTATTGCGCCCGCTTCTTGGAGCCGTGGGCCAGCGCCGAGAGTTCCGCCATCACCTCGTTCATCGACCCGGCCTCGCCCGCGCTGTAGATGTTCCACATTCGATCCAGCTCATCCTGGCTGTACCGGCTGAGCCGCTGGTGGGCCCAGTCGCCCATCCGGAAGGCGATGTCGAGGGCCTCCTCGTTGCCGGTCAGGTGGTACGCGTTGAGCAGCCCTCGCATGATCTTGTGGCAGGTGTACCAGACCGCCCAGACCGCGTTCGGTCCGCTGTTGGGCTGCAGTGTCGGCGGCTCGAGGCGGCTGAACTGGCCCTCCGGGAACGCGGCGAGGAAACCGCGGTAGCTGGTGCCGATGATCCTCGCGTCCCGCCGGTTGCCCGAGTGGTCGCGGGCGGTCTCGCCGTCGGTGTCGAAGCGGTACCAGGTGACCAGGTCCGCCGGGGACGCGGCCGGGGCCGATGCCTGTTCAGCGGCGAGCGCCTGCACCTCGGTCCCGCTCAGCGCCCGACGATAAATCCGGAAGTCGTCGACCGACGTGTTCAGCAGCGGGTCGTTGTTGCTTTGCCCGCGCCCGATCCAGTTGTTGCCGGTCGCACCGAGGCTCGCCGGGGTAAGCGTGATGGCGGCCGTGCCGGCCTCGACCCCGTCGACGTAGAGCCGACCGGTGCCGTCCGCGGCGGAGAGGGTGACCGCGACGTGCGCCCACTGACCGACCGGGACGGGAACGCTGTCGCCGGTGATCCGCTGCTCGGCGCTGGTGCCGCTGTTGGTGATCGCGAAACGCGGACCGGGGTTGGTCGCCGAGACCCGCGCGGTCAGCGAGAGGTGGACGTTGGCACCCGTGCCGAAGCTGAAGATCTTGGCGTTGTTCTGCGCCGCCACGAGGTTCACCCAGGCCGCGATGGTGACGTCCGCGACGTCCGCCAGGATGCCCGTGGGCAGCAGGACGTACTGGTTGGGGTGCGGGTCGCTGAGCCGTACCGCCTTGCCCGAACGGCCCGGCACCCGACCCACCGGTCGGGCGTCCAGCGCCCGTTGACATTTGCCCAGTTCCTCGACCAGGTAGTCGAGCTTGTCGAGGAAGACCTCCTCGCCGGTGTCGGCCCAACATTGCGACAGCATCGTCAGGTAGTGACCGGTGAAGTGGCCGCGCAGGAGGTGGTTGGGGGTGTCCCAACCACCCGGCCAGGTCCCGGGAGCGGACAGGCCGGCGTTGACCCGGAACAGGTGCAGCATGCGGTCCGGCCCGTCGAAAACACCGCCGGTGCCGGGGTAGTTCCGAGCGTAGTTGAGCATCCGGTCGCGCTTCTGCTGGAAGATGCCGTCGCGCAGGGCGACCTGGTTCAGCGCGAAGGGCTTGACCCGCCAGTTGGCGGCTTCCCAGCCCGGTCGCGGGTGTTTGCTTCCGGCGCCGCCTCGGTCGCCGTGGGTGCCGCCCGAACCGAATGCGGGCGCGGTTGGCGCGAGGGTCATCGCGGCCGGGGCGGCGGCCGCCAAAGCGCCAATGCGCAACAGGTTCCGCCGGGAGAACTGCTTGCTCACGTCACTCTCCTTGTTCTGGGCTGTGACCAGGTCGCTGGCCGGGACGGGACACACCGGCCACCCCACCGCCAGGAGGGAAATGTTCGCGCTAACATCGCGGCGCATTGGTGGGCGGGTTGGCAGACGATGGCGAGGCATTAGCTCAGGCAGGACTGCGCCTTGTCGGTGGTGAGAGCGCTACTGCACGTGTGTGCTCCCCATGTTAGCGATCACTAGGCCATGGTCAAGAGGTCTGTGCACGTCGATGGCGCCGCCCATCGTCGCCACCACCCCGGCGTCACCGAATTTGTCCACACCGGAACCGAGATGAGGCGAGCGCGACCGGTATCTCAGGGAGGTATTCCCCCGCGGGGGCCTCGGACATGGCACTCATGGCCAGGCAGCCCAATGCGGGGCATGAGCAAGCGTCGAGCTCCCGCTGGTAAGCCGACTGAGCCCTTTTAGATCCGCCTGAACGTCTGGGTCCGGCCTGTTCTGCTGGTTAGGAGGTTGGGCCTTAGCGCTGTGGCACACCGGGCATAACGGGTCCGCTCCGTGACGGTCGCGTCGTGCTCGACACGCCCAGTTGAGAAACGCCGCCCCGCCGGGCAGGCGTTCGACGGTGACCGCCGAGCCGTCGAAGGTGAGCCACAAAGTGAGACTGCGGGCGATGCTCACGCCCCGCCGGTCAGTACGTCGCTGCGGCGTGCGTACCCGGTGGCCTCAGCGGCCAGGATGTCATGGGCTACGACATCGCCGGTTGGCAGCGGCGCAGGAAGTATCACCGGGCGGTTGAGCCATCGACGGGCGTTGGGGTGTGGAGCGCCGCGGCCAGCGGCGCTCGATCGCACGCGTACCCGCTGGATGACGATCACGCCCACACCATGGTGTCAGAGCGGTAACGATCGGGTGCGGCGGCTGGACCTACAGGCCCCTGTGGTGGTTGCGGTCAGCTATACCGCAGCAGGACAACGGCCATGATCAGCCGGCGTGCGCACAACAGCTCGCCGATCCGGGCCTACAGCTGCGGGCTCAGCGCAGCCCACCAAGCGTCGTGTCGAGACATGCCAGCATTGTCGTCGCCGCTGGCGTGGCCGACGAGCTTGGGCCGCGCCGCCGCCCTGCCCACACGATCGTCGTCCTGCTACTCGTCGAGGAGCAGCATCTCCGAGGTTGAAAGAGCCTCAGGGAAGATCATGAGGGCCGGAATCTCGGGCCGGCCGGGTTTGCGGGTGTTCCGTCTGCCGCACCACGTTTCACGAAAGTCTCTAATGCGTCCACGATCTTTTCGCCAGCGGGAGGCCAGCGCGAGTCCTGTGCTTCCCGTCGGGGAGGATCGACGGCCGTTCGCGGCAAACCTCCCCGCCGGCGGCGTCGACGGTCGCCTGGCCCTCTCGTCGACGTCCCCGCTGGGTGTTCGCCTACGGGCGCTTCGCTTGTCCACTGGTGGTGGCGTCCGCTCTGTCGGTCGTGGTTTCGCCCCTGGTCAGGCCGGCGCCCGCGTTCCGGCTCGGGCTCCTGACGGGCCAGTTGCGCACTGCCAACACCGATCACCCGTCGAGGGTCACCGGATGGCCCGGCGCCGTCGGGTCAGGAGCAGCAGCACGCCGCCACCCAGCAGCATGGCGAGGCCTGTCCCGGCGGTCAGCCCGGCCTGGGGCCCGGTAATCGGCAAGCTGCCGCCACCACCAGCGCCACCACCGTCACCGGGATCGCCGCCGCTACCTCCGCCGCTGCTGTTCGCGGCCACCACGACCGCGAACCCGTCCTGGTTGTCGCTGTCGTCCACGTCGACCGCCGGTACGGCGATGGCGTTCGTGGGAAGGTCGCTCAGCGCCGGGCCGGAACGGTCCGACCGCGGCTGGCTCAGGCCCTCGACCCGGATGGTCCCGTCTCGCAACGTGACCGGCGCCTTCGTGGCGGCCGGCACCGTCACCAGGTGGTACAGCTCGACGGCGGAGTGGAGCTGGTCGTTCGGGTCGGTGTCCTGGTCGACAGGAACGAGGGCCAGTCGGTCGTAGGTGCAGACCGCCGTACGCCCGGCGTCACCGAGGACGCATTCACCCGGTGGCCTGGTGAACGTCGCGCCCGTGGGCACGCGCAGCTCGACCTTGACGCCATCGACCGGCTCCCGCCCCTGGTTGGCGATCGTGTAGCGCACCGCGCCCGTCTCGCCCGGATTCAGCGTGCCGGTGGATTCGAGGCTGCCGTCGGCAGCGATCTTCACCGACTGTGTCACGTCCGGTGCGACCACCGAAAGGTCGGCTTCGGGGTGATCCACCACTTCGATCGGGAACCACTTCGTGTTGTCGGCCGGATTCGTGTCGACCGGTTTGACATCGACCGTCACCTTGATCCGGCCCGCGAGGGGCTCTCCGGTCTGGACGGTGGCGAGGACGGGAAGCTCCATCGTCTCGCCCGGCCCCGGAAGCTGATCCGGCAGCAGGTCGCAGTACCAGCCGGAGAAATCGCCGTCGCACTCAGCCAGCCCGCCGGTCGGCCAGAGCGAAATCCTGAAATCGAACCTGTCCAGATCCGACGCGTCGACCCGGACGACGACCCGGGTCGGGGTCGCGTCGCCCCGGTTGCTGAGCTTCAGGTGAAGGGTCTTCTTCGTGACCCCCAGCGGAATCGTCGCGCCGGCCAGGTCGACGGTGAGGTCCGGACCCGCCGGCGTCGCCGAGGCGGACGCGGCGGGCACGCCGACCCCTCCGAGAAGAAGCAGCACGGTGGCCACCGTTCGGGGCAGCCACGGAAGTCCGAACCTCATGACGGAGTCCTCCGGATGAACGGGCGGTGCGACCCGTGGACACTATCGGCACCCGGCCGGGTTCGGTATCCCCCGCGCGACCTGTGTCGGAGGCGCTGCGCGGGCTCCGGACCGACTCAACCGCACAGGTGATCATCGCGGGACAGATTTCCTGGAGTTCGTGGCGCGGCGCGGTGCTCAACCCTGACCAAGACCGACACGACAACCTTCGTCACCCCAACGCCTGCGTCAAGGACGAGTGCCGCTGCCACGCACGCCGACTCTCCCTCGGAGACCCACCACCGCAGCCCTTGACAGCTCTGGTATTGGCGGTGCACTCGACAGGATGTGACGGCGCCGTCCGCAAGATCCGATGCCCTTGAGTGCCGCCCCGATCCGCGGCGGGATGATTGCTGGTCAAGTTGAGGCGGCGCTCATGCCGCCGATCGGGCGTCACGGGACATAGTGGAGGGGCGGGCAGCGCCCCGGCGCGGAGTCAGGCCGATCTGGCTGCTTCGGTCGTAACCACATGGCGATATTGCGTGTACTGCCGTGAAGATCAGTGGCCGCTGCCCTGGTGGCGTGTGTTTCGGGCGCGGACGGCAGCCTCCAACCGTAGGCCAGTACCGACGAGGACGAGCAGCCCGGCCAGGATGAATGGACGGTCGGTGGTGGTGCCGAGGGTAAGCACGGCGACGAGTAGTCCAACCACGATGGCGGCGGCGCCGACGTTTCGTAGGGTGATGGTGGTCAACACGCCGCAGAGTGTGCCAGAGCACAGTATGTTCGCCGGCCGGCGGCATCCCGATCTGCCACGATCCCGCGTGCTACGCGACGTCACGGCGTGCTGACTCGGCCGGAGTGAGCACCTGCCGAATTGAGTGCGGTCAGTGTGTTCGGGTCTCCCAGAGCGGCTGCTGGGGCTCGTCGTTGTGCACGATGATATCGGCGTGATCGGTCGGGTGGACCGTAGCGAAGTAGAACTGCTGGGAGGGGATGTAACGCTCGCGTCAGCGCCGTTCGACTTTGGCCCGAGATAACACCTGGCGCTCTCGGATCACGGCACGATCGACGGTCTTCTCGAGCGCGGTCGACACGAAGATGCGCAGATCCCACCGATCGATCAGTTCCGGGCGCATGAGGAAGACGCCGTCGAAGACCAGCACGGCGTCCGCGGGGGCAGTAGTGACCGGCGGGGACAGCGCAGTATCCGCGGTGCGGTCGTAGACCGCGTATTGAAAGTGTCGATCTCCGCCCGGGCCGAGCGGATCGAGCAGAACCCGGTTCAGCGCGTCGTAGTCGTGGGCGTCGAAGTAGCAGCCTTCGGCCGAGTACTCGCCGCGCGGATAGCGCTGTGCCCGAGGGAAGAGGAAGTCGTCGATCGTCGCGCGGATGACGTCGCGGCCCTGTGTGCGCAAGACGACGGCCAGTTCGTCGGCGAGCGTGGTCTTGCCTGCGGCGGGCGGTCCGTCGATGGCAACCCGCGTCGGGTGCGCGACTGTGACGGACCCGACTGCCTCAGCCAGGCGGCCGAGTACCTCGTCACGGGTGCCTTGGTCCATGTCCTGCCCCGTCCAAGTCTCGCGAAGGTCGCCGCGTCGAGCCAACCTTATGCCCGCCAGCCTTTCGCGCCCGCCGGTCCCCGAGTGAGCGAGCTTGCCGCATGAAGTGCTGCGGTCGCGGCGCACACGGTCTTGGCGGCATCGCCTCTGGTGAGGAGGGCGAGCCAGTTGAACAGCC
Organism: Micromonospora sp. NPDC048909; assembly: GCF_040649635.1. Taxonomy (NCBI): domain Bacteria; kingdom Bacillati; phylum Actinomycetota; class Actinomycetes; order Micromonosporales; family Micromonosporaceae; genus Micromonospora; species Micromonospora sp. NPDC048909. The sequence continues at coordinate 5,561 of NZ_JBEZFU010000020.1, read as the reverse complement.
GGACCATGGTTAGGTACAGCAGATGGAGGCGTCATGTCGCTGCTGATTGCTCGTTCCGCGAGCTGTGGGCCGACGCAGACCACTTACTGTGCGGAAGTCTTGCGGTGCTGTCGGCGTGGGATACCTCAGGGCGTCCCGTATCTCTCCGTGGCTGAGCGCGTCCGTGCAGTATTGCGACGATGGTCCCCCATCAGGGGGAGGCATGCCGCGCCCCAAGCTCCCTGCAGTAAAAAAGCCGCGTTGGTTAAGCCGTTGAAGAGCAAGGTTCCGAGGAGGTAGAGCGCGAGACGCATCTCTGCTAACGACATGCGTCGAGTATTTCGGACGGGCGCGATCCTCCTAGCGGCTGAACCTGCCTGGCCGGCCTAGGGCCGCGCCTCCTGGGGCTGTTCACAGTGACCAGCTCTCGGCTGGGTTTACCGTGTGGCCGCGATCCGGTGCTGCAGGTCGGCGATCGCTTCTTCCGGCGTATCGAGCCGGAAGGCGCATTGTTGCTGGACGAGTTCTCCACCTACCAGTGTCGACCGGCGTCGGGGAAGGACGGATGAGCCGGCCGTCGGTACAGGGCGTAGGACCTCCACCTGACAGGTTTGGCGCGCCCCACCCTCGCACCCGTCCGGCGGCCGGCGGACAGGAACGCGGTTCGTGGTTGGGTTCGGTCCGGACCGGCCTAATGTCTCTTGTCATGGAGAGTGCGCCGGTCACGGTGGCGATTGTCACCAGCCGCATCGAGGCGGAACTGGCCGTGGGCCTGCTGCGAAGTCAGGGCCTGTGGGCGACGTACATCGCGGACGACGTCGGCGGGCAGGAGCCGCAGTTGCAGCAGGGCGGCGTGCGTGTGCTGGTCGCCTCGGCCGACGAAGCCGCGGCCCGGCGCATCCTCGCGGACATCGGCGACAGGGGGTATGAGTAAGCACCATCGAGGTAGGCGACCGGCACGTGTTCATACGGCTCGAGGTCGTCGTAAACAGGGTGTCGGGCGTTGTCGCACGCGCATCGCGTCAAGGCAAGAGTTCGCGCGGCAGGATCTAGCGGCCGACCGGCGTGCTGTCGAGTCAACGGAACGCGCTTATTTCCGGCTCGCTGGTGCCTCGCGGCCGAGGCGGGCCCGGGCCCGGGCAATACGAATGGCGGCGGTCAAGGTCGTGATGTCGTAGGCGCCGTAGTGGCGGCGGCCGTTGATGAAGAACGTCGGGGTGCCGGACACTCCGCTGTTGTCAGCCGAGTCGATGTCGCTTTCGATGCGGCCGGCGTGGGCCCGGCTTATCAGATCGTCGTGAAAGCGCTTCTGATCCAGACCGAGGTCACCGGCGTATGTGACTAGATCAGTGATGTTCAGCTTGTCCTGGTGGTCGAGCAGCAGGTCGTGCATCTGCCAGAACTTGCCCTGAGCGGCCGCTGCTTCGGCGGCCTCGGCTGCCAGCTGGGCTTGCGGGTGCACGTCTGACAGGGGCAGGTGACGCCACACGAAACGCAGGTCGGCGTGGCCCAGCAACTGCCGGACGACTGGCTCGGCCTTCCCGCAGTACGGGCACTCGAAGTCGCCGTACTGCACCAGCGTTACCGACGCACCGGCTGGGCCGCGGACGTGGTCGTGCTTCTCGTCGACCCCTGGGATGAGGTCGATCAGCTCCGTCATGTCGCCGAAGAGCGCCCGGGTGCGCTTGTCCTTGGGCAGCATGTTGGTGACGCGGAACGCGGTCCAGGTCAGCGCTGAGGATACGATCGCGGCGCTGAGCACCCCGACTTTGGCCTCGGCCAGTAGGTCGCCGGTGAAGGCCAGGCTGGCGATCAGTAGCGACACCGTGAAGCTGACACCGGCGATCGTGCCGCTGCCGAGCACGCCCGCCCAGCCCACGGCCGGACGGATGCGGCCGTGTGAGATCCAGGTGAGCCCGGCCGAGGTGCCGATCACGGCGAGCGGCTTGCCGACGACATACCCGAGCAGCACGCCCCAGGTGACAGGCGACGCGAACGCCTGGGCCAGGAACGGACCGTCGATGCTGATGCCAGCGTTGGCGAGCCCGAACAGCGGCACGATGACGTAGCTGGACCAAGGGTGGTAGATGCGCTGAAGGCGGTCGTTGGGCGATAGCGTGTTCGCGAGGCCGATCGAAGCCGTACGCGCGAGCTTGGGCGTCGGCTGCTCACGGAACGACCGGAACAGCCCGCTGACCTGCTCGAGCTCAGCTCGGCCGGGGGAGTAGGCGAACGCGGTCAACCCGATGGCCAGTCCGGCCACCACCGGGTCGACTCCGCTGACCAGCAGCGCGCCCCACATCACGATGGCGACCGGCACGTACGCCGAGCCACGTCGAACGCCGGCTGCGTGGATGGCCAGCATGACCGCGAACGCCGCTACGGCCACCACGATCGGCATCATCTTGATGTCGTCGCTGTAGACCAGGGCGATGACGATGAGTGCGATCAAGTCGTCGACCACGAACACGGTGAGCAGGAAGATCCGGACCCGGTCGGGCACGCCCCGGCCGAGCAGTGCCAGCAGGCCCAACGCGAGAGCAGTGTCGGTCGACATGGCCACGCCCCAGCCATGCGCGCCCGGCCCGCCGTGGTTGATCACCAGGAAGATCAGCACCGGGATCAGCATGCCGATCACGCCGGCCACGCTGGGCAACACGAAACGTCGCCGGTCGCGTAGGTCGCCGAGGTCGAACTCGCGCCGCGCCTCAAGGCCGACGACCAGGAAGAACAGCGTCATCAAGCCGCTGTTGATCCAGGTGTGCAGGTCGCGGGAGAGCTCGAGGTGCCCGAGGCGCAGGGACAGTTGGGTGCGCCAGACGGCCTCGTAGGAGCCGACGTCGATGTTGGCCCAGAGCAGTGCGGCGACGATGGTGGCCACGAGCACGCCGGCGCTGCCGGACTCAGTTCGCAGAAAGGCTCGCAGCGGTGCCGGTAGATTCCGCATCCAGATCGTTCGGCCGATCATCTTGGTTTCGGTCACACGTCACCTTCCGAAGCTGGCCGGGCCAGCATGGATAGCTAGATCACATGCGGCAGTGCGGGCACGCGACCCCTCGGTTCAGTACTGATCGCGCTGCCCCAGCTGTAGCCGGCTGCGGAGAGAGCGATGCTGCTCTGCAGGATGCGGGCGACTATCAGTGAGCTCATGGTCGGGACGACCGCGCACATGATCGACGCGATGGTGAAATCGGCGATACCCACGAGGAAGACCTGGATCAGCTCGCTGTCGCAGCTCAGCGCGTCAACGTCGAGCTCGGCATGCTCCATCGCCTTCCTCGACGACTGCAACGCTCGCTCGAACCCGACGGACCGCCCACCGTGGCCCGGCTGATCACACTGCGAGCCATGCGCGACGCCGGCCTCACACACGCCGTGATCGTCGCGCCGATCCTGCCCGAATTGACAGACAGCACCGAGCAGATCGACGAGTTGATCGGCACCCTTGGCCGACGCAGAGGCAGGCAGCATTCTCCCGGCGCCGCTGCACCTGATGCGCGGCGTCAGAGACCTGTTCTCCGCCTGGCTGCGCCGCCAGCATCCCGAACTGCTCTCCACGTACGCCGGCCTCTACGCGTACGGCTCGCGCACGCACCGTCATTACCGCGGCTCGTCAGGTACGCGTGAACCAGGCATTGCCGCGCCACGGGCTGCCGATCCCCGACAACCGCTTACTGCTCGGCGGTGATCGTCGAGCAGCGAGCGGCCTGATTCAGCGCGGCCCGACGAACTCGGTCCTCACGCTCCATGCGAACTGAATCAGCAGGGTCACCGGAGACTTCTCGGCAATGTCGTGCATCACCTTCAAGTCGTCGGGGTCAGGTTCTTCGCTCAGCGTGATTGTGCGCTGCAGGTAACGCTCTGCGCCTTCCTGCTCGGGTTCGTGGTAGTCGATCTCGACGGTGATGTCACCGGCGGTGTCGTACTTATAGTCGACATACTGCCGAAGCGTCTGAGCAGTGCACGACGCGAGCGCCATCAAGAGGTACTCCGTCGGCGTCGGGCCTTCGCCGAGTGCGCGGTTGTGCGGTTCATCGGCGACGAACGTGAAGCCGCGGGTGGTCATGTCCGTGCGCCGGCGCTCAGTGGCCGGAAGGACAGCTCGGGCGGATGCGACGACACGGTCCCGATCGGTTTCCATCAGCCGCGCCTTCCTGTAGATCCTGGAAGTGACGGTCCAGATACGCGGATCCAGCAGCAGCCGAGCCGCAGTCTGGGCAGGGGCTGTGGCCGGGCGTATCACCCCGTCATCGAGTACCTCCGCAGGCTAGCCTATGCGGACCAGATCGTCCAATTTGCCGTTCGTCGTCAGAGCCGCTCGGCCCTTGTGAACCATCACACGGGGGTGTTGTAAGCTGCATTGCGGGGCGGCTAGGACCAGGGTGCCGCCAGCTGAACTCGCTCAACGGCAAACCCAGAAATGGACCCATCAGTCCGTTAAGGTTACGTGAGGAACATCGATGATCAGTGATCAGTAGGCGCAGTACACGGCGATCCATCGACGCGAGGAGCGACTCGATGGCAGCCTTCTTGCCGCGGCGAAGACGACCGGCATCTACTGTCGGCCGTCGTGTCGTGCCAAGACCCCTCGGACGGAAACGTCGACTTTCACCCGACAGCGGCCAGCGCCCAGCTCGCTGGATGCCGAGCCTGCAAATGCGGGTCCCCCGACGCAGCGCCCTGGCGCGGGCTCAATTAACGGGTCGGCTCGCCGGACGGCTCCGAGAGGAACGATTTGATGTGTTCCAGCGCCATGTCCAGAGCAACTTCCATGGGTGCGACGTTGTGTGAGGCGTTCGCCAGCAAGTAGCCGCCTTGCAAAGCTGCCATCAATCCCGTAGCCAACTTCTCCGGGTCGGCGTCCTGGCGCAGTGCACCGCTGTCCCGCATCCGGTGCAGACCATCACTGATCAGCTTTTCCCACGCCGCAAACGTCTCCGACAGCATCGATCGAGCCTGCTCATCTTGATCGGACAGCTCGACAGCCATCGACCCGAGGCCGCACCCGTATTTGCCGTTGTTCAGCGAATTGGCCTGGACCAGCGCGTTACGCCACCGGACCAGCCCTGAGAACGATTTCAGTCGTTCGAGGCCTCCGCGCTCGCGCTGAAGCACAAGCGCCCCTCGATACTTGACCAACTCGCGCACGAGTTCCTGCTTGTCGGCGAAGTGGTGGTAAAGCTGAGACTTGCTCGTCTGACTTGCCTCGCGGACGTCGTCAAGGGTCGTCGCGTTCACTCCGCGCACGAACATCAGCCGGTTCGCCGCCTCGAGGATCCGCTCTCGCGTCGCGATGCCCCGTTGACTGATCCTCCGCTGCTTCGTCGGCGCAGCCACCTGCTCGTCGCCCATTGGTCAAGTGTATCGGCGCGCCAGAAAATCCATCGAGAATGGGACCTTGGAGTCCATCCGTTTGCCGCACTCTCGACGCCACCAGCCCTCGTCCAGGCGACCACCTCGGCCCCGGGCCGGGGGGGGGGGGGGGGGGCGGGGCGCGGCCCGGGGGGGTCCGGGGCGGCGACGGGGCGGCGGTACCCCCCCCCCGGGGGGGCGGCCGCGGGGTGGAGGACGGTGCGGCCGGG
>NZ_JBEZFU010000019.1:13649-73072 GCF_040649635.1 Micromonospora sp. NPDC048909 | reverse complement strand
GTGACCTCGTGGCCGGCGGCGGCCAGGGCGACGGAGAGGGCGTGCACGTGCCGGCCGAGGCCACCGACGAGCACCGGCGGGTACTCCCACGACAGCATCAGGATGCGCCGCGACGGCGGCGCGACGCCGGCCGGGCCGGAAGTCGGGATCTGGGTCCGGGTGAGGGTGGGTCGGCAGGCGCGGTCCGGGGCGGTGGCGAGCTGGTCGCCGAGCCGGAGGGTCGTCACATCTTTCTCCGTACAGGCAGGGTCGTACGCGCCGACACCAGTGGCGGCAGAGCGGGAAATCGTGGGTGGGCCGAGGGCCGAGGAGGGACGTGCGCCGACGCGCGCCCCTGAACAAGGAAAGGCCATCCGGCCCGATATCGCATCTCGAAAACGGGCCAAGGTGACGGACGACACCTGACAGTCCCGTCCGGGCGCAGACCGGCCGTTTTTCGGGCACCGCCTGGAAGGATGGATTGGCCGAACCGGACGCGGGGCATTACCGCCGTACGCACTGTCCGGCCCGCCGTCCGGTGCGCTCATGATGCGGTGCGCTCATGATCAGAACCGAAGGAGCGACATGCAGGTCTGGCCGGGCGAGCGCTACCCCCTCGGCGCCACGTACGACGGAATGGGTACCAACTTCGCCATCTTCTCCGAGGTGGCCGAGCGGATCGAACTCTGCCTCTTCGACGAGTGGGACACCGGCGCCGAGCTCCGCGTCGAGCTGCGCGAGGTGGACGCCTACGTCTGGCACGCGTACCTGCCGGGGATCGAGCCGGGACAGCGCTACGGCTACCGGGTGCACGGCCCCTACGATCCGGCGAACGGGCTGCGCTGCAACCCGCACAAGCTGCTGCTCGACCCGTACGCGAAGGCGGTCGACGGCGACGTGAGCTGGGACCCGGCGGTCTACGACTACGACCTCGGCGACCCGGAGCGGATGTCGGAGACCGACTCGGCGCCGTTCATGCCGAAGTCCGTGGTGGTGAACCCCTACTTCGACTGGGGCAACGACAAGCCGCCGCGCACCCCCTACCACCACTCGGTGATCTACGAGGCGCACGTGCGTGGGCTGACCATGCGCCACCCGGACATCCCCGAGGAGCTGCGCGGCACGTACGCCGGGATCGCCTCCCCGCCGATGATCGAGCACCTCACGAAGCTCGGGGTGACCGCCATCGAGCTGATGCCCGTGCACCAGTTCGTGCACGACCACCGCCTGGTCGACCTGGGGCTGCGCAACTACTGGGGCTACAACACCATCGGCTTCTTCGCCCCGCACCACGGCTACTCCGCGCTCGGCCGGCTCGGCCAGCAGGTGCAGGAGTTCCGCGGCATGGTCAAGGCGCTGCACGCCGCCGGCATCGAGGTCATCCTTGACGTGGTCTACAACCACACCGCCGAGGGCAACCACCTCGGGCCGACGCTGAGCTTCAAGGGCGTGGACGCGCCCAGCTACTACCGGCTCAGCGAGGAGGACCGGCGCTACTTCGTCGACTACACCGGCACCGGCAACAGTCTCAACGTGCGCAGCCCGCACTCGCTTCAGCTGATCATGGATTCGCTGCGCTACTGGGTGCAGGAGATGCACGTCGACGGCTTCCGCTTCGACCTCGCCGCCACCCTGGCCCGGGAGTTCTACGAGGTCGACCGCCTCTCCACCTTCTTCGAGGTGGTCCAGCAGGACCCGGTGGTCAGCCAGGTCAAGCTGATCGCCGAACCGTGGGACGTCGGCCCCGGCGGCTACCAGGTGGGCAACTTCCCGCCGCTGTGGACCGAGTGGAACGGCAAGTACCGCGACACCGTGCGGGACTTCTGGCGCGGCGAGCCGGCCACCCTCGCCGAGTTCGCCTCCCGGATCTCCGGCTCCGCCGACCTCTACCAGGACGACGGGCGGCGCCCCTTCCACAGCATCAACTTCGTCACCGTCCACGACGGGTTCACCCTGCACGACCTGGTGTCGTACAACGACAAGCACAACGAGGCCAACGGCGAGGAGAACCGCGACGGCGAGAGCCACAACCGGTCCTGGAACTGCGGCGTGGAGGGCGACACCGACGACGAGGCGGTGCTCGCGCTGCGCGCCAAGCAACGGCGCAACTTCCTGGCCACCCTGGTGCTGTCGCAGGGCGTGCCGATGATCGGCCACGGCGACGAGCTGGGTCGCAGCCAGCGGGGCAACAACAACGCCTACTGCCAGGACAGCGAGCTGGCCTGGGTCGACTGGGAGAACGCCGACTCGCAGCTGCTGGAGTTCGTCCGGACGCTGACCGCGTTCCGGGCCCGGCACCAGGTGTTCCGCCGCCGCCGGTTCTTCACCGGCCTGCCGGTCGGCGGCCGGGAGGTCGACGGCCCGCTGCCCGACCTGGCCTGGTACACCCCGGACGGGCGGGAGATGACCGGCGAGGACTGGGGCAACGACTTCGGCCGCTCGGTGGCGCTCTTCGTCAATGGCGAGGGCATCCGCGAGCGCGGCCAGTACGGCCAGCGCCACCACGACGCGTCGTTCCTGCTCTGCTTCAACGCCCACGACGCGCCGCTGGACTTCACCCTGCCCGGCAGCGAGTACGGCCAGAAGTGGGAACGGGTGATCAGCACCGCCGAACCCGAACCGGGCGACGTCACCGTGATCAGCGCCGGCGGCACGTTGCGGGTGCCGGACCGTTCCCTGGTGGTGCTGGAGAGGACGATCTGACATGGCTGCCACCCCTCAGCCCGACTCGTCGACCCCGACCGGCCCGGTCCGGACCACCTACCGGGTGCAGGTCCGTCCCGGCTTCGACCTGGACGCCACCGCCGGCCTCGCCGGCTACCTCGCCGACCTCGGCGTCAGCCACCTCTACAGCGCGCCGCTGCTCACCGCCACCCCCGGCTCCGCGCACGGCTACGACGTGGTCGACCACCGGGCCGTCAACCCGGAGCTGGGCGGCGAGGCGGGCCGGCAGCGGCTGCTGCGGGCGCTGCGCGCCGCCGGGCTGGGCCTGGTCGTCGACATCGTGCCCAACCACGCCGGGGTGGCCGTGCCGGCGGCCAACCCCGCCTGGTGGGACGTGCTCGCCCGGGGCCGCTCCTCGGCGTACGCCGACTGGTTCGACATCGACTGGGACCGGGGCCGGCTGCTGCTGCCGGTGCTGGCCGACGCGCCGGACGCCCTCGACGACCTGAAGCTGGTCGACTCCGAGCTGCGCTACCACGAGCACCGCTTCCCGGTCGCTGACGGCACCGGCGACGGCAGCCCGCGCGAGGTGCACGACCGGCAGCACTACGAGCTGGTCTCCTGGCGGCGCGGCGACGCCGAGCTGACGTACCGCCGGTTCTTCGCCGTCTCCGACCTGGCCGGGCTGCGGGTGGAGGACCCGGCGGTCTTCGCCGCCACCCACGAGCAGATCCTGCGCTGGGCCGCTGCCGGCGAGGTCGACGGCATCCGGGTCGACCACCCCGACGGGCTGCGCGACCCGGCCGGCTACCTCACTCGGCTGCGCGCTGCCGCGCCGGACCAGTGGCTGGTCGTGGAGAAGATCCTCGAGTACGGCGAGGAGCTGCCGGACTGGCCGGTGGACGGCACCACCGGCTACGAGGCCCTCGCGGCGGTCAGCGGGCTCTTCGTCGACCCGGACGCCGAGGGGGACTTCACCGCCCTGGACACCCGGCTGGTCGGGCGGCACACCTCATGGGAGGACATCACCCACGCCACCAAGCTGGCCGCCGCCACCCGGCTGCTCGCCGCCGAGCTGACCCGGCTGGCCGCGCTCGCCCCCGAGGTACCGTCCGAGGCGGCCCGGGCCGCGCTTGCCGAGCTGGCCGCCGCCTTCGCCGTCTACCGGGGTTACCCGCCGCACGGGGCTCGGCACCTCGCCGCCGCCCGCTCCGAGGCCGGCCGGCGCCGCCCTGACCTGGCCGGCGCGCTGGACACGGTCACCCGCCGGCTGCGCGACCCCGACGACGAGCTGGCCCGGCGCTTCCCGCAGCTGACCGGCGCGGTGATGGCCAAGGGGGTGGAGGACACCGCCTTCTACCGGTGGAGCCGGTTCGTGGCGCTCAACGAGGTCGGTGGCAGCCCCGCCCACTTCGGGGTGCCGCCGGCGGAGTTCCACCGCTTCGTCGCCGCCCGGCAGGTCCGCTGGCCGGCCGCGATGACCACGCTCTCCACCCACGACACGAAGCGCAGCGAGGACGTCCGGGCCCGGCTCGCCGTGCTCAGCGAGCTGCCGGAGCAGTGGGCGCAGCGGGTCACCGGGTGGATGGCCGCCGCGGAGCTGCCCGACCCGGCCTTCGCGCACCTGCTCTGGCAGACCGCCGCCGGCGCCTGGCCGATCGAGCGGGAGCGGCTGCACGCGTACGTGGAGAAGGCCGCCCGGGAGGCGTCCACGTCGACCAGTTGGGCCGACCCCGACCCGGCCTTCGAGCGGGCCATGCACGCGGTGGTCGACCGGATGTACGACGACCCGAGGCTGCACGCCGAGCTGACCGCGTTCGCCGACGAGATCACCCCGGCCGGCTGGTCCAACTCCCTCGGGCAGAAGCTGGTGCAGCTGGCCATGCCCGGGGTGCCGGACACCTACCAGGGCACCGAGCTGTGGGACAACTCGCTGGTCGACCCGGACAATCGCCGCCCGGTCGACTTCGTCGTACGCCGGGAGCTGTTGACCCGGCTCGACAGCGGCTGGCAGCCGCCGGTCGACGCGGTCGGCGCGGCGAAGCTGCTGGTGGTCTCCCGGACGCTGCGGTTGCGCCGCGACCGGCCCGAACTGTTCACCGGCTACCGGCCGGTACCGGCGCACGGGCCGGCCGGGCGGCACGCGGTGGCCTTCGACCGCGGCGGCGCGGTCGCGGTCGCCACCCGGCTGCCGCTGCGGCTGGCCCGGGCCGGTGGCTGGCGTGACACGGTCCTGTCGCTTCCCGTTAACAACATGACGGACCTGTTCACCGGGCGGGTCTACAGTGGCGGGGAGACCTCTCTGGCCGACCTGTTGGCCACCTACCCTGTCGCGCTGCTGGCTCCCACCAACGAGTCCGTGGAGGCTGCGTCATGACCGAGTTCACGGTGTGGGCCCCTGAGGCCAGCCGGGTCCGACTACGACTGACCGGCGACTCCGACCACGAGATGGCCGCCGGCCCCAACGGCTGGTGGCGGGTGGACGTACCCGGCGTCGGCCCCGGCACCGACTACGCCTTCCTGCTCGACGACGATGAAACCCCGCTGCCCGACCCCCGGTCGCCCTGGCAGCCGGCCGGGGTGCACGGGCCGAGCCGGCGCTACGACCACGCCGCGTTCGACTGGACCGACGGGTCGTGGACCGGCCGGCAGCTGCCCGGCGGCGTCCTCTACGAGCTGCACGTCGGCACCTTCACCCCGGAGGGCACCTTCGACGCGGCCATCGACCGCCTCGACCACCTGGTCGAGCTGGGCGTCGACCTGATCGAGCTGCTGCCGGTCAACGCGTTCAACGGCGAGCACAACTGGGGCTACGACGGGGTCTGCTGGTATGCGCCGCACCAGCCCTACGGCGGCCCCGACGGGCTGAAACGCCTGGTCGACGCCGCGCACGGCAAGGGGCTGGGGGTGATTCTCGACGTCGTCTACAACCATTTCGGGCCCTCCGGGGCCTACGCGCCGCGGTTCGGGCCCTACCTCGCCGAGCAGAGCAACACCTGGGGACGCTCGGTCAACCTGGACGGCCCGCACTCCGACGAGGTGCGCCGCTACATCATCGACAGCGTGCTGATGTGGCTGCGCGACTACCACGTCGACGGGCTGCGCCTGGACGCCGTGCACGCCCTGCCGGACACCCGGGCGGTGCCGCTGCTGGAGGAGCTGGCGATCGAGGTCGAGTCGCTCGCCACCCACCTCAACCGCCCGTTGTCGCTGATCGCCGAGTCCGACCTCAACGACCCGAAACTGATCACCCCGCGCGAGGCGGGCGGCTTCGGCCTGCACGCCCAGTGGAACGACGACGCCCACCACGCGCTGCACACCCTGCTCACCGGGGAGCGGCAGGGCTACTACGGCGACTTCGGCTCGCTGGAAACCCTCGCCGAGGTGCTCACCGGCGCCTTCTTCCACACCGGTACCTGGTCCAGCTTCCGCAACCGCCAGCACGGCCGCCCGGTCGACCGGCAGCGCACCCCCGGCCACCGGTTCGTGGCGTACCTGCAGAACCACGACCAGATCGGCAACCGCGCCACCGGCGACAGGATCTCGGCTTCGCTCTCGCCGGCCCTGCTGCGCGTCGGAGCGACGCTGCTGATGACGGCCCCGTTCACCCCGATGCTGTTCATGGGGGAGGAGTGGGCGGCCTCGACGCCGTGGCAGTTCTTCACCTCGCATCCGGAGCCGGAGCTGGCCACCGCGGTGGCCACCGGCCGGCGGCGGGAGTTCGCCGCGCACGGCTGGCCGGAGGGGGACGTTCCGGACCCGCAGGACCCGCAGACGTACCTGCGGTCGCGGCTGGACTGGGCCGAGCTGGACAAGCCCGAACACCGGGAGATGCTCGACTTCTACCGGCGGTTGATCGCGCTGCGCAAGAGCCGGGCCGACCTGTCGGACCCGCGGCTGAACAGCGTCGAGGTCCGGCACGGCGACCAGTTCCTGCTGATGCGGCGCGGCGAGACGCTGGTGGTGGCGAACCTGGCCGGGCGGGCGCAGGGGATCTCGCTGCCGGGGGTGGCACGGCGGGTGCTGCTGGCCACGGGGGAGGGCGTCACGGTGATGCGGGACCGGATCGAGCTACCGGCAGAGACGGCGGCGATCGTGGCGCTATGAGGTCGAGGTCGATGCGCTTGGTAGGAGGATGGACGCGGATCGCGGCGGATCCGGACAATCCAGAGTGTGCCGTTGGATGAGCTGCCGGACTGGTTGCCGGCTTGGTGTCTTGACCATCTAGGCGGCGAACCCGCCGGCGTGCTGTTCCACTCGCAACAGGTCTCGATGGTGTTCGGTCTGCGGTTGGCCGGTGGCAGGGACGTCGTGGTCAAGGCGCGCGCCGACGACGGCCGGGCCGCGTCGTGCGTCGCGGCACAGGCCCGGTTGGCCGAGCGCGGGTTTCCGTGTGCCCGGCCGCTCACGCCGGTGGTCGGTGTCGGTGCGCTGGCCGTGCACGCCGAAGAATTGCGGCCCGCCGGCGAGGTGTTGCACGGGGACTCGCCGGGCATAGCCATGCGCTGCGCGGAGGTGTTCGCCCGACTGATGGGCGAACTTGCCGGCGTGACCGTCGCGCCGCCGCTTCCGAATCCGCCCTGGGTGCGGTGGGACCACACCGATTCTGGGGTGTGGCCGGCGATCGACTTTCTCGACAGCCGGGACCAGATCGTCGTGCCCGAGCACATCGTTGAGACGGCTGAGCGGGCCCGGGGGCGGCTGCTGGCCGCCGGCTTGCCGTGCGTGCTCGGCCACGCCGACTTCGAGGCGCAGAACCTGCGGTGGCAGGGTTGGCAGGTGTGGGCGGTGCACGACTGGGACAGCCTGGCGTGGCAGCCAGAGGCGGCGCTGGTGGGAGCGGCGAGCGGGTCGTTCGCCAGTTCCGGGCCGCCCACGCTGGCGCCGATCCAAGGCTCCGAGGCGTTCCTGGTGGCTTATCAAGACATTCGAGGGCGCTTGTTCACGGCCGTGGAGCTGGAGATCGCATGGGCGGCCAGCTTGTGGATGGCTGCGTACAACGCCCGGGAGATGGCACTGTGCGGTGGCACCCCGGCGGGCGGCGATGCGCTGCGGGCGCAGGCAGCCGAACGCCTCCGCCGGGCTAACGCGTAACATCAGCACGCAAATTCAGCCAGCGTCTGCCCCGGCCGCGACGTGACACGTCGGTCTCAGGACGTGGGCGACACTCGACGGAGCTGCGGCGGGGATGAGCATGGTGCGTAGCAGCCGTATCGCGCGTGCAGACTCAGATCGGCGCGTACCAAGAAAGCTGCTCGGATTTCCGTGCCCCCGGCTGAGAGACTGCGATCCATGGGGAACTCGGCTGTCTACCGGATACACACCAGTGATGACCTTGACGTCGCGTATGCGATGGCCCAGCGTCTACTGGGCCACCGGTCGATCGCCTGCCGCTGCCCACAAGACGTCAGCGCCCGAGCAGAGACCAACACCCATGACCTCGGCCGGTACCTGAGCGTTGGACCCGCGTTGCTGTCCCTATCCATCCCGGCGTACTTGCTCGGTCAGGTAGAGGACATTCTGGAGCCACGTCTACCGCCTCACGACCGACCGAGGCAGCACCGTGACGGCAGCGGGTACCTCCTCACGGACATGACGACCGAGGTCGTGGCAGCACTCCGTCAACTGCCACCGATCGGCGCTGAGGTTTCCACACCCGAATACCCGCTGCCGACTACCTCGGCTGACACCATCCTCGCAGCCGCGAACACGGATCCCGCATCGATCTCGTGGCACACGTGCTGGCCAAGCGAGCACAACCGCTGCGGGTTTGAACTCGCCATCAACGGCGCCGAACTGTGGCACGCTCCAGCACCAGCGGGCCACAGTGTCTACGTACACGTCCACCCCGCACAACCGAAGCTCGCGCACGGCCTTGCCGCAGCAATAGGGGGCCAGGTCATGGGCGAGCCGGCACTGGGCTGGTGAATACCAGATACATCCCGTCGAGCTGAACAGCGCTCCCGCGAACCCGGCAACGCGCTGCAAGATCGCCCAGGGCCATGTCACGCACCTCCCGACGGCGCGCGGACAGCGTCGCGCCGGCCGAGGTCCGGTGCCGGCCGTCGGCGCGTACGGTGATCGCCGAGGTCGCCCGGGGTCACCCGGCGCGGGCCGGCGTGGCGCGACTGGCGACGCTGGTCGGCCTGACCCGATGACCGGTCGGCCGGCACCCACTTTCGCCGGGAGATCGCGTCGACCTGGCCGCCGGGAACGCGGATCAGCCGTGTGGCTGGTCGGGGCGGCGGCGGCCGAAGGCGTCGGCCTTGCCCCAGCGGCCGGGGATGTCCAGCAGCGCGATCCGCTCGAAGGCGGCCGGCAGCGCGGGGGCCACGGCGAGATGGTCCTCGTGCGGATCGATGCCGAGCATGGTCCGCAGGAGCAGCATCGACGCTCCGCTGGACCACGCCTGCGGGCTGCCGGCCGTCGGGTACCGGACCGGGTAGCGGGTGGTGTAGCGGTCGAACCCACCGAAGGCCTCCGGCAGCCGCCCCTGGAAGTAGGTGGCCGCGTAGAGGATGCCCTCGGCGATGCGGCCCGCCTCGCTGGTGAAGCCGTAACGGCGCAGGCCCCATGCGATGAACGAGTTGTCGAACGGCCACACCGTGCCGTTGTGGTAGCCGAGTGGGTTGTAGCGTCCCTGCCCCTCGGCGAGGGTACGCACTCCCCAGCCGGAGAAGAGCGCCGGACCCATCAGGTGCTCGACGACCCGCGGCGCCCGCTCGGGCGGCACGATGCCGCTCCACAGCAGGTGACCGATGTTCGAGGAGAGGCTGTCGACGGGGGTGCCGTCGCGGTCGAGCGCGAGCGCGTAGTAGCCACGATCCTCGAGCCAGAAGTCCCGGTTGAAGCGGTCGTACAGGGCCGCCGCCTCGCGTTCCAGCCGGTCGGCGTAGCCGGGGTCGCCCCAGACGGTACGGGCCAGCCGGGCCCCGCGGATTTTGGCGTCGTAGGCGTACCCCTGGGTCTCGCACGTGGCCCTCGGGAAGGCCGGCAGTCTCCCGTCGGCGTAGGAGATGCTGTCCCACGAGTCCTTCCAGCACTGGTTCTCCAGTCCGGTCGCGCGGTTGCGCCGCTCGTACCAGATGTAGCCGGTGGACATCAGGTCCGCGTACTGGTCGATCCACGCCAGAGCCGCGCGGGCCTCCTGCTCCAACTCCATCACCAGCGCGGTGTCGCCGCTCCACCGCTCGTACTCGTCGAGCAGCACCACGAACAGTGGTGAGGCGTCGACCGTGCCGTAGTAGGGGGAGTGCGGCTGCTCCTCGAACGCGGCCGACTCGCCGTAGCG
The DNA here is from genome assembly GCF_040649635.1 of Micromonospora sp. NPDC048909. Classification (NCBI taxonomy): domain Bacteria; kingdom Bacillati; phylum Actinomycetota; class Actinomycetes; order Micromonosporales; family Micromonosporaceae; genus Micromonospora; species Micromonospora sp. NPDC048909. The sequence goes on along the minus strand of NZ_JBEZFU010000019.1, from coordinate 63,138 downwards.
CAACTCGTGCAGGATCCGCCCGGGATCCTCCTCCAGCACGTGGTCGGTGCGGGCGCCCTGCAGCGAGGCGAGGATCCGCAGCGTCGGCGGGGTCAGCGACGGGGTGACGGGCAGGGTCTGCAGGCAGGTCAAGAGGCTGTCCCGGCCGAACAGGGTCATGAACCAGGGCAGCCCGGCCGCCGGCACGCTCGCGCCGCCGAGCGAGAGCGGCGCGAAGCGCAGCGCCGCCAGGTCCACCAGGCTGCGGCGGTACACCTGCTGTAGCGCGGTGTTCTCGGTGTCCAGGGTCGGGGCCGCCGCGACCCACGCCTGCACGCTCGCCGGCAGGGTGGACTCGTCCGGCCGTAGCGCCCGCAGGGTGGACCGGAAATCGAAACCGTCCGGGCGCAGCGCGCGCATGACCACCTGCAACTGGGTGGACCACTGCTCTCCGGGCTGCAGCCGGGGGGTGAACCGAAGCCCCTGCGCGTCGAACGTGGCCGGCTCACTGGCCGTCACGGAAACTTCGCGCCGGTACGTTGCGCGCCCGTAGCCCAGCCGCAGTTCGTTTGCGCCGACGTGGGTGTAGTGACTGCCGGCCTTGTCGTGGAGGTCGAACTTGATCTCGAAGATGTCGGCGAAGTCGGCCGCCACGTCGAGCCGTACGTCCAGCTCGACGTCCTGCTGACCGTAGTTGAAGATCGTCAACGACTCGGTCAGGTCCGGGCCGAGCCGACGGCGCCGGATCGCCGAGACATCAGCCTGCACGTAGTCGACCGCCCCGCCCGGCACCAGGAAGAACGTGACCTCGTAGTACAGCATGTCGTCCACCGACAGCGCGTTCAACCGTTCGCCGTTGAGGGTGAGCACCCAGCGGGACAGGAAGCGGGTGTCGGCGGCGAACAGCCCGACCGGCGTACTGCTCGACGACTCCACGTCGCCACTGGCGTCCGACACGATGAAGGTGTTGCCGTCGAGGCACGACACGGTGCCGGGGATGTCCCTCATTGGCTACGTCCCGCCGTCGGGAGCGGTCTGATCCGGTGCCCGTGGGAACAGCCGGCCGATCCGCAGCGCCAGGGCGAGGTCCCCGTCGACCAGGATCTCGCCCCGGGTGATCGCGGCCAGGCCGTTCACCTCTCCCCGCGCCATCGCCTCCGCGACCTGGGCGGACACCCTGATGACGGTCGTGGCGGGGCCGCCGTCCCGCGTCACCCGCATGCGGCCGTGATCGATGTCGAGCTGCCACTGCTCCACGCGGTCTCCGTCCCGGATGTCGAACCGCACACTCCCGGACACGTTGCCCAGCCGTTGATCCTGGCCAGCAACCGTCAACCGCTCGAAGAAGTCGCTGGTCGCCGTCATCCGATCTCTCCAGGCGCTGGTAGGGGCGCCTGCCGGCTACCCGCTGGACGAGGCGGCTAACTCCGTGTCGGCGGCTGCCAGCCGAACACCGGGGCGCGTACCTGGTGGACGCCCCCGCTCACCGTGGCGGCATGCGTGGCTGGCAGGGCCCTCACTCAGTCGCGACATCCACACCCTGACCCGGCAGCACCAGCACGGTGCGCTCACCGACGCCGAGTTCGCCGCGGAACTGGCGAAGATCCGCGGCACCGGCTAGGTCGACTCCGCCAGGACGCCGGGAGGCTCCCGAGGGTGTTCCCCAGCCGACGGGCCGCCGCTCCGCACCTCGCCGTCGGCGGCGCGGCTGCTCAGGGCGCGAGCGTGAAGCGGCTCCAGCTCTTCGCGTCCGTGGTCATCAGGAAGTGCCCCGCTCGCCGGTCGATCCGTCGTCCCGTCCGAACAGCCAGGCATACCCGGGCGCGACGCTCGTCCAGGTGGCCCCGGTCGATGCTGCGCGCTCCTGAGCCTCGCTCAGGTCGCCGGTCACCGCGTACAGCTGGACCACCAGGCGGCGGAAACAGCCGGCGTAGAGCTCGGCGATCAGATCACCGTCAGACACCGTCAACCCCCCTTCTCCACCCACTCCCACCAACGGGCTGCGGAGAAGGTTCCGGTGGTCGGCCAGAATTCTCGTAGCCGCCAGCGCGTCGAGGCGTCTTCCGGGAAGGGAACCCGTGCCGACCTACCGCCATCCGGGCACCGTCATCACCGACCACAGCTTCCGGGTACCGCTGGACCACGCGGACCCGGCCGGCGAACGGATCGAGGTGTACGCCCGCGAGGTCGTGGCCGCCGGCCGGGAACGCGACCCCCTGCCCTGGCTGCTCTTCCTCCAGGGCGGCCCCGGCGGGCGGTCGCCGCGCCCGGTGGGCCGGGACAGCTGGCTGGACCGGGCGCTGGACGACTACCGGGTGCTGCTGCTGGACCAGCGCGGCACCGGCCGTTCCACCCCCGCCGACCGGCACACGCTGCCGTTGCGCGGGGACGCCGCCGCGCAGGCCGACTACCTGGCGCACTTCCGGGCCGACTCGATCGTCCGTGACTGCGAGCTGATTCGCCGGGAACTGCTCGGCGAGGACGTGCGGTGGAGCCTGCTCGGCCAGAGCTACGGCGGCTTCTGCACCCTCACCTACCTGTCCTACGCGCCGGAAGGCGTCCGCGAGGCCTTCGTGACCGGCGGCCTGCCCGGGCCGCGCAGCACGGCGCAGGAGGTCTACCGGGCCGCCTACCCGCGCGTGCAGCGCAAGGTCGCGGCGCACTACGCCCGCTACCCGGAGGACGTCGAAGCCGTCCACGCCGTACTGCGGCACCTGCGGGAGCGGGAGGTGCGGCTGCCCGGCGGCGGGCTGCTGACCGCCGAGGCGTTCCAGGCGATCGGCACCATGCTGGGCACCGGCAGCGGCTCACACGCGCTGCACTACCTGCTCGAAGACGCCTTCCTGCCCGGGATGCCCGAGCGCCGGCTCGCCGATTCGTTCCTCGCCGAGGTCCAGGGCCACCTCTCGTACGCGGGCCGCCCGCTCTACGCCCTGCTGCACGAGTCGATCTACGGCCAGCGCTCGGTGTCGCCGCACGCCACCGGATGGGCGGCCGAGGCGGTACGCGCCGAGTTCCCGCAGTTCGACGCCGATCGGGCGCTGGCGGGAGACCGGCCAGTGCTGCTGACCGGCGAGATGATCTACCCCTGGATGTTCGGGACCGATCCGGCGCTGGCCCCGCTGCGGGAGGTGGCCGAGCTGCTGGCGGCCCGCGAGAACTGGCCCGACCTGTACGACCCGCGGCAACTGGCCCGCAACGAGGTGCCGGTGGCCGCCGCCGTCTACCACGACGACATGTACGTCGACACCGACGACTCGTTGGCCACCGCGCGCTCGGTGCACGGCCTGCGCCCCTGGATCACCAACGAGTACGAGCACGACGGCCTACGGGTGAGCGAGGGCCGCGTCCTCGACCGGTTGATCAGGCTGGTCCGCGACGAGACCTGAGCACGGGCGCCGAGGTCACAGTGGTGGCGGGCACCGATCGGGGAGCGTGACCTGCCCCGGCTGGTGGGTGAAGGTCCTCATCGTGAACCACTCGTCCAGCGCCGGATCGAAGAGGTTCTGGAAGCCGAACTGCAGCACCTGCCACCACTGGCTCGGGTTCCGTTGGTCGACGTAGACATCGCCCAGGGCGATCGGGAACCGGAAGACCTCGCCCGGCTGGGTGAAGCCGCCGACGATGCCGACCCGCCAATGGTCGACGCGGCGATCCTTCTGCCCCTGCAGGATCTCCGGTCCGACGAACCGCGCGGTCTTCAGCAGGTCGTTGAACATCTGCCGGTTGAAGAACCCCAACCGATCGCAGGGGCGCGGCGGGTCCAGCGGGATGTTCGGCCACTTGTAGGTCAGCGTGTAGAGCGTGTTCCGGTAGATCAGGTTGGTGAACCAGATCGGATGCTCCGGACCCCCGGCGATCATCTGGCTGTCGCCGTTCCGGCCCTGCCAGGTGAAGGGCACGTCGATGCCGAGGTCGCGCACGATGTACCGGCCGGTGCCCCGGAAGTCCGCCGGCAGTAGCGGCGGGCGCGGCTCTCCCGGGCCGGGCGGCTTGCCGCGCGCCGTACCGCCGGGTTCGTCGGGGCCGGGCGGCCCGCTGGCCGTCGTGTCGCCCGGCTCGTCGGGCCCGAGCGGCCCGCTGGCCGTGGTGTCGCCCGGCTCGTCGGGCCCGAGCGGCCTGCTGGCCGTGGCGCCGCCGGCCGAGGTCGCGTTCGGCGGAGAGGCGGACGCGCCGGGTGCGATGAGGGCGAGGACGACCACGCCGCTGGCGATCAGCGTCCGAAGTGCGCGGGTCGGTGCCATCTGCCCTCCGTGCTCAAAGCGGCTGATGCTCGGACAATCCGGGCGTCTGTCGCGAATAGTAGGGCTCGACCGGCAGCCGAGCCGGCGTCAAGTCCGCCGTCGTCACCCGGAAGCGCCGAAGAATCCTCGCCTGCCGCCTGCCGCCTGCCGCCTGCCGCCCACGTCCCCGCCGGACTTTCGGGAGCGCGACGGCCGCCGCGAAGATCGCGCTCGATCCGGGATGTAGTGGCCTCCTGCTAATGGCGATGCCACTACATCGTGGATCGAGCACGATCTTGCAAGCTCGCGGGTGGTCCCACGTGCCGACCAGGTGGGCGGGACCGGCCGGGCGGATGCTCGGAGTTGGCGCAGCGGGATGCGGTTGGACATTCTCGGCTGAATCGGGCTTGCCGACACGTCGTACCGCATAGCGTCACGGTGGCGGCGTCACCGCCGCGCCGCCGGTCCGCCGGCGGCCCCGCGCTGCGCGGAGGTTACCGACGTGAACCGCATCGACGGAGTGCTCCTGCCCGAGCTGGATTCCCCCATCCGGGAGCCGCTCCTGGCCCGGGCCGTGGGCTGGCTGAGCCTCGTCCTCGGGGTGGGCGCCCTCGCCGCGCCCGGCCGGCTCGCCGAACTGGCCGGTGTCGACGACTCGCCCACCGCCCGTGCCATCATCCCGGCCGTCGGCGCCCGCGAACTCGGCCACGCCGCCGGGCTTATCGCGGGCCGCCGGACGGCCGGCTGGGCCTGGAGCCGGGTGGCCGGCGACGCCATGGACCTGACCCTGCTCGCCCGGGCCCTCGCGGACCGGAGCGGCGACCGGCGGAAACGCGTCGCCGCCACCACCGCCGTGATCGCCGGCATCACCGCCGTCGACGTGCTCGCCGCGCTCGGCGCGTCGCGCGCCCGCCGATCCCGGGACCGGATGATCCGCATCGACGTCGGGGTGACGGTGAACCGGTCGCCGGCCGAGGCCTACCGGTTCTGGCGGGACGTGGAGAACCTGCCCCGCTTCATGTCGCACCTGGAGTCGGTGCGCGCCGAGGACCTGCGCCGGTCGCACTGGACCGCCCGCGGGCCGGCCGGCCGCCTCATCGAGTGGAACGCGGAGATCCTGGACGACCAGCCGAACCGGTCGATCGCCTGGCGGTCGATGCCCGGCGCGCGGGTGCCGAACGCCGGCCGGGTCCGCTTCCAGCCCGCACCCGGCGACCGGGGCACGGAGGTCCGGGTGCAGCTCGGCTACGCGCCGCCGGCCGGCTCGCTCGGCCGGGCCGTGGCGAAGCTCTTCGGCGAGGCGCCCGAGCAGCAGGTCCGCGACGACCTGCGCCGGTTCAAGCAGGTGCTGGAGACCGGAGAGGTGGTCCGCTCCGAAGGCAGCCCGGACGGCATCTCGGCGCGGCAGCAGGTCATGCAGCGCCCCGCCCAGCCGCTGCCCAACGGTCACCGGCGCTGAGCGCCGCACGGCAGGAAGGAAGACGATGAGGGCCACCGCCTGGATGGGCAAGGAGAACGTCAAGGTCGTCGACGTGCCCGATCCCACGATCATGAACGCCCGGGACGCGATCGTACGGATCACCACGACCGCCATCTGTGGCTCCGACCTGCACCTCTACCACGGCTACATCCCCGCCATGCGCAAGGGCGACATCCTCGGCCACGAGTTCATGGGCGAGGTGGTCGAGGTCGGCCCGCAGGTGCGCAACCTGCGCGTCGGTGACCGGGTGGTGGTGCCGTTCCCGATCGCCTGCGGGCACTGCACCTCCTGCCAGCGTGGCCTCTACTCGGTCTGCGAGAACTCCAACCCGAACGCCGGCATCGCCGAGAAGATCATGGGTCACTCGCCGGCCGGCATCTTCGGCTACTCCCACCTGCTCGGCGGCTACGCCGGCGGCCAGGCCGAGTACGCCCGGGTGCCGTTCGCCGACGTCGGGCCGATCAAGGTGCCCGACGAGGTGCCCGACGACCAGGCGGTCCTGCTCGCCGACGTGTTCCCGACCGCCTACATGGGCGCCGAGATGTGCGACATCAGGCCGGGCGACGTGATCGCGATCTGGGGCGCCGGCCCGGTTGGGCTGCTCGCCGCGGCCAGCGCCCGGATGCTCGGCGCCGAGCGGGTCATCATCATCGACCGGTACCCGTATCGGCTGGCGCTGGCCCGGGAGCACACCGGCGCCGAGACGATCAACTACGAGGACACCGACGTCCTGGACGCGCTCAACGAGCTGACCGCCGGGCGGGGCCCGGACGCGTGCATCGACGCCGTCGGCATGGAGGGGCACCACGGCAACGCCGCGATCTACGCGTACGACCGGGCCAAGCAGGCGGTCCACGCGGAGACCGAGCGGCCCTTCGCGCTGCGCCAGGCGATCCTGGCCTGCCGCAGCGGCGGGGTGGTCTCGGTGGTCGGCGCGTACGGGGGCCTGATCGACAAGTTCCCGATCGGGGCGTTCATGAACCGGTCGCTGACGTTGCGCACCGGGCAGTGCCACGTGCAGCGCTACACCCGGCCGCTGCTGGAGCGGATCCAGCGCGGCGACATCGACCCGAGCTTCATCGTCAGCCACCGGATGCCGCTCAAGGACGCCCCGAAGGGCTACAAGATCTTCCAGAAGAAGCAGGACGAGTGCACCAAGGTCCTGCTCACGGTGTGACGGCGACTGCGTCCGGCCGGCGGGGCGACGGCCCGGTGCGTGAGCGGCTAGCGTGTCCAGGGTGGAGGGTGCTCAGCCGCCGGCGCCGCTGACCGGCATCGCGCACGAGGCGGACGGGACGACCGTCCGGCTGCGGCCGGTGACCGAGCCCGACCTGAGCATCTTCCGGCGCTTCGCCACCGAACCGGGCCTGATCGGCCTGGACTGGGCCGGCATCCGGGACGCCGGCGCGCCGGCCCGCCGGTTCGCCGCCGACGGCTGGCTCGGCGGGGACGACGGCCGGCTGATCGTCTAGGTCGACCCGGAAGCGGCCGCCACCGGGTTTGTCAGCTACCGGGCCGGCCGCTACGGCGGGCAGGCCGGCTACCGGGACATCGGCATCGCCCTGCTGCCGCAGTGGCGCGGACGGGGCATCGGGTGGCGCGCCAGGCGCTGATCTGCGACTACCTCTTCGCGCACAGCCCCGCGCAGCGCATCCAGGCCGGCACCCACCCGGAGAACGTCGCGGAGCAGCGGTCACTGGAGAAGGCCGGCTTCCGGCTGGAGGGCGTTGTCCGCGCCTGCGAGTTCCGGGCCGGCCGATGGCACGACGGGCACCTCTACAGCCGGCTGCGTGACGACCCGTCGCCGTGGGACCGGCCCGCGGCCTGACCGGGCCGGCTCAGGGCGGCGGGCGCCGTCGCGGGGCCTGACCCGCCCCGGCTGCTCGGCGACGCGGGAGAAGCGGCCGCGCGACGAGGGTCAGGGCAGCGGCCACTCGTGCACCGGGCGGTTGCTGTGCATCAGGTCCACGTAGTGCCGCACCACCTCGCTCAACGCCGCCGGCCGGTCCAGGTGGTCGGCCGACTCCAGCCGGTGCAGCGTCTCCACCTGCCAGGTCGCCCCGTTGCGCCCGGTCAGGCAGCGCTGCTCGATGATGCCGAGCAACCGGTCGCGTTCGTGCGGGTCGAGCCCCCAGCGGTCCAGCCCGTGGTGGGCCATCGGCAGCAGCCGGCGCAGCACCAACTCGGTGACCGGCAGATAGCCGAGGCCCGGCCAGAACACCTGCGCGTCGATGCCGTAGCGGGCGCAGGCGTTGAAGTTCTCCTCGGCCGCGCTGAACGACATCTGCGACCACAGTGGCCGGTCGGACTCGGCCAGCGCCCGGACCACCCCGAAATAGAAGGCGCCGTTGGCGATGGTGTCCAGCACGGTCGGGCCGGCGGGCAGCACGCGGTTCTCGACCCGCAGGTGCGGACGGCCCCGCAGCACGTCGTAGACCGGCCGGTTCCACCGGTAGACGGTGCCGTTGTGCAGCCGCAGCTCGGCGAGCTTCGGCACCTCGCCGGCCGAGAGCGTCTCGGCCGGGTCCTCCGGGTCGCAGACCGGCAGCAGCGCCGGGAAGTAGCGGACGTTCTCCTCGAACAGGTCGAAGACGTTGGTGATCCAGCGCTCGCCGAACCAGACCCGCGGCCGTACGCCCTGCGCCTTGATCTCCTCGGAGCGGGTGTCGGTGGCCTGCTGGAACAGCGGAATCCGGGTCTCCCGCCACAGCTCCCGGCCGAAGAAGAGCGGCGAGTTCGCGCCCAGCGCGACCTGGATGCCGGCGACGACCTGGGCCGCGTTCCAGTAGTCGGCGAACTGGGCCGGGCTCACCTGGAGGTGGAACTGCGTGCTGGTGCAGGCAGCCTCCGGCGTGATCGTGTCGGCGGTGACCGCCAGCCGCTCCACCCCGTTGATGGCGATCCGCAGATCTTCCCCGCGGGCGGCGAAGATCTGCTCGTTGAGCAGCTCGTAGCGGGGGTTGGTGGAGAGCGTGTGCGCGGTGAGGTGCTCCGGCCGCAGGGTCGGCAGGATGCCGATCATCACCATGTGCGCGCCGATCTTGCGGGCCTTCTCCTCGGCGGCGTTAAGGCTGGCGCGGACATGCTCCTCGAACTCCGCGGTGCCGGTGCCGGTCAGCCGCCGCGGCGCGACGTTGATCTCGACGTTGAACTGGCCCAGCTCGGTCTGGAAGCTCGGGTCGGCGACGGCGGCCAGCACGTCGGCGTTGCGCATGGTCGGCTGCGACTGCTCGTCGACCAGGTTGAGCTCGATCTCCAGCCCGGTCATCGGGCGGTCCACGTCGAAGCGCGACTCGCGCAGCATCTCGGCGAAGACGTCCAGGCAGCGGCGCACCTTGTCCCGGTAGCGGGCCCGATCCTCCCGGCTGAAGGTTCGCGCGCCGACTTCCTCGCCCATGGTCACCACCCCGTCACCGCTGGTCTTCCTAACCTCGCACGCCACCGTTGGCGGGGGAAGACCCGTCTGCGCCTTTCTCTACCCAGCCCGGGCCCCGGTGATCCCCGTCGCCTCCGGCGGGTCCGTACCGGCGGGCCGACCCGTCCCGGCTAGCATGGCGGCCCGAGAGGGTGGTGGTGGGGATGCGCGACAAGCTGACCGGGCTGTTCGTCGTGGCGGCGATCGCCGAGGCCTGTTCCTGGTTCGGCCTGCTCGTCGGCATGGTCGTGAAGTACGGTCCGCCCGGCAACGAGCTGGGCGTCAAGATCTTCGGCCCGATCCACGGCGGCCTCTTCGTGGCGTACCTGGTGCTGGTCCTCGCCGTCGCCCGCCGGCAACGGTGGAGCCTGCTGGCGACCGGGGTGGCCCTGGCCTGCGCGGTGCCGCCGTTCGCCACCCTGGCCTACGAGCGGTGGGCCCGCCGCCGGCGAATGCTCGGCGCCGCGCCGGCCCCGACCCGGCGCGACCCGGCCCCGGTGGGCTGAACCCGAGCGGCCCGCGCGGCCCCGGGCCCGGCCCTGGTCGGCTGAGCCGGCAGTTCGATGTCGCGGCCGGTGGCGGACGTCGCCAGCAGGTCAGTCGGCCGTCGGGTCGGCCTTGCCCAGTGCCGCGGCCTCGCGGGCGAGCGCCGTCACGGTCGCCTCGTCCCGGGCCCGGACCGCGGCGGCCGGCGTGAGCCACGACCCGCCCACGCAGGAGACGTTGGGCAGGGCCAGCCACTCGCCCGCGCTCGCCGCGGAGATGCCGCCGGTCGGGCAGAAGGTGACGTGCGGCAGCGGTTGGGCCAGCGCCGCGAGGTAGGCCGGGCCGCCACTCGCCGCCGCCGGAAAGAACTTGATCGTGCTCAGGCCGAGTTCGGCCAGTGCCAGCATCTCGCTGACCGTGCCGGCGCCGGGCAGGAAGGGCAGCCCCGAGCTTAGGGCGGCGCGGGCGAGCCGGGGGGTCGCGCCCGGGCTGACCAGGAACCGGGCCCCGGCCTCACCGGCCTCGGTGACCTGCTCCGGGGTGAGCACGGTGCCCGCGCCCACCACCATCTCCGGCACCTCGGCGGCCACCTCCCGCAGGGCGGGGAGCGCGGCGGCGGTGCGCAGGGTGATCTCCATGGTCCGGACCCCGCCGCGCAGCAGCGCCCGGGCCAGCGGAACGGCGTCGTCGGCGCGGTCCACCACCACGACCGGAATGACGGGACCGAGCCGGACCAGCTTCGCGGCGGTGAGCGGGGCCGAGGGCGGTCGGCCGCCGGCCGTGGACGCCTCCGACGGGTCGGCGACGGGTGGGGGGATCGGCATGGCTCTCCTCGGGACGGTGCGGTCGGCACCGTGAGCCCGAAGCGTACGACGGCGATCCCGGTCAGCGCAGCGCGGACCAGGCGGCGATGCCGAGCAACAGCAGCGCCCCGAGCATCGCCTGGAGCAGCAGCGGCGGGCCGAGGTGGGTCCAGAGCGTCGCCGTACGCGGGGTGAGCAGCTGTCCCGTGGTGAGGTTGACGATCCGCTCGATGCGCGGCGGCAGCTCCGGATCCCGCTGCGGGCGCAGGGCGATCTGCACGTGGTCGGCCGGATGCAGCGCGCTCTGCGGCAGGTGACCGTGCAGCTCGACCTCGCAGAGCCGACCGGTGGTGTCGCGCAACCGCAACGGTGTGACCAGGTATTCCGGGCCCTTGCGCAGCTCCTTCCAGCGCCGCCGGGCACCGCTCCCGCCGCCGGGCAGCACCGAGCGCACCAGCAGCATCAGCAGCCCCGCCACGCCCGCCGCGGCGAGCACCGCGACCAGCACGGGCTGACCGACGGACACCTCCCGGGAGTAGCCGTCGAGCAGCCGGACCACCCGGCCGGTGACGATCCGTTCCGTCGGATGCGCGATCCGCCGGGTATCGAGTCCGCTGTCCATGTCCACCACCGAGAGTCCTGATCCGTTCACTGATGGTATCGACGACATGGGTTGAACGGCGTGAATGAAACCTGGTCACGCGCTCACGATCGGCCAGGTGACATCCGGGACGGCACGGGTAAGCGGGGGGCCGAGCTGGAAAGGGGTCGAGCATGCAGCTGTCCTTCCTGCGCCCGCTCTACGACCGACCCGGGCCGTGGTGCTCGGTATATCTGGACGCGTCGGCCGACACGCACGATGCCCATCCGGCGCTCGACCTGCGCTGGCGGGCATTGGAGAGTCAACTGACCGAACAGGGCGCCGACGAACCCACGCGCGCCGCGCTGGACCGGGTTATCCGCGGCCACGACCCGATCGCGGGCGACTACGGGCTCGCCGTCTTCGCCACCCGCGGACAGGTGGTGCTCACCGAGTACCTCTCGGCCCCGCCGATGCGCGATCTCGCCTCGTACGCGCAGCTGCCGCACGTGATGCCGCTGCTCGCCCAGCGCGGCGAGCAGGTGGCCTGGGTGCGGGTGCTGGCCGACCGCACCGGCGCCGACGCGATGGCGGTGAGCGCCGGCGGGGTTCCACGCCGGGCGCACATCGTCGGGCGGGAGGAGTACCAGCTGCGTCGGGTGCAACCCGGCGGCTGGTCGCAGTCCCGCTACCAGCGGGCGGCGATGGAGGCGTGGCACCACAACGCCGGCGACGTGACCGCCGCGACGGTGGAGCTGGCCGAGAAGGTCGGCGCCGACGTGGTGGTGGTGGCCGGCGACGTACGGGCCACCGGAATGATCGCCGCGCAGATGCCGGAACGCTGGCAGGACCTGGTGGTACGTACCGACGCCGGGTCCCGGGCCGGCGGCGCCGACCAGACGCTGCTGGACGACCTGACCGTGCAGACCATCGCCGAGGTGGCCGACCAGCGGATCAACGCCGCCCTGGACAAGTTCGGCATGCAGGAGGACGTCGGCGCGGGCCTGGACGCCGTGGTCGCCGCGCTGCAGCGCAACCAGGTCGACACCATGCTGATCGTGGACGACCCGTCCGCCAACGGCGAGCTGTGGATCGGCCCGGAGCCCACCGAGATCGCCGTCGACCCGGGGCAGCTCGCCGCGATGTCGATCACCGACCCGCAGCGGGTACGGGCCGACGCGGCGCTGGTGCGGGCGCTGGTCGGCACCAACGCCGAACTGACCGTGCTCGGTGCCGACGAGGCCCCGGAGCTGGTCGACGGCGTCGGCGCGGTGCTGCGGTACGCGGACGCCAGCACCCCCGGGCGGGGCAATGGCTGAGCGCACGGTGGCCGACCTGGTGGTCGACCGGCTGCGGGCCTGGCGGGTGCCGCGGGCGTTCGGCTATCCGGGTGAGGCGATCGCCCCGGTGATCGCCGCGCTGGACCGCTCCGGCGGCGACCCCGCCTTCATCCCGGCCCGGCACGAGGAGACGGCTTCCTTCATGGCCACCGGGCACGCCAAGTTCACCGGCGGCATCGGCGTCTGCCTCGCCACCCAGGGGCCGAGCGCGGTGCAGCTGCTCAACGGCCTCTACGACGCCAAGCTGGACAGCAAGCCGGTGGTGGCGATCGTCGGCGAGGACGTCTCCGGCCCGCTCGGCGGCGCCCATGAGGAGATCGGGCTCAGCCGGCTCTTCGGCGACGTGTGCAACCAGTTCGTCCGCTACGCGCGCAGCCCCGGGCAGGTTCCGACGCTGCTCGACCAGGCGTTCCGTACCGCTGCGGCGACCCGCAGCCCGGTCTGCGTGGTGCTGCCCCGGCAGGTGCTGGATTCCGCCGTGCCCGACCTGCAACCGCACGCCGCCGGCGTCTTCACCGCCACGCCCGGCGAGCCGCTGGCCCGGGTGCTTCCGCACGAGGTGGACCTGGCCGCCGCCGCGCAGCTGCTCGGCAGCGGCCAGCGCACCGCGATCCTGGTCGGGCAGGGCGGGCGTGGCGCCGAGGACGAGATCATCGCGCTGGCCGACCGGCTCGGCGCCGGGGTGGCCACCTCGCTGCTCGGCAAGCCGGTGCTCGACGAGCGGCTGCCGTTCCACGCCGGTGTGCTCGGTGAGGTGGGCACGCCCGCCGCCGCCGAGCTGATGGGCGGCTGCGACGCGCTGCTGCTGATCGGCACCAACGACCCGTGGACCGACTACTTCCCGATGCCGGGGCAGGTCCGCACGGTGCAGATCGACATCGACGGCCGGCGGATCGGCACCCGCTACCCGGTCGACGTGCCGCTGGTCGGCGACGCCGCCGAGACGATACGCGCGCTGCTCGACCGGGTGCCGGACCGGCCCAACCCGCAGTGGCGGGCCACCGTGGAGAACTCGGTGGACCGGTGGCGGCGGGAGGCCACCGAGCGGGCGGCCGCGCCGGCCGAGCCGGTGAACCCGCAGTTGGTGCTGCAGGAGCTGTCCACGCGGCTGCCCCGTACCGGCGCCGTCGCGGTGGACGTGGGGTCCGTCATCTACTGGTACGCCCGCCATCTGGAGCTGCCGCCCGGGGTGAACGCGCAGCTCTGCGGCACGCTCGGCTCGATGGGCTGCGCCCTGCCGTACGCGTTCGCCGCCAAGCTCGCCGCGCCGGACCAGCCGGTCGTCGCGCTGATGGGCGACGGCGCGATGCAGCTCAACGGCCTCGCCGAGCTGATCACCGTGTCGCATCACTGGTCCGAGTGGCGCGATCCACGGCTGGTGGTGCTGGTGCTCAACAACCGGGACCACTCCGGCATGGGCGGTGGGCGCCAACCGGTCAGCGATCCGGCCCGGCGACGGCCCGACGTGCCGTACGCCGGCTGGGCCCGGCTGCTCGGCCTGCACGGCGTCCGGGTCGACCGGCCCGAGCTGGTCGGCGCGGCCTGGGACGAGGCGCTGGCCGCGGACCGGCCGTGCGTACTGGAAGCGGTGGTGGACGCCGCGGTGCCGCTGTCGCCGCCGGAACCGGCCTTCGCCGACCTGCGCGACCTCTTCGCCGAGGGCGACGCCGCCCGGCGGGTACGGGAGCAGTCGGACCGTCGGCTGACCCTGGCGGCGGAGGAGATCTCCTAGGACCGCTCGGAACTCGCCCCCGGGCACCGGGCTCCGCTTCGCCTCGCCGGCGTGCGGCGGGCGAGGCGAGCACCGCAGCCTTTGCTCTGCTTCAGTCCCGGCAACACCCGACGTCCGGTATCCGGACATCGGGTGTTGCCCCGGGTGAAGCAGAGCAAAGGTGGCGTGGGGTTCGGGTCGGGTGCGCCCAATTCGGAGTGGTCACCGCCGCGAGCCGGGTCAGATCCGGTCAGCTCACCCGGCGAGCGACAGCACGACCGACAGCACGACCGGGCGGAACGGACGGGAAGTCGTCGGAGGCACGGCCGGGCCGAGCCGGGCCGGACGCCACCAACCGCCCGGGACCGGCGAAGCGCCGCCGACCTGCGGATTGGTCCCGCCGGGTGGGGGAGGGCCCGTTTGAACCGCATCGGGACGGGAAGCCGGGCCGCGTGGTGAGCGAACGAGGCAAGGTGGGGCCGGTGCACAAGGTGCACAAGGGGCTCACGGCTGACGGCGCCGGTCTGGCCGGCGACCGGGTCGTGACGGCCGGCAGCACGGCACGGGTCCTGGTCGCCGCCACGGCCCGCGCGCTGCGTGGCACCGACTGCGCCGATCTGGGGCACCCCGGGCCGGTCTCCCGGTTTCCCGGGGCACCGGAACCGGTCCGCCGGGCGGCGGTCACCCGCGCCGCCGGGCGGGTGGCGCTCACCGTGGGGCAGACCGCGGAGGTCGACGCCGAGCGGGTGGCCCGCTGGTTCGTCGACCAGTACGCGCGCCGCACCTACCCGGGGGCGGTGCTCGGCTCGCCGCACGGCGCCGCGGCGCATCTGGCGGTCGCGCTCGGGGTGCCCTGGCTGCCCGCCGGCTTCGAGATGAGCGTGCACTGGGCCCAGGGTGCGGTGGACCGTCCCGGCGCCGCGTTGGACCACGGGGCCGCGCTCGCCGCCCGGCTGCTCGCCGGGAACGACGATCTGCACGTACGCCAGGTGCACTGCCCGGCGAGCCGCGGCGCGCTGGCCGGGGTCACGGTCGCCCTGGCGGCCCGCTGGCGGACCCTGCCGGCGGTGTACCGGCGGTTCCTCGCCGACCGGCTCGCGCCCGGTGCGCCGGTGCTGCTGCTGCGCGACGCGCGCACCTGGCCGGTGCTCGACTCCGGGCAGGGTCACAGCTTCCAGGTCGGTTGCCCGGGCAGCGGACTGGACCCGGTGGACTTCCACCCGGACAGCCACGCGCTGCGCCAGGTGCTCCGCTCCGCCGGCGGCGACGCGTCCTGCTGGGAGCCGCCGCAGGTCTCCTCGCCGTCCGGCTACGCCGAGCACGGCGTGGAGTCCGGTTTCGAACTCGCTGCCCGGGACTGGGCGGCCCGAGGCGGGCATCCGCTGCACCGGGTGCTCTTCCCCCGCCCGGAGGCGCTGAGCGCCGCCACGGCCGACCTCTACCGCCGGTGGCTGCGCTCGGCCGGTAAGACCGGCAACCGGCTGGTGGTGGAGTGCGGGCGGCTGCTCGACCCGTGGCAGGTGGTGCGGGCGGGGCTGGTGCCGTACTGGTGCGAGAACGCGACGCGGCGCAGCGTCGAGGGCGTCGAGTGGTGGCTCGCCGGCAGCGAACCGTTCAGCTCGGTGGACGTGCTGCCCGAGCCGCCGGGGGTCCGCTCGCCGGCGCTCGCCGGGCTGCCGCAGTGGCTGGCGGTGGCCGGGTTCGGCCGCCGGCGCCGGGCGCTGGACCGCACGTCGGCGCGGGGCTACCCGGTGACGTCGGTACCCACCCGCCGGGCCACCGAGGTGCTGCGGGCCCAGCCGTACGACCTGCCGACACCGCCGCCGCTGGCCGTCGCCGAGGCGCTCGCCGTGCTCCGCGACAGCGGCACCCACCAGGGGTTGCTCGTCTCTTGAGGGGAGCCCACCGAAACATCCTCGCGAACCGGGGATCCCGTGATTGAGTACCTACGGAGCGGGAACATCGCTGGCTGCGACGGCCTGACAACGCTGCGCAGCGTGGTGTCGTCGCCCGCTGGCATCCCAGTCACGTAACCCATTTCCGGCCCGGTGCGTGGCCTGACCACGCGCACGACCGGTTTCCCAATCCGGGCGGGGGACCTTCCTGAGGGAGGCGCGGATGTTCGGACAGACCACCACAAGCACGCCACCACCCACCGAACGAGGGCTTGAGGATCTCGACGCGGCCGCTCTGGCGTACGCGGCACGTATCGCCGGGCTACCGCCCGAACGGCGGCAGGAGGCCCGGGACGACCTGGTCCGCTTCGCGCTGCCGTTCGCCGGCCGGCTGGCCCGCCGCTACCGGGGGCGGGGGGAACCGCTGGAGGATCTGGAGCAGGTGGCGCGACTGGGGCTGGTCAACGCCGTCGACCGGTACGACCCCGAACGGGGCTCGTTCACCGCGTACGCGGCGATCACCATCGTCGGCGAGATCAAGCGGCACTTCCGGGACCGCACCTGGGGGGTGCACGTGCCCCGTCGGCTGCGGGATCTGATCCTCGAGGTCGGCCAGGCCACCGCGGCGCTGACCAGTGAGCTGTCCCGGGCGCCCACGGTCGCCGAGCTGGCCAAACGGTTGGAGACGCCGGAGGAGGAGATCCTCGCCGCGCTGGAGTCGGCCGCCGGTTACAGCCCGGCCTCGCTCAACGCGCCGGTGGGCGGGGAGAGCTCGGCCGAGTTCGGCGACCTGGTCGGCGAGTCGGACAACGCGCTCGAATCCGTCGACGACCGGGTCACCGTCAGCGGTCTGCTGCACCGGCTGCCGTGGCGGGAGCGGCGGATCCTGGCGATGCGCTTCTACGGCAACCAGACCCAGGCGGAGATCGCCGCCCGGTTCGGAATCTCCCAGATGCACGTCTCGCGGCTGCTCTCCCGTGCGCTGACCTGGCTGCGCCAGGCGATGCTCGCCGACGCCCCACCACCGTGGCAGAACGGTGCCGCCGAGTCCGAGCCCGCGAAGACCCGCATCTCGGTCCGGCAGAACGGTGACCGGGTGGTGGTCGAGGTCGGCGGGGAGATCGACCGGGACGGCGCCGACCAGCTACGCCGGGCGATGCTGGAGGCGGTCACCGGCCAGCCGAGCGAGGTCGTGGTCGACCTGGTCGGCGCGGGCGGTTTCGACGCCGGCGGCATCGCCGCGCTGATGGCCGGCCGGGACGCGGCGGCCCGCACCGGTGTGCCGCTGCGGCTGACCCGGGTGCAGCCCGCGGTACGCCGCTCGCTCACCGCCGCCGGCCTCGCGCCGGTCCACGACTGAGCACCGGCACCTGCGCCACCGACCAACGGCGGGCGGTCCAGCCCACGCGGTCAGGCGGCCTGCGCCGCCACCGGCTCGCCCGCCAGGAGCCGAGCGACAGGGGCAGAGCCGGCACGGCCTACGGGAACGGCAGGGCCGGCACCCAGCGGGTGCCGGCCCTGATCGCGTTCCTGCCGGTGCTCGTCAGCTCTCCGGCCGGTCCTCACGGCTGTGCGGGTGGCGCCACCGCTGCTTCTCCGGCGGCTCGCGCCCCGTGTCGGGTGGGGTCTCCTCCGGGGCGTCGCTCTGGTCGAAGCTGGGCCGGCGGACCTCGGTCGGCTCTGGCACCTCCACCGGCCGGGCGCCGGACTGCGCCGCCGGCTGGAACTCGGCGGCCTCGCGCGGGCCGTGCGCCCCCTCGGCGGCGGGCGACTCCGGCACCTGGGTGATGTGCCGCAGCTCCTCGCGGAACTCCTGCGGCGGTTTGGTGGTGCGCTGCGGCAGGTCCCGGCCGAGGTCGGCGACGAGCGGGCCGTACTTGGCGTCGAACGCCGGGCGCTCGGAGCGGATCCGGGGCATCCGGTCGAAGTTGCGCAGCGGCGGCGGGCAGGTCGTGGCCCACTCCAGGGAGTTGCCGAACCCCCACGGGTCGTCCACGGTCACCATCGCGCCATAGCGCCAGGACTTCCAGGCGTTGTAGATGAAGAACAGGGTGGAGATGCCGAGTACGAACGCGGAGATGGTGGAGATGGTGTTCAGCGTGGTGAAGCCGTCGGTCGGCAGGTAGTCGGCGTAGCGCCGCGGCATGCCCTCGTTGCCCAGCCAGTGGTGCACCAGGAAGGTGCCGTGGAAGCCGAGGAACATGGTCCAGAAGTGCACCTTGCCCAGCCGCTCGTCGAGCATCCGGCCGGTCATCTTCGGCCACCAGAAGTAGTATCCGCCGAAGAGCGCGAACACCACGGTGCCGAACACGACGTAGTGGAAGTGCGCGACGACGAAGTAGGTGTCGTGGGTGTGCCAGTCCGCTGGCGGGCTGGCGAGCAGCACCCCGGTGAGCCCGCCGAGCAGGAAGGTCACCAGGAAGCCGATCGCGAACAGCATCGGCGTCTCGAAGGTGAGCTGTCCCTTCCACATGGTGCCGATCCAGTTGAAGAACTTCACCCCGGTGGGCACCGCGATGAGATAGCTCAGGATGCTGAAGAACGGCAGCAGCACCTGGCCGGTGGCGAACATGTGGTGGGCCCACACGGTCATCGACAGCACGGTGATGGCGATGGTGGCGAGCACCAGACCGGTGTAGCCGAAGATCGGCTTGCGGGCGAAGACCGGGATGATCTCGGTGATGATGCCGAAGAACGGCAGCGCGATGATGTAGACCTCGGGATGGCCGAAGAACCAGAACAGGTGCTGCCAGAGCATCGGCCCGCCGGTCGCCGCGTCGTAGACGTGCGCGTTGAGCAGCCGGTCGGCCGACAGGGCCAGCAGCGCCGCGGCGAGCAGCGGGAACACCAGGATCACCAGCACGCTGGTGAAGAGCATGTTCCAGGTGAAGATCGGCATCCGGAACATGGTCATGCCCGGCGCGCGCAGGGTGAGGATCGTGGTGATCAGGTTGACCGCGCCCAGGATGGTGCCGAGGCCGGAGATCACCAGGCCGATCACCCACATGTTGGCGCCGACGCCGGGGGAGTGCTCGACGTCGTTCAGCGGCGCGTACGCGGTCCAGCCGAAGTCCGCCGTGCCCCCGGGCGCCGCGAGCCCGCCGATCACCATCAGCCCGCCGAACAGGTAGAGCCAGTAGGCGAGCGCGTTGAGCCGGGGGAAGGAGACGTCCGGCGCGCCGATCTGGATCGGCACGATGAAGTTGCCGAAGCCGAACGCCGCCGGGGTGGCGAAGAGCAGCAGCATCACCGCGCCGTGTGAGGTGAAGAGCTGGTTGTACTGCTCCGAGGAGAGGAACTGCAACCCCGGGCGGCCCAGCTCGGCGCGCATCAGCATCGCTTCCAGGCCCGCCACGACGAAGAACCCGAACGAGGTCAGCAGGTAGAGGATGCCGATCTGCTTGTGGTCGGTGGTGGCCAGGAACTTGAGCAGCGAATTGCCCGGGATCGGCGTGCGCAGGGGCCCGGGAAAGCCACCGAATCGGGCCGGCGCCAGGATCGCCGCACCCCGGTCGTGGCCAGGCTCCGTGCTAACCCGCTTGGGCATCGCTGCTCACCCCGTCCAGACGAGAAAAGGACGGGCGTGCCTACCCGACCCGGTCTCCATGTAACCAGGCCGAAGCGGAAAATTCGGTCAGTTCGGTGGTGGCGGTCAATTCGCCGGTAGCATCGCCCAGACCGCCTTGCCGTTTCCGGCCGGGACGCTGCCCCAGCGCTGGGCCAGTTCGCGCACCAGCAGCAGCCCCCGACCGCCCTCGGCGGTCACCTCCGGGGTGGCCGCCCGGGCCGCCACCTGGCTGCCGTCCACCACCGCCAGGTGCAGGTACGAGCGGCGCAGGGTCAGCGTGACCTCCATCGGAGTGCCGGCGTGCCGGACCACGTTGCCGACCAGTTCGCTGAGCACCACCGACGCGGGGCCCAGCGCCTCGGGCAGGTTCCACCGGGTACAGGCGTCGCCGACCAGCTCCCGGGCCCGCCGGCACGCCTCGGCGACCGGCTCCAGCCGGGCGCGCAGCCGTGGTGCGGTGGCCTCCCCGGCCTCCCGGGTCGCCTCCGCGCAGTCCCGTCGTACCGGCAGCACCCGGCACGCCGTGGTCTCGGCCAGCCAGCGCGCGGCGGCCGGCGGCGGGGCGCAGAGCACCACCGGCACGGCCGGCCACTCCTCGGCCCGGCGGGCCGTGGCGGCGAAGACCGAGAGCGCCAGCCGGTCGCGGACGGTGACCCCGCCCAGGTCGACCACGAGCGCGTCGGGCTGCGCGGCCAGACAGTCGTCGAGCGTCCTGTGCACCGATCGCATCGTGACCAGGTCCAGCGTGCCCGCGAGGTGGACGACGGTGACCGGGGACCCGTCGTGTACCTCGCAGCTGATCCGGCTCGCCATCAGGGGCGCCTCTCGCGTCTCGTCGGTGGGACTCACGAACTACCCCCGACGCCGGTCGGTCAAACGGCGGCGGCCCACCGTGGGAGGCACCTCACCCACCCCGCCGCACCCGGCTGGTCAGCAGCCCCAGGGTGATCATGCCGAGCCCGAGGCCCAGGTGCAGCCAGTTGTCGGCGTCGTTGAGCGGGAGGAAGTTCGCCCCGCTGCCGCGGTCGACGACCAGCCCGTAGAGCCAGAGCACCAGGTAGATCGCGCCGCCGCCGACCAGGTACGTCCGGGCGTTGGTGACGGTCCGGGCCATCGCCAGGCCGACCACCCCGAAGAGCAGGTGGACGAGATTGTGCAGCACCGAGACCTGGAACGCCCCGAACAGCATGGCGCCGGAGTGATGGCCGGCGAACCGCAGGTCGCCGTAGCCGCTGGTCACCCCCGGTAGGAAGCCGAGCAGGCCGATCAGCAGGAAGAGCACGGCCACCGCGCCGGCGGCCCGGCGGACCGGCGCCTTGCCGTCGGCCGGGTTCGCCCGGGCGCGGGAGTGTGCCATCGGTCCGGCCACCACCGTCTCCTCCCACCCCGGGCCCGCTCGGTCCGCCGCGGGCCGCTCGGTGGTGCGCGGCTACCCGTCATCGGCCCGGGCAAACCGGGCAGCGGGCCGGCCCCGGGTGCGGGCCGACCCGCCGGCGGATCAGGCGACCTGCAGGCGTCCGGTGGCGGCCAGCTGCCGTACCCGCTCGTAGAGCCCGACGTAGCGCTCGGCCATCACGGCCGGGGTGAACCGTTCGGCGGCCTCCCGGCGGCACTCGTCCGCATCGAGCAGACCCGCCGCCAGCACCAGGTCGCCCAACTCCTCCTCGTCGGTGGTGAGCAGGCCGGTGCGGCCGTGCTCGATCAACTCGGGCAGGCAGCCCCGGGCGGTCGCCACCACCGGGGTGCCCAGGGCCAGCGACTCGACCACGGCGGTGCCGCCGGGCTCCTCCCAGCGCAGCGGGAACAGCGACGCGCGGGCTCCGGCGAGCAGGTCGTCCCGCTCCTGCCCGGCGACGGTGCCCACCCAACGGACCAGGTCCCCGTCCACGTACGGCGCCACCTCGTCGTAGAAGAAGCGCACGTCCGGGTTCTGTCGTGCCTCGTCACCGGCGGCGGCGAGATCCTCCGGGCGGTGGTAGGGGCCGACCGGGCCGGCCAGCACCAGGGGGAAGCCCACCTGCCGCGCCAGCCGCGCGCCGAGGTCCTGCCCCTTGCCGGGATTGATCCGGCCCAGCACGAGCAGGTAGTCGCCCTTCTCCGCACGGGGGCGCCGGTCGGCGTCGACGGCGAGCGGAGTGGAGAGGTGCACGTGACCGACCGAGTGGTCGCGCAGCGCCTGGGGCGCGCGGGCCAACTGGGAGGCGGAGACGCCGTTGACCCGGACCCGGTCGCCGCCGTCGAGATTGCCGTAGAGCGCGGGATGCTTGGCGAGGTCCCAGTGCAGGGTGTGCAGCACCGGCGGAGCGTCCGGGCCCATCGCGGCGAGGGTGGCCAAACCGACCGCCTCGACGTGGTCGTGCACGAGGTCGATGTCGTCGCGGGTGTGCAGTTGCCGGACCACCCCGCCCAGGTGTGCCTGCGAGATGCCGCAGACCTGGTTGTAGGGGCGTTGCAGCGCGGCGAACTGGCCGTCGGGGAAGACCGTCACCAGCTCGTCGGCCGGCAGCGTGCTGCTGCCCACCGAGGCGAGCACCACCCGGACACCGAGGCGGCGCAGCTCCGGCACCAGCGTCGCGATCACGTTCTCGATGCCCCCGTAGCCGGGCGGTGGCACGGAGAGCCACGGGCCGGCGTTCATCAGGACGGTGAGGCTCATCGGCTCGGGCCCTTCACCCCGGCGGCGTCGCCGGCCAGTGGTCGGAGAAGCCGGCAGCGGGACCGGCCGTTCACGCCGCGGCCATCCGCCGGCGCGGCACCTGGTGCTGCAGCTGCGCCAGGGGCGGGCGTTCCTCGATGGACACGTCGCTCACCACGATCTCCCGCTCCAGGTTGGGCAGGGCCTCGGAACCGCCGCGGCGGAACTGGGTCAGCAACGAGGTCGGGACGGTGCCGGGGGCCGCCCACCCGCGCCGCTGCAACCGCGACCAGGCGGTGAGCATGATCTGCGCGGACATCCGGCCGAGCGCCGCCGTGTCCTGGTGGCGGTGCTTGCGCTCGCCGAGGTCCACCTGGGCCAGCGCGTCGAGCCCCACCAGCTCCAGCAGGTCGATGAGCATCGCCGTCTCCACCCCGTAACCGGAGACGAAGGGCACCTGGGCCAGCACCTCCCGGCGGCCGGCGTACTCGCCGGCGAGGGGCTGGACGAAGCCGGCCAGCTCCGGCCAGAACAGGTTGAGCAGCGGACGGGCCATCAGCTCGGTGACCCGGCCCCCGCCGTCCTGCTCCACGCCGGCGGTGCCGACCAGCGGCCGGTGGTAGAAGCCCTTGACGAAGTCGACTGACGGGTCGGTCAGCAGCGGGCCGAGCAGCCCGGTCACGAAGTGCGGACGGAACTCGCGCAGGTCGGCGTCGATGAACGCCACCACGTCGCCCTCGGCGGCGGCCAGCCCCGCCCAGAGCGCGTCGCCCTTGCCGGTCAGCCGGGGCAGCCCGCGGGTCATCGCGTCCTGGCTGACCACCTCGGCTCCGGCGGCCCGGGCCACCCGTGCGGTCCGGTCGGTGGACCGCGAGTCCACCACGATCAGCTCATCCACCAGGGCGACCCGGTCCATCAGGTGCTCGCGGATCGTCGACACGATCGCGCCGACCGTCGCCTCCTCGTTACGCGCCGGAAGCACCACGCTGACCCGGCTCTCGCCCTTGGCCCGGACCAGCCGCCGGGGCGTCCAGTCCGCAGCGGAGGTCGTCCGATATGTCGCCCACGCCTCCACCACTGGTGAGACGGTCGATTCTGTATCCCGCACGGGCACACCCCCAGATCGTGGCGGAAAACGCGAACTCGGATTTCCCACTGCCGACCTCGCGCTAACCGGATCATGCCTAACAGCTGGATCACGACGGTCCCACCACCGCGTTCCCGGCCCGTGAACGTTTGGTTGCGCCGCCGTGGGGGGAGTGCTTGCGTCGAAATGTGAAACCGGGGGCGGAGAGGGCTGGTCGGATGCGCAAGTGCCGAGTGGGACTGGTAGGGGCTGGCGGGGTGGCGCAACGCCACGCCCGCGTGCTGGCGGGCTTCGACGACACCGAACTGGTCGGGGTGACCGACGTGCGGGCCGAGGCGGCCGCCGCGCTGGCCGCCTCGCACGACACCCGGACGTTCGCCGACGTCGACGAGCTGCTCACGGCCGGGCCGGACGCCGTCTACGTCTGCGTGCCGCCGTTCGCGCACGGCCCGGTGGAGGAGACGGTCGTCGCCGCCGGCGTGCCGATGTTCGTGGAGAAGCCGGTCGCGGTCGACCTGGTCACCGCCGAACGGATCGCCGACCTGGTCGCCCGGCGCGGGCTGCTCACCGCGGTCGGCCACCACTGGCGGTACCTGTCGGTGGTGGAGCAGGCCCGCGAGCTGCTGGCCGGCCGTCCGATCCGGATGGTCAGCGGCGCCTGGCTGGACAAGGTGCCGCCGGTCGACTGGTGGTCGCGGCGGGAGCGCTCCGGCGGCCCGGTGGTGGAGCAGGCCGCCCACGTGCTGGACCTGATCCGGGTGCTGGCGGGCGAGGCGAGCGAGGTGACCGCGTACGGCGACGGCACCCCACCCCCGGTCGACGGGGCCGACATCGACTCGGTCACCACCGCCACCGTGCGCTTCGCCGGCGGCGCGGTCGGCACGCTGAGCGCGGCCTGCGTACTGGGCTGGAAGCATCGGGCCGGGTTGGAGATCCTGGCCGACGGGCTGGCCCTCACGCTGACCGAGGACGGCCTGCTGGTCTGCGACGCCGAGGGGGAGCGCCGGCTTCCGGCCGACCCGGAGGCGGCCCGGGTGGCGGTGGACCGGGCGTTCGTCGACGCGGTACGCGGCGTCGGCGACGACATCCGGGTGCCGTACGCCGAGGCGCTGGCCACCCACCGGTTCGCCCTCGCGGTGGCCGACTCGGCCCGCACCGGCCGGACCGTACGGCTCGGCGCACCGCGCGCGGCGGCGGTCGACGTCACCGGGGTGACCGTCGATGCGTGACCGGGTGGTGGTGGTCGACGGGCCGGGCCGGGTGGCGCTGGTCGAGCAGGACGCCGCACCCGTGCGCCCGGGCACCTTCCGGGTGCAGACCCTGTTCAGCGGGGTCTCCGCCGGCACCGAGCTGAGCTACGTCAAGGGCACCAACCCCTACCTCAACGTCACCTGGGACGCCGACCTCGGCCTGTTCCGGCCCGGCGCGGCGAGTACCCCCTACCCGGTGACCCGGCTCGGCTACATGCAGGTGGGGCGGGTGGTGGAGAGCGCCACCCCCGCGGTCGCGGAGGGCACGGTGGGCGCGATGACCTACGGCCACCGCACCGGCTGGGTGGCCGACCCGGTCGCCGAGCGGTTCGTCCCGCTCCCCGACGACCTGGACCCGCTGCTCGGGGTCTACGTCGCGCACATGGGGCCGATCTGCGCCAACGGGCTGCTGCACGCCGCCGCCGACCTGCACGGCACCGACGTCCGGTCGCTCGGCGACGGGGTGCGCGGGCGCCGGGTCGCGGTGGTCGGCAGCGGGGTGGTGGCGCTACTCACCGCGCTCTTCGCCCGCCGCCACGGCGCGGCCTCGGTGGTGGTGCTCGACCCCACCCCGCAGCGCCGCCAGGTCGCCGAGGCGCTCGGCCTGGAGACCCTCGACCCGGAGGCGGACGACCCGGCGGTGGTGCTGAAGACCCGGTGGGCGCACCTGGCCGGCGACCGGGGCGCGGACGTGGTGTTCCAGTGCCGCGGGCAGGCCTGGGCGTTGGGGCTGGCGCTCCGGCTGCTCCGGCCGCAGGGCACAGTGATCGACCTCGCCTTCTACCAGGCGGGCGCCGCCGAGGTCCGGTTCGGTGACGAGTTCCACCACAACGGGCTCTCGCTGCGCTGCGCCCAGATCGGCCGGGTGCCGCGTGGGCTCGCTCCCACCTGGGACCGCGAGCGGCTCTCGGCCGAGACGATCGACCTGCTGCGGACGTACGGAGATGTGATCCGCAAGCACCTGGTCTCGGCGGTGGTGCCCTTCGCCGAGGCGCCGGCCCTGCTCACCGATCTCGCCGAGCGGCGCCGGCAGGAACTGCAGGTCGTCCTGACCGCCTGAGCAGCCGATCATGGCCGCCGTCCCGCCCGGGCCGACATGCCGCCCGGGTGGGACGCGGAACGCGGCCAAGTTCGCGTACCGTTGCCGCTCATGGGTGTGTCGCAACGGATGAAGAGCAGGTTCCGGCGGTTCCTCCAGCGCCCGGGGACGACGGTCGACCTCGCCCCACTGGAGAAGCTGCTGCCGGCGATCGAGGCGCGCGAGGATGATCTCGCCGCGCTCGACGACGTCGAGCTCACCGAGGCCGCAGGCAAGGCCGAGGGCTACGAGGAGATCTGCGCCCTCGGCCGGGAGGCCGCCCGGCGCGGGCTCGACCAGCGGCCGTACGACGTGCAGCTGCTCGGCGCGATGGCGCTGCTCTCCGGCAAGGTCGCCGAGATGGCCACCGGTGAGGGCAAGACGCTCACCGCCGCCGTCGCCGCCTACGGGCACGTCCGGATGGGCAACGGTCCGGTGCACGTGCTCACCGTCAACGACTACCTGGCCCGCCGCGACGCCCAGTGGATGGAGCCGGTCTACACCCTGCTCGGCCTCAGCGTCGGCTGGGTCAACGAGGCGTCCACCCCGCAGGAGCGGCGCGACGCCTACGCCTGTGACGTCACCTACGTCTCGGTCAGCGAGGCCGGCTTCGACTTCCTCCGCGACCAGCTGGTCACGGAGATCGAGGACCGGGTGCAGCCGCCGCTGCGCACGGCGATCGTCGACGAGGTCGACTCGATCCTGATCGACGAGGCCCGGGTGCCGATGGTGCTGGCCGGGGCGGTGCCCGGCGAGCAGGACCCGGTGCACGCCGCCGCCGCCCAGGTGCGCGGTCTGCGCCGGGGCAAGCACTACACGGTGGCCGAGGACGGCCGCAGCGTCGCCTTCACCTCGGCCGGCCTGGCCGCCGTCGAGGCCAAGCTCGGCATCGACCTCTATGACGAGGAGCACGTCGAGCAGCTCTCCGCGGTCAACGTGGCGCTGCACGCGCACGCGCTGCTGCACCGTGACGTGGACTACATCGTCCGGGACGGCTCGGTCGAGTTGATCGACGAGATGCGCGGCCGGGTGGCCCAGCGCCGCCGCTGGCCCGACGGGCTCCAGGCGGCGGTCGAGGCCAAGGAGGGCCTGGACGCCACCGCCGAGGGAGAGGTGCTGGGCACCGTCGCCGTGCAGGCGTACATCGAGCTCTACCCCAAGCTCTGCGGGATGACCGCGACCGCCGTGCTCGTCGGCGACCAGCTGCGCGAGTTCTTCGGCCTCGAGGTGGCGGTGATCCCGCCGAACACCCCGTGCGTCCGCGAGGACGAACCGGATCGGATCTACGCCACCCGGGCCGAGAAGGAGGAGGCGCTGATCGACGAGATCAAGCGCTGCCACTCCGCCGGGCGGCCGGTGCTGGTCGGCACCCTCGACGTCAAGGAGTCCGAGGGGCTTGCCGCCGGCCTGCACGCGGCCGGCGTGCCGTGCGTGGTGCTCAACGCCAAGAACGACGACGAGGAGGCCTCGATCATCGCCGAGGCCGGCGCGTACGGCGCGGTGACCGTGTCCACCCAGATGGCCGGCCGGGGCGTCGACATTCGGCTCGGCGGCAGCGACCAGGCCGACCGGGACCGGGTCGCCGAGCTGGGCGGGCTCTACGTGATTGGCAGCGGCCGGCACGACAGCCGTCGGGTCGACGACCAGCTGCGCGGCCGGGCCGGCCGGCAGGGCGACCCGGGTGGCTCGGTCTTCTTCGTCAGCCTGGAGGACGACCTGGTCGTCCGGCACGCCGCCGACGCGGTGCCGCCCTCGCCGCGGATGAACGCCGACGGCCTGGTCACCGACGAGCAGGTCGACTACGCGGTGGAGCACGCCCAGCGGGTCGCCGAGGGCGTCAACCACGAGATCCACCGCAACACCTGGCGCTACAGCGTGGTGATCGAGCAGCAGCGCAAGGCGCTCGCCGAGCGGCGGGAGCGGCTGCTCACCACCGACGTGGCCGCGCTGATGCTGCTCGACAAGGAGCCGGAGAAGGCCGGCGAGATGGACGAGGATCTGCTCGCCCGGGCCGCCCGCTCGATCGCGCTCTACCACCTCGACCGGCTCTGGGCCGCGCACCTGGCCGAGCTGTCGGAGGTGCGGGAGGGCGTGCACCTGCGGGCGCTGGGCCGGCTGGATCCGCTGGACGAGTTCCACCGGGCCGCGGTGCCGGCCTTCAACGCGCTGGTCCCGGAGATCGAGGCGCGGACCCTCGCGACCTTCAACGAGACCGAATTCGACGAGGACTGGGAGCCGGACGCGGCCGAGCTGGTCCGGCCCACCGCCACCTGGACCTACCTGGTGCACGACAACCCGTTCGGCTCCGAGCTCGACCGCCTGATCGCCTCCATCGGGCGGCGGCTCGCGGGCGCCTCCCGCTGACGCGTACGGGCCCCCTTCCGGGTTGCTCCACCCGGAAGGGCCCCCGTTTACGCCCGTTTCGACCCATGTTCTCAGGGGTAGTAGGGCGGGTCCGAAGACTCGGGAGAGAGCAGACGATGACACAGGTGATGGCATCGGTGGGGCGTGCGGTGGCACGCGCGGGGGCCGGGACCGTGCGCCGGTGAACCTGGACACGCAACAGCCGGCGGCGCCGACCGTCGGTGTGCTGGAGACGGCCGCGCTGCTGCGGGAGCTGACCGCCGGCCTGATCGCCGTGACCGATTTCGATGAGGCGCTGACCGCGCTGGTCCGGATCAGCCGGGACGCGGTGGCGGGGGTGAGCTGGTGCGGTTTCACCGTCCTGCGGGCCGGTCAGCCGGCCGGCGGGGCGGCCTCCGACCATCGGCTGGCCGGCCTGGACGACCCGCGGCACGGTCCCGACTCGCCGGCGATGGACGCCATCCGCCGGCGGGAGATGGTGCTGTCGGAGAATCTCGGCCGGGAACGGCGCTGGCCGGACTGGACCTCACGCGCGACCGACCTCGGCGTGCACGGGGTGATCTCCGCCCCGCTCGACGTCGACGACCACGTGATCGGGGCGATCAACCTGTACGCGGGCGCCGCCGACGTGCTCACCACCCTGCACCAGCTCACCGCGATGCTGCTCGCCGAGCACGCCGGCCTGCTGCTCGCCGCCGTGCGGGGCCGTGCCCGCCAGTTGGAGGTGGCCGGCGAGTGGGACGCCGCGCTGCTGCACGACGGGGTGGTCGGGCAGGCCGTCGGGGTGATCATGACGCAGCGCGGCTGCCCCGCCGAGGAGGCGCTGGACGTGCTGCGCAGCGCCGCGTCGTCGCTCGAGATCCCGCTGCGCGAGGTGGCCCAGCGGCTGGTCCGGACGGTCTCCCGCGCCCGGGAGAGCTGACCCGAGTCGGTCGGTTTCCACCTCGCGTGTCGTTTCGTCCCGGGTGTGCCCGGGTAGCACTCTGGACTCAGACGCTGAGCTGACCAGGGGAGGGAACGATGCAGAGCCGGCTGCGGGTCCAGGGGCACCCCATTCAACCGATGCTGGTGACGTTCCCGTACGGGCTCTTCGTCAGCGCGGTCGTCTTCGACCTCACCGACGTGCTGGGCGGGCCCGCGTTCCTGGGCGAGGTCGGCTACTGGACGGCGGTGGCCGCCCTGGTCGCGGCGGGACTCACCGCGATGGCCGGGATGATCGACCTGTGGGACGTGCCCGGCGACCGGACCCGGCGCACCGCGATCGCCTTCAACCTGGTGAACCTGACGATGGCCGGGCTGTTCCTTCTCGCCTGCCTGATCCGGGCCGACGCACCGCAGCGCGGCGCGTCGATCGTCCTGCTCCTCACCGAACTGGTCGCCCTGGCCGTCGGCGGGGTGGGCGTACGGCTCGGCGCGCGGCTGATGCGCCGGTTCGACAAGGGCCGCAGCGAGGCGACCACCTTCGACGCTCTGGGCGGCGTCACCGCCTCGACGGCGGAGATCGTTCCGCCCCGCCCCTGACCGCAGCCGCCGAAACGGCCGTCCGGAGGCGAAGACCGACACCGGATCCGCGACCTGGCGGCCTCTCCTTGCCGGGGACTCCGCCATGTCGCCGACCTGGAGTTGAGCGAGTTTCGTGTCGTGCAATTCGTTTGCCGGCGGTGGAAGCCGGCCGGCAGGCTCACCCGGGTGGACACCGATCCGGACTTCGAGAAGCTGATCGCCGAGGGCGCCGCTGCCCCGGTCGAGGGCTGGGCCTTCGACTGGCTCGCCGGCCGGGCCACCGAGGAGCGCCCGGCCTGGGGGTACGCCCGGATGGTCGCGGCCCGGATGGCCGACGCCGAGGCGGCCCTGGACGTGGACACCGGCGGCGGCGAGGTGCTCGCCGAGGTGCCCCGGGCACCGCGGCTGCTGGTGGCCACCGAGGGCTGGCCGCCGAACGTGCTGGTCGCCCGGCAGACACTGGGTCCGCTCGGCGCGACCGTGGTCGCGGTCGCCCCGGACGCCGAGCTGCCGTTCCGGGACGCGTCCTTCGACCTGGTGGTCAGCCGACACCCGGTGCGGACCGACTGGGCGCAGACCGCACGGGTGCTCCGGCCCGGCGGCACGTTCCTCTCCCAGCAGATCGGGGCGGGCACCGTACGGGAGCTGAGCGAGGCGATCCTCGGCCCGCTGCCCCCGCCCACCTCGCGGCACACCGCGCAGGCGGTGGCCGCCGCCCGGGCCGCCGGGCTGACCGTCGTCGACGTGCGGGAGGCGACGCTGCGCACCGTCTTTCACGACGTCGCCGCGGTGGTGTGGTTCCTGCGCAAGGTGATCTGGACGGTCCCCGGCTTCACCGTCGAGCGGTACCGGCCCCAGTTGCTCGCCCTGCACCGGCGGATCCGGTCCGAGGGCACCTTCGTCGCCCACGCCCGCCGCTTCCTGATCGAAGCCCGCCGCCCCTGACCGGGGTCAGGGGTGGGGGGTGGTGGTGTGGTGGGTGGCCAGGACGTCCTGGCCGAAGTCGCTGGCCGGGCGGCGCAGCACCGTGTGCGCGTGGTTGCCGTCGTCGGTGGTGTTGTCGTACTCGATCAGCAGGTCGTCGCCCTGGATCCGGTAGTAGTGCCGCTGCCCGGGACTCATCGGGCCGGCCCAGGCGAAGTGCAGCTCGCGGCTGTCCAGCCGCTTCGCCTCGCGGATCGCCAGCTCCGGCGGCAGCCGGTCCAGGTAGAGCGCGACCAACTGGTCGAGCAGCGCCCGCCCGGTGGGACCGAGTCGGTCCGCCGGAACGCCGAGCGGCTCCAGCGGCCCGTCCACCCGCGGTCGGGTGGCGCTGATGATGTCGCCGGGCGCCTTGTCGTCGATGATCGCGGCGGCCCGCCCGGCCGACCCGATCGCGTCCAACAGGGCGCGGCCCAGGTCCTCCTCGATGCCGAGCGGGCGGGAGACCGGCCGGCCACCGTGCCGGACGGCGGCCGGGTTGGCGCCGAAGAAGATCGGCGCGGGGGAGACCTGGTCGTCCACCACGGTCATGCTGACCGACAGGTGATGCCCCTCCAGCCGCCACGCCCAGCGGTCGTCACGTTCCGGGTCGCCGAAGACCGCCACCCAGTAGTCGCCGCTGTGCCGGCCCTGGCGCCACCCCTCGGCCCGGTCCAGCACCTCCTCCAGGGCGACGATCGCCATCGCCTGGGCGTACGCCGCCGGGCTCAGCGCGGTCGCCAGCAGCCGGTGCGCGGCCTTGCGCCCGACCACGTCCAGGTCGGCGAGGCAGACCCCGGGCCGGGGCCGCGGCCGGTACTCCAGCCAATGGCGGGCCGCCTCGTCGTCGAAGCGGTACGCGGCGCGGGCGCGCGTCGGCTCGTCGAGCGCGGCCAGCAGCGCCCCGCCGGCCGTACGCATCTGCTCAGGTAGCGGATCTTCCACCGCCCCTGTATACCGTGCCCGGCAGCGGGCCCGCCGGAGGTCACCCGGCGCGCAGCAGCTCCACCATCGGTGGCAGGTCGAAGAATTGGGCGGTGTCCATCGCCGACGGAGCGCCGTGATCCGGGTCGGCGCCGGCGGCGAGCAGCGCCCGTACCGCCTCGGAGCTGCTGCGGAAGACCGCCGCGGCCAGCGCGGTCTGCCCCCGGTCGTTGATCCGGCTGTGATCGGCGCCCCGGGCCAGCAGCGCGGCCACGGTCTCCGGGTGAGCGTGGTAGGCGGCCAGGATCAACAGCGTGTCGCCCTTGTCGTTGGTCAGGTTCACCGGCAGCCCGGCGTCCAGGTGCCCGGACAGCTCTTCGGCGGCACCGGCCCGGGCCAGGTCGAACATCCGGTGCGCGAAGGCCAGGGTCTCGGCGTCGAGTTCGTCGCTCACCGGTCCAGATTAGGTCTCCCGCGCCCCTGGTACGGTCCTCGGCCGGCGGATGGGGGAGGGCGATGAGCGAGACGGTGTACGTGGGCAACGCGGGCATCGACGGCGCGGCGGACGCGGGCTGGCTGCTCGGGCACTTCGTCCCGCCCGGCGACGTGCGGCACAGCACCGACGTCGAGGTCAAGTGGGGGGTGCACCCGGCGGGGGAAGCCCGCGCCCGGTGGGCGACCGGTGAGCGGCGCATCGCCCTGCTCGTGCTGATCAGCGGGCGCTTCCGGGTCGAACTGCCGGACCGCACCGTGGTGCTCGGCGCGCCCGGCGACTACGTGGTGTGGGGTCGCGGCGTCGACCACAGCTGGTACGCCGAGCGGGAGTCGGTGGTGCTCACCGTGCGCTGGCCGTCCGTGCCGGGCTACCGGGTGGAGCCGCCGGTACGCCGCTGACCGGGTCCGGGGCGGAGTTGGCCGCTGCGGGGCGGACCGCGTCCCGACATCTGAGAATACCTACTAAACCTATAGGGTTTGCCGCCTAGAGTGGGGTGACCGTACCGCCCGACCCGCGAGGAACGTCATGAACCGCAACGTCCCGCAGCCCGACCTGCTCGCCGTCGCCGCGAGGTGGGCGGCGGACCCGGCCGGCTGGCCCGTGCCGCTGTGCTTCGACCCCGCCGAGCGCTGGTACGGCCGGCTCGCCGCCGGGGCCGACCACGAGGTGTGGGCGTTGAGCTGGCTGCCCGGCCAGGGCACCGACCTGCACGACCACGGCGGCTCGTCCGGCGCGTTCCTGGTCGTCGCCGGGGCGCTGACCGAGGAGACGGTCAGCGCGGGACGGCTGCGCCCGCGCCGGCTCGCCGCCGGCGCCGGCCGCCGCTTCGGCGCCCGACACGTGCACCTGGTCGCCAACCGCGGCGACGAGCCGGCGGTCAGCGTGCACGTCTACCGGCCGGCGCTGCGCCGGATGACCCGCTACCAGCTCACCGACGGCCGGCTGCGGGTCGCCGAGGTGGCCGAGGCCGGCGTCGCCTGGTGAGCACCACCCGCCGACCCGCGCCGACCAGCGTCGCGGCGCCGACCGGCACGCCGTCCCGCACCGGGTCGCCGACCCGCCGTCATCGGAAGGAACCGAGAATGCGCCAGCCCCGCGCCACCCGCTGTCCGGCCCCGGTGCCCCCACCGGGTTCCCGGGGCATCGACGAGATCCTCACCGCCGCCCGGGCCCGGCTCGACCGGCTCGATCCGGAGCAGGCGCATCTGGCGTACCGGGCGGGCGCGCTGCTGGTCGACATCCGGCCGGCCGCCCAGCGGGCCGCGCACGGCACGGTGCCGGGCTCGCTCGCGGTGGAGCGCAACGTGCTGGAGTGGCGGTTCGACCCGCGCTGCCCGGCCCGGCTGCCCCAGGCGGTCGGCTACGACCTGCCCGTGATGGTCCTCTGCCAGGAGGGTTACACCTCCTCGCTGGCCGCCGCGGCGCTGAAGGACCTCGGGCTGCACCGGGCCACCGACGTCGTCGGCGGGTTCGCCGCCTGGCGGATCGCCGGCCTGCCCGCCCTCGGCCCCACCCCGCTGCCCCCGTCCCCGCTCGCGCCACCGGTGACCGCCGGCCGGGCGCTCCACTGACCGCCACGCGCCACCCGGCGTGGCGGGCGTACCGCCGTCACAGGAGGCACCATGTCCGTCGTCGCCATCTCGCCACGGCCGCACCCGCCGGTCCGCGCCGGCCGGAGCGCGCCGGCCCGCGCCAGCTCGACCCTCACCCTCACGGTCGACCTCGCGCCCGGCCCGCTCACGCCGGGGCTGGTCCGGCTGCTCGACCTGATCGGTGAACTCGCCGAGTCGGGGGAGGGCCGGCTGCGCGCCGACGACCTCGCCCCGGCCGGGCCCCGGGCCGTCCCGGACCTGCCGGCCGCCGGCCCGGACGAGGTCCACATCCTCGCCGGCTCCCGGGTGGTATGCCAGGGCGACCGGGAGATCCCACTGACCCGCATCGAGTACGACCTGCTGCTGTTCCTGGCCGAGCGGCCTCGACGGGTGTTCACCCGGTTGCAACTGTTGGCGAACGTCTGGGGCTACGAGCACGCGGTGGCCCGCACCGTCGACGTGCACGTGCGGCGGCTGCGCGCCAAGGTCGGCGTCGACACCCCGGTGGTGACGACCGTCTACGGC
The DNA here is from genome assembly GCF_040649635.1 of Micromonospora sp. NPDC048909. Taxonomy (NCBI): domain Bacteria; kingdom Bacillati; phylum Actinomycetota; class Actinomycetes; order Micromonosporales; family Micromonosporaceae; genus Micromonospora; species Micromonospora sp. NPDC048909. The sequence goes on along the minus strand of NZ_JBEZFU010000019.1, from coordinate 29,244 downwards.
GTCGGTTACCGGCTCGCCGACGAGGCCCGGATCGCCGTCGACCGGACCCGCTGACCGGCGGCTCCGTCCCCTTCGCCGACGCGGCGCACCCGTACCCCCGGTTGCGCCGCGTCGTCCTGTCGGCGGGTGACGTGTCCCGCCACCGTGACGTGCCGGGTCCATCTGGGAGCGTGCCCGACGAAGGCGAGCCAGATTCACTTGCGACGGTGCGTGCGGGCCGACACCGAATGTGAACCGGGTGGGCACCCCCCGTATCGGGTCATCTCGGCGACTCTGCTGTAATCATCAGGCCTCGTACGCAGAGCGAGCATCCGGCTCCGATGCGTTCGTCAATTGTCACATTCATGCAACGCAGCCGCCCCTTGACCCTCGCACGGGCGCCGGGAAGCATCGATGAAGCGGCGTCCCGGGCCGTGGGGAGATACCCGGACCAGCCAAGGAGGACCATGTCGGTCAGCCCCGCCTCGTCGCGCGCCGGATGGCATACGTCCCAACCCGCGGTTCCCGGTCGACCCCCGGGCGGCCAGCGCCGCCCGGCGAACACGGTCGCGCCCGTGCTCACCGTGACGCTGTCCATCCCCCTCGCCGCCGAGGAGTCGCTGACCCCGCCGGCCCGCCGGCTGCTGGAGGCCGCCCGGGAGCTCCTTGAGCGCGGCGAGGGGGTGATCTCCAGCAACGTCCCGCTGGAGCGGCGGCCCGAGTCACTGCCGGCCAACCGTGCCCCCACCCGGCCACTCGCCGCGACCATCCCGGCCCTGCACATCCTCGCCTCGTCCCGGTCCGTGCTGCGCGACGGTGAACCGCTGCCGCTCACCCGGCTCGAGTTCGATCTGCTGCTGCACCTGGTCGCCCACCCCCGCCGGGTCTTCACCCGGCTGCAACTGCTCAACGCGGTCTGGGGCTACGAGCACGCCGGCGTCCGCACGGTCGACGTGCACGTGCGCCGACTGCGCGGCAAGGTCGGGGTGGACGTGCCGCTGGTCACCACCGTCTACGGCGTCGGCTACCGGCTCGCCGACGACGCCCGGGTCACCATCGACCGCAACGGCTGACCCCGCTCGGCGCCACCGCCCGCCGCGCCACCGCCCGCCGGCGCGCGGCAGGATGGGTCGGTGCGCATCCGTCCCATCTCGCCCGAGCGGCTCGTCGCCGAGCTGACCGACCGGCTGACCGACCGGTTGGCCGAGCAGGACGCCCACGCCGTGCCCGCCGCCGACGCGGCCCCGCGCCGACTCCGGGTGGGAGTGGACGGGCCGGCCGCCGCCCGACCGGACGAACTGGCCGCCGCCCTGATCGACCCGCTGCGCGCCCGCGGCCACCCGGCCCTGCACGTGCGGGCCGAAGACTTCCTGCGCCCGGCCTCGGTCCGCCTGGAACTGGGCCGGACCAACCCGGACGCGTACTACGAGGGGTGGGTGGACGAGGTCGGGTTGCGCCGGGAGGTGCTCGACCCGGCCGGCCCGGGTGGCTCCGGCCGGGTGCTGCCGTCGCTCTGGGACGCCGCGGCCGACCGGGCCAGCCGAGCCGGCTACGTCGACCTGCCACCCGGCGGGGTGGTACTGGTCAGCGGGGCGCTGCTGCTCGGTGGTGGGCTGCCCTTCGACGTCACCGTCCACCTCGCGCTCTCCCCGGCGGCCCTGCGGCGGCGGACCGACCCGGAGCAGAGCTGGACGCTGCCGGCGTTCGACCGCTACGCCGAGGAGGTCGCGCCGGCCTCGTTCGCCGACGTGGTGGTGCGCTACGACGACCCCCGGCATCCCGCTGTCGTGGAGCCGCCCGCGGGCGCCTGATGTCCCCGAAATCGCCGGTTTGGTCGACGGATCCGGTGGGTAATCGCCCGGCTCACAGAGCACGGGTGATCGCCCGTGCACCGGACGCGACCGTAACCGGGGCCAGGGGCCGCCGGGCCGCCGGTTGACAGACGCCAGGAAAGGCAGGCAGCGATGCTCGTCCATGACACGGTCGGAACGGGCCGTTCCCAGACGGAGACCGCCCAGATCCGTCAGTCGCTCCAGGCGCGCTACGACGAGCTGTCCGCGGAGTACGAGCAGGCGGTGCTGCAGAGCCAAGTGCTGCGGCTGGTCGAGGTCGGCGACACCGCCGGCGACGACCAGGCTGACAGCGGCACGAAGACCGCCGAGCGGGACACGGCGCAGTCCCTGCTGCGCACCATCCTCGACCGCCGGGCCCAGTACGAGCACGCGCTGGGCCGGCTGGAGGAGGGCACCTACGGCTTCTGCGAGGGCTGCTCCGCGCCGATCCCGGTCGAACGGCTGGAGATCTTCCCCTCCGCCACGACCTGCGTGTCGTGCAAGCAGACCCGGGAACGTCGGGCGGCCTGACGAGCGTCAGCGGTTGCCGGTCGGTCCGGAGCGCGGTGGACTTCACCCATGGGTGAGATCAAGGTGGGCACCGCGTCCTGGACCGACCGGACCCTGTTGGACTCCGGCTGGTATCCGCAGACGGCCGACACGCCGGAGAAGCGCCTGGCCTACTACGCCAGGAAGTTTCCGCTGGTCGAGGTGGACGCCACCTACTACTCGCCACCCGCCGAGCGGACCGCCCAGCTCTGGGCCGAGCGCACGCCGGCCGGCTTTACCTTCAACATCAAGGCGTTCAGCCTGCTCACCGGTCACCCGACCCGGGTCAGCGCGATCTACAAGGACCTGCGTCCCCAGACCGACAAGCGCAACGTCTACCCCGACGACCTGCCCGCGCAGGCGTACGAGGACGTGTGGTCACGTTTCCTCTCCGCGCTCGACCCGCTGGTGGAGGCGGGCAAGCTCGGCGCCCTGCTGTTCCAGTTCCCGCCCTGGTTCACCATCAAGCGGGACAACAAGCAGTACCTGCTCGAGGTGGCCCGGCGCTGCGCCCCGCTGCGGCCGGTCTACGAGTTCCGGCACGCCTCCTGGTTCGACGGCGACAACGCCGACGAGACGCTCGACTTCCTGCGTACCCACGAGTTGCCGTTCGTCTGCGTGGACATGCCGCAGGGCCACCGCTCCTCGGTGCCGCCGGTGCTGGCCGCCACCGCGGACCTCGCGGTGGTCCGCTTCCACGGGCACAGCGACAAGTGGACCAGCAAGGACATCCACGAGAAGTTCGGCTACCGCTACGCGGACCGGGAGCTGCGGGACTGGGCGCCGAAGCTGCGCGAGCTGGCCGACTCCACCCAACAGACGCACGTGCTGATGAACAACTGCTACCGGGACTACGCGCAGACCAACGCCGCCACCCTCGCCGGGCTGCTGGGCGCCGACTGATCCGACCTCACCCGACCGGGGTGAGGCCGGCTCACCCGCCCGGCGGGCAGAGTGGCGGTGCGTGCGGTCGGCGTCGTCGACCCGGCCCGGGCGGCACCGCAAACGGTCGCCGGCACGCACCACGAGGAGGTGACCGGGAATGACGGCTCGGATGGTGACGGACCCCCGACGGGGCGCCGTCCTGCACGTGGTCGGCGGCTCCGGAGACACCAGGCGCGCTCCGCGGAGCGGCCGACGGGGCCCGATCCGCTCGCGACCCGGCCCGGTGGGGCCGCCGCGCCGCGACGACGACCGACGCTGGGATACCGAGGAACGGGGGTGGGGAGATGGCTGAGCAGTTGATCTCAGCGTTCGAGTCCTCGCTGGACAAGACGAACCTGATCCTGAAGGACATCGAGAGCGCCTACGGCTGGCCGAAGGAGCAGCGCAACCAGTCCTACGCGGCGCTGCGAACCGTGCTGCACCTGCTGCGCGACCGGCTGCCGGTGCAGGAGAGCGTCGAGTTCGCCCAGCAGTTGCCGGTGCTGGTGCGGGGCATCTACTTCGACGGGTGGAGCCCGTCGGACGTGCCGATCAAGCTCAACCGTGACGACTTCCTCTACGAGGTCCGGCAGGGCTTCCCGTACGACGTGGAGGGCGGCATGGAGCAGGTCGTGCAGGTGGTGCTGGACACCCTGCGCCGGCACATCACCCAGGGCGAGTGGCAGGACGTCAAGGACACCATGCCGAAGGACCTGGCCCGGATGATGCCGTGACACCCACCGGCCCGCCCCGGCGCAGGGGCGGGCCGGGCGTGGTCACTCCGCCGGGACCCGGCTCACCGGGTGCCCGGCGCGGCGCGCCAGGCCGGCGAAGGCGACCGCGTCCACGATGGCCGCGCCGCCCGGGTCGTTGTTGAAGTAGACGTACGCCGGCGCGTCGCCGAACGTGTCGGCGAGCCGCCGGACCCACGAGGCGAGCGCAGCGCGCCCGTAGCGCGGGTGCGGACGGGCCCGCCCCTCGTGCAGTCGCAGGTAGCCGAAGTCGGTGGTGCGCCACAGCGGGGCCACCGGACGGCCGAGTCGGTCGGCCCAGACCAGCGCCGCGCGGCGTCGCTCCAGCAGCGCCCGGGTCGCCGGCATCCACCACGACGGGTGGCGTGGCTCCACCGCGACCCGCACCTCGGCCGGGAAGAGGCGCAGCGTGGCGTCCAGCGCCGCCAGGTCGGCGGGCAGGTTGGGCGGCAGTTGCAGCAGCACCGGACCGAGGCGGTCGCCGAGCGCGGTGGCCCGGCCCAGGAAGCGGCTCACCGGCTCGGCCGGGTCGCGCAGCCGCTTGATGTGGGTCAGGTAGCGGCTCATCTTCACCGCCACGCAGAAGTCGCCGGGGGTCCGCGCCCGCCACGCGGCGAAGGTGTCCCGCTCCGGCAGCCGGTAGAAGGCGTTGTTCACCTCCACCGTCGCGAACCGCTCGGCGAAGTGCTCCAGCCAGAGTCGCTGCGGCACCGCGGCGGGATAGAACCGCTCCCGCCAGTCGCGGTACTGCCAGCCCGAGGTGCCCACCAGGATCATCCGCTCCATCCTGACACCGGCGACGCCGCGCCGCTGGGTGGCCGGGCCGTCGAGCAGCGCGGCGGCGGACCGGCGAACCGCCCGTGCCGGCCGGTCGGGGCGTCTACGGTGTGGTTAGAGAAGATCGCGCGTGGGGTACCACCCGCTGCACACGGACCCCGGCGCACGGCGGGGCGGCACAAGGGAGCACCGATGGCACTCAGCGACGACGACATGACCACCAGCGGCGCCGGTGGCGCCGAGGGTCCGGCCGACGGCGGGGCGACCCCGGGTCAGCGCGACGGCGGCGCCGACGGCGGCGCGGACCAGGGCGCCGAGCGCGGCATGGACCAGGGCGCCGACCAGGGCGCGGAGGGTCCGGCCGACGGTGGCGCGACCCCGGGCAAGCAGGACGGTGGCGCCGACGGCGGTGCCGAGGGTCCGGCCGACGGCGGTGCGACGCCGGGCAAGCAGGACGGCGGCGCCGACGGCAGCGCCCGGTAACGAGCGCCGTGACGCACAACGACCCGCCGGGCGGCCACGGCCGCCCGGCGGTCCCGTCCGTCACCGCGGCGGCCGCGTTGGCCCGCTGCGTCAGCGTCGAGCCGGCGAAGTTCGCCGCCGCGTACTGGGGGCAGACCCCGTTGCTGTCCCGCGCCGACGAGCTGCCCGACGCGGCCGGTTTCACCGACCTGTTCAGCCCCGGGGACGCCGACGAACTGCTCAGCCGCCGTGGCCTGCGCACCCCGTTCCTGCGGATCGCCAAGGACGGAGAGCTGGTTCCCGCCGCGCGGTGGACCGGTGGCGGTGGCGCCGGCGCCGAGATCGCCGACCAGGTCCTCGACGAGCGGGTGCTGGAGCAGTACGCGGGCGGGGCGACCCTGGTGCTGCAGGGTCTGCACCGCACCTGGCCGGCGCTGATCGACTTCGCCCGCGACCTGGGCCTGGCGCTCGGCCAGCCGTTGCAGGTCAACGCCTACCTGACTCCTCCGGGCAACCAGGGCTTCGCCACCCACTACGACACCCACGACGTGTTCGTGCTCCAGGTCGACGGCCGCAAGCACTGGCGCATCCACCCTCCGGTGCTGCCCGACCCGCTGGAGCGGCAGCCCTGGGGTGGCCGGGCCGACGAGATCACCGCGACCGCGCAGGGGCCGGCCGCGCTCGACGTGGTCCTCGCCCCCGGCGACGCGCTCTACCTGCCCCGTGGCTGGCTGCACAGCGCGCAGGCGCAGGAGACGAGTTCGCTGCATCTGACCGTGGGCATCCGCGCGCTGACCCGCTACGCGCTGGTGGAGGAGTTGCTGGCGCTCGCCGCCGAGGACCGCCGGCTGCGGGCCAGCCTGCCGTTCGGCACCGACGTCGCCGACCCGGACGCCATCGAGCCGGAACTCACCGAGACCGTCGAGGCGCTGCGCGACTGGCTGCTGCGGGCCGACCCGGTCGCGGTGACGGCCCGGCTGCGGCAGCGGGCCTGGCCGGCGTCCCGGCCCGCGCCGATCCGCCCGCTCGCCCAGGCGGCGGCGCTCGCGGCCCTGGACGCCGACGCTCGCCTCAGCCCGCGAGCCGGGCTGCGCTGGCAGCTCGTCCCGGACGGCTCGGACGGGGTCGCGCTGCGCCTGTCGGACCGGACGATCACTCTGCCCGCGCAGTGCGAGCCGGCGGTGCGGGCTCTGCTCGCCGGCCAGGTCACCCGCGTCGGCGACCTGCCCGGTCTGCCCGACGACGCCGACCGGCTGGTGCTGGCCCGCCGGCTGCTGCGCGAGGCGGTCGTCGTCCCGGCCTGAGCGATGCCGTTCCTGTCCGCCCGGTCGTCACGCCGCCACGCCGTCGCCGGTCGGCGGTGACCGAGGCGGCCGGGGGTGAGCGAGCGTCCGGCAGGGACACCGCCGGCCAGGGCGCGATGTCGAGCGAGCGTGATGCCTCTGCGGCATATTGATACCGCAGAGGCAGCACGCTAAATGGCCCACTGCCCAGGCGGTCGCTGCGGGCCGCGCCCGCGAGCAGACCTGGCCCACTGCCCCGGCGGTCGCTGCGGGGGCCGCGTCCATGAGAGCGGCCGGGCGCATGCGGGCGGGGCCATTGCGCCGGCCATCGCGCGGATCGTCGCCCACCAGAGCATCCCGCAGCCGCCGACGACGCGGGCCGGGCTCAGCGGCCGAGCACCAGCAGCAGCGCCGTGGTCAGCAGCCCGGCCGCCAGCACCACGGTGATCGGGCGTGGGCCGAGCACGGCGTGTCGCCGGTCGGCCAGCACCTTGGCCGGTACCAGGCCGACCAGCGGGCCGAGCAGCGTCACCACCAGCGCCAGCACGGGCATCCCGACGGCCAGGTCACCGCCGTAGCCGACCCCGGCCGCCCGAGCGCCCACCCCGAGGCCGTAGGCCAGGGCGGCCCCGCCCACCCCGCAGAGCGCGAGCATCGGGTTGACCGACCCGGGCAGCTCACCCGGCTGCCTGGTCCGGTTCAGCAGCTCCCGCACCCGGGCGAGCAGCAGCACCGGATCGCCGTCGGCGCCGACCGCCGGCGCGGGTGGACCGGCCAGCCGCCGCCCGGCGGCGCCGAGCCGGGCGCGCAGCTGCTGCCACAGGTGCGTCACCTCCGCGTCCATCCGCTCCTGCAGCTCACGGGCGGCGGTCAGCTCGCGTTCGGCCTCGCGGACCTGCTCGGCGGCCTCGGCGACGGCCCGGTCCGCGGCGGCGCACTGCCGCTCGTGCCAGCTGCGCGCCTCGTCTCGCTGGGCGTGCACCCGGGCGGTCAGGTCGGCCAGCCGCCGCACCTGGGCCGCGTACGTCTCACTGGTCACCGGTTGGTTCATCGGGCCGGTCCATAGGGGATAATCACCTGTCCGGTGCGGTGTACCGCCCGGTCGAAGAAGAGCCCGCGCCACGGCCGGGGATACCAGTCCGGCCCGCCGGTGCCCGGATAGAGCGAGGAGCCCAGCTCCCCGCCGTGCGCGTCGAGCGCCACCCACGCCCCGATCTGGTCCGTGCGCGCGGCCGGCCCGCCCAGGTCGGCGCGCATCCGGGCCACCCCCCGCCACCAGGCCAGCACATGGGTCCGCCGCTCCGGCCCGTCGTGCAGGATCCGGCGCAGCTGCTCCAGCCCGCTGCGTCGCCCGGCCGGCGCGGCCAGCGAGCCGGCCGCCGCGTCCACCGCGAAGAGCAGCAGGTAGTGCGGGTGGCTGGAGGCAGTGAGGCCCTCCGCGGTCTCGACCATCAGCTCGGGCACGGTCTCCTCGTCGTACCAGGAGGCGTCGTCGGCGAGGTCCTCGTAGAGGGCGCGGGCGACCGGATCGGCGTCCGGGTCCAGGCAGGCGATGGAGAACCGGGCGGTGCCCGGACGGTGCTGGCGCGCGAGCGACCGGGCCGCCGCGTCGAGCACCGCGCACGCCTCGTCGACCCGGGTGCCGAGCACCGCCAGGTTGCGCCCCGGCGCCCGGGGCAGCCGCAGCGCCGCCGAGCGGGCCTGCACGTCGATGATCTCGCCGAGCAGCGCGACCGGTCCCCGCTGCGTCCCGTCACCCGGCCGCAGCGCGCGGAAGTCCGGGGCGTCGGCCAGTCGAGGGATGGCGTCGCCGTCGAAGAGCCGGGCCGGCGCGGCGTCCTGCGGACGCATCCGCCACAGCCGGTGCTGCAGGCCGCTCCAGGTCTCCCAGTCGCTGGCCGACGGGATCCTGGCCACCTCGTTCCCCTCGGGCAGCCCCGACTCGGCGTTGACCAGGGCGTGCCAGCGGGGCAGCGACTGGGCCGCGTCGTTGCGCTCGGCCAGGATCCGCAGCGCCTTCGGCAGCGCGATGCGCAGGGTGAACTGGGCGACCAGGGCGGGCCGCCCCCACAGCGCCTCGATGCCCCGCACGTCCTGGGAGGCGAGCACCAGGTGGATGCCCTGCGAGCGGCCCCGGCGGGCCAGGTCCTCCAGCAGGTCGGCGGCCTCCCGGGCGACCACGTCCCGGCCGGCGAGCAGCATCTGGAACTCGTCGACCACCGCGACGATCCGCGGCCAGCGCCCGGTCGGGTCCACCGCGCGCAGCTCGGCCAGCTTGGTGACCTCGTGCTTCTTGGCCGCGTCGGCCCGCCGGCGTAGCTCCTCGGCGAGGAAGCGCAGCAACGCCAGCCCGAACTCGCGGTCGGTGTTGACGTTGATGCCCACCAGCCGCATGTGCGGCAGCCAGCTCGGATCCCGTCGGCCCTGCGCGAACCGGGCGAAGGAGACCCCCTCCTTGAAGTCCAGCAGATAGAACTCCAGCTCGGCCGGGGAGTAGCGGGCGGCCAGCGCACCGATCCAAGCGAAGATCAGGTTGGTCTTGCCGGTCCCGGACGGGCCACCGATCAGTGCGTGCGGCGGGTAGTCGCCCAGCGTCACCTGCACCGGCCGGCCGTGCGGCCCCTCCCCGATCGGGGCGGTGAGCGCGGTGGAGGAGTCCTCCTGCCACATCTGCTCCGGCGGCGGCAGCAGGTCGGTGAACGGGGTCGGCGGCGGGCCGGCGTTGACCCGGGCCGCCACGTCCCGGCAGGTATCGGTGACCAGCGTCGCCGGTGGCGGCGGATCCAGCCGGACCGGCAGCCCGGGCGGCCCGCCGGTGCGCGCGCCGTCCGGCTCGGCCACCACCCGGGTGATCGTCGGGTCGTCGGGCAGCGGTACGCCCCGGACGACCAGGTGGACCCCGCAGGCCGCGCCGGTGCGTACCACCCGGTCGAGCTGTCCCCGCTCGTGTCGGGACAGCTCGTCGCCGCCGAGCAGCACGGCGACCCGCCACGGCTCGGGGCGGCGACCGGTCGCCGCGGCCAGCTCGCGCAACGAGCCGTGCTCGCCGGCCAGCACGGTCTCGTTGATCCGGCGGATCTGCTCCACCAGGTCGTCGAGGAGTCGGCTCAGCCCGCCGGGGCCGACGAAGGTGAGCAGCCCGGCGGTGCCCAGCGGGGCGAACCCGGCGAGCCCGCCGCCCAGGTGCTCCGGGTCGTACCCGATCAGCCGGACCGCGCCCGGGTCGGCCCGGCCCAGCGCGCGCAGCAGCAGCGCGGAGAGCACCGCGTCGCCGCCGTCGCGGTCGTCGCCGGTGAGGTGGACGTGCCCCGCGTCGAGCAGCGGCACCAGCGCCGGCACCGGTTCGGCGCCGGCGATCCGGACCGCGCCGACCCGCAGCGCGCCGGGCGGTTCGCCGCGGCCGGCGGGCGTGGGCCGCCACCCTGGCCACTCGTCGCTGGCCGCGCCCGGCGCCTCCCGCCGCGCGGCGTCGGCGGCCCGGCGGGCCAGCTCCGCGATCCGGGCGGCGTGCCGGGCGTCGATCTCGGCGAGCCGGCGGTCCCGTTCCGCGCCGACCCGCTCCGGCACCACCGCCGCGGCCCGACGTACCCGGGCAAGCCGCTCCTGCCCGGCGGTCAGCTCGGCCTGCGCGGCGGAGAGCCGGGTCCGGCTCGCGCCGAGAGCCTCGGCGAGGGTTTCCCGGACCCGGGTGACCAGCTGGGCGCGCCGGTCAGCCATCGGAGCCCCGGCGCCGCGGCGCGTCGTGCCACGGACCCGAGTGCGGCGGCACCCGGCTGCCGGCTCCGGCCGGCTCGCCCGGCCACGACCGGGCGCTCGTCGGCGCACCGGGTGCGGCGCCGGTGCGCCCCGGTGGGCGGGCAGCGTGCCCGCGTGGCGGTGTCCGGCCGGCGCCGATGGTGTCCTGACCGGCCGGCGGGCGCCGTTCACCCGTGCGCCCCGGCGCGCCCGGCGTGGTGCCACCCGCGTCGGCCCGGCCCGCGTCCGCCGTGCTCGACCGGCCGGCGTCGGCCGGGAGGTCCCGGCCGAGGCGGGCGAGCAGCACACCGGTCAGCACCCCGGCGCTGACCGCGGAGTCCGCGGCGTGCGGCGGCTCCCCGGAGCGTCGTGGTGGGGGCATCCGGCAGACCCGGGTCAGCAGCGTGTCGAGCACCGGCGCCGGCAGCCCGGGCAGCAGGTCGAGGACCCTGCCGTCCAGTTCGCCGCGCAGCCGGCCCAGGTCGTCGGCCCGGGGCGGGTGCCCGAGCAGCTCACCGGCCAGGTCGCGGAGCAGCGGCGGGGCGAGTGCGGCCAGCCCCAGCCCGACGTCGGCGTGCGCCCGGCGCAGCTCGGTACGGAGCCGGTCGCGGTCCCCGGCGCGTACCCCGCGAACCACCCGGCGCAGCAGCTCCGCGGAGTCGCCGATCCGCTCGTCCGGCTCGTCGGCGCCCTCCGGCCCGCCGGTCAGCTCGGCCACCCGCACCGACCACCAGCGGCGAAGCCGCACCTGTTCGGCTGGTTCGGCCGGTACGCCGACGGGGGCGGCGTCGCGGGGCGCGTCGTGCCGCGGTTGGGAGTCCTGCGGCCGGGGCGCCGCCGGCCCGCCCCCGCCGGCCAGCCCGAGCGCGGCGAGGTAGGCCGCGAGCTGCTCCTGGGCCAGCCGTAGCGCGTAGCCGGCGGTCTCGGCGTGCTCGGTCGCGGCGGAGAGCTCCGGCACCCCCATCGGGTTGGCCGATTCCTGCCGCACCCAGCGCAGCCGCTCGCCGGCCATCCCGAACTTCTCCAGCGCCTGCCCGAGCAGGTCGAGCGGCAGCTCCTCGGCGGCGGCGCGGACCTGCGCGCCGACATCCTCGACAATGGACACGGCGGGCCCTACAGGGCCGCGACGTAGAGCTGCGCCTGCTCGACCGCGACCAGGGTGGCGGCGAGGCACTCCTCCAGCTCCTGGCTGGCCTGGGTCAGCGACGCCTGGGCCGCCTCGACCGTCTCGTGGCCGCTGCCCTCGAGCGCGCCGGCGAGTGTCTGCTGCGCCTCGGCCAACCTCTCACCGGCTGCCTGGACGGCGCTCTGGCCGTCGCCGATCTGTTGCAGTGCAACGTCGATGGCTGCCTTGAGCTCGGCGACGCTCGCCACGGGGGGTACCTCCTGGGGGCGGGGAGGCCTTCATTAGAGCCTATTCGGGGCGCGGGAGAACATCCGCCCTGTCAGTGTTCCTGCCCCGCTGACCGCTTGTCACCACGAAGCGCCGGGAGTCCGATTGGCGGGACCGCGGGTCGGGGGCATTCAGCCGCGCGCCGTGGCGTCCGGGCCGGTCATCGCCTCGCGCAGCCAGCGCGGCCCGTACACCTCGGCGCCCCGCGCGGTGACGCGTTCGCGCAGCTCACGGTCGGCGGTGACGACCACCCGGCGGCGCTCCGGCGCCGCGCCGACCAGCTCGACCATGGCGTCGTCGCCGGAGCCCGGGGCCGCGACCACCTCGACCCCCGGCACGGCCGGCACGTCCCGGGCCGCACCCTCGACCACCAGCACCACCTCGAGCGGAGGCGGCAGCTGCGGCGGCAGCCCGGCGGCGGCCACCCCGGTCAGCGAGTCGCGCAGCCGGGCGGTCGCCCCGGCCCGGTCCCGCCACCACCCGTTCGGGCGGGATCCGACCACGTTTGCGGCGTCCACGATCAACAGCGGCGGTACGTCCATGGCCTCAGCCTGCCACCGCGACCGCTGGTACGCCCGCTGCTGGGCTCTTCCGGCGGGTCGCGACGACCGGACGACGGACCGGATCCGCGCCGGTGCCCCGCGCTCCGCGGCGTTTGTCGCGCCGACCGCCGGGTAGCCCCTGCCGACCGTGCCGCTCGCAACTGCGGAGGAGACATGATGGGACCCGGCGAGTTCGGCTCCGACCCGTGGGACGAGTTCCTGGCCCGGTACTTCGGCCGGGGTGAGGGTGGGCGCCGACCGGCGCACCGGGTCGACATCACCCGGCTGATGACCGCCGACGCGCGGGAGATGCTGGCCGACGCGGCCCGGCGCGCGGCGCAGCGGCAGAGCAGCGACCTGGACACCGACCATCTGCTCTGGGCGGCGCTGCAACGTGAACCGCTGCGCGACCTGGTCCGGCGGGCCGGCGCCGACCCGGACACGCTGCTGAACGCGCTCGGCGGGCGGGGTGACGGCGCCCCCCGTGGCGAGGTGCCGCCGAACCTGTCGCTCACCCCGGCGGCGAAGCGGGCCCTGCTCGACGCCCACCAGCTCTCCCGCGCGATGGGCGCGAACTACATCGGCCCCGAGCACATCCTGATGGCGCTGCCGCTGAACCCGGAGTCGCCGGCCGGGCGGATGCTCGCCGCCGGGCGGATCCAGCCGGAGTCGTTGCAGGCCGCCAACGCCGAGCGCGGCCCGATGACCGGCCCGAGGCCGGACCGGGGCACTCCGACCCTCGACCAGTACGGCCAGGACCTCACCGACCTGGCCCGCAACGACCAGATCGACCCGGTGATCGGCCGGGCCGACGAGATCGAGCAGGCGGTGGAAATCCTCTCCCGGCGTACCAAGAACAACCCGGTGCTGATCGGCGAGGCCGGCGTCGGCAAGACCGCCATCGTGGAGGGGCTGGCCGAGCGGATCTGCGACGGCGACGTGCCGCAGACCCTGCTCGGCAAGCGGGTGGTCCAGCTCGACCTGGCCGGCCTGGTGGCCGGCACCCGCTACCGCGGCGACTTCGAGGAGCGGCTCAAGAAGGTCATCGACGAGATCCGGGCGCACCGGGACGAGCTGATCATCTTCCTGGACGAGATCCACACGCTGGTCGGGGCGGGCGGGGCCGGCAGCGAGGGCGGCATGGACGCGAGCAACATGCTCAAGCCGGCGCTGGCCCGCGGCGAGCTGCGGGTGATCGGCGCGACCACGCTGGACGAGTACCGCAAGAGCATCGAGAAGGACGCCGCCCTGGCCCGCCGGTTCCAGCCGGTGCTGGTGCCCGAGCCCAGCGTCGACGACACCATCGCCATCCTGCGCGGGCTACGTGACCGGTACGAGGCGCACCACCAGGTGCGCTTCACCGACGAGGCGCTGGTCGCCGCGGCCGAGCTCTCCGACCGGTACGTCACCGACCGGTTCCTGCCGGACAAGGCGATCGACCTGATCGACCAGGCCGGCGCCCGGGTCCGGTTGCGTACCCGAACCCCCGCCGCCGACGTGCGCGACCTGGAGCGTCAGCTCGACGACGTCCGTCGGGACAAGGAGCAGGCGGTCGCCGACGAGCAGTACGAGCGGGCGTCGACCCTGCGCGACCGGATCGGCGAGTTGGAGGAGCAGGTACGTCGGGCGCACGGCGAGGACGGCGACACCTCGCAGGTTCCCGAGGTCGGTCCGGAGGAGATCGCCGAAGTGGTCTCCCGGGCCACCGGGATCCCGGTCGCCCAGCTCACCGAGGAGGAGCGGGACCGGCTGCTGCGCCTGGAGGGGCACCTGCACGAGCGGGTGGTCGGGCAGGACGACGCGGTGACCGCGGTCGCCGAGGCGGTCCGGCGCTCCCGGGCCGGGCTCGCCGACCCCGAGCGGCCGATGGGCAGCTTCCTCTTCCTCGGCCCGACCGGTGTCGGCAAGACCGAGCTGGCCCGGGCCCTGGCCGAGGCGCTCTTCGGCGAGGCGGACCGGATGGTCCGGGTGGACATGAGCGAGTTCCAGGAGCGGCACACGGTCAGCCGGCTGGTCGGGGCGCCACCCGGGTACGTCGGCTACGAGGAGGCCGGTCAGCTCACCGAGGCGGTGCGCCGCCGCCCGTACGCGGTGGTGCTGCTGGACGAGATCGAGAAGGCGCACCCCGACGTGTTCAACATCCTGCTCCAGGTGCTCGACGACGGCCGGCTCACCGACAGCCAGGGCCGGACGGTGAACTTCAAGAACACTGTCCTGATCATGACCAGCAACCTGGGTTCGGAACTGATCACCGGCACCCAGCGCTCGGTCGGCTTCGGCGCCGGCGAGCCCGGCAGCGCCCAGGAGAGCGACGAGTTGCGCGAGCGGCTGATGCGCCGGCTGCAGGAGAACTTCCGGCCGGAGTTCCTCAACCGGATCGACGAGGTGATCATCTTCCGTCGGCTGGAGGCCGAGCAGCTGCGCCAGATCACCGAGCTGATGCTGGAGGAGACCCGACGCCGGCTGCACGCCCAGGACATCCAGGTGGAGGTCACCACCGCGGCCGTCGACTGGCTCGCCGAGCACGGCTACCAGCCGGAGTTCGGCGCCCGCCCGCTGCGCCGGGTGATCCAGCGCGAGGTGGACAACCGGTTGTCCCGGATGCTGTTGGAGTCGCAGATCTCGCCCAGCCAGAAGGTGACCGTGGACGTCAGCGAGGGGGCGCTGACCTTCCGGGTGGGGGCGGGGGAACGCGGCTACACCGCCGCCACGACGACGCACCCGCGATGAGCCGGCCGGACGCGCCCGAGCCCGAGGAGCGCCGGGAACCGGCGGAGTCCACCCAGGAGGACGAGCACCCCGAGCCGATCCAGGCCCGCCCGACGGCCAACCCCGCTCGGGTGCGGATGCCGGCGGAGGGGCTGAGCCGGAAGAAGGACGAGGAGGACCCGGAGGCGTCCGGGCCGCCACCGGAAGAGGAGGCCTGATGGTACGCGAGCAGCGGCTCGAACCCGAGGTTGCGGTGCTCTGGGATGACTTCCACGCCCAGGTCAACGTCCCGTCCGAGCAGTTGCGTCAGTGGCTGCTGACCCGCGGTTCCGGTGAGGAGTCGTTCGGCGCGGACCCGGATCTGGGCCTGCCCGAGCCGGGCCGGCAGATCCTGGCGGTGCTGCGCAAGCGGAAGGTGGACCTCACCCCGGAGGACATCGAGGTGATGCGGGACGCCATCGACCGGATTCAGTCCCTGGTGGACGCCAAGCCGTCGCGCGGCAACGCCGACGACGAGTGGCGCCACTCCCTGCTCGACCTGGGCCACGACGTCCTCGTCGAACGCTGACGCCCACGCCGGCCGTGTCGGCCGCGCGTCGATCATGAAGTTGTTGTTATGGGGGCCCGCCCGGCGGGGCGCAGAAAGATAATGTATAAA
>NZ_JBEZFU010000019.1:0-13639 GCF_040649635.1 Micromonospora sp. NPDC048909 | reverse complement strand
TCGCCCAACGCTCACCCCCCCGCCGCCCGTGGCGGCCCCGCCTCGAAATTGATGTTGTTGTCACGGCACGCCGCGTGCCGTGACAACAACTTCATGATCAACGCGGGTGTGGGGTGCGGTCAGGTGCCCTGGTCGGACTCGAGGCTGCCGAGGGTGAGACCGGCGGCGTCCGCGGCCGCCTCCCGGTCGGCGCGCTGCTGCTCCTCCCGGACGACCAGGTTGGCGTACTCGGTGATGTCCGCCGGCCCGGGCACCTCCGGCAGCCGGCGCAGGAAGGACTCCACGTCCTGGGCGGCGGCGGTGTGTGCCGCGGCCGCCCGGCGCAGCAGTTCGCGGTCGTCGGCAGCGGGATACAGGTCGGTCATGTGCCCGTGATACCCGTCGTCAGGCGGTTCGCACCCCACCGGCCCCGGCGACCGGGCCGGCCGAGGTCGGCCGGCGGACCCCGAAGCCGGGGTTGCGGGTCAGCCAGGCCAGGTAGCCCGGGTGCGGGGCGAGCGAATCTGTGTACGCGGCTTTCGCCGTCTCCAGCACCAGCTCAGCGACCGGGCCGGCGGGGGAGTCCGGGTGCCAGCCGAACATCAGCCGCCAGCGCAGCGGCACCCCGGCCAGCCGCCGGGTGACCAGCCCGGTGACCGGACGGAAGGTGGCCTGGCAGAGCGCGATCGCCTCGCCGGCGTCCACCAGGTCGACGCAGCCGCGCACGTCGGTCTCGTACACCTTGCGCGGGGTGAAGCCGGCGCGGGCGCAGGCGGCGGCGAAGCAGTCGCCGAAGCAGCCGTCACCCGGCGCCGCCACCCACTGCTCGTGACGCAGGTCGACCAGGTGCACCTCCTCCCGGTCGGCCATCGGATGGCTCTCCGGCAGCAGCACCAGCACCGGGTCGACCGCCACCTCCCGCCAGCTGAGCCCGAACTCGGCCGACGGACTGGAGTCGCCGCAGACCCCGGTGAGCACGAAGTCCAGCCGCCCCCCGACGACCAACTGCGCCAGCTCGTCCACCGACCACGAGGCGTACGTGGTGATCTGCGCCTGCGGCTGCTCGGCGGCGAGGCGGTGCACCAGCCGGCCGAGAATGGGGCTGTTCACCCCGCCGAACCGGTAGCGCCGGGGCGTGTCCCCGGCCCCGGCCAGCCGCGCGGCCTCGTCCTGCAGCCCCTTCATCGCCGGCAGCAGCACCCGGGCCCGGGCGAGCACCAGCTCGCCGAGCGCGGTCGGCCGGGCGCCGCGCCGGTCCCGCTCGAACAGCGGGCCGCCGAGCGTCCGTTCGATGCGCTGGAGCTGGGCGGTGAGCGCCGGCTGGGCGAGGCCGAGCGTCGACGCCGCCTTGGTCACGCTCCCCGTCTCGGCGATCGCGCAGACGACCCGCAGGTGTCGCAGCTCCAGGTTCATACGGTGACGGTAGGACCCCACCCGGTGCTGCGGAAGGGCCCGGACGGATCGGTGACGATGGATGACCGGCGCCGGGCGGCCGGTGCCACCGCCCGCCCGGGCGCCGACGTCAGCCGCGCGGCGGCTCCGGCAGGTCGGCCAGGTACGTCGGCCGCCCGGTCACCACGTCCCGGACCTTGTCCACCACCCCGACCGCCGGTTCCACGATCCGGTTCCACGGCGGGGTGGCCGGGGTCGCCGGGTGCGGCCGGGTCGGCGCCGCCTCCTCGGCGATCTCCAGCCGGTTGCCCAGCCGGATCAGCTCCTCCTCGGTGGCCACCGCGCGCAGCGCCGCGACCAGCGCGCCCACCCCCTCGACGTGCCGGCGGACCCGCTCGGCCACCTCGTCGAGCCCGTCGTCGCCGAGCGCCTTCAACGCGGTCAGCAGGGCGGCGTCGGCGTCGATCTCCTTATCGACCCGCTCGACCGCCTCGGGCACCGCCGCCCGCACGGCCGGCAGCAGGTACTGCTCCTCGGCGGAGAGGTGCCGCGACAGCGCGGCGGTCAGCACCGGCAGGCCCTCCTGCGGGGTGGCGCCGGGCCCGGTCAGCTGCCCGAGCAGCTCCAGCAGTTGCCGGTGCTCCGAGTCGACGATGTCGGCGATGCTGCGGCCACCGGGCCGGTAGCCCTCGTCGGGCGCGGGCGGCAACGGCGGCAGGGGAACGGTCATGGTGCCCTCCTCGGCTGGCGGGCGGTGCGAGACGGGGGAACGTACGGTCGCCCGGCGCGGTACCCCCGACGGCGCGCCGCGAAACCGCGAAGGCGGGCCGGGGCGACCTGCCCGGACACCGCTGCTGGTATGAAGAAGCGATGACGACCGACCCCGCCTCCGCCCGACCCGAACCGACCGACGAGGTCGTCGACCTCTGCCGTGACCTGCTGCGGATCGACACCACCAACACCGGCGACAACGACACCAGCGCCGGTGAACGCCGCGCGGCCGAATATGTGGCGGAGAAGCTCGCCGAGGTGGGCGTCACGGCCGAGATCCACGAGTCCGCGCCGGGCCGGGCCAACGTGGTCGCCCGGATCGCCGGCACCGATCCCGGCCGGGGCGCGCTGCTGGTGCACGGCCACCTGGACGTGGTGCCGGCCGACGCCGACGAGTGGTCGGTGCACCCGTTCTCCGGCGAGATCCGGGACGGCTACCTCTGGGGCCGAGGCGCGATCGACATGAAGGACTTCGACGCGATGGTGCTGGCCGTGCTGCGGCACTGGCAGCGCACCGGGGTGCGCCCGCAGCGCGACATCGTGCTCGCGTACACCGCCGACGAGGAGGCCGGCAGCGACTACGGCGCGCACTTCCTGGTCGAGCGGCACCGCGGCCTCTTCGACGGCTGCACCGAGGCGATCGGCGAGGTGGGCGGCTTCTCCTACTCGATCAACGACTCCCAGCGGCTCTACCTGATCGAGACCGCCGAAAAGGGGCTGGACTGGTTGCGGCTGCACGCCAAGGGCCGCCCGGGGCACGGCTCGATGGTGCACGACGACAACGCGGTCACCGCCCTGGCCGAGGCGGTGGCCCGCATCGGCCGGCACCGCTTCCCGGTGGTGGTCACCCCGACCGTGCGGGCCTTCCTCGAGGAGGTCTCCGACCTGCTCGGCGTCGAGCTCGACCCGGAGGACCCGGAGACCGCGATCGCCAAGCTCGGCCCGATCGCCAACATCATCGGCGCGACGATCCGCAACACCGCCAACCCGACCCGGCTGACCGCCGGCTACAAGGACAACGTCATCCCCGGGCGGGCCACCGCCACCATCGACTGCCGCAGCCTGCCCGGACAGTCCGAGCTGCTCGAGCAGCAGCTGCGCGAGCTGATCGGGCCGGACATCGCGATCGAGTACATCCAGCGCCAGCCGGCGCTGGAGACGACCTTCGACGGCGACCTGGTCGAGGCGATGTCGGCCGCGCTGCGCGCCGAGGACCCGGGCGCCCGCCCGGTGCCGTACATGCTCTCCGGCGGCACCGACGCCAAGGCCTTCTCCCAGCTCGGCATCCGCTGCTTCGGGTTCGCGCCGCTGCGGCTGCCCGCCGACCTGAACTTCTCCGCCCTGTTCCACGGCATCGACGAGCGGGTTCCGGTGGACGGACTACAGTTCGGCGTGCGGGTTCTCGACCGGTTCCTCCGCACCTGCTAGCCCGTGTCCGGTAGCCACATCCGGCACGCAACCTCCCCATCGTGAAGGGACACCCTCCCATGACCGACCAGCACGGTGAGCTGGACGCCGCCCTCGAGCGGGTGATCGACGCGGCTCGCCGCCACCTGGCCGCCGTACGCGCCGCGCAGGGCCGCATCGACGACGACGACGTGTGGCAGGCGTACGTGGCGTTGAACAACGCGTCCTACGCCTACGACGAGCAACTCCTGGACGCCTTCGGCGAGGTCACCCCCTGGGACGTGGACTCGATCGACCCGGACGAGGCCGACGAGCGCTTCGGCGGGGCGGAGGGCGCTGAGGCCACCGACCCGCACCCGCGGGTGATCTCGGTCCGGCAACGTCGCGACTACCGGGTGCCCAGCGTCTCCGCGCTGATCCGGGTCGCCGAGGTCGCCCGCCGCGAGGGCACCCCCGAGGACGACGAACCGGCGCCCGTGGAGGGCGTCGGTGAGGCGGTGCTGGAGCTGCTGCAGAACGGCGACGGCTCGCTCAGCGCGCTGGACATCCCGGAGCTGGAGCCGCTCGACGGGGTGGTCATGGTCAGCGAGGTCGGCACCCCGGTCGACCTGGAGTCGTTCGACGACGACGACCCGGTCGGGCCGTTCCAGCCCGCCGCGGACGACCGCCTGGTCGGCCGGCTCGACGAGCACCCGTTCCTCGACCTGGACGAAGAGCACGACCACGCCCACTAGGCGGTGACGCCCCGGGGCCCGGCCGTGCGCGGCACGGCCCCGGGGCGCGGGCGCGGCCCCGGGCGTACGCCCCGGGGCGTGCCTCGTCAGTACGACAGGCCAGGCTGCGGCTGGTTGACCCGCCGACGGCGCAGCATCACCTGCCGCGTTCCGTCCCGGAACAGCCGCACCCGGGCCAACTCCCAACCGGAGAACTCCGCCTGGATCGCCAGCTGCGCCGTGGCGGTCAGCCGGTCGACGTTCGGCGGGAGCCGCAGCGGCGCGTATTCGTAGTCCATGAGCCCTATGCTGCCCAGCCCAGCGGCCGTTCGCCACCCCGAGCGGGGTGACCGACGCCGCCACCCGGGTGGTTCCTGCCGCCCTGGTCGCCGGTGCCCTACTCGGGTGGCGGGTTCGCGGCCAGCAGGGCGGTCAGCGTCGGCGCGGCCAGCGCGACCGCCCGGGCGCTGCCCGGGTCCACCGCCAGCCCCCAGGAGGCGTCCGGCCAGTCCGCGAGCAGCTCGGCGCAGGGCAGCGCGACGAACGGCACGCCGTCCCCGGCGAAGGCGGCCAGCGCCTGCGGGGAGGTGAACACCGGCAGCAGCGGGGCGCCGGTGGCGTCGCCGACCACCGTCCATGGGAAGTCGTCCTCCGGCGACGGTTCCCCGGCGAGCGGGACGCAGACCGTGGCGCCGGCCAGCACCCCGAGATAGCCGGGCAGGTCCTGCCGGTCGGCGGCGGCGGCGAGCAGCCGCGCGACCGCCGGTTCGCCCGCCGGGTCGGGCGGGGCGGGCGCTGGTTCGGCCGCCGGGCCCGTCGGGGCGGGCGCCGTCGCCACGGACCCGGTGGCCGGGCCCGGCGGGGCGGGCGCCGTCGTCGGGGTCGGGCCGGTCTCGGCCGCCGCGCGGGGAGCGGCCACCGACGGTGGCGAGGGGTGGCCGACGGGCGGCACGGGTCGGCAGGAGAGCGCGCCCGGGTCGGCGGTCAGCACCTCGGCCGCGGTACGGGTGACGAACGCGCTGAGCCAGCCCAGCCGCTCCGGGCTGCGCGTCGTCTCGTACCACCAGCCGGCCTCGTCGGTCGGGCGGTGCCAGCCGAGCGCGGCCAGGCGTGCCTCGTCGTAGCCCGGGCAGAGCACCCGGACCACCTCGCGGCGCACCAGCAGCCGCATCCCGCGCGGACCCGCGGCGAACTCCAGGTCGGTGTCGCGGTCACAGCGGGCAAGGGTGTCACGCAGCCGCGCGGTGATCTCCGGCCAGGTCGGTGGGGTCATGCCGGCGAGCCGGGCAGGCGGCCGTCGAGGCGCCCTAGCCGGCCGATGGTCTCCTCCAGGCGGCCCATCGCGGAGAAGTCGCCGGGCGTGCCGAACAGCTCGCCCAGCCCGGCGCCGAGCTGGGCGTCCAACCCCTCGGTGCGCTCCTCGACCTGCTCGGCGGCGACCGAGCGGGCCTTGCCGTACGCCTCGAGCACCAGCTCCGCCAGCCCCTCGGTGCCGGCGCGCAACGCGCTCGGCGCGAAGCTCAGGCCGGTGAGCACGCCGGTGGCGTCGACGGTCACGGAGACCAGGCCGCTCTCGTCGGTCGCGGTGGCGGACAGTTCGGTCAGGTCGTCGCGAAGGCCGGCGAAGCGCCGTTCGATGTCGGCGATCCGCCCGGCGAGCGCGTCGAACGCGGACAGCGGGTCAGCCATGAGATCCTCCCCCGTGGACGGTGGCACCGGGGTGGTGCCCGGTGGCCGATGAATCGTATCGTCGGTGCGCCGGACACACGGGGGGCTATCAACCGTTGAAAGAGTGGCCGTCAGCAGTGCTCACTAGTTAGCTGGAGTTGCGGCGTGAACCTGAAGCAGTTGGCGGCGGCTACCGGCGTGGCGTACGCGACTGCGCGGCGGCGTTACGAGGCTGGGACGCTGCCCGTTGCCGCGTATCGGCTCGGGCGTCTCATCATGGTCGGCGGACCGCTAACTGGTGCGGTCCCGAATGCTGGGCAGGTCGTCGGTCACGCCGGGGTGTCGTCTGCCGAGCAGAAGCCGGACTTGGACCGGCGGATTGCACGTGTCACGGTGTGGGCCACCGGTCAGAAGCTTGCGGTGGACCGGGTGGCGAGTGAGGTCGGTTCGGCGTTGGACGGGCACCGTAAGAGGTTTCTCGCTCTGCTGCGCGACCCGCGGGTGGCCACGATTGTGGTGGAGCACCGCGACCGCTTCGCACGCTTCGGTGTGGAGTATGTCGAGGCCGCTCTGCGCGCGCAGGGCCGCCGCCTTTTGGTGGTGGACCCGGCCGAGGTCGACGACGATCTCGTGCGCGACGTGAGCGAGATTCTGACCAGTCTGTGCGTCCGGCTGTACGGCCGTCGTGTTGGCGCGAGGCGTGCCCGTCGCGCGGTTGAGGCGGTCACCGAGGGCCTGGCGTGAAGACGATGCAGGCGTACCGGTATGCGCTTGACCTGACGCCTCGCCAGGAGCGGGCGGTGCTCGCACATGCGGGTGCGGCCCGGGTCGCGCACAACTGGGCGCTGGCCCGGGTGAAGGCGGTCACGGATCAGCGCGCCGCGGAGCGCACCTACGGTGTGCCGGAGGAACTTCTCACGCCGTCGCTGTCGTGGACGCTCGCCGGGCTGCGCAGGGCGTGGAACGTGGCGAAGCACGACGTTGCGCCGTGGTGGGCGCAGGTGTCCAAGGAGGCGTTCAACACCGGCCTTGACGCGCTCGCCCGCGGGTTGAAGAACTGGGCCGACTCCCGCTCGGGTAAGCGGGCGGGGCGGCCGGTCGGGTTCCCGCGGTTCAAGTCCCGCCGCCGCAGCACGCCGTCGGTGCGGTTTACGACCGGCGCGATCCGCGTCGAGGCGGACCGAATGCACGTTGTGCTGCCGAGGCTGGGCCGGCTGAAGCTGCACGAGTCCGCCCGCAAGCTCGCCCGACGTGTGGACAACGGCACCGCCCGGATCATGTCCGCGACCGTGCGGCGTGACGGCGGCCGGTGGCACGTCGCGTTCACCGCCGAGGTCGAGCGCGCCGACCTGGTGGCCCCGGCCCGCCCGGAGTCTGTGGTCGGTGTCGATGTCGGGATCAAGCACCTCGCGGTGCTGTCCAACGGCGAACTGGTCGACAACCCGCGCCACCTGGTTGCCGCCCAGCAGCGGTTGCGCATGCTCAGCCGGGCGTTGTCGCGCAAGACCGGCCCGGACCGGCGCATGCGGCGACGGCCGTCGAAACGGTGGGATCGCGCGGCGGCCCGGCTCGGCCGCGCGCACGCTCGTCTGGCGAACCTGCGCCGCGACGGCCTGCACAAGCTCACTACCCGGCTATCGCGCGAGTACGGCACGGTCGTGGTGGAAGACCTGAACGTGACCGGGATGCTGGCCAACCGCAGACTTGCCCGGCACATCGCCGACGCCGGGTTCGCGGAGATCCGCCGACAGTTGGCGTACAAGACCACCTGGAACGGTGCTCGGCTGCTGGTGGCCGACCGCTGGTA
This sequence comes from Micromonospora sp. NPDC048909, assembly GCF_040649635.1. Taxonomy (NCBI): domain Bacteria; kingdom Bacillati; phylum Actinomycetota; class Actinomycetes; order Micromonosporales; family Micromonosporaceae; genus Micromonospora; species Micromonospora sp. NPDC048909. The sequence goes on along the minus strand of NZ_JBEZFU010000019.1, from coordinate 5,902 downwards.
TCCCTCCTCCAAGACCTGCTCGGGCTGCGGCGCGGTGAAAGCCAAACTCGCCCTGCACGAGCGTGAATACACCTGCGAAGCGTGCGGCTTGGTCATCGACCGCGACCGCAACGCCTCACTCAACCTGGCCGCGCTGGCGGCTGAGTTCGACACCGCCGGGAGTGGCCCGGTGGCAGCACGTGGAGCCGACCGGAAGACCCGCACACGCGGGCAGGTGGCCGTGAAGCGTGAACCCGGCACGGCAACCGCCGGCCAGACCGGGACCGTCCCGCCGCAAGGCAGGACTACCGACCGTGTGCTCACTAGGACCCACTAAAGGTAACGGGAGGAAGGCATGCCGCCTGACATCGAGGTCGACGTGCACGCGGTGCGTCGACTGGAGACAGCCGCCAAGCAGGTCGCCAGCTCGCTGGCCGAGCTGGAGAGCCAGATCGCCTCCGCCGGCGACGTGCCGTCGGGCGCCTTCGGCCACCTGCCGTTCGCCAGCGACATGCTGCGCGACAAGTACGCCGAGCAGGTCACCGGCGGCCAGGAGCTGTTCCGCTCCGCGCACGACGCGTTCCAGCGGGTCGCCCTCGCGCTGGGCGACACGGTGCAGATGTACGAGCTCAACGAGCAGGACATCGACGCCGGCTTCAAGGCCATCCAGTCGAGGATGCCGGGATGAGCGGGCCCGCCGGCAGCGCCGTCCAGCTGTGGAACGGCCTCGACAACGCGCTCTCCGGGGTGCAGGACGCGGTCGACAGCGTCTGCCGCACCCTCGCCTGGCCGCTCATCCAGCTCGTCGACATGGTCGACGGCGAGCCCGCCGCCCTGCGCGCCAAGGCCGCGGAGTGGGACGCGCTGGCCGCGCAGGTGCGCGACCTGGCGCAGGGGCACCGCGGCGTCCGGCTGGCCGCGCAGTCCGGGTGGCGCTCGCCCGCCGGTGAGGCGTACGGGCAGCGGCTCGCCGAGGTGGAGCAGCAGCTGCTCGACCTCGCCGCGCAGTTCACCGCGACCGCCGAATACCTGCGCGGTGTCGCCGACGGCCTGCAGATGGTGCACGACGTGCTCGTCGACCTCTGCGTCGAGTTCGTGAACTTCCTGCTGGTCACGCTGGTGACCGCGCTGCTCATGGCGCCGTTCACCGCCGGCGCCTCCTGGGCCGCCGGCGTGGGGCTGGCGGTGACCCGGGGCATGATCGCGGTGACCCGGGCGCTGAAGGTCATCCGCCCGCTCGCCACCCACCTGCAGAAGGTGATCAGGCTGCTCCAGCGGGTGCTGCTCTACCTGCGCAAGCTGCGCAGCCACCTCGACAAGCTGGTCGACAAGCAGAAGGCGCTGCGCAAGGGCGCGAAGTACGCCGACAAGCGGCGCGCCGCCGGCAAGGCCGACAAGTGGTACCACAAGGTCACCGACCCGGCGAAGGGCACCTACAAGCTGGGCAAGTCGGGCTCGCCGTTCGACATGAGCACCCTCGACCGGGCCGGCGCGCTGCGGGCGCACGGTCTCACCGACGGCGCTCGGGTGATCGCCCGCGACTGGGCCACCAACCTGCCGTGGAACGTGCCGAACTCCGTCGTGCACGGCGTCACCTGGGGCACCGTCGCGCTCACCTCCGGCCTGTCTGTGCCCGGCGCGGACCTGGTCAGCGACCAGATCGGCGAGAAGGTGCAGGACGGCGCCGACTGGATCGACCAGAATGTCTTCGGGCAGCCGCCGGCCGAACAGCCTGCGGGCCGGTAGCCCTTCGAGGAGGTGGCGCGTGACGTCAGGGGAACGGGGTCGGCTCGGTCGGTTCGCCGAGGCGGTGCGGGGCGGTGCCCGAGCGGCCCGCGACAAGGCCCGCGAGCTACGCGACGAGTTCCGCACCAGCGACGAGCCCGAGCGCGCCCTCGTGGCGCCGCTGCTGAGCGGGCAGGAACTGCGCTATGTCGGGCTGGCCCCGGTCCGGGCGCCGGAGAACCACCGGGCGGGCAGCCAGCTGGCCGACCGGATGGCCGACGAGATGGCCGAGGCGCTCGATCCCCGGGCGCTGTTCGGGCTGCTCAACATCGTCAACCCGGTGGTCTGGGTGGACGCGGTGATGACGCCGGTGCGGCTGGCCGCCGGGGTGCTGCTGCTGCCCGGCAAGGCCGCCGCCCTCGCCGTCGGGCTGCCCGAGGAGGCGCCGCCGCAGCCGGGCCCGCCACACCAGCCGGTGCAGCGGGAGCCGTTGCCGCTGACGGAGGAGCAGGAGGCGTTCCGGGCGCTCTTCCGGCTCAGCCGCTACCGCCCGCTGGCCGACCAGCTCGCCGAGATCGCCTACCGCCGCCGCTACGTCTTCAGCGGCGACCTCGCCACCCTCGCCGGCAGCCTGCTGCTCTTCCTGGAGCGCTACAGCGGCACGCCGCTGGCGGTGACCGACACCCACCTGCACCTGCTGCGGATGGGGCGCCGGCCCGACGAGGGCCGACCCGACCGCCGCCAGCCGCGGGTGCTGTGGAGCGTGCAGCGCAGCCGGGTGCTCCGGGTCGACTCCGAGCGCGGCACGGCGGGGCTGGTGCAGTTCCCGTCCACCATCTTCTTCGACGACGGGTCGTGGATCCGCATCGTCAACCCGGCGCTGCGTGACGACCAGTCCCGCTTCCTGACCGCGATCCGTGAGCTCCCCGGGCAGCGGCCGACGCCCTGACCCGGCCGAGCGCTCCGGCGACACCCGGCGGGCCCGGCGGGTCAGCTGTCGCGCTCGGGGTAGCCGACCGGCACCGACGACACGTCGTCCAGGGCGGTGGTGATCTCCTCGGGCAGCGTCATCCGTTCCACCTGGAGCGCGCCGAGCAGCTGACCGACCGTGCGGGCGCCCAGGATCGGCGCGGTCACCCCGGGCCGGTCCCGGATCCAGGCCAGCGCCACCTCCGTCGGCGAGACGCCGAGCCCGCCCGCGGCGGTGGCCACCGCCTCCACGATGCTGGAGCAGCGGGGCTCCAGGTAGGTGGCGACGAACCGCTCGAAGTGCGGCGAGGCGGCCCGGGAGTCCGCCGGGCGGCCGTGCCGGTACTTGCCGGTGAGCACCCCCCGACCGAGTGGCGACCACGGCAGCACGCCCAGCCCGAGCGCGTCGCAGGCGGGCAGCACCTCCCGCTCCACGCCCCGCTCCAGCAACGAGTACTCGACCTGCGCGGCCACCACCGGCGCCCGGCCCGGCCACGCGGTCTGCCAGGCCGCCGCCCGGGCGGTCTGCCAGCCGGAGAAGTTCGACACGCCGACGTAGCGGACCCGACCGCTGGCCACCGCGTGGTCCAGCGCAGCCAGGGTCTCCTCCAGCGGAGTGTCCGGGTCGTAGCCGTGCACCTGGAACAGGTCGACGTGGTCGGTGCCGAGCCGGCGCAGGGACGCGTCCAGCGTCCGCAGCAGGTGCCCCCGGGAACCGTCCCGGCGTCGGCCGCTGCCCGGCCGCAGCCCCGCCTTGGTGGCGATGAGCAGCCCGTCGCGGGGGACCAGGCTGCCGAGCAGCGACCCGATCACCGACTCGGCGTCACCGTCGCCGTAGACGTCGGCCGTGTCGATCAGGTTGCCGCCCGCGTCGAGGTAACTCTTCAGCTGGGCGGCCGCATCGTCGGCGTCGGTGTCCCGGCCCCAGGTCATGGTGCCGAGCGCGAGCCGCGAAACCGCCAGCCCGCTTCGGCCGAGCGGTCGCTGTTGCATGGGTGAACCTTATTTCGAACCTGCCGCAACCGATATCCTCGCTCCCGTCATGTTGCTCGGCTTCTGCCGGTGTTCCTGCCGCCCGGCTGCCGGAACCGCACCTCGCAGCCTTGCGGGTGAGCCGGTGATCGAGCCGACCGCCCGCATTGCGTAACCTGATGCGACCTGTGGTGCGGATGGGGGAGGACCAGTGCGACTCGGGCTCAGCCTCGGATACCAGACAGCGTGGAGCACGCCGGCGGACCACCTGGCCCTGGCCCAGGAGGCGGATCGGCTCGGCTACTCGGTGGTGTGGGCGGCGGAGGCGTACGGCTCCGACTCGCCCAGCATGCTCGCCTGGATGGCCGGCCAGACCGAGCGGATCGACGTGGGCAGCGCGGTGATGCAGATCCCCGGCCGCACCCCGGCGATGACCGCGATGACAGCGGCGACCATCGACGCCCTCTCCGGCGGCCGGTTCCGGCTCGGCCTGGGCGTCTCCGGCCCGCAGGTCTCCGAAGGCTGGCACGGCGTGCGCTTCGGCAAGCCGCTCGCGCGGACCCGCGAGTTCGTGGACATCGTGAAGCTCGCGATCGCCCGCAAGGAGGTCGCGTACGACGGCGAGTTCTACACCCTGCCGCTGCCCGACGGGCCGGGCAAGGCGCTGCGGTTGGGCTTCCACCCGCCCCGCGAGCACATCCCGATCTACCTGGCCGCGGTCGGCCCGAAGAACCTCGAGCTGGCCGGTGAGATCGCCGACGGCTGGCTGGCCGTCTTCTACGCCCCGGAGTTCGCCCAGGAGCAGCTCGACGCGGTCCGCGCCGGGCGGGCCCGGGCCGGCAAGGAGCTGGCCGGCTTCGACGTGGTGCCCTCGGTGCCGGTGGTGGTCGGTGACGACGTGGCCACGTGCGCCGAGCTGGTCCGCTGGTACGCCGCGCTCTACGTCGGCGGGATGGGCAGCCGGCAGCAGAACTTCTACAACCAGCTGGCCACCCGGATGGGCTACGGCGACGCCGCCAAGGAGGTCCAGGACCTCTACCTGGCCAAGCGGCAACGCGACGCGGCCGCCGCGGTGCCGATGGAGTTCATCGACCGCACCTCGCTGCTCGGCCCGAAGGAGCGCATCGCCGAGCGGATGCGGGAGTACGCCGCCGCCGGCGTCACCACGCTGTCGGTGACCCTGTTCGTGGCGGACCGGGACAGCGGCGTGCAGACCCTGCGTACCGTCGCCGAGGCGCTGGAGCTCTCCGGAGTCGGCGAGTGACCTGGGTCGAGGCCATCGTCCTGGGCATCGTCCAGGGGCTCACGGAATTCCTGCCGGTCAGCTCGTCCGGGCACCTGCGGATCACGTCGGCGATCTTCTTCGGCCGCGACGCCGGCGCGTCGTTCACCGCGGTGACCCAGCTGGGCACCGAGGCGGCGGTGCTCATCTACTTCGCCAAGGACATCTGGCGGATCACCCGTACCTGGCTGCTCGGGCTGCGCGACCGTTCGGTGCGCTCCAGCCTGGACTACCGGATGGGCTGGTACGTCATCGTCGGCACCATCCCGATCGGCGCGTTCGGCTTTCTGTTCAAGGACCAGATCAAGACCGCCGGGCGCAACCTCTGGCTGGTGGCCACCACGCTGATCGTCTTCGCCTTCGTGCTGGCCTTCGCCGAGTACTGGGGTCGGCAGACCCGCACCCTGGAGAACTTCCGGATGCGCGACGGCGTGGTGATGGGCTTCGCCCAGGCCATGGCGCTGGTGCCCGGGGTGTCCCGGTCCGGCGGCACGCTCACCGCCGGCCTGCTGCTCAACCTGACCCGGGAGGCGGCGGCCCGGTACTCGTTCCTGCTGGCCATCCCGGCGGTGGTGCTCTCCGGTGTGTTCAGCCTCGGCGACGTCTTCGAGCCGTCCGCACCGGGCACCGCGGCCCCGACCGTCGCCATGCTGATCGTGGCCACGCTCATCGCGTTCGGCATCGGGTACGCGGCGATCGCCTGGCTGCTGCGCTACGTCGCCCACCACACCCTGTACGTCTTCGTGCTCTACCGGGTGGCGCTGGGCACCCTGGTCCTCGCCCTGCTGATGACCGGCACGATCTCCGCCACCTGACCGGCTGCGAACGCGCCGTTGGCCGGCACCCGTGTCAGGGTGCCGGCCAGCGGTCGGATCGTGCGGTGTGGTTGTCAGTTGTTCCAGTGCTGGGCGACGAGGTCGGCGGCCTGCTGCTCCCACTGGGCGTAGGCGTCCGGGTAGGCCGACACCTGCACCG
>NZ_JBEZFU010000018.1:0-85728 GCF_040649635.1 Micromonospora sp. NPDC048909 | reverse complement strand
CGGGGGGGGGGGGGCGGCGCGGGCCCCGCCCGGGGGCGGCGGCCGCCCCCCCCGCGCTCTGCTTGCCGGCCCGGGCCCCCCCCCCCCCGCCCCGCGACTGTCCCCGGTCAGCAGGTGGCGTTCAGGCCGGCCCAGTTGGCGCGGTCGTTGTAGCCACCGTCGCCCGCGTCACCGACGACCAGGTCGAGCACCCGCACGCCGGACAGGTCGACGTCGACCTGGCGGATGTCCTCGCGGGTGAGCACGCCGCTGTCGAAGAGGACCCGGCCGTCACCGATCACCTGGAAGGTCGACGTGGCGCCCTCCGGGCCGACGTTGCGGACCGCGTCGTCCAGGCCCACCACCGCGGTCAGTCGAGTGCACCGGTCACCGACGTAGTAGCGGACCGTGGAGGGCGAGGCGACCCCGAGGCCGGTCGGGTACACCTGGCCGAGCATGCTGATCGGCGTCCAGCCACCGACGCTGAGATCGACGGTCGGGCTCATCCAGCCGCTGGTAGCGCTGATCCAGGTGTGGTGCGACAGGACGACCTCGCCGTCCGGCGGCGCCGGCGCGATCACCAGGGTGGACACCGTCCGCTGGCTCAGCTGGCCGTGCCCGGGCACCCGGTACGAGGTGGTGGCGGTCAGCGTCGCGGAACCCGGGGCGGCGGAGGCCGACAGGGCCACCGTGAAGGCGAAGGTGGTCCGGCCGCCGGGGGTCAGCAGCTGGGGTGCCCGGCCGAGCGGCCGAACCGTCCAGCCGGCGGGCGTCGCGAGCGCGACCTTCGGCGTGAGGACCGGCAGCGAACCGTCGTTGCGCACGACGACCTCGACGCGCGCCTCGTCGCCACCGGCGAGCACCGGCGCCGAGCCGGCCTGCGTCGGGGTGCCGGCGACCTGCGTGACCTCGGGCAGCCCGGCGGTCAGGTGCGGGACACCCGGCAGGCCGCGCGCCGGGCCGACCCGGAGCAGCGCCGCGCCGTGGGCGGGTACCGCCGCGCTGATGGTGCCGGCGCTCTCGGTGACCCGGTCGGTCCAGGCGTTCCGGACGGTGAAGCGCGATCCGGAGAGGCCGAGCGAGGAGGCCTTCGTGGTCTGCGTCGTCGGGGTCTCGCCCCGGTTGAGCAGCACCACGGCCCGGTCACCGTTGGCGAGGCGCTTCACCCAGGTCTCCGTCGTACCGGCCGGGCCGACCCGGACGGCCTGGACACCGGCGGGGTCCTGGTTGATCGCCAGCATGTCGGCGTCGGCGAGGATGTCGACGGAGGTCTGGCTGAGCTTGCGTACGTCGCTACCGATCACCAGCGGCGCGGCGGCCACCGACCAGAGCGACATCTGGGTACGGAACTCCTCGTCGGTCATGCCGAGTTCCGGCGCGACGTAGTCCGGGTCGTTGAAGTGGCCGGGCCCGGCGACCTCGGGGTGCCGCGCGTTCGCGTCGTAGTTGCGCAGCACGTCCTTGAACTTGATCTCTCCGACGAAGCCCACGTCCGTGTAGGTCCGCCACGACTGGGCGATCGCCGGCGCGTAGCTCCAGGAGTAGGTCGACTGCTGCTCCTCCGGGTAGTTGCCCCAGTCGGGCGAGGTCACCGGATTGCACAGGTTGAAGATGATCTGACGGCCGCTGGCGTTGTTCCGCAGCGCCTGCGCGAACTCGGTGTAGACCGTCTTCGGGTCCAGGTTCGCGGCGATCCCGCAGAGGAAGTCGACCTTCACCGCGTCGAACTCCCACGCGGCGAACTGGTCCGCGTCGCGCTGGTAGTAGCCGCCACCACTGCCGAGCCCGCACTTGCCGGGGATGTACGGCCCGGCGTCGGTGTAGATGCCCGCCCGCAGGCCCTTGGCGTGGATGTAGTCCACCAGCGGCTTCAACCCGTCCGGGAAGCGCGTCCGGTCGGCCTGCAGGTCACCGGCGGCCGTCCGCGGCTCCGGGTCCTGCCAGCCACCGTCGAGCCAGACGATGTCGTAGCCGGCCCGGGCCAGGCCGCGGGACACCAGCGCGTCGGCGACCTCCTTCACCGACTCGGCGGAGAAGTTGCCGCCCAGGCCGAAGTAGGTGTTCCAGCCCTGGTAGGGCGTAGGGCTCAGCACCGGCGCCGAGGCCGCGTCGCTGACAGCGGCGGCCACCGGGGTGGCACCGGCGGGGGTGGCGGGCACTATCAGCAGACCGGCCGTGAGGGCCAGGGCGGTGAGCAGATGCCGTTTCACATCGGAATCCTTTGCTGCCGGGGGTGGTGGACGGGCGCGCCGGCGCCGACGAACTCGCGCACCGGAACGGGAGGTGGGGGCGGCGCCGGGAGCACATCGCTCGTCCCGCTCCCGTCGGCCGGCTGGGCGCGCCGCCCGCTGGGTCCGACGTGGAGGCGGTACGACTGCGGACGCGAGTCAGGGCGCACCGCGCCCCGAGACCTCTGCGGCACGTCCCCGCGAGGGGCTGCCAGATCAGTCATGCCCGCACTCCTGAGCTCTGTTTCCAGGATCTTGCATCCCGTTATGGCGAGGTGTCAATATTATTTCGTAAATTACGAGTTCTAGGGCGACCAGCTTCCGTCCGATTCGGACCCTGATTGCCGCCGAGGGCGGTCACGAGGCGTTAACGGATCGGCACGACGACCGGCGACGGCCACAACGAGCGCGCCATCGTGGACGAGGCCGGACACTGGGCCTGGGCGGCAGGTCCGCAGGTCGACCGGGCACCGGCCCGCCCGGCCGCCGCTGAGCTGGGTCGGCACCCGGCGTACGTGGCCGAGGCGGCCGGGCTGCTCAGCGCGCTGCTACGACTGGACGCGGTGACCTCGGGTCAGCTCGTCGCCGAGATCGTTCGGATCGCCGAGCTGGTCGACGGGCGACCGGTCCTCGCCGGCCGGTTGGCCGATCTCCTCGGTCGGCGGACGACGCGCTGGCGACCCACCTCGGTCGACCCGGCGCTGCTGCTCGACGCGGCCGGCTCCCTCGCCGAGCGCGGCGACCTCGCGACCGGCCTGTTCGCGGTGGCGCTGGCCCGCCACGGCAGGTCGCTCGGCTGGCCCGAACCCTGGCGGGTTCTGCTCCGTCTCCTGCGCAGGCATCCCGTCGCCGACGTCCGCGACGCCGCTCTCGGCGTCTCGATGGCCGCTGCCTGACCCGACCCGGCTCAGGCAGCGGCGCTGGTGCGGCCCGACCCCGGGTCGGGCCGCACCAGCGTGGTGACGATCAGCCGGCGTGGTACGCCCGGATGACGGTCTGGTCGATCCCACTACCACCGTGCGGCGACCACGTCGCAATGCCCGATGCCGCAACGGATCCCGCATCACGGCGTGGCCGAGGCCAGTGCGGTTTCCCGGCTGTTTCGCCGTTGATCCGCACCGACGTCGGGGGAGATCATCAGGTCGCACCTCCGTGGTGCCGGCCGGACCGTCGCAGGCCGCGACGAGCGGACCGCGGCAGACGTCACCCGGCAGGGCAGTTGTTGCTCTTACGCCGGACCGTGTATTCGGTGTCGTCGTTGGTGATGCCCGACGCCGATCCGTCGAAATACGTCTCGACCTTCTCCCAGCCCCGGCGCTGCTCGTAGTGCAGGTGCGGAGCGCCCGAGTTGCCGGTGCTGCCCAGCCGCCCGATCTGGTCGCCCTGGGCGACCCGCTGACCGACCCGGACCAGCGGCGGCTCCAGCAGGTGCAGATACTGCGTCTCCCACTTGCCGCCGTGGTCGATCTTCACCCAGTAACCCCCGCCGCGGCCGCGCGGCCCCTCCGGATTCTCCGGGGTGCGCCCACCCAGGGATCCGTTGATCCCCGCCACGGTGACCGTGCCGGCGTACGAGGCGAGTACGGGTCTCCCCCACGCCTCGCCCTCGGTCGGGAAGAGGTCGACGTCGTAGTCGTCGTGGCCGGGATAGGTACCGAGCTGCCAGGTCTCGCCGCAGGCGACGGGGAGTTGGAAGAGCGGGCGCGGACCCGCGGGCCGCAGCAGCGGCACGACGACCACGGCGATCGCGACGAGGGCGGCGACCGCGCCGAGCACGAGGACCAGGCGAAGGGTGCGGCGTGGCCCGCGACGGCGGTGGCGGAAGCGGGAGGGGTGGCCGGTCGTCACCGTCCAGAGCATGACAGACGCCGGCAAGGCCCCGGCTGTCAGATGGCGTGACCGCTCGCGCCGGCGGCTCGGGCACCACGGCACGGGGACCCTCGCTGCCGCCGGCGCGATGCGGCGGACCGGCCGATGCCTTGTACCCCGCCCGCCCGCCGTGCGAGTCTGCCGGGAGAGCAGGGCCGGAGGAAGCGGTTGCACATGTTGGCGATTGACGACCTGTCCGTCGGTTACGGCGACACACCAGCCGTGCTCAGCGGCGTCTCGGTGACGGTCCGGCCGGGCCGGATGCTGGCGGTGACCGGCTCGTCCGGTGCCGGCAAGACCACCCTGCTGCACGCGATGGCAGGGTTGCTGCGGCCCCGGGCCGGCACGGTGAGCGTCGCCGACCAGCGGTTGCGGGACCGCGATCACGCGGTGCAGCGCGGGGTCGTCCTCATTCCGCAGGACAACGGCCTGGCCCCGATCCTGACCGCGACGGAGAACCTGCAGGTGGCCCTCGTCGGCGGCGGCGTCACCGCACCCGAGGCGCGCCGGCTCACCGCCGCGACGCTGGACCGGCTGGGTCTCGCCGGCCAGGCCGACCAGCTCGTGGAGGAGCTGTCGGGCGGCCAGCAGCAGCGTACGGCGATCGCCCGCGGCCTGGCGCTGCGCGGCGACGTGCTGCTGGCCGACGAGGTGACCAGCGAGCTGGACGCCGGAAACCGGCAGCGGGTGCTCGACCTGCTGCACGACGAGGCGCGGCGGGGCGTGGCCGTCGTGTTCGCCACCCACGACCCGGAGGTTGCCGCCGGCTGCGAGGCGGAGCTGCACCTCGTCGACGGGCGAGCGGAGCGCGTGCGCGGCTGAGCAGGACGGTAACCGTCGGGTATCGATCCTCGTCGCGGGCCATCCCGATTCTCGGCCGCTCATAGTATGGGCGTCGATGCTGGCTGTGATCGCAGGAGCACTCGCCGCCCGCCGGGCACACGCCCTGGCGGTGCTGCTCCTGTCAGTGCTCGCCGGCGCCGCGGCCGCGGTCGCACCGATGTACGCGGCTGCCGCGGGGCGGGTCCTGGCCGACGCGGAACTCTCCGCCGCCACACCGGAGGAGCGCCGGCTGCGGTTCGTCGCGATCCAGGAGCAGCCGGGCATGCCCGGTGATCCGGCCCGGTCCGGCTTCGCCGACGAGGTCGAGCAGCTCGCACCGGCCGGCTTCGACGTCGTCTTCGGCTCGCAGTCCGGTGGCGTCGCCCACGGCCCGGCGGCGGCCGTGACGACGAACCTGGTCTTCCGCACGGGGATCTGCGAGCGGGTCGCGGTGACCGGCCGCTGCCCGGCGTCCACCACGGCGAGCGAACGGCCCGAGGTGATGGTCAGTGCGGGCACCGCGGCGCACCTGAAGGTCGCGGCCGGCGGTGAGATCACGTTCAAGGCGGTGCCGCTGCGCGTGTCCGGTGTGTACCGGCCCGTCGACGCGACCGACCCGTACTGGATGGGCCACGAGCTTCTTCGGGCGCCCGCACCGGGCACACCGGCCACGTCGGCGGTGGGCGGCGCCGATGACGCCATCTTCACCGCCGAGTCGGCACGGCTCCCCGACGACGACGCCCTGCTGCACCAGCCGACGGCCGACGTGTTCGTCACCCGACACCTGTTGCACGCGCAGCCGACCGACGGGCTGCGCACCGCCGTCTCGGCGGCGGGCCGCGACGCGAGGCAGTTCGAGATCGGAGTCGGCACCGCCCTGCCCAACCTGCTCGATCGCATCGCGCTGCAGCGCGACCAACTGGCGGCCGGGGTGACGCTGGGTGCCGCGCTGCTCGTCCTGCTCTGCTGGCTGGTGCTCTTCGTGGCGGTCAGCTCGGCCGCCGACGAACGTCGACCGGAACAGGGCCTGCTGCTGCTGCGCGGGGTGCAGCGCCGCCGGCTGTGGGCGCTGGCGATCGGCGAACACGCCGCACCCGCGCTGGCCGCGATCCCCCTGGGATGCCTGGTCGGCCTCGCCGCGACCGAACTGCTCGCCGCACACACCCTGACCGGTGACGCCGACGTCACGCTGAACACCACCGCGGTCGGCTACGCCACCGTCGCCGCCGTCGGCGCGCTCGTCGCGGTGCTGCTGGCCCAGGCCCGCACCCTGGCCGCACCCGTCGTCGATCTGCTTCGCCGGGTACCGGCGCGAGCCCGTGGCTGGCGGGCGAGCGCCGCCGACCTTGTCGCGGTCTCCCTCGCCACCGCGGCCGTGGTGCAGTTGCGCGCCGGCGGGTCACCGAGCGGGCTCGCCCTGCTGGCACCGGTCGTCGGCGCGCTCGCGGTCGGCTTCCTGCTGGCGCGGGTGGCCATGCTGGTGGGGGCGGCGGCCGGCGCGGCACTGCTGGCACGCGGCCGGACGCGGGTCGGCCTTCCGCTCGTGCAGGTGGCCCGGCAGCCACGGTTCCGACCCCTGATCGCCTTGCTCACGGTCGTTGTCGCGATGCTCGCCTTCACCGTGGCGGCGCGGGAGGTCGCGTCGGCCGCTTACGCGGATCGGGCGACCCTCGAGGTCGGCGCTCCCCGGGTGGTCGGCGTCGACGCGCTGTCGCGCCGGCACCTGCTCGAAGCCGTCCGGGCCGTCGACCCCGAGCGGCGGTTCGCGATGGCCACGGTGGTGACGAGTCTCGCCGACGAGGTCGGCACCCCGGTCCTCGCCGTGGACTCCGACCGGCTGGCGGCCGTCGTCGCGCCGCACCCGTCGTACGGCGCGGACCTGGCGAAGATGACCCGGACACTCCGCCCGGATCCGCTCCCGCCGATCCTCCTTCGGGGACGTCTGCTCACTGTCGACCTGACGGCCAGTTACGACGAGGCGGTCTTCGGCAAGCCCCAGCCCCGCCTCTACGCCCTGATTGCCAGCACGAACGGCACCCGTCGGGTCAGTGCGGGCACCCCCATCGTTCCCGGTCGGAAGGAATACTCCGTCGCGGCGCCGGAGTGCGCGTCGGAGTGCCGGTTGGTCGGGTTCGAGATCACCACACCGCTCGCCCTCCCCCAACCGCTCCGCCTGCAATTCAACGAGCTGCGCTCGGACGACGCCGACCCGGTGCAGGTGAGCGGCGCGGAGTTCGCCGAGCTGAACCGGTGGCGGATGTCCAAGCAGGACGACGTCGCGATGTACGGCGTGACCGAGGGTGGTCCAGCTCTGGGCATCGAGGCGCCGGACGGCCGGCGGCCGAGGCCGATCTCCCTGAGGGTGGCCGATACGCCGGAGCTGATACCCGGTTGGCTGACCCGCTCGAAGCTGACACCCGTGGGCTGGCAGCACCCGTACGAGGGGGTCGACTCGCTGCCGACCACGGCCTGGGTCGTCGGCCTGGTGGACCGGCTGCCCCGGCTGGGAGGATCCGGTCTGCTGGTCGACCTGGACTACGTGGACCGGCCCGCCGTCGGCGGGCAGTCCGGGGTCAAGGAGGTGTGGTTGGGCCCGGCGGCGCCCGCCGACGTGCTCGACCGACTGCGCGAGCGGGGCCTGGTGGTGCGCTACGACCGGACGATCCCCGCCGCCCGGGCGGATTTCGGCCGGCAGGCTCCCTCGTTGGCGTTGACCTTCAACCTGTTCGCCGCGCTGGCCGGGGTCCTGATCGGGGCGGCGGGTCTGGTCGCGATGGCGGCGGCGGAGCAGCGCAACCGGGTGAGCATGCTGGTGGCGCTCCGCCGGCAGGGTGTGCCCGCGCGCGCCGTTCGCGGCAGCTACGGGTGGCCGGTCGCGGTCGCCGCGGCGGCGGGCGGGCTCGCCACCGTGTTGATCTGGATGCTGGCCCGGTCCGGGCAGCGGTTCTTCGTCGACGGCTGGTCGCCCGTGCCGGTCCCCGTCTGGCCGGACGCCGGCCGGATGGTGTTGATCACGGTGCCGGCGGTGGCTGTCTTCGCGGTGACCGCGGCGGTGCTGGGCCAGGTCTTCGCCGCCTCGGTCCGCCGGCGGAGCCGTCGGTGACCGCGCGGGTGCCCGACGAGGGCGTTGCCGTCACCTGCCACCGGCTGATCCACATCTACTCGACGGGAGCCGGCGACGTGGTCGCGCTCTCCGGTGTGGACCTGCACATCTCCCCCGGCGAGATGCTCGCGCTGGTCGGCCCGTCCGGCTCCGGAAAGTCCACCCTGGTGTCGATTCTCGGTGGGCTCATGCGGCCGAGCGCCGGACGGGTGTACGTGGGCGACCACGACCTGTCGCGGCTCTCCACGACCGAGCTGGCCACCCTACGCGGGACGATGGTGGGCACGGTGCTGCAGGGCGCCGAGCGCAACCTGCTGCCGTACGTGTCGCTGGCGCGTAACGTCTGGATGGCGCAGCGATCCGCGGCACGTCTCGCCGGTCGCCGGCTGGATCCGCCGGAGGCGGTGCTCGACCTCGTCGGCCTCGCCGGCGCCGGAGCACGGCGGGCCGGTGACCTGACCCCGGGCCAGCGTCAGCGGGCCGCCCTGGCCCAGGGCCTCGCCGCCGGGCCGGGTCTGCTCCTGGTCGATGAGCCGACCAGTCAACTCGACAGCGCCGGCCGGGACGAGGTGCTCGCGGCCCTGGACACGATCAACTCCGAGCGCGGAACCACCGTGGTCGTGGTGACCCACGATGCTGAGGTCGGTACCCGGCTCGGCCGGGCCGTGACCATCCGCGACGGTCGGGTCGGGGCCGAAGGGCGGGACGGCCGGGAATTCGCCGTGGTGGCCGGGGACGGCACCATCCAGTTGCCGCCGGAGACGCTGGCGGCCTTTCCGCCCGGCACACTCTTCGCGGTCGACCACACCGAGGACTCCATCACCTTGGACGCGACGGCGAAGCCCACGGCTTCCGCGCAACGACAGGATGGCCGAGCGGAGCGGTGATTCGCCGACCAGCTGCCGCCGCTCGTTCAGCGCGCCCCTTTCCGTGACCCGGATCATGAGTAGCGAACTCGGCTGTCCCACCTGCCCGAAACCGCCGCGCTTACGTTTTCCTGTTTCCGCTGCGGCTTATGCCGGATCCGCGAACACCCACCGACAGGACGGCTCGCATCAACCATTTGTTCAAGGTGGACGCTCATCCGACGCGGAGCAGTGGAAGGGCGCCACGACCAACCTGACGACCGGTCCTCAACCCGCGGTTCTGGTCCGGAGGAGCGGCGCGTCCCGGGTGAACTCTCGGAATCCGACGCTGTAGTACAGCCCGCGCGCCTGGGGATGCCCCGGCGCACCCAGGGAGGCGACCGTCGCATGAGTGGCTCCGGCCGCCCGCGCCAGCCGCATCCCGTGCAGAAGCATCGCCCGTCCCAGCCCCCGACGCCGGTAGTCCGGATGCGTACCGACCGGCTCGAACTCGACGGTCCTGTTCGCTTCGTCGAGCCACATGATCGTCGAAGACGCCATCGTCCCGTCCGGCGCCTCCACCAGGATGTGCAGGTCGCCGCGGTACCCCGCTGCCTGCCGGACGCCCTGGTAGCCCTCGGCCGTGTACGTCGACGGAGCCCAGGCGTCCAGATGGGCCTGGACCGCGGCCTTCGGCCCGGCCTCGTCGGCGGTGCGAAACCGGAATCCGTCCGGCAGTACCGGCTGCTCCACGTCGGTGAGGTCCCGCTCGTTGAGCTGGGTCCAGGACCCGGTGTCGCCGAGCGAGGCCGGGTCGGTCTCATAGCCGTGCGCCGCCCATCGCCGCAGGGCGAATTCATCGACAGCGACCGGTATCACCCTGCGCTCGATGTCTGCCGCCGTACGGTCGTACCAGTCGATCACCTCGTCGACCAGCCCGGCGCGGTCGGGATGTACCTGATACGCCAGATAGGCGCCGGTGACGTCCTGCACCGACCCGTCGCTCCGCCTGACCTGGTGCGGAAGATGCGCCCAGCCCCACGCCACCAGATCCCCGCCCGAGAACCACAACCGACGCCGCCAGCTCGCGCCGTCGCTGGCGTGCCCCTTGCCCCAGTTCCAGGCCAGCTCGCCGAACGTCGCGTCGGTGTTCATCAGGTCCGGACGGGTGGCGGTGACCCGCTGCGCCAGACCCTGCATGAGCTGCACGTCCGCGGCCGTCACAAGCTCGACGTTCGTCATGGTGCGCCACTGTGTCACGCTCCCGCCGACCCGTCGAACCGTTAAAGGTCGGCCCCTGATGCGCCACCGCCGAACGGCAGGGTCAGGACCGGTCAGGCTGCCGGGTCGAGGTTCAGCGCCTTCAGCACGACCAGCGTCAGGAGCAGGGCCGCGAGCGCCACCGCCACGGCCGCCTGCGCGAGGCCACGACGGCGCTGCGGCGCGTACGCCATTCCCGCGGCTGCTGCGGCGCCGACCAGCAGGCCACCGAGGTGGCCCTGCCAGGCGGTGAACCCGGCGGAGATCACCAACCACACCGCCAACATGATCAGCATCCGGTTGCGGTCGAGTGGCTCGTAGCGCAGGCGGCGGCTGACCACGTAGTAGCAGGCTGCCAGGCCGTAGACCGCGCCGGACGCGCCGATCGCGGAGGAATGCGGATCGACCAGGAAGAACAACACCGCGCCGCCGAGCGCCGAGAGCAGGTAGACGGCGAGGAAGCGCAGCACGCCCAGCCGCTCCTCGAGGATCCGCCCAAGCACCCAGATCCAGTACAGGTTGAACAGGATGTGGGTTATCCCGAAGAAGCCCTGGGTCGGCTCGGTGTGCAGGAAGGCCGAGGTGATCAGGCGGTACCACTCGCCGTGCGCGATGCCGACGAGCCGGTAGCCGGCGTAGCTGCCGCCGTCGTCGACGAAGTAGCGGCCGCTCTCGTCGACCAAGCCGGTGCCCAGGCTGTCGAACCGACCGATGATCGCCGGCCACACCAGCTCGGCCAGGTAGACCAGGACGTTGAGACCGATCAGCACGTACGTCGCCACCGGCCGGCCGAGCGCCCGGCCGCCGAAGACGGTGCGGGACTGCCGCACCGTGCGGTTCTCCGAGCGGATGCACTCGGGGCAGCGGAAACCGACGGGCGCCTCGCGCATGCAGTCCGGGCAGATGGAACGGTCACACCGGGTGCACCGCACGTACGTCTCTCGACGAGGGTGCCGGAAGCAGGTGGCGTTCGCCTCGGACGGTGGCTGCTCGGTGTTCAAACTGTCCATTGAGGTGTCCGGATCCTGGGAGGTCTGTCGCTGGGGGTGGCGACGCGTCGGTGGCCGGGTGATACGCCTCCGGACGCGTCAGCCGCGTCATGGTAGCGGTCGGGACCGGCGCGCGCTTCCCCGTCCGGCGCCGGTCGTCCCGGCCCACCCCGGAGCCGAACCGTGCGCGCCGATCCCCTGGTCGGCCGCGGCGGAGTTCACTCCGGCGGCCAGTTCCTGAGGACGGCGTCGAGGGCGTCGAGGGTTCTGGACCACGACACCTCCGCGGTGCGGGGGTGGTGGCGGAAGCCACCGGTCCGCTCCAGCGACACGTACCCGTGGAAGGTGCTGTGCAGCATCCGGATCGCGTCCGTCTGGTCGGGCTCGGAGAGTTGGTAACCGCGCAGGATCGCCCGCGTCATCTCCGAGTGCCGGCGGGCCGCGCTCGCGGCCGCCGTCTCCGGGTCGAGGTCGACCTGCATCGCGGCATACCTGCCCGGGTGCCGCTTCGCGTAGTCCCGGTAGGCGTTGGCGAAGGCCACCAGCGCGTCCTTGCCCGCCCGGCCGGCGAGCGCGTCGGCGACCCGGTCGGCGAGCTCGGCCAGGGCCAGCCCCGCCACCCGGATCCGCAGGTCCTGCACGTTCTTGAGGTGGAAGTAGAGGCTTGCGTCCTTCACCCCGAAAAGGCGTGCGAGCGCCGAAACCGTCACGTTGTCCAGGCCGACCTCGTCGGCCAGCTCCGCCGCCGCCAGGGTCAGGCGCTCGGGGGTCAGGCCCGCACGTGCCATGTGTCACGCTCCACCTAGATAATTAAAGCGTTTGCCTAGGCATACTAGAGTAATGCCTATGAACCCGGTGACCGAAGCCGCCCTCCGCGCCTCCTTCGTCAACTGCACCAAGGGCGAGACGCAGCGCCTGGCCGTACCCAAGGACCTGGCCACCCGCCCCTGGGACGACCTTGACTTCTTCGGCTGGCGTGACCCGTCCGCGCCCGAGCGGGCCTACCTGATCGCCGAGTCCCCCACCGGGCTCGTCGGGGTCGCCCTCCGGGTGGCCGCCCAGACCGGGCAGGCGCGGCGCAGCATGTGCTCGTTCTGCCTGACCACGCACACCGCGGACGGCGTCTCGCTGATGACCGCGCGCAAGGCGGGCAAGGAGGGGCGGCAGGGCAACTCCGTCGGCGCCTACATCTGCACCGACCTGGCCTGCTCGCTCTACCTGCGGGGGAAGAAGGACGCCGGGCGACGCATCGACGAGTCGATCACGCTGGAGCAGAAGATCGAACGGACCACCAGCAGCCTCGGCGCCTTTCTGCACAAGGTGGCCGGGTGAGCGGCGCTCCCCCGGCCCGGGTGCGGGCATTTCGATAGGGTGCCGCGGGAACGGTCCCGCTCGGCCCGTCGAGGGCGGGGACGCGTCGCGACGCTCACCAGGGAGGCGCAACGGTGTCTGGTGTGGACGATGACGGCGGAACGAAGCCGGCGACCGCGGCGAGGATCTACGACTACCACCTCGGCGGGACGCACAACTTCCCGGCCGACCGGGCCGCCGCCGAGGCGATGGCCCAGATGTTCCCGTTGGCGCCGGTGCTGGCCCGCACCAACCGGGCGTTCCTGCGGCGGGCCGTGGGTCACCTGACCGGAGCCGGGGTGCGGCAGTTCCTCGACATCGGCTCGGGCATCCCGACCGAGGGCAACGTGCACGAGATCGCCCAGCAGATCGCGCCCGACGCCCGGGTGGTCTACGCGGACATCGACCCCGTCGCCGTGTCGGAGAGCCTGGAGATTCTCCACGGCAACGACCGGGCCACCGCCATCGGGGGCGACCTGCGGGAGCCGCAGGCCATCCTGACCCACCCGCGGGTGCGGGCGTTGCTCGATCTCGAGCAGCCGGTCGGCCTGCTGCTGGGCGCGGTCCTGCACTTCGTACCCGACGACGACCTGGCGTACGACGTGGTGGGGCAGTTGCGGGCGGCGCTCGCACCGGGCAGCTACCTGGTGGCGTCGCACGCCTGCGCCGACGGCGGGGACGTCGACCCCGACGACGTGCAGACCGCCCAGGGGCTGTACCGGCGGAACACCGCGACCCCGTTCCACCTGCGCACCCGCCCGCAGTTCGAGCGGTTCTTCGCCGGCCTCGACCTGGTCGCGCCCGGCGTGGTGTGGCTGCCGCAGTGGCGGCCCGCCCCGGACGATCCGGCGGACTTCGCCGACGACCCGTCCCGCAGCTCCGGTCTGGTGGCCGTCGGCCGCAAGCCGTAGCCGGGCGGGCCGGGCGGCGCAGCGATCGCCGCCCCGCCTGTCAGCGGTAGACGAGCGCCCCGGGTCGGGGCACCGACGCGGACCCGGCTATTCCGGCAGGTCCGCAAGCATCCTGGCGAGCTCCGCCGGATGAGCCAGATGCGGGAAGTGACCGCCGGGCAGCACGGTCACGTCGATCGTCGGCAGCGCCGCGGTCAGCCACGCCCGGTATGCCGCCGGTGGTTCCGACGAGGTCACCCACCGGTAGCCGATCCCCCGCTCACCGATGGCCGTCAGATCCCGCCGCCGTTCGGCGGTGATCGCCTCGTCGGAACCGTGCAGGATCTCGGCCCAGTAGCCGAGCAACAGATCCGGTCGCGGGTCGGTCGCGGTCTCCACGATCGCGCGCGCACCGGTCGGGAGGGACTCGATCCCCATCCCAGACAGCAGCCGGTCCCAGATCTGCCGCCAGTCCGGGCCGCGCAACACCGGCTCCGCCGCACGCACGGCAGCCCCGAACGGGCCGGGTAGCAGCGGCTGGTCCAGATTCACCACGGCGCGGGTCGGGTAGTGGGCGGCGTACACCGTCGCGACGACCGCTCCCACGGAGTGGCCCACCAGCACCGGATCCGCGAGGCCGGCCTCCCGCACCTTCGCGTGCACGAACTCGGCGACGTCCGCCATCCGATAGGAGTCCTGGCGCGGAGACTCGCCGTGGCCGGGCAGATCCAGCGCCAGCGCCTGACGGCCCGGGTCGACCACCTCGAGCTCACGCAGCAGCGGCTCCCACTGCCGCCGGTCGAAGGTCAGACCGTGCAGGAGTACCAGCGGCGCACGCTCACCGGAAACGGACAACGCCTCGGTCTCCCATCCCCGCCAGGACTGGCGGACTTCACCAGCATCTGCGGCACACCCAGCGCAGGCTACCCGCGCGGCACCGCCGACGAACGTCTGCTCGCCGGACGGTCAGCCGGGTGCGGCAGGGCCGGAGTCCGGTCCGGTGGGTTCGCCCTCGGCGTCCGGCAGGGTGGGCGCATCGGTCGGGTAGAGGCCGGCGGCGAAACCGTACACCTGGTCGCCGGCGCGCGGGATCTCGGCGAACTTGCGAGCCAGGGCCTGGACCTCCGCCCAGAAGTTGCGCACCTCCTCCCTCGGGATACGCGCGTGCACCAGCGTGCACCGCAGGTCGTCGGCCGCGTGGGCCGCGGCGGCCTCGGCCGCCGCCTGCGCGAGCCCGTTCATGGCGGCCACGACCTGTTTGTCCTCGGGGCGGTGGAGCGCGCCGACGTAGAGGGTGCGGGCGACGCGCCCGTAGTACCGCTCCTCGATCGCCCGCACCCGCCGGGTGCGCACCACCTTGAGCAGGCCGGCGTCGACGAGAAGGTTCACGTGGTAGGCGACGCTGCTCTTGGGCCGGTCGACGGCCCGTGCCATCTCGGTGACCGTGGCGGCCCGTTCGAGGAGCAGTTCGAGCAGGGTGTCGCGCAGCGGGTCCGCGAGGGCGCGCAGTTGCTCGGGCGCGGTGACCACGAGCAGCTCGTCGAGGTCGTAGTCCGGGATCCGCTCATTGACCGACATTTCTCGACCGTTCTAGAATCATGGATCATTCCATCATCGCCGTTTGATCACAGGAGTGTATGAGATGGCTGACGTGGTCCTCTTCCACCATCTGCTGGGGCTCACCGACGGGGTGCGTGCGTTCGCCGAGCAGTTGCGCGCCGACGGACACCGCGTGCACACACCCGACCTGTTCGACGGCGAGCGGCCGGCAACCCTCGAAGAAGGCTTCGCGCTGACCGAGCGCCTCGGCGCCGCGGTGCTCGACGACCGCGCCGACCGGGCGTTGGCCGACCTGCCCAGGAGCCTGGTGTACGGCGGCTTCTCCTACGGCGCCGGCACGGCGCAGCGGCTCGCGCAGACCCGACCCGACGCGCGCGGCGCGCTGCTCTACGAAGCCTGCCTTCCCATCACCGGCGAATGGGCCGTCGGGCCCTGGCCCGACGGGGTCCCGGTGCAGATCCACGGCATGGACAAGGACCCGTTCTTCGCGCTCGAGGGTGACCTCGACGCCGCCCGCCAACTGGTCGAGATCGCCGGATCCGACCTGGCCGAGCTCTTCGTCTACCCGGGTGACCAGCACCTGTTCACCGACAGCGCGCTGCCGTCGTACGACGCATCGGCGGCCGCGCTGGTGGTGCAGCGTTCGCGGGCCTTCCTCGACCGGGTGGGCTGAGCCGCACCCCGCCATCCGTGCCCTTCTCGGCCGGGGCACCGGGGCGCGGGCCACCCGGCTGGCGCGGCCCGCGCGAGTAGGGTCAGAACGCGTCTCGCCGGTGGCGAGCCGCAGACCACCCACCTGGCCGAACCGGCCCCGGTGCCGCGCGGGCCGGCCGATCACGGTCGACGGAGAGGCAGATCAACCATGGCGATCCCCCACCTGACGGCCGCCGACGGCACGACGTTGCCGGCGATCGGGCTCGGCACCTACCGGCTGACCGGCTCGGAGGGTGCCGCCGCGATCGGTCAGGCCATCGCGGCGGGCTATCGCTTGATCGACTCCGCCGTGAACTACGAGAACGAGGGAGCGGTGGGTCGGGCCGCGCGCTCGGCGGAGGCACGGGACGAACTGGTGGTCACCTCGAAGCTGCCGGGACGCCACCACCGGTACGACGAGGCGCTGACCACCATCGAGGAGAGCGTGTTCCGCACCGGCCTGGACCAGATCGACCTCTACCTGATCCACTGGCCGAACCCCAGGGTCGACCTGTACGTGCAGGCATGGCGCGCGCTGATCGAGGCGCGTGAGCGCGGCCTCGTCAAGCACATCGGTCTCTCCAACTTCCTGCCCGAGCACATCGACCGGCTGGTGGCCGAGACCGGTGTCGCCCCGGTCGTCAACCAGATCGAGGTGCACCCGTACTTCCCGCAGCAGGAGGTGATCGACCACCACCGGGCGCACGGGATCCTCGTGCAGGCGTGGAGCCCGCTCGGCCGTGGCAACGACCTGCAACAGCAGCGCACCGTCGTGGAGATCGCAGCCGCCCACGGCATCAGCCCGGCGCAGGCCATCCTCGCGTGGCACGTGGCCCGCCAGGTGATCCCGCTGCCCAAGGCCGCCTCCCCGCAGCGGCAGGACGAGAACCTGGACATCTTCGGCATCAAGCCCACCGACCAGGAGGTCGAGGCCATCACCGCGCTGGGTCGCCCCGATGGGCGCCTCGCGGGCCAGGATCCGGCGACGTACGAGGAGTTCTGAGCGACGCCGTCGGCACCGTGCCCCGCCCCGCACGTCGTCGTGGGGCCGGGAGAGCGGGGTCAGCGGTCGCGGTGGTCGTCGGCCGGCAGACTCGGCCCGTCCACCGGCTCGGGGCGCTGGTCGGGCTGGCCGAGCTGGGCGACGTGGGTCGGGTCGAGGACCCGGGAGAGGAACGAGCGGGTCCGTTCGTGCTTCGGTGCGCCGAGCACGTCCTGCGGCGGCCCCTGCTCGACCACCACACCGCCGTCCATGAACACGACCCGGTCGGCGACGTCCCGGGCGAACGCCATCTCGTGGGTCACGACCAGCATCGTCATGCCGTCCTCGGCCAGCTTGCGCATGACCGTCAGGACGTCACCGACGAGTTCCGGGTCGAGCGCCGAGGTCGGCTCGTCGAAGAGCATCAGCTTGGGATCCATCGACAGCGACCGGGCGATCGCCACCCGCTGCTGCTGGCCGCCGGAGAGCTGCGCGGGAAACGCGTCGGCCTTGTCGATCAGGCCGACCCGTTCCAGGTTGCCCCGGGCGACCTGCTCGGCCGCGCCGCGCCCGCGCCTGAGCACCCGGCGCTGGGCGATGGTGAGGTTGTCCAGCACGGTCAGGTGCGGAAAGAGGTTGAACGACTGGAACACCATGCCGATACCGCGGCGTACCGCGTCGATCTCGACGTCCGGATCGGTCATCTCGGTGCCGTTCACCCAGATCTTGCCGGCACTCGGCTCCTCGAGCAGGTTGACGCACCGCAGCAGCGTCGACTTGCCGGAACCGGACGGCCCGATGACGCACACCACCTCGCCGTGGCCGACCTCGAAGTCGATGCCCTTGAGCACCTCGAGCGGCCCGAAGGACTTGTGCAGGTCGCGGATCTCGACGGCGGGCCGGGGTTGGGTGGTCGTCATCTGGGTCACCGAGCCTTGGCGTAGCGGAGTTCGAGGCGTCGTACCACCTGGGACAGGGGCAGGGTGATGATCAGGTAGGTGAAGCCGGCCACCAGCAACGGGGTGGCGTTCACCCGGTCGTTGAGCGTGTCCCGACCGAACTTGGTGACCTCGATGGTCTGCGCCGTCACGCCGAGCACGTAGGCCAGCGACGAGTCCTTGGTGAGCAGGATGAGCTCGTTCGTCAGCGGCGGGATCACGATCCGGAACGCCTGCGGAATGATGATCGTGCGCAGCGCGGTGAAGTGGGACATGCCGAGCGTGCGCGCCGCCTCCATCTGCCCCTTCGGCACCGCCTGGATGCCGGCCCGGATGGTTTCGGCCATGTAGGCGGCGGCGGTCAACCCGAGACCGATCGCGATCGAACCGAACACGCCGCCGGGAATCTCCCGCTCGGGGAAGGCGATGGGGATGCCGTATCCGACGAGGAAGAGCACCAGCAGCGCGGGCAGGCCCCGGAACAGCTCGACGTACGCCGTCGCCACCCACCGGTACGGAGCCACCCGGGAGAGCCGCATCAGCGCCAGCAGGGTGCCGAACACGAGGCCGAAGGCGAACGCGCCCAGCGTGTAGAGGATCGTGTTGCGCAGCGCGACCGTGATGATCGTCGGGAACATCGACTTGATGATGTCGACGCGGAAGAACGCATCGCTGAGCCGGCCCCAGTCGGCGGCGAAGATCACCGCCACGATGACAACGACAAAGGCCAGGTACTGGAGCCAGAGGGACAGCCGCTCTCGTTGGCGGCGTCGCAGCTTCACGGTTCGGCGCTCCTTGACTGTGCGCGGGTTACCGACGCGGAGGGCGCGCGCCCAGCGCACGCCCTCCGGTCAGGAGTCTCAGGTCACGCGTTCGGCAGCTTGCCGATCCACTTCTCGTAGATCTTGTCGTACGTGCCGTCCTGCTTGGCCTTCGCGAGCACCTCGTTGATCTTCTTGAGCAGCTCCGGGTTGCTGTCCTTCTTCACCGAGAACCCGTACTGCTCGCCGGTGTCGAATTCGGCCGTGACCTCGAACCCGCCCTGGTGCTCCTTGATGTACTCGGTCCAGACCGGCAGGTCGTTGACGGCGGCCTCGACCTGGCCGTTGGCGAGAGCCTGCTGCAGGGCGGCGAGGTCCTCGAACTCGACGAGCTGCAGGCTCTTCTCGGCCTCCTGCTTGCGGGCGTAGTCGCGGCCGGTGGTCGCGGCCTGGACGCCGACCTTCTTGCCCTTGAGGTCGTCGAGCGACTTGTACGGCTTACCGGTCTTGACCAGCAGAGCCTGAGTGGCGTCGAAGTACGGATCGGAGAAGTTCATGACCTTCTGCCGTTCCTCGGTGATCGTCATGCCCGCCGCGGCCACGTCGCACTTGCCGGTGTTCAGGTCCTGGCCGGACTTGATGCCCTCGAACGGCGTGTCGATGATCTTCTGCTCGGCACCCAGTTCCTTGGCCACCAGGTCGATCACGTCGACGTCGAACCCGACCACCTTGCCGCTGGCGTCCTTCGACTGGAACGGCGCGTACGGCAGGTGGGTGCAGACCGTCAGCTTGTCCTTCTCGACCAGCTTGACCCCGCTCGCCTGGACCTCGCCCTCGTCCTTCTTGGCGCATCCCGCGGTCACCGCGAGAGCGCCGATCGCCACGATCAAGCCAGCCTTGCGGACTGCGCTATGGAAGTTCACGGCGAGGTCCCTCCGTTTCGGCCCCTGTGACAGGCAGCCAAGGTTCGTGCAAAGACGGTGTGACAGGCGACGGTACCTGATGTGAATGGCCTTACCTAGATCGCGTCCAGGCGTTGGGCCGATGGTGCGACCCGTCACAGCCAGTAACCGGGCAGTCGGCGGGCAACCGGGACGTCGGGGACGCCCGCCGGGCGCCGTCACCCGGGTCTTTCGTCGACGCCAGGTCCGGGCCGTTCGACGCGGGTGGGGTTGCCGCGGACCAGCTCGTCGTGGATACGCCAGCGGCCGGTGGTGACCGACCGGGCCGTCGCCTCGTCGCCCCGCTCGATGCGCCGCCGCAGCCGCTGCAGGGCCAGGCGGCGGTTGAGGCTGAACTGCCGCTCGGTGTCGACCACGACGACCAGCCCGGAGGGGCGGTGGGTCGCCCGCACCGCCGTGCTGGCCTTGTTCCGGTGTTGGCCGCCGGGGCCGCCGGTACGGCAGGCGACGACCTCGACATCCGCCTCGGAGAACGTGCTGCGCGGGGTGTCGACCTGGCACGGCCGGGCGGTGACGTACCAGTTCTTGCGGCCGGTGGCCGCCCGGTAGGGGCTGGCGGCCTGCCAGCAGAGGGTGCCGGTCCACGAGGTGGCGAACCTTTCGGCGTCGTCGCCGGAGATCCGGACCAGGACCGATCGGTAGGTGCCGGGCCGGTCGCCGGGGACGGTCTCGACCCGATGGGTCCGCAGATCGTGCCGGGTGGCGTCGGCCTCCAGGCGGCGCAGCAGCTGGGCCAGCGCCCAGGCGCACTCCTGCGGGCCGCGCCCGGCCGACAGGAACAGGTGGACGCTCATGCTCGGCCGCCCCCGCGTCGGCGGTCCCGACGGTCCCGTGCGGGTGCCGACCCGAGGTCCGCCGTCTTGTACGTGACCAGGGGGACCGTGGTGGCCACGGGCGTGGCCAGGTCGTGGTCGACGAGGTCGGCGATCACCTGCTCGATGCGCTTGTAGGCGGTCGGGGCCTCTTCGAAGAGCAGCTGGCGATCACCGCACACCACCAGCGATCCCACCGGGGTGCGGCGCAGCTCCTCGACGGTGTGCTTGGCCCGGCCCCGGCGCAGCGCGTCGGCGCGGGACATCTTGCGGCCCGCGCCGTGCGCCACCGAATGGTTGGCCTGCGGGCCGGCATGCGCGGCCACCAGGTAGGAGGGGGTGCCGCGGGTGCCGGCGACGAGCACGTCGCGGCCGTCACCGGGCGCCGCACCCTTGCGGTGCAGGTAGACCCCGTCGCCGGCCTCGACCAGGTTGTGGCACTGGTCGACGATCGGCTCGGTGGGTTCGGCGCCCAGCGCGTGGGCGACCCGGGCGGCCAGCAGCCGCCGGTTGAGCGATCCCCAGCGGACGGCGTCGTCATGCATGGCCAGGTAGGCGGCGGGATCGGCGGCGGGGCCCGCGCCGTGCAGCTCGGTGTGCGCCCGCAGAATCCGCTCGCCCAACCCTCGGGAGCCGGTGTGGACGACGAGCACGAGGTCGCCGGCGTCGAGCCCGAGCCGGTCCGCGTGGTCGGGGTCGAAGACGGTTCCGATCCGCGCCAGCTCGACGAAGTGGTTACCCCGGCCGACCGTTCCGAGTCCGTCCAGGTGACCGGCGGGAACGTCGCCCGCCAGCACGGCCCACGCCGGATCGCCGGCATCGCGCTCGGGGTCCAGCGCGCGGTCGAGGTCGGGGAACCGGGCGGCGAGCCGCTCGGGTACGACGCGCTTCAGCCTGATCGGGAACACGGCGATGCCGCATCCGATGTCGGAGCCGACCAGGAACGGATACAGCACGGTCGACGACATGGCGGCGCCGATCGGTGCGCCCTTGCCGGGGTGCAGGTCCGGCATCGCGGCGACGTGGATCATGCCGTCGAGGGCGGCCACCTGCTGACACTGTGCCAGGGCGTCGGATTCGATCCAGCTCGCGGCCGAGGCGAACACGGTGACGGAGGCCGAGGTGGACTGCGGCGGCGGAACCCGCCGGGGGTCTTGCTCAGACAAGGACGTTCTCTTTCCGGAGAAAGGAGGGCGGACGGCGGCGCGGCGCCGATCGGCGCCGGGTCGCGGGTTGGCTGGGTGCTGCCCGTCAGAACGTCATGGCGAGCACCCTCCCCGACTCCACCCCCGGCCGGCAAGCCGTTTTCGCCCGCGGAGAGGGCGGAGGTCCGCATGCCGCCCAGCTTCTTGAAGGGGTCGGGAGGCGGCCGCTCTACCGTCGCCCGGCGCGCCTCGGTGGGCGTCCGGGGTCAGCGGCGGGACGAGGCGCAGCCGATGCAGGTGCGGGTGGCCGGGAGCGCCTCGAGCCGCTCCGACCCGATCGGCCCGCCGCACCGTTCGCAGCGGCCGTAGCTGTCGTCGTCGATCCGGTCCACGGCGCGGTCGATCGACGCGAGCCGCTCCCGAGCCTCCCGCAGGAGCGCGCTCGCCTGGGCGCGCTCGAAGGCGATCGTCTGGCCCTCCGGGTCGTGCTCGTCATCGGTGTTCTCCGACGACGCGGCGGCGATGATCCCGGCGACGACCCTGGTGAGGTGGTCGATCTGCTCGATCGTGTGGGCGCGTTCGGCCCGGAGTCGCCCGACGGCGCCGACGACGGCCTCGTCGGCGCTGTCCGGTGTGTCAGCCATCGACCCAGCGTAGGCGCAGTTCGCCGTCGGGGCGGCCACGGCGGCCCGGTGCGCAGGCGGCGAGCCTGCGCACCGGACCCCGGCCGGTCGGCTCAGCCCGCGGTCGGCGCGCCCCGCGCCTTCAGCCGGCGCAACTCCTCGGCCGACATCAGCCAGGTCGAGTTCGTCGCCCCGAGGCCGAGAAGCACCTGGTCGAACGAGTTCCCGTCGTTGTCGTCGGTGTAGCAGACGCTCACCTCGCCCCAGGGGGAGGCGGCGACGGCCATCTGGTCCTGCCGGCCCGTCGTGGTCTGGCTCAGCGCCTGGGCGGCCAGCCGGCCGGTGGTCGTACCGTCCGGGTTGAGGCCGCGCGCCCAGACGTCCGGGTTGGCGCCGGACACCGTCCAGCCCACCACCACGTTGCCCTGGTCGTCGATGCCGGCCCCGGCGCCGGTGGCCCCGGCGCCGGTGGAGACCTCGACCTCGGCGTGCCGCGGGGCGCCGGCCGCGGTGAACGAGCGCCCCCAGACGCCGCGGGTGCCGGTGTGGTCGGACTCCCAGGCGACCGTGAAGTCACCGGCGAAGTTCGCGGCCACCGAGGCACGCTGCTGCTGCCCGCCGCTCTGCGCGTTGGCCGTCCGCCGGGACAGCGCCACCGCCCCGTTGGACCGCGCCAGCCGGGTCAACCCGATGTTGTACGCGCCGTTCGCGTCGGCGTCCTCGTCCCAGACCACCAGCGCCTCACCGGAAGCGGACACCGCCACGTCGGGGCGATGGTGCGCACCCGTCGTCTGCGAGGCCGTCACCTCGTACGCCTTGGTGGTGGCGGCGGTGAAGCCGGCGGCCTTGACGGTGGCGGGGGCGGTCCCCTGCACGTCCTCCCAGACCACGGTGAAACCGACCGCGGCGGCGTTGTTGGGCGCGCCGTCCGGATCGACCGCCACCCTCGGCCAGATCTGCTGGCCGGCGTCGCCGGCGTTGGCCTGCCCCGATCCGAGCACCGCGCCGGCCGGCGACACCACCCGGTACTGGATGTTGTAGACGCCGTTGCCGTCGCCGTCGGCGGCCCATGCCACCACCGCGTTGCCCCGGTCGTCGAGCCCCACGTCCGGGCTGATGTGTCGCCAGGCGGCGCCGCTGGTGCCGCCACCGGAGAGCTTCAGCTCGTAGGCCGGGGTGCCGTCGCCGAACAGGCGCAGGAAGATCTCGCTGTGGGTGTCGTCCTCGGGGCCGGTGCTGTCGCGGTCGTCCTCCCACACCACCGCGACCTTCCCGGTGCGGTTCATCGCGATGGCGGGCAGGTCCTGGTCGCCGGCCGAGGCGCTGTTGGCGGTGGTCCAGGTGACCGCCGCGGCGGTCACCGCGATCGGCGCCGGGGCGGCGACCGCGATCACGCCCGGGACCAGCACGGACGCGGCGAGCAGTGCGGTGAATGCTGACATCGGTGGTCTCCTCCTAGCCGGCCTGCAGGCCGGGCTGGCCGTCGAGAATGACGAACGAGCGCACCGTGGACGCGGCCGCGCCGTGCTCGGTCACCGTGCTGACCGCGCGGAAGTCCGCCCGGACCTGGCTGCGGCCGATCGTGGTACGCACGTAGCCGCGCCGGTCCGAATGGAACTTCAGGTGCGGGTTGGTCGCCGCGTTCGGGATGGTGGTGCTGCCGCTGCCGTTGCCGCCGGAGGTGATCGAGGTGCAGACCAGCTCGGTGCCGATCGTGGCGGAGGACGGGTTGGCGTAGTCGGCCTTGAGCTCGTTCGCCCATGCCTTGTGCACGTCGCCGGTGAGCACCAGCGGGTTGCGCACCCCGCGCTGCTGCCAGCCGGTCTGGATGCGGCTGCGGGAGGCCCGGTAGCCGTCCCAGGCGTCCATGTTCGCTGCCCCGCTCGCCTCGAACTGGCGGGCGAAGAAGACCTGCTGGCCGAGGATGTCCCAGGTGCCGTAGTGCTGCGCCAGACCGTCGAGCAGCCAGCTCTCCTGCGTTGCGCCGGTCAGCGACCGGGAGGCCAGGTCCGCGTCGGTGCAGACCTTCCAGCCGTCGCCGCACGCCTGGTCGTCGCGGAACTGCCGGGTGTCGAGCATGTGGAAGGTGGCCAGCTGCCCCCACCGCACGCGGCGGTAGAGTGGGATGCTGTTGCCGCTCGGCGCCGCGGTCGGCCGCAGCGGCATGTTCTCGTAGTAGGCCCGGTACGCGGCGGTACGCCGGGCGGTCCACTGCGCGGCGGTCAGCGCCGGGCTGCTGTCCGCGCGGACCATGTTGGCGTAGTTGTTCTCCACCTCGTGGTCGTCCGGCACCACCAGCCAGGGCGCGGCCGCGTGCGCCGCCTGCAGGTCCGGGTCCGACTTGTAGAGCGCGTACCGGCGTCGGTAGTCGGCCAGCGACACGATCTCACTGCCGACGTGCTGCCGGACCGCGGAGGTGTTGGTGCCGCCCTCGTAGATGTAGTCGCCGAGGTGCAGGATCAGCCCGGGGTTCTCCTCGGCCATCCGGCGGTAGGCGGTGTAGTAGCCGGTCTCGTAGTGGGCGCAGGAGGCGAAGGCCATCACCAGGTCGCGGCCGAAGGAGCTGGGCGCCGGGGCGGTACGCGTGCGCCCGACCGGGGAGATGTGACCCTGGGCCCGGAACCGGTAGTAGTAGTCGGAGTCGGCGGCGAGCCCGCCGGCGATCACGTGCACCGAGTGCGCGTCGGCGTAGCGGGCCACCACCGATCCGGAGGCGACCAGCGAGGAGAAGCGGTCGGTGGTCGACACCTGCCACTCGACGGTCACGTCCGCGTTGGCCATGCCACCCTGCCCGTCGGCGTTCAGCGGCGAGGGCGCCAGCCGGGTCCAGAGCACGACGCTGTCGGGCGCCGGATCCCCGGACGCCACACCGAGTTTGAAGGGGTACGGCACCGCGGCCCGGGCACCTTGCCAGGGGGTCACCGCGGCGCCCGCGGCAACTAGTCCACTGAGGACGAAAATGCGACGGCTCAGCCTTGTCATGGGCCATACCTTCGTGATCGTCGATGAACGGCGAGCGGTGTGGCGCGGAATCCGAAGTGACACCATGCTGTCCGCGCCAAGGCGGTCAGGTGTCCTGAGGCGGCCGCGCCCGGCTCGCCGCGACCACGGCCCGTTCCGGCCGGCTCCGGCGGGCCGGGGACGACCTGGGCAGCGTCACCGCCATCGACCTGGCCACCGGCACCGCGAAGTGGACCCGGCGCGCCGGGCACGCGGTGCGCTCCTCCCCCGCCGTCAGCGGCGACACCGTGTACGTCGGCTCGGGTCGGCGGCAGCCCGTCGGGGCGCGCGTGGAACCGGTGGCGCCCGGCCGGATCAGGTCAGCGAGCGCGCCGGTTGGCGCGCAGGGCGCCGAGGACCACGCCGGGCGTGGCCAGCGAGCTGGGATGCTCGCGCATGGAGACCACCTGGTTGAACCGCCGGGCGATCGGCACGTCCGTGACGGTCGCCGTGACGATCTGATTGCTCAACCAACTGGTGATCCGGTACCCGCGCGGGTAGGGGCCGTCGACGTGCGGCAGCGCCAGGTCGGCGGAGGTCGACATGGACCAGGCGGCGTCGACCACGACCTTCTGCACCGCGAAGAAATCGCGCGCGGGCACGCCAAGGTCCGGCCCCGACCGCAGGTACATCGACAGGCCCGCCGCGTGCAGGGCCGCCGCCGTCATCCCCTGCCCGTACACCGGGTTGAACGACGCGACCGCGTCACCGACGCTGACCAGACCGGCCGGGAACCGCTCCAGCGCGTGAAAGTCCCGCCGCCGGCTGTCGGCGTGCCGGTAGGTCTGGACGTCGCCGAGCATCTCGCCCCCGGCGACCTCGCCGAACTCCGGTGGGAACTGCTCCCGCAGCCGGCGGACGAAATCCTCGGCGGTACGCCCGGGACGGTTGTCGCCGTAACCGGCCATCATGGCCATCCACCGGCCGTCCTCGATGGCGAAGAACGCCGCGCCGGCCACGTCCAACCCCATCCGTGGACTGTGCAGCGCCAGCGCGATGGTGAGCTCCGGGCTCGCCTCCGGGCGTCGGAACAGCGCCGTCGCGTAGTTGAGATCGACTGTCATCCGCCGGATGACGGGTCGCTCCCAGCCGGCCTGCTCCAGCCACTCGGAGAGCCTGCTCGAACGCCCCATGGCGTCCACCACGAAGTCGCCGCTCTCGACGCCGGAGACGCCACCGACGTCACAGCGCACCCCGGTGGTCACCGCACCGTCGAGCACGAGACCGGTGGCTCGGGCCGTCACGGTCTTGACGTTGGGCAGTCGAAGCACCTGCTGGCGGATCAGCCCCTCCAGCAGGGGTCGGCTGCCGGCCAGGCTGTCGGCGTCGTCGGGTACGACCACCTTCCGCCGGCCGTCGAGGTAGTTACGCCTGGTCGCGGGCGGAGCCTCGATCGCCCCCCGGGCCACGGCCTGCTCGCGGAATCCCGGCAGCAACTGCTCGAGCTGGACAAGCCCGCCGGGCAGCAGCGCGTGCAGCTGCGTCCCCTGTGGCACGCCGGGTCGCGCCCCGGCCACGTGCAGGTCGTCCCGGTCGATGATGACCACGCTCTGCGCGTGGTCGGACAGCACCCGGGCGGCCAGCAGGCCGGCGACGCTGCCGCCGACGACGACGGCCTTGTCCATGAGCGGCGTTGCCTCTTCGGGTGGCCGTACCGCGTTCAGCGCGGCGAAGACCCGAGCCGGGGAGGGGGACATCCTGCTCTCCAAGCGGTGCGAGATGGCGACATGACCGTCCGTCGATCCTCGCACGGCCGCGGGGCGCGGGCCGGGCCAGTCCTGGCCACCCGACCCGCGCGCCGGTCAGCGGCTTGCCGGGCCCGCGTGGTCCCGCCACGAGTGCCGGGGCTGGTATCCCAGCACCCGTCGGGCCTTGTCGATGCTGAGCAGGGTCTCGTGTTCGCCGAGCGCCTTGCGGATCTCGACACCCGGGTACACCTCGGCCATCAGGCTGGCACTGGACCTGGTCATGACCGTGTCGGCGTTGGCGATGATGAACACGTCGGCGCCGGGCTGGTCGTGGGCGAGGCCCCGCTCGACCGCCTGAGCGCCGTCGCGGGCGTCGATGTAGCCCCACAGGTTCCAGCGGCGCAGTCGGGGGTCGGCGTCGAAGGAGGGGAACGGTACGTAGTCCTCGACGTCCATCACGTTGGAGAAGCGCAGGCCCACCATGACCAGCTCCGGGTCCCACCGGCAGAAGTGCCGCGCCATCTCCTCCTCGAGCGCCTTGTTCAGCGAGTAGGTCGACTCCGGGCGAGGCGCGTACTCCTCGTCGACGGGCGCGTACGGCGGCGGGGTGTCGAACGGCAGCCCGAGCACCGTCTCGCTCGACGCCCACACCACCCGCTTGATCCCGGCTGCCCTGGCCGCGGCGAAGACGTTGTACGTCGCCGCGGAGTTGTTGGCGAAGGTGGTCGCGTTCGGCAGCAGCCCGGGGGCCGGGACCGCCGCCAGGTGCACGATCGCGTCGACCCGACCGGCGTGCTCGTCGGCGCCGCCGGTGAACGCCTCCACCACCTGCCCGTAGTCGGTGAGGTCGACGAGGAGGAACTCGCCGTCGACGTCGCGGGGGTCCCGCCCGCCGGCGCGGTCCACCGCCAGCACGTCGACGCCGACGTCGCGCAGGTGCCGCACCACGGCGCGGCCGAGCTTGCCGGTCGCCCCGGTGACGACAACGCGCCTGGGGAGTGCGGATTCGACAACAGGATCGGTCATGGCCACATCCTTCCCGCGGTGCGCCGCGCCGCAGAAGCTGGGGTGCGGCGGCTCGGCCCGGCGGCGACACGCGGATCCGGTTGATCTCGGCGACCGCCGGCTCGGCCAGGTCCGCGGCGACAGGTGGAGGAAACCTCGTGTTCTGACCCGACCGGGTCAAATGAGCCGAACCGCGGGGCGCGCGCGGCCCGCAGCCCCGACGATGGAGATGGCCTGGATGCGACGAAGGGGTGAGCGGCATGAGGCGTCGACGGAACAGGAGAAGGCGGCTGTTGCAGGCGGCGGCGATGGTGCTGACCGCGGCGGCGGCCGCGGCTGCCGTCGCGCGGGCGGCTCGTCGGTCCGCCGACGGTGACCGGACGGCCACCGACCTGCCGACCTTCCCGACGGGCAGGTTCGCCGGCGCCGGGGTGGATGCGCCACCGGTGGCCGGCTCCGCCCCGAGCCGGAGCAGCGCGACCGCGTCGTCGGCCGGGCCGACCCGCTGAGCGCAGGCGAGCACCCGACCCGGACCTCAATGACGCCAACCCTGCCGCCGAGCATCGACCGGCCGAGATTGCCGAAGTGGGCGGAGCCGTCACCATGAGCGATACCACCGTCGACACCAGCCGTCAGGGCGGCAGCGAGTATGCCGACCTGTCCCGCCTGGTCCGCCGAGCGGGCCTGCTCGACCGACGACGCGGCTACTACCTGGCACGGGTCGGCCTGCTCGGCGCCGGCTACGTCGCGACCTGGGCCCTGTTCGGGTGGCTCGGCGAGTCGTGGTGGCAGATCGCCGTCGCCGCGGCCCTCGCCGTTATCTTCGCGCAGGCCGCGTTCATCGGTCACGACGCCGGGCACCGGCAGATCTGCCGTACCCGACGGGCCAACGACCTGGTCGGTCTCGTGCACGGCAACCTCATGACCGGCATCAGCTACGGCTGGTGGGTGGGCAAGCACAACCGGCACCACGCCCACCCGAACACCGAAGGCCGGGACCCGGACATCGCCGTCCGGCCGCTCTCCTTCAGCCCCGAGCAGGCGCGCCGGCAGCGCGGGCCGGGCGCGTGGCTGGTCCGGCACCAGGCCTACCTGTTCTTTCCGCTGCTGCTGCTGGAAGCCGTCCATCTGCACGCCATCAGCCTCAGGGCCATGGTCGGACGACGGGACCGGATCAGGCGCCGCCCGGTCGAAGCGGCGCTGCTGGCCCTGCACTTCGGCGGGTACGTCACCGCCGTGGTGACGGTGCTGAGCCCCGGCCAGGCGGTCGCGTTCGTCCTCGTCAACCAGGGCCTGCTCGGTCTCTACCTGGGCAGTTCCTTCGCGCCGAACCACAAGGGCATGCCGATCCTCGCCGCCGACGACGAACTCGACTACCTACGGCGTCAGGTCCTCACCTCACGCAACGTACGCGGCGGGTGGTTCATGGACGGTCTGCTCGGGGGTCTCAACTACCAGATCGAACACCACCTGTTTCCCAGCATGCCCCGGCCGAATCTCCGCCGCGCCCAACCGCTGATCCGGGACTTCTGCGCCCAGCACGACATCTCCTACCACGAGACGACGCTCTGGCATTCCTGGTCGCAGGCGCTGAGCCACCTGCGATCCGTCGGCGCTCGGCCGGCGGGGGAGGAGGAGACCCGGAGCCCCTGAGCGCGGACCGCGCCGGAACAGGGGGCGCACCAGCCGCCGTGATCGACGAGCACTGGGTGAGCCAGTGCCGACAGTGGGTCGAGCTGCTCAGCAGCGACCGCGACCCGCTGCGGCGCCTGCGGGACCTCTTCGAGGCCACCGAGGAGGTGCAGCGCGTCCGGCAGCAGGAGGCCGGCCGGGTCGTCGGCTGCTCTTCGGCAACCTCGCGCTGGAACTCAGCACCCAGGCCGAGGAGATCCGCAGCCGGCTCCAGGAGATCTTCGAGGCCCAGATCGACCTCATCGAGGCGGTGGTCGTCGAGGCGAAGGACCTGGGCCAGGCCGGCCCGTCCGTCGACACCCGCGAGGCCGCGCGGTCGATGGTCGCCCAGATCGAGGGGCGCGCGCTGCTCGCGAAACTGCTCAACGATCCGGCCCAGCTCGAGACGCTGTGGCGAAACAGCCTGGACCTGCTCCAGGTGCCGCCGGTGGTACGGGCCTCGGTGGACTGAGCAGCGCCGGCGCCGTCACGCCCGAGAGGCTGGCTGCAACCATCGCCGGGCCGCCGCGCGTGTAACCCACGATGGAAGATCTCAACCCGCCCGGCGGGACGGTGCCGGCGGTCCCGGCCTCGGCCGGCCCTCGGGCATCGCAACCGCGCGCCACCCGCCGCGCCATCCTCGGGGTGGCAGCGCTGCTGCCACTGGCCGGGTGCGCGGCCGGCGACCCGCCCGCCTCCCCTTCCCCCGCCGCCCCACCCTCCGCTATCCCGACCTCCGCTTCCCCGCCCCCCACCGCCCCGACCGTCGATCACCATGACCGCCTGGTGGAGTTGGAACGGAAGTTCGACGCACGCCTGGGGGTGTACGCGCTCGCCACCGGGACCGGCGCCACCATCGCCCACCGGGCGGATGAACGGTTCGCCTTCTGCTCGACGTTCAAGGCCCTCGCGGCGGCCGCCGTCCTTGATCGGAAGCCACTGTCGCAGCTGGACACGGTCGTCAGGTACACCAGTCGCGACCTCATGAAGAGTGCCGTCATCACCGGGAAGCACGTGGCCACGGGAATGACTCTCCGTCAGCTCTGCGACGCCGCGGTCCGGTACAGCGACGGCACGGCCGGCAACCTCCTGCTCCGCGAGCTCGGCGGGCCGGCCCAGCTGACGGCGTACGCGCGCAGTCTCGGCGACACCATCACCCGGATGGACCGGATCGAGCCGGACATCGTGTCGGCCATCCCGGGCGATCCCCGCGACACGACTTCTCCCCGGGCCCTCGGTGCCGATATCCAGCAGATCGTGCTGGGCAACGCCCTGCCGAGCGACCGGCGAGCCTTCCTGCGCGACCTGCTGGAACGCAACACCACCGGCGCCCGACGCATCCGGGCGGGCGTGCCGCGGGGATGGACCGTGGCCGACAAGACCGGAACCGGCGACCACGGCACGGTCAACGACATCGGCGTCGTGTGGCCCCCGAATTCCGCGCCACTCGTCGTCGCCATCATGTCCAGCAGAGCCGCCGAAAACGCCGAATACGATCAGGCTCTCATTGCCGAGGCGGCCGCGTATGTGGTGGCCACCCTCACCTGAGCCCGTCACCACCCGCCCGGTGACACCTACAATCGCCGCGCCGGCCAGCCGGCGTGAGAGTCGGGGGAAACAAACGATGCTGGACGCCGCGACGACCCAGGTGATCGAGCCGGTCCCGCCGCAGCGGCCGAGCCGGCGCCGCGGCCTACGGGTACTGGTCACCGGACTGCTGACCCTGCTGCTGGCCGGCGCCGGGGCTGTCGCGGTCGAGCCGCTACGTCGCCCGTTGCCCGCGCCGACCGTCACCCGGACCCTGCCCGCGTCGACCGTCATCGCCGGGACACCCCCGGCGGTGCCGTGGCCGAAGACCGGGCAGGCCGCGCTCTCCGTCGAGGGGGTGGGCTCGCTCGGCACCTCCGGTGGGAGCGACCCGGTGCCGATCGCGAGCGTGGCCAAGGTGATGACCGCGTACGTCATCCTGACCGAACACCCGCTGGAGCGCGGCGAGCAGGGGCCGCGGCTCACGGTCAGCGCGGCGCAGGCCGCCGCGTACCCCCGGGAGCGGGCGCGCGGCGAGTCCCTCGTGCCGGTCGTCGCCGGCGCGGTCTTCACCGAGCGCCAGGCGCTCCAGGCGGTGCTGCTCCCGTCGGCGAACAACATGGCCCGGATCCTGGCCGCCTGGGACGCCGGCAGCGTCGACGCCTTCGTCGCCAAGATGAACGACACGGCCGCCGCGCTCGGCATGGCCGACACCCGGTACACCGACCCGGCCGGGCTCGATCCGCGCACCGTGAGCACCGCCGTCGACCAGATGATCCTCGCCCGCAAGGCGATGGAGCTGCCGGCGTTCGCGGAGATCGTGGCGCAGAAGAAGGCCACCCTGCCGGTCGCCGGCACCGTGCGGAACTACAACTCGTTGGTCGGCAGGGACGGCGTGGTGGGGATCAAGACCGGGTCCACCGACGAGGCCGGTGGATGCCTGGTCTTCGCCGCCGTCGTCAAGGTGGGTGACCGGAGGATCACCATCGTGGGCGCCGTCCTCGGGCAACCCGGCGCCAACACTCCCGTGCAGTTGGACCGGGTGTTCCGGGCGACCCGCTCGCTGGTCCGCACCGCCACCGCCGCGATCGCGGTGCACCCGGTCGTCCGGGCCGGTGATCCGGTCGCCACCGTGCGCGGGCCACTCGGCGCCAGCACGAGCATCGACGCCGCGCAGGACCTGACCGTGCTGGGCTGGCCGGGCCTGCCGGTACGCCTCGACGTCGACATCCCGGCCGTACCCGCTCGCGTGGCGGGCGGGGCCGAACACGGCCGGGTCAGTGCGGTCGCCGGCGATGCCGCCCCGGTCGCCACGGCGCTGCGCACGGGCATCCGGCTGGAGCCGCCGAGCACCTGGGAGCGGATCCGAGCGCACCGCTGACCCGCCGCCGTCCAGGCCTCGGGGAGCACACCGGGCCGGTCGCCGAGGGCGCTGGGCCGGGAGGGCGCGCCCGGGGTGCGGCGGCCGGCCGGATACCGTACCCGGGCGCGGGTCGCTCCGCGCCTGGTCGCGCGGGGTGGGAGGCTCGGATGCGCCTGCACGTGGGGTGTGCGATGTGGACGCACAAGGCCTGGCAGGGTCGGTTCCTCGGACACCCGCTGCCGGCCCACGAGCGGCTGCGCGCCTACGCCGGCTGGTGCACCGCAGTCGAGGGGAACACCACCTTCTACGCGACTCCGGGGCGGGAGGCGGTGACGTCGTGGGCACGGCAGACCGGCCCCGATTTCCGGTTCGTGCTCAAGCTGCCGAAGGTCGTCACGCACGAACGCCGGCTCACCGGCGCCGACGAGGAACTGCGGGTCTTCCTGGACGCGATCGAACCCCTGGGCCCGCGAGCGCACGCGCTCTGGATCCAGTTGCCGGGCTCGTTCGGCCCCGCCGACGTACCCGTGCTGGCCCGGTTCCTGCGCGGGCTGCCCACCGCCCACCGGTACGCCGTGGAGGTCCGCCACCCGGCCTTCTTCGACGACCCCCGGGAGGCGCGGACCCTCGCGGAAACGCTCGGCACGGTCGGGGCGGAGTGGATTCCCTTCGACACCACCGCGTTCTTCCGCACTCCGCCGACCAGCGACGCGGAACGGGAGTCGTGGACCAAGAAGCCACGCACGCCGCTGCGCACTCGCGCGCTGACCGATCGTCCGATCGTCCGATACCTCGGTCGGGACGACCCGGCGCGCACGGTCGAGGGCTGGCGACCCTGGCTCGACGTGGTGACCGGCTGGCTGCGCGAGGGGCGTTCGCCGACGTTCTTCGTGCACACCCCGGACAACGCCGACGCGCCTGAGCTCGCCCGCAGCTTCCACGCCGAGGTCCGGGCGCGGCTGCCCGAGGTCGAGCCGCTGCCGGAGCCGACGCCGGTCGGGCCGTCGACGCTCTTCTGACCCAACGATTCGTTGCACGGCAACACGTCTGCTGACCAACATATTGCCTGGTAGGGTCGGGGATGTGTCCGACGCCGACGAATGCGAGCTGCCCGCCGACCGTGCGCGCGGTTCCAACTTCGGTTGGTCCCTCGGCATGGTCCTGCGCCGCTGGCACGACCACGTCGAGGAGGCGCTGAAGGACCTGCCGCACGGCAGCCGCGGCTACCACATCCTGGCCGTGGTCGTGCACGAGGACGTGCCGACGCAGGGGGCGCTGGCGTCCCGCCTGGTGATCGACCGCAGTGTCCTGACGTACGTGATCGACGACCTGGAGAACGCCGGCCTCATCGAGCGGCGGTTGGACCCGCGCGACCGGCGCGCCCGGCGCATCGTGGCGACCGACCACGGGCGGACGGTGCTCGCCGACGCCGAGCGCCGGGTCGCGCACGCCGAGGACCACGTGCTGGGCGGGCTGCCCGAGCAGGAGCGCGCGACCTTCCGCGATTTCGCCGAACGCGCCGCCGAGGCGATCCAGGCCGCCGCACCCGGGACGGACCCGTGCGCGGCGGTGACCGACGTCCTCTCCCCGGCCGACCAGCCCGGCCGCTGAGTCCGACGCGACCGGGCCGGGGCCAGTTCGATCTCAATCGGCATCGTCGGTCTCCGCTCCGGTCTGCGGCGCGACTGCCGGCGGTATGGGGAAGTTGCGGTTGAAGATGTTCTCCGGGTCGTAGGTGGCCTTGATGGCACGTAGCCGGCTGAGGGTGGGCTCGGGGAAGGCGTCGAGGAGCCGCTCCGGACTGGTGTCGGACTCGAAGCTGAGGTACATGCCGTCGAGGTGCTCGTACAGGTCGGCCCAGAGCTTGTCGAGCCGGGCCCGGCGGTCCGCGACGGTGGCGGCGAGCACCGAGAAGTTCTGGTCCCGGTGTGCGTAGGCGGTCGCGTCGCGGGCGACGTCGTTGACCGCACCGCCGACGGACCGGAACTGCATGATCATCACGTCACCGGAGTGGATCATCGTCGCCATGGCCTCCGCCGCCTGCGGTGTGATGTGGTGCAGCAGGCCGCTGTGGCTGTCGGACAGTCCCTGGCCCCGGTGCTGGTTGCCGGGCGGCGCGACGATCGCAGGGTAGGGCGCGAGCTGGGCCTGCTGGTCGAGGATCGGTCCGATCTCCAGGAACGGGCTCAGGGCGGCCTGCGCGGCTTCGACGTCGTCGCCGGCGTAGACCAGGGTGACCTGGGCCATCGGCGGGTTGCCCCGGCGACCAGGGAACAGGGCGAGGAAGCTGGTCAGCTCCCGGGGCGCGTCCTCGACGAGCTGGCCCCATCGACCGAGCAGTTCGGCGGTGTCGGTCGCGTCGGCGACGAGTTGGGCGTAGACGACGTCGCCGACCTCGTACGCCTCCAGTTCGAGGGCGGTGACGACGCCGAAGTTGCCGCCGGCGCCGCGGATCGCCCAGAACAGGTCGGGGTGATGATGTTCGTCCACCCGGAGCAGGCTGCCGTCGGCGGTGACGATCTCGGCGGCGACGATGTGGTCGATGGTCAGGCCGTACCTGCGGACCAGGTATCCGATGCCGGCGGTGGTGGCGAGGCCACCGACGCCCACGTCGCCGTAGTCCCCCGAACTCATCGCCAGGCCGTACGGGGCGAGCTCCTGGGCGACGTGTCCCCAGCGGGCGCCCGGCTCCAGCCGGATCCGGCGGGTTGCCCGGTCGAGCACCTCGACCTTGTTCATCGTGGACAGGTCGAGAACGATTCCGCCGTCGTTCGTCGAACGGCCGCTGATGCCGTGCCCGCCGCTGCGTACGGAGAACGGAAGGTTCTGGGTTCGCGCGTAGGCCACGGCGTCGATCACCTCGGCGGCGTCTCGGGGGCGGATGACCAGCGCCGGCGAGCCCTGCCAGCTGTACGAGTGGCGCACCCGTTCGTACTCCGGGTCGCCGGGCTCGACGGCGCGGGTGGCCAGTGACGCGGGCAGCGCGTCGTAGTCGACGTCGGGCTGACGCTTGGCCAGCGCGACGGCCGACCGGACCGGGCCGGTGCTGGCCCCGCTCCCCCGGCGCTCCCTGGCCACGGCCTCGCGGAGAGCGGGCGCGATCTCCTGCCCGAAGGTCTGGATGAGGCGTGGGTCGTCGCGGCCGATCAGGAAGGCGCTGAACCCCTCGTCGATCACCAGGGGGAGGAGCTGGTCGACCCACTGCTCGGCGGGGCCCTGCAGGAAGCCACGGTTGCCCGACGACAGGTCGACGGTGAAGAGGTTGAGCAGCCGGCGGATCTGCCGCGGGTCGCGTCCGGCCGCGACCGCCGCCTCGTCGATGAGCCGGTTGGCGGTTACCCGGTCCGGCGACCGGAGGTACTCCAGGGTCGGCAGCCAGCCGTCGGCCGTCTGGCCGGTCAACGCCAGCATCCGGGGCTGATAGGCGCCGAGCCAGATGTTGATGTCGTGATCCGGCGCCGGCCCGCGCTGCATGCCCGGGATCGGGTAGTACCTTCCGTCGCGCCTCAGCGGCCCCGTGGCGGCGTCGTCCCAGACGCCGCGCAGGATGTCGATCGCTTCCCGCAGCGCCGCCACCCCCTGTCCCGCGGTCAGCCGACGGCCGCCCATGCCCTCGATCCCATCGGGAAAGGCGCCGGCGCCGAGGCCGAGTTCGAACCGGCCGTGGGACAGCCGGTCGAGGCTCGCCGCGGCCCGGGCCAGGACGGCCGGCGGGCGCAGCGGCAGGTTCAGGACGTTCGCGGAGACCCGCAGCCGCTCGGTACGGGCGGCGACCCAGCTCAGCAGCGTCCAGGTGTCGAGGAACTCGGCGTTGTACGGATGGTCCTGGAAGGTGGCGAGGTCCAGCCCGGCCGCCTCGGTCAGCGCCGCCAGCGTCACGACCCGGTCCGGATCGTGTGCGCTCGGCGTGAGGAACGTCCCGAAGAGAAGTTCGTGGCCGTAATCGGGCATTTCTCCACTCCCGCTTGTCATCGTTGATCGAACATGAATTCTGTGTGGCATATCTGTTGCCGAACAACACATCTCACCTCGGGGTGATTCCCGGGTGCGGCGTGGGTGTCGCCCCAGGCCCCGCAGCGCCCCGTTCGGCCACCGGCGGGCGACCTTCTACGTCGAAATCCATCTATCCTTTCTTCGCTCGACGGACACGCTCCCGGTGTCCGGGGCCGCGATGATCCATTGCTATCTGTCAATTCGGACGCAGGAGCACACCATGCGCGACAGCAGCAGCAAGTCCTGGCGATCCCGGGTGGTGAAGGCGCTGACGGCCGCCGGCGCCGTGGCGACGCTGGCGGCAGCGCAGCTCACGGCAGCGGCCCCCGCGAGCGCCGCGGTCAGCCGGGCCGAGCTCGCCCTCCGCTGGGCCCCCATCCACTACCAGGACGTCGACGCCACCGGAAGCCACGCCCTGGGCGGGCAGTCCGACTACCTCGCCAAGGTCGACTTCGACGGCGACCTGAACGGCCGCAACAACTGGGATCGGACGGGCCAGGCCGGCACCTCGCTCGCCGCGCACGCGTACTACTCCGTCGTGGAGACCAGCACCCACTGGTACATCACGTACCTGTTCTTCCACCCTCGGGACTGGACGGACCACCCGTTCTTCGAGACCGAGCACGAGAACGACGGCGAGGGCGTGCTCTTCGCGATCGAGCGCGACGGCTCCACCTACGGCGTCCTGCGCGCGGCCGTCACCGTGGCACACAGTGACTTCTACTCGTACACGCCGACCGGCAGCACCTGGACCAGCGGTCGCGAGAGCGTCGACGGCACCCTGCAGTTCCAGACGTCGCCGCACGACGCGTTCCCGCACCCGGTGACCGCCCAGGAGGCGCAGGGCCACGGCCTGAAGGCGTATCCCCAGTACTCGATCAACGGTGACGGCCTGATCTACTACCCGTCGACGGTCGCCGAGACGCCGAGCAACGGCAACGACCGTGACGTGCGCTACCAACTGATCGACATCTTCGCCGCCGGCGGCCTCTGGGCGCAGCGAGCGAACTCGAGCCTCTTCGCCAGCCTCGGCACCTTCGCCGGGGACGCCTCCGGTGACTGCGGCTCGGACACCTGGAGCTGCTCGTCCAACTCGGCCAACGCGCCCTGGGGCTGGGACGACGGCAATGACCTGCCCGCCCGCGGGGAGCTGGCCAGCGACCCGGCGAAGCTGTCCGCCGAATACTTCACCGTCCCGGCCGGCCTGGCCCGGACCTACGCCCACAACCCGTACGCCGCGGCGGCGGCGGCCCTCAAGGAGGCGGCGCGGACCGCACCGCCAACCGTCGACTGACCGGTCACCCGAGCGTGGTCTCGCCCGGCCGGGCCTCCCCCGGCCGGGCGTCACGTCTATTGTTCAAGCGCGGCGAGGCTCGGTCGGTACATCGTGGACCGGCCGACGCGCGCGTCGGTGGCGCGACCGGCCGCATCCGGTCCCGCCACCACCACGGGGAGGACGAACGGTGGACACCACGACGCTTCTCGGCAGCGGCAGGTGAGCGAGAGCCCCGACACGGACGGTCGGCCGAACCGGTGGCGGCGGCGGCTGGCGCGTACGGCCGCGCTGGGCCTGGCCGGGTTGCTGCTCGCCAGCGTTCCCTGGCTCTGGACGACGATCGCCGCGCGCGGCCACGTGTACGACGAGGCCGACGCGCCGGCCGCCGACGTCGTGATCGTCCTGGGTACCAGCGTGGCGACGGACCGACGTCAGCCCGGGGACCGGCTCACCGGCCGGCTGGAGACCGCCGCCGAGCTGGTGGGCAGCGGCCGCGCCCGGGTGGTCCTGGTCTCGGGAGACGGGGGCGGATCATCCGGTGACGAGCCGACCGTGATGACCTCCTACCTGACCGAGCGGCTCGGTGTCGATCCGCGTCGCGTCGTGGCCGACCCGTACGGCCTGGACACCTACGACACCTGCGCGCGAGCGCGCGACGTGTACGGAGTCGACCGCGCCCTGATCGTCACCCAGTCCTACCACGTGTCCCGGGCGGTGACGCTCTGCCGACACCTCGGCCTCGATGTCGACGGGGTGATCGCCCGCTGCGCCGACTGTGGGTTCACCCTGCTCGCCGAGAAGTCGGTCCGGGACTACTTCGCCAGCGGCAAGGCGGCGTGGGACGCGATCCGCCGCAGGCCGCCGGCGGTCCGTTCGCCCGCGGATCCGGCGGTTCAGGACGCGCTCAGCCGCTGACCGTCCGGCGTGCGGGGAGCCTGATCGTCGGTCTCGACGATCAGCGTGCGGGCGATGCCGACCATCCACAGAAAAGTGAAGGCGATGACGGTGGGATTCTTGACCGCCACCACGACCGCGGTCACCGTCTCCCGACCCGCCTCGGGCACGGCGGCAGCGATGACCACGTTGGGGATGACGTCGAAGACGACGAACGCGACCGCCAGGACCACCCACTGGAGCCAGAACGCGACGCGTCGCGCGTCGATACCGGCCGTGAGACGCGCCCAGGCCCGGTGACGGTCGATTCCTGACGCCGCCAACTCGGTCAACAGGAGCCGGATGATCAGGAGCAGCAGGAGCAGCCGGACGAGTACGACCAGCGCCTCGGTCGTCACCGCTACCGGCGTGGCCACGTCGTAGCGCACCACGAGGAACCGTTGCACGGTGGGCACCAGCGACAGCCCGAGGACGAGCACCAGGTGACGGGCGTAGAAGAC
Organism: Micromonospora sp. NPDC048909; assembly: GCF_040649635.1. Lineage (NCBI taxonomy): Bacteria > Bacillati > Actinomycetota > Actinomycetes > Micromonosporales > Micromonosporaceae > Micromonospora > Micromonospora sp. NPDC048909. Next base: position 47,000 of record NZ_JBEZFU010000018.1, on the reverse strand, counting down.
GGCCGCCCAGTGGAGCGCGGCTTTGCTCAGTGCGAGTGTCTGCCTCATACTTCACGAGAATGAACTATCCAGATCGATGAAGCAATGGGTGAGTCTGATGCGGGACTACGGCTGGGAGTTGAGCACGGCGGTGGTGCTGTTCCACGAGGCGATCGCGCGACGGCTCGGCCTCAACGCCGCCGAGCACAAGGCGCTCGGCCTGATCGTCCGGTCCGGCCCGATGCCGACCGGCACGCTCGCCCCCGAACTCGGGGTGGGGCCCACCGCCGTCACCGGCATCGTCGACCGGCTGGAGCGCGCGGGGTACGTCCGGCGCGAACCGGATCCGACCGACCGTCGTCGGGTGCTCCTCGTCGCCGACGAGTCCGCGGTGCCCGACCTGAGCGGCATCTTCGCGGACCTGGGCCGGGAGATGACCGCTTTCATGGCGGCGTACGACGAGCGCGAGATGGCGGCGATCGTCGACTACATCGAGAACACCATCCGGGTCCTGCGGGCGCAGACCGTCAAGCTCGCCGACCCGCCGGCCCCCTCCTGAACAGGGGCAGAACCCTCGTGCCGGGCACATGCGGTCCAGCTTCAGTCGCTGGCGGCGGCCCAGCTCGGCGTCCAACTGTCGGCCATGGGGGCCGGGCGGGAGGCCACCAGGTGCCGACGCAGTGCGGCGAGCATCGGGTGCGGGTTGCCCGCACGGTGCACGAACGAGTGCGGGTAGACCGGCGTCGGGCCGTGCAGCGGGATGCGGCGCAGGTCGTGGGTGGCCGGCCACGTGTACCGATCGCCGGCGCCCACCAGGGTCGCCAGCTCGGCGGAGCCGGCGATCTCGTCGATTTCGGTGCCGAAGTTCGGGCCGATGGCGTCGATCCGCAGGTCGAACGCCTCGGTGAGCTCGTCGTAGTAGGCGGCCCACTCGGTGCCCTGCTTGATGCCCGGGATCCAGATGCGGTGCCCGACCAGGTCGGCGGGGGTCAGCGAGCGGGCGGCGGCGAGCGGGTGGGCCGGGCCGACGAGCAGTTGCAGCGGGTCGTCCAGGACCCGTTCGACCAGGATGCCGTCGGGTAGTTCGCGGGCGGGCACGGGTACGGCCCGGAAGGTCGCGTCGATCTCCCCCGCCCGGACCGCCTCGATCGCTGTCTCGACGTTGACGTTGGAGAGCGTGACGACGTCGAGCTCGGTCCCTGGGTGGGCCCGGTAGAAGCCCTGCAGGGTCACGGCCGGGGCGATGCGCCGGTTCAGGACGTCCACCCGCAGCGCGCGTTCGCCCGGCCGGACCGAGGCGGCCGCCCGTTCGGCAGCTCGGAGCAGTTCACGGGAGTGCGGGAGGAAGGCTTGCCCGTCGAGGGTGAGCCGGGCGCCCCGGGCGGTGCGGGCGAAGAGGGTGACGCCGAGGCTGCGTTCGAGGTTGGCCACGCGCTTCGAGACGGCCTGCTGGGTGATGCGCAGGTCGATGGCGGCTTCCTGGAACTGTCCCGCGTCGGCGACGGCGACGAAGGTACGCACGGCCTCGATGTCCACGCCCGGATGGTACGGACGCACAACCGCTGGTTGTGGCTCGCCGGCGGGCCCGTTGTTGGATCACGGATCACCGAGCCTGGTCGAATCCTCACCGTCAACGATCGGTGGCGGCGGAAGGGTCAGCATGGCGCGGCAGCGGTTGGGGCGGTCGTTCGGGTGGTTGTGGTCGGCGTACGCCGCCAGCACCGTGGGCACCTGGTTGGGGTTCGGGGCCTTCCCGCTGATCGCGATACAAGTGCTGGACATCGGTCCGGCCGCGGTCTCCGCGCTGGCCGCGGCGGGGCTGGCGGTGGGTGCGGGACTGGCGCTGCCGCTCGGTCCGTGGGTCGAGCGGCAGCCGAAGAAGCCGATCATGGTCGCCACGGACGTCATCCGGTTCGCGGCCCTGCTGAGCATCCCCATCGCGTTCGGGTTCGGGCTGCTGAGCTACCCCCAACTGCTGATCGTCTCGGTGCTCAGCGCGGCGGCGAACATCGCGTTCAGCGCCGCGAGCGGCGCCTTCCTGAAGTCGATCGTGGGCCCCGACCTGCTGCTCGTCGCGAACGGCCGCTTCGAGTCGACCACCTGGACCGCGACCGCGGTGGGGCCGACCCTGGGTGGGGGCGCCATCAGTCTGCTGGGGCCGGTGGTCACCCTGATCGCCAACGCTTTCGGGTTCCTGCTGTCGGCGCTCGCAATCGGCATGATCCGGGAGCGCGAGCCACGCCCGACGTACCAAAGCGCTACCCGGGCACGTGGCGCGGATCTGCTTGCGGGGTGGCGGTTCATCGTCGCCGACCGCGAGCTGCGCCCGCTGTTCCTGAACACCGTGACCGTCAATGCGCTGATCATGGCGACCGAGCCGCTGCTGGCGGTACTGCTGCTGGGCGATCTGGGCTGGGCGGCCTGGCAGTACGGGCTGGCGTTCGGGCTTCCGTGCATCGGCGGGTTCGTCGGCTCCCGACTCGCCCCGCGCCTGGCAGCCCGCTACGGGCGCCGCCGGGTCCTGCTGGTCTCGGGCGTGCTGCGCGCGCTGTGGCCGGTCGGCTTGTTCTTCGTGCTGCCCGGCACGGCGGGCGTGGTCCTGGTGATCGCGGTCGAGCTGGTGCTGATCACCTGCATGGGGGTGTTCAACCCGCTCTTCGCGACCGAGCGACTCCGGCGGGTACCGGCCGCCCGGGTCGGTCGGGTGCTGGTCGCCTGGAACGTCACGGGCACCGGTGCGATCGCGGTGCTGACCGCGCTCTGGGGCGTGCTGGCCGCGGCCACCGACGTCCGCATCGCGATCGGCCTCGCCGGCGTGCTGCTCCTGGCCACCCCGCTGCTGCTGCCGCGCGGCGCCGACACGCCGTCGCCGGCCGGCGAGCCCGTCCCGCCAGCCGGCGAGCCCGTTCCGCCGGCGGTTACCGCCGCTCGATGACCTTCGCCCGGTTCGCCCGCCGGCTGCCCCGACGTCGACGGTGGCACCGGCCGGTGTGACTTTGGCGTCGGCTACCACCCCGAGCCCCGCCGCGGGATGCGTGGGAGGCCGTGCGGTGCGTACAGTTCCGGGTCGGATCTGGGGTGGGCCGGTTAGCGCCGGCTCAGGGAACGGGACGAGACAGCGACAGCATGACGGCGGAAAATCTTACCGAAACCGGTCAGCACGGCATTGACCGCAGCCAGCTCGAAACCTGTCTCAGCGTCTTCGAGGCGTTGGAGGAGCTGCCGCCGGACCACCCCGACGTGGTGCGGGTGCAGCGGGCCACCGCGAAGCTCTACAAGATGATCAAGCAGCGGCGACGTGAGGAACGGCGGGACGCCATCGCGGCGGCCGACCGCGCCGTGACGGCGTCCACCGCCACCGGCGCCCCCGGCCGGATCGACGACGAGACCCAGGGCATCCCGCTCGCCTCCCCCACCGAGGGCGCCACGGCCGGTTTCCTGCACAACCCGCGCGGTTGCTACGTCTGCAAGCAGCGCTATCGCGAGGTGGACGCCTTCTACCACCAGCTCTGCCCGTCCTGCGCGGCGCTGAACCGGGAGCGGCGGGACGCCCGTACCGACCTGACCGGCCGGCGGGCGCTGCTCACCGGTGGCCGGGCGAAGATCGGCATGTACATCGCGCTACGGCTGCTGCGCGACGGTGCGCACACCACCGTGACCACCCGGTTTCCGCACGACGCGGTGCGCCGATTCGCCGCGATGCCGGACAGCGAGCAGTGGCTGCACCGCCTGCGGATCGTCGGGATCGACCTGCGCGACCCCGCCCAGGTCATCGCCCTCGCCGACTCGGTCAGCAGCCAGGGACCACTCGACATCCTGATCAACAACGCGGCGCAGACCGTGCGTCGCACACCCGGGGCGTACGCCCAGCTGGCCGCCGCGGAGGCGGCCGCCCTGCCGGACGGTCCGCTGCCCGAGATGATCACCTTCGCCAAGCCGGGCGGCTGGGGCGACACGGCGGGCAGCCTGACCGCCGCGCCGGAGTCGACCGCGATCACTCCGCAGGCGCTCACCGCGCTGGCGCTGACCAGCGGCTCGGCCTCGCCGGAACGGATCGCGGCAGCCACCGCCATCGACGCCGGCGGCCTGGTGCCGGACCTCGACCCGGTCAACAGCTGGGTGCAGCGGGTGCACGAGGTCGACCCGGTCGAGTTGCTCGAAGTGCAGCTGTGCAACGTGACCGCGCCGTTCGTGCTGGTCAGTCGGCTGCGCCCGGCGATGGCAGCGGCGAGCGCACGTCGCAAGTACGTGGTGAACGTGTCGGCCATGGAGGGGCAGTTCGCGCGCGGCTACAAGGGGGCGGGGCACCCGCACACCAACATGGCCAAGGCCGCGCTGAACATGCTGACCCGCACCAGCGCCCAGGAGATGCTCGCCGACGGCATCCTGATGACCAGCGTCGACACCGGCTGGATCACCGACGAACGGCCACACCCGACGAAGATGCGGCTGGCGGACGCGGGCTTCCACGCCCCGCTGGACCTGGTCGACGGCGCGGCCCGGGTGTACGACCCGATCGTCCGCGGGGAGCAGGGCGAAGACCTGTACGGCTGCTTCCTGAAGGACTACGCGCCCTGCGCCTGGTGATCGGCACGCTACTCGTTGCGACCGGGACGGCAGGAGTTGCCGGGTCGCTTAGACTTCGGCGTGCTCGAAGCTGGTAGCCGCCGCAGGACCCAACCGGCGCCGCCGCACGTGGTCTTCGAGGCGCTCACCGAGCCGGACCGCGACCCGGCCCGTCCGTGGCTGCTGCTCCTGGACGACGAAGAACGGCCACGGACGCTCGACGCTCGCGAGCCCGCCCTCGTCGTGTGGTCCTCGATCTGGATCAAGCGGCCGGACGCCCTTGTGCGCTTCGACCTGGCGACCGACGGCGGCGGTGGGACCGATCTGCGCTGGACGCTGTTGCTGGCGGCGCCGCTGCCGGAGCCCGCGCTGCTCGGGCACCTGCGCAAGCGGGTCAACCAGTTGATCAACGCGAACCTGCGGTACACGTTCGGCCAGTGAGGCCCCCGCGTCGCCCAGCTCTTGACCGCGGAATGTGATCGGCTTAACTTCATCAATCAGAAAGGTCTCTTAACTAATTCCGCTCCATTCACCGTGGAGAGTGCCGATGCGACCATTCCGTCCCCGCCGCCTCACCGCCCTCGTCGCCCTGGCGACCCTGCTGGTCACCGCCGCCCCGCCCGCCGCCGCCAGCGCCGGTGACAGCTCACACCGCCGCGACGGCTACCACCGGGTCGGCTACTTCACCCAGTGGGGCATCTACGGCCGCGCCTTCCCCGTCAAGAAGCTCGACACCTCGGGGGCGGCGAGCCGCCTCACCCACATCAACTACGCCTTCGGCAACGTGAGCGAGGACGGGCGCTGCTTTGTCGACGGCGGGCCCGGCGAGGGCGACGCCTGGGCCGACTATCAGCGTCCCGTCCCGGCGGAGGAGAGCGTCGACGGCGTTGCCGACGCGTGGGGCGAACCGCTCAACGGCAACTTCGGCCAACTGGCCAAGCTCAAGGCGAAGCACCCCGACCTGAAGGTGCTGATCTCGCTGGGCGGCTGGAGCTGGTCCACGTACTTCTCGAACGCGGCCCGCACCGACGCCTCCCGCAAGGCGTTCGTCGCCTCGTGCATCGACCTCTACCTCAAGGGAAACCTGCCGAACCTTGACGGCGGCAGCGGCGGACCCGGTTCCGGCGCCGGCGTCTTCGACGGCATCGACCTGGACTGGGAGTGGCCGAACTGGCCGGGCGAGCCGGGCAACGTGGTCCGCCCGGAGGACCGGCAGAACTTCACCAAGCTGCTCGCCGAGTTCCGCCGGCAACTCGACGCCTACGGCCGGACGACCCGCACGCACCACCCGCTGACCGCGTTCCTGCCGGCCAACCCGGCGGCCATGGACGCCGGATTCGAGGGCCGCAAGATCTTCAAGTACCTGGACTTCGCCACGGTGCAGGGGTACGACTTCCACGGCTCGTGGGACGCGGTGACCAACCAGCAGTCGGCGCTGCGCGTGCCGGCGGGCGCGCCGGACGACCCGGACTTCTCGGTCGAGGTGGCGATCGACGGCTGGATCGCCCGCGGGGCGCCGCGCGGCAAGCTGGTCCTCGGGATCCCGTACTACGGCCAGGGCTGGACCGGGGTCACCGGCGGCGGTAACGGCCTGTTCCAGCCCGCCGCCGGGCCCGCGCCGGCCACCTTCGCGGCCGGCTACGAGGACTACAAGCAGCTCAAGACCCTGCCCGGCAACGGCTACAGCGTCCACCGCGACCTGCGCTCCGGGCACGCCTGGTTGTTCGACGGCACGACCCTCTGGACGTACGACGATCCGGCGGTCGTGCTGCAGAAGATGCTCTACATCCGGCGGGCCGGCCTGGCCGGCGCGATGGCCTGGTCGTTGGACGGCGACGACGACAACGCCACCCTGACCAGGACGATGAGCCTCGGGCTCACGACGCGCTAGCCGTACCTCACGACGCCGGCCTGCCACCGACCCGGGACCGGTCGATGGCAGGCCGGTGGCCGTTCAGCGCCCCGGACCCGGCTGCCGGGTGGCCGGGAGCGGCGTCGCGGCGTCGCCGGCTCGGGCCGGCCCGTCGGTCGTCGGTACCGCCTCCTCGGTCGCCGTCCGTCCCGCGCGCGACCTGGCCGCCGCCGCGGCGGTGCGCCGGATCATGCGCGGCGTCACCCGCCGGTAGGCGCCCGGATCGACCGGCAGCAGCCACTGCCGGGCGCGGGTGAGGGGGCCGATGTTGAGACCGAGTTCGTCGAGCACCTCGTCGATGTTGTGCATCGAGAACGGGATGATGTTCGTGCCGCGGGCGTGGTGTCCGCCGGTCCGCTCCTGCATCCAGGCCAGCCGGTCCCGCACCTGCGCCCGCATCTCCTCGGCGCCCGGCAGCGTGACTCCGCCCCGCAGGTACGCGGCGATCCACACCGCCGCCATCTCCGCGCTGAGCGGGCTGAAGAACGACGAGTTGTAGCCGGCGAAGGTCAGGCACGGGACGTCGATCGGCAGGATCTGCCGGTGCAGCATGAAGTTGCCCGCGCCGTCCTCCAGCCGGGCGTGCAGCGCGGCGTCGAAGAAGGGCACGTGCTGCCGGAAGCCGGTGCCGCAGATCACCAGGTCGGCGGGGAGCACCGTGCCGTCGGCGAGACGGGCGGCCGGTCGTCCGCCGTCGACCAGGAGTTCGCTGATCACGCGGTCGCGGTGGACGGTGATCCGGCCGTCCGCGACCCGCTCGGGAAAGCCCTCGGTGGCGAGGCTGACGGTGCTGCGGGCGATGTCCGCGAACGTGCCGTGCGGCACCAGACCCAGCTCACGCAGCTTGAGCTGCCGGGTGGCGGCGGCGCCGACGCGGCGCAGCATCGCCTGGCGTACGCCGTCGCCGGGGCCGTGCAGGAACCGCTCGAAGCCCTTCAGCGTGATGTAGCGGAACAGTCCCTCGCCCATCCGGGTGAGCAGGAGGTACTTGTAGTTCACCGGGCCGAGCTTCCTCGGCATCTTCCAGAGCAGCTCGCGGGCGACGAGGTGGGTCTGCGCCGCGACGTCGCTGAGGGGTACCGCCACGTCGCACGACGACTTGCCGTGCCCGACCACGACAACGTGCCTGCCCCGGGCCGTCTCCAGGTCGTGGAACCCACCGGCGGCCAGGACGCGTCCCCCGGCGGCGACGAAATCCTCCCGGCCGGGAAACGACGGGATGTACGGGTCGGAGAAGATGCCGTTCGCGACGGTGAGGTGGTCGTACCGCTCCCAGGACACCGGCTCGTCGCTGCCCGCCGGCCGGAAGCCGATCCGCCACCCCGTCTCCCCGTCGACGAGTTCGGCGGAGACGACCTCGGTGGACAGCCGCAGCACGGGGCCGAGCCCGAACAGCTCCGCGTAGCTCTCCAGGTAGCGCTGGACCTGCTCACCGGTCAGCCACTGTGGGTAGTGCGCGGGCATCGGCAGGTCGGAGAGGTGGTAGGTGCCCTTGTCGTTCTGGGTCTGCAGACCGGGGTAGCGCCGGGTACGACTCCACACGCCCCCGACGTCGGGGGCCTTCTCGAACACGGTGACGTCGAACCCGCTCTGCCGCAGCACCTTCGCTGCGCTCAGTCCGCCGAATCCGGCCCCGACGACGGCGATCTTCATGGCGACCTCCCGAGAGGATGGCGGCTGACGCGACGACGGGTGACCGGCGGTGTCCGCACGCTATCGAGCACCGCGGCGGCGTCGCTATCCGCTGGGCGCGGGCGCTGTCCGGGGTACGCGGGAAGCGCCAACTGTCGGATCAGCGGCTCGGCGAGCGGGCACCCCGTACCCCTCCCCTACGGTCGGGGCAGCCCAGCGGGGTCGGGAGGTGCCGGTGGACGCCGTGACGGTCCGGACGAACGACATCGAGCACGCCCGCAGCGAGGTGGGCCGCGTCTTCTGCCCCCACCGGCTCACGCCGCAGTCGGGCGTACGCGAGGTCCGCCTGCGGATGACCGCGCACCGGGTGGCCGGCGTCGGCGTGGTCGACCTCGACTACGGGCGGGCCGTACGCATTCAGCCCGGCCCGCTGGAGTCCTTCTATCTCGTGCAGATCCCGCTCGGGGGCGGCGCGGTCGTCCGGCACGCCGGGCAGACCGTGACCTCCACTCCCGAGACGGCCTCCGTCCTCTCCCCCTACGACGCCTCGGACATGCACTGGGCCGAGGGGTCGCCGCACCGGATCTTCTACGCCGAGCAGCGCGCCCTGGACCGGGAACTCGCCCGGCTGCTGGGCCGACCCGCGGACGGTCCGGTCCGCTTCGACCCCGGTATGGCCATGGGCACTCCCGCCGCCGTGGCGTGGGCGCGCGCGGTGGACTTCCTCGCCACCGAGCTGGCGCGGCCGGCGGGCGGGTCGCTGCTGGACCATCCCCTGGTCGCCGACCGTCTCGTCCAGGCCCTGATCGGCAAGCTGCTGCTGACCCACCAGCACACTTGGACCGGTCTGCTCGCCGCGCCGGCGCGGCACCCGGCACCCGGGCGGCTGGTGCGGCGGGCCTGCGCCCTGATCCAGGACCACCACGCCGAGGCCCTGACGGTCGGGGACGTGGCGGAGGCCCTGCAGGTCAGTGTCCGGACGCTGCAGGACTGCTTCCGCCGGGAGCTGGCGACGACGCCGACGGCGTACCTGCGCGCGTGCCGGCTCGACGCGGTGCACCGGACGCTGCGCACGGCCGAGGCCGGCGCTTCCGTTACGGCCGTCGCCCTCGCGCACGGCTTCGCCCACCTGGGCCGCTTCGCCGGCGAGTACCGGGCCCGCTTCGGCGAACCACCGTCGGCCACCCTGCGTCGCTGACGGGTTCTCCGGGCGGAGCCGAATCTATTGACATTCGATAGGTGACGAGCGAAACTCGATACATGGTCACAGAAAATCGGGCGGTAGCCCCACTCAGAGTGTTCCTGGTGCTGCTCTTCGGGATCCTGGTCGTGTTCCAGACCCTCTCGCTGCCCGGGCAGTTCGCGTACATGGCCGAGCAGGATCCGGAGCACGCGTACCTGAGGTGGCCGGCGACGGCCGTGTCGGTCTTCTGGGTGCTGTGCGTCCAGGTGGTGATCGTCGCCACCTGGAAGCTGCTCACCCTGGTCAAGAACGACCGCATCTTCACCCAGGCCTCGTTGGCGTGGGTGGACGCGATCGTGTGGGCCATCGCCGCCGCGTGGGTGGTGCTCCTGGGCGTGTTCCTCTACATCGGTGTCAACGCCGACGACCCGGGGCTGCCACTCCTGCTGTTCCTGACATTGGTCGGGGTCGCCGTGCTGGGGCTCCTCATGGTGGTGATGCGGGCACTGCTGCGGCAGGCCACCACCCTGCGGACCGACATGGAAGCGGTGATCTGATGCCGATCGTGGTGCGCATCGACGTCGAGTTGGCCAAACGCAAGATGAGCGTGGGTGAGTTCGCCGAGCGGGTCGGGCTCACGCCGGCGAACATCGCCGTGCTGAAGAACGGCCGCGCCAAGGCCGTCCGCTTCAGCACCCTGGAAGCCATGTGCCGGGTGCTCGACTGCCAGCCCGGCGACCTGCTCGAGTGGGTCGACGAGTGAACCAGCCGCGCCCCGGCGGGCCCGGGGCCGGTTACGAGGCCAACACCAGCTCGCGCAGCTTGCCGTCGAGGGTCGCCGCGTCCACCCCGCCCGGCCAGCCCCGCAGCAGTGCGCCGCCCTTGGCGACCACCACCACGGCCGGGGGCTCGCGGACCGCGTACGCCCGCCAGATCGCGCCGTCGTCGTCGAGGACGACCGGGTACTCCACCCGGTGCTCCCGCAGGTACCGCTGCACGTCCGGCGCCTTGTCCTCGGTGGCCACTCCCACGAACACCACCCTGTCCCGGTGGGCACGGGCCAGCTCGCTCAGCGTGTCCTGTCGCTGCGCGCAGACGGTGCACCAGGAGCTGAAGAAGACCAGCACGACCGGGCGGGTGGCCCACAGGTCGGCGAAGGCGACGCTGCTGCCGTCGGTGAGCGCGCCGCTGGCGGCGGGCGCGCCGGGCGCCCCGGGCGGGGCCGGACGCAGCGCCAGTCCCGCCGGCACCGGGCCGGGCAGTACGGCGGCCCCACCGGCGACCGGCTGCGGCCGCCCCGACGGGTCGTCGCCGGCCGAGCAGGCGGTCGAGGCGATCGCCGTGACCAGCGCCAGCACGGCGGCGGCCAGGCACCGGGCGCGGCGGGTCATGACGGCACCACCGCGACGAGCGCCGGCCCCTCGCTGTCGTTGGCGGTGAGGGCGATCGGTGGCTGCCCGTCGACGACCAGCCGGTAGGCGTCCCGCGCGGCCACATCGACCGGCACGGCGAACTCGCAGTACGTCGGCACGCGCGCCACCTCCAGGTCCTCCTCGAACGTCGCCACCGAGGTGCCCGGCGGCAGCGCGCCCTCGGCGAGCGTCCGCCCGCCGGAGTCGATCACCTGGAACGGCGCCCGATTGTGAAAGTGGGTGTACGGGCCGGTGCCGGCGCACTCCACGCCCTCCTGCCGGATGTTGATGTCCCGCACGAGCACCCGCACGGTCATCGCCGAGCGGGCCTCCTCGGCGTCTCCACAGGCCGCCAGCGCGCCGGTGAGCAACGACGATAGCCACAGCGCTGCGAGCAGGCGCCGCATCTGTCCTCCAGGTCGTCGGGGGTGGCCCGGGTGGTGGCTGTCCGAACAGCCACCACCCGGGCCGCGCCGCGGATCAGCCGAGCAGTGCGCGCGGTCGTTCGACCCGGCACTGGCTGGTCACGGTCTTGCCGGGGTCGCTCACCGAGGTGGCGGTGAGCGTCACCAGGGTGGTCGCGCTCGCCCTGGCGTCGGCGCCCACCGAGACGCTGACCGGGGCCTTCTCGCCGAACTCGGCCGTGGCCAGCGCGTTCGGCAGCTCCACCCGCCAGCCCCTGCCGGCGACGCTCGCCGAGAGCCGGTACACGTCGGACTTCAGGTACGCGGCGGCGTCCTCCGGGTGCGGCTGCTCGCCCGCGACGTACCTGCCCGTGTTGGTCAGGTCGAAGGCGCAGGTCGCGCCCTTGCCGCTCGGCTTGCCCCGGGTGACCAGCTTGCCCTTGGAGAGCTTCACGCCGTGCGCGCTCGGGCCGGCGCCGTCCAGCGAGCGGACCGCCACCGTGTACGACAGCACCCCGTTGCCGTCCCGCCGGAGGTTGAGCACGTAGAAGTGCAGCCGGTTGGCCTCGTCCACGTACTCGTACTCGCTGCCGGAGTTGGCGCCGGCGTGGAACAGCGCGTCGGAGAGCTGCCGGTAGTCGCCCATGGTGATCTTCTGCGGGGTGCCGTTCGGCTGGTAGAAGTCCACCATGTCGATGTCCTGCGGGTTGGCGTCGACGACCCACTGGAACGGAGCGCTGTCGGTGTTCTTGGTCTTGCTGATCAGCACGCCGTTGTCCGGGGTGAACGAGTCGGCGCCCATCCGGTCGACGACCTCGAGGGTGTAGTTGTTGAACCGGCCGCCATCGCAGAGCGGGTCGGTGGTGACGGTGCAGGACGGGGAGCGGTCCTGGTCCATGGCGATGTTGAGGCCGGTCAGCCCGCCCTGACCGGCGTCGACCGCGCGGGCGGTGACGTCGGCGACGACCAGGCCGGAGGAGGCCAGCGCCTCCCGCGACAGGCGGAGCACGTGCTCCTCACCGACCAGACCGATCTTCATCTTGTCCCGCAGGGTGTGCAGCGACCCCATCGAGCCGCCGTTGACCGGGGGGATCTGCCAGCGGGTGTGCGGGCCGCCCGGCCCGTTGAAGGAGCCCCGCGACATCATGCTCCAGATGCCGGTGTACGCGCGCCGCAGCGGGGTGCCGTACGGGTTGTTGTAGTTGTCCCCGATGCTCAGCAGGTGGCTCAGCTCGTGGGCGTACACGCCCATGCCGGAGCTCTCCGCCTGGGTCGACGAGCCACCGCCCGCGTTCGGCCAGATGGTGGCCGCCGCCTTCCAGGAGGTCCAGTCGACGTAGCGGGTCTTCGCGTAGTTGGGCAGCGCCGGGTCCGGCGGGCCCCACGCGTCCGGCACGTCCTCCTTGGTCTGGAACATCATCTGGCCGAACTCCTGCCAGGTGGAGGACTCGTCCTGACCGGCGGAGAGGATGAAGACCAGCTCGAAGCTGTTGGCCACCTCCTCGCCGACCGCCGCGCGCCAGGCGCCCAGCCCGTCGGTACGGATGTTCTTCGCGCACGTGTCCCCCGACGGGCAGGCGCCGGGGTTGAAGCCGTTGTCGATGCCGTACTGGTAGGACTTCGCGGGCATCTCGTACGGGCCGAAGCCGTTGAGGTCCACGCCGTAGCGGCCGTTGGAGTCCTGCATCCAGTACTCGTGCAGGGTGTGTCCCCGGTTCAGGCCGCCGGGCTTGTTGAGGAAGTCCGTGTAGAACGGCGCCACCCCGTCCCGCGGCACGTTGGCCGCGCTGGCCTGCGGGTTGCCGAAGACCGTGGAGCCGGCCGGCTGGGTGATGACGAACGGCTGGTCCGGGTAGTCCAGGGTGACCAGCGCGATTTTGAAGTTGCGGACCGACCCGCGCACGGTGGGGTCGGCCCAGTTCCTGTTGGGGACGGGGACGTAGTCGTCCCAGGTCATCGTGTCCGGGTTCTGCCAGTTCTGCGGGTCGAGCACCTGGAACGGGGCGGGCCCGTCCGGTGGGCCGCCCGGTGCGGCGGTGGCCGGCTGCGTGGCGCCGGCCGCGACCAGGACGGTCGCGACCGCGGCGGCCAGCACCGAACGCCACGCCGCGCGCCTGGTGGGCAGAAGGTGCATCGGGTCACCTCTCAGGTCGAGGGCTGGTGAGGGCGCGCCGATCGAGGCCGGCAGCGCTCACCGTCCGCATGATCACGCCCGATCATGAATCTAGGAGCCGGCCCGTCACGCGGTCACTGTGCAGATGTCGGCAGATAGACCGGCACCACTTCCGACACGTGCAGGACACTCGCCCGCTCCGAGGTCCGGTCGGGGCGTCGCCGGTGTCGCGGCCGAGGACGGCCGTGGCCGGCACGGGTGGGCCCGTGCCGGCCACGTTCTCGGTGGTGGTTCAGCTGCCGTACGCCTCCAACTCCCAGAGCGAGTGGCCCCACGGGGTGCCCCGGGCCGTGCCGTAGATCCGTAGGTAGCGACCGTTGGCGCCGAGGGCGGCGTGCTCGTCCACGCCGCCGTCGGCCCCGGTCACCGTCTTCACGTTGCTCCAGGTGGTGCCGTCGTTCGACGTCTGGATGATGTACGCGCTGCTGTACGCCGCCTCCCAGCTCAGCTTGACCCGGCCGATCGCGGTCGGGCTGCCGAGGTCGACCCGGATCCACTGCGGGTCGGAGAACGCGCTCGACCAGCGAGTGGTGAGGCTGCCGTCGACCGCCTGGGCGCCGGCGACGTCGGCTCCCTCGTTGCTGGAGGTCAACGTCGGCTTGTTCAGCAACAGGTTCGTACCCGGGCCGGTCGGGCCGCCGGTGCCGCCGTAGACCTCGAACTCGAAGAGCGAGTAGCCCCAGGCGGTGCCGCGGGTGGTGCCGGTGAGCCGGACATACCTACCGGTGCCGGTGAGCCCGGTCAGGTCGTCCACACCGCCGTCGCCGCCGGTCACCGTCCGGATCGGAGTGAAGTTGACCCCGTCCGGCGAGGTCTGGATCTGGTAACCGCTGCCGTACGCCGCCTCCCAGGTGAGCTTGACCCGGTTGATGTTGTACGTGGCGCCCAGGTCCACATCGATCCACTGGGGATCGCTGAACGCGCTGCCCCAGCGGGTGCCGGGCGCGCCGTCGAAGGCGTTCGCCGCGACGAACGCACCCTCGAAGCTGGACGCCCGGGCGGGCTTGCCCTGGGCCAGGTTCCCGGTCGGTGGGTCCGGGTCCGGACCCGGGCCGCCGGGGGTGGTCGCGAGGGTGAACTCGTCGATGTCGAACCACGGGCCGCTGCCCTTGAAGACCAGGAAGAGGGTCCGGGTGCCGGTCGGGGCGGTGACCCCGCCGGTGACCGTGGCGAAGTTGGCGTACCCGCCGGTGGGTACGACGGTGGCCGAACCGACCAGCGGCCCGGTGGGCGAATCGACCCGCAGCTCCAGTGTGCCGCCGCCGCCGGCCGGAGCGCCGACCCGGGCGCTGAACGACTGGACGCCGGTCAGGTTGTACGGACGGAACGAGATCCAGTCGTTGTTGTCGATGTAGCCGACGGCGGCGCCGCCGTGCCCGGCTGCCCCGGCGACGATCTGCACGCCGGACGAGTCGCCGAAGTGCTCGGCCTGGCGCACCCGGGGCTGGAGCACGGCCTGGGTGTGCGTGGTCAGTGGCGGCTGGCCGCCACCGCCGAGGTCGGTGTACTCGGCGTCGATGATGCCGAAGATGTTCGCCGCGGTGTCGTGCTCGCCGTCGGCCGAGGTCTGGATGACCCCGGAGCAGCCCTGCACGCTGCCCAGCTGGTGGCCGTGCGAGTCGTGGCCGAGGACGTAGTTCACCTTCACCCGGGCACAGTTGACGGCACCGTCCTGGGCGTCGGTGACGGTCACGGTGAACGGCACCGCGTCGCCGAAGTTGAAGGTCTGCCCGTTCAACGGGGTGTTCACGGTGACCACCGGGGCGCTGTTGCCCACCGTGACGACCACGCTGGCGGTGGCGGTCTTGCCGGTGCTGTCCCGCACCGTCAGGGTCGGGCTGCGGGTCCCGTTGGTGGTGTAGGTGAAGCTCGGGTTCGCCGCGGTCGAGTCGGTGGTGCCGTTGTTGTCGAAGTCCCAGGCGTAGGTGAACGGGTCACCGTCCGGGTCGAGGGTGCCGGCCGAGGAGAACGCCACGGTCAGCGGCGCGACGCCGCTGGTCGGGGTGGCCGAGACTACCGCGCGTGGCGCTCGGCCCTCGCGGGCGTACTCGATCCGGTACAGCGCCGAGTTGGCGTCGCCGTTGAACCAGCCGGTGCCGTAGTCGAGCACGTAGAGCGCGCCGTCCGGCCCGAACTCCATGTCCATGACCTGGGTGCCGGTCCACGGGAACGGGTTGATCTTCAACGGCTGGCCGGCCGGGTCGAGCTTGATGTTCTTGATCCAGCGGCGACCGAACTCACCGGCGAAGTAGGTCCCGTCGTAGTACTCCGGGAACGCCACGTCCGAGGTGTTGTTCGGGTCGTACCGGTAGACCGGGCCGCCCATCGGGGACAGGCCGCCGCCGGTGAACTCCGGCGGGGAGCCGGAACCGCCGTACGGCAGCCACGCCGGGATGGCCGGCGGCAGCTGGGTGATGCCGGTGTTGTTGGGCGAGTTGTTCACCGGCCCGTTGGCGCAGTCGAACTTCGGCCCGGACGGGCCGGACGGGAAGGTGTAGTCGTTGTAGGCGTCGTTGCGGGCGGTGCAGTACGGCCAGCCGTAGAAGCCGGGCCGGTCGATGCGGGCGAACTCCACGTTGCCCGCGGGTCCCCGGTTCGGGTCGGCGGTGCCCGCGTCGGGACCGTAGTCGCCGAGGTAGACGATGCCGGTGGCCTTGTCGACGCTCATCCGGAACGGGTTGCGGAAGCCCATCGCGTAGATCTCCGGGCGGGTCCGCGCGGTGCCCGGGGCGAACATGTTGCCGGCCGGAATGGTGTAGCCGCCGGCCGCGCTCGGCTTGATCCGGAGCACCTTGCCGCGCAGGTCGTTGCTGTTCGCCGAGGTGCGCTGGGCGTCGAAGGCCGGGTTGCGGCCGGCCCGCTCGTCGATCGGGGTGAACCCGGCCGAGTCGAACGGGTTGGTGTCGTCGCCGGTGGACAGGTACAGGTTGCCCGCCGCGTCGAAGTCCATGTCGCCGCCGACGTGGCAGCACATGCCCCGACTGGTCGGTACGTTCAGGACCAGCGTTTCGCTGGCCAGGTTGAGGGTGTTGTCGGCGTTCACGGTGAACCGGGACAAGCGGTTGACGCCGTCCCAGACGGCGAAGTCGGCCGGCGTGCCGGTGGCCGGCGCGCCGCCACCGGGGGTGCTCAGCGGGGGCGCGTAGTACGCGTACACCCAGCGGTTGGTGGCGAAGTTCGGGTCGGCCTTGATGCCCTGCAGGCCCTCCTCGTCGCCGGTGTAGACCGGCAGGGTGGCGGCGACCTTGGTGTTGCCGGCCGCGTCGGTGTGCCGGATCACGCCGTTACGCGAGGTGTGCAGCACACCCCGGTCCGGCAGCACGGTGAGGCTCATCGGCTCACCGGTCTCGGCCGCGCCCTTGGCCAGCTCGACCTGCTGGAAGTTGCTGGTGACGGTGGGGCCGCAGTCCGCGTCGACCGCGCCGGCCGCGCTTCTGATGCCGCCGAGGAGGTGCTGACGGAAGTTCGCCTCGGTGTACGAGGCATCGGTGTGCCCGAGGCCGGTGTACCAGGACCGACCGCCGGAGTAGTTCTGGCACCAGGAGATCGGGTGGTCGGCGCCCATGCTTCCGCCGGTGTAGCTGCTCTCGTCCAGGGTGGCCAGCACGTGCGCGTTGCCCCGGGGGTTGGTGCGGTAGTTGTACCACTCGTCCAGCCGGGTCCACCGCTGCGGCAGGGTCTCGGTGGAGGGGTGCACCTGGTCGGCGACCTTGATGGTGGCGGTCTGGTCGGCCGGGTGCGAGGCGAAGTACGCCCCGACCAGCCCGCCGTACCAGGGCCAGTCGTACTCGGTGTCGGCGGCGGCGTGCACGCCCACGTATCCGCCGCCGCCCTGGATGTAGCGCTCGAAGGCGGCCTGCTGGGCGGCGTTGAGGACGTCGCCGGTGGTGGACAGCCAGATCACCGCGGCGAACCGGTCCAGGTTGGCGTCGGTGAACTGGGCCGAGTCCTCGGTGGTCTCGACGGTGAACCCGTTGGCGGCGCCGAGTTGCTGGATGGCGGCGATGCCCGGGGCGATGGATCCGTGCCGGAAGCCGGCGGTCTTGCTGAACACCAGCACGGTGAACGGTGCGGCGCTCGCCGCGGGTGGCGTGGCGACTATGCCGCCCATCACGAGGATCGCGCTCAGCACGGCGCCGAGCCACGATCTCAGGGATCTGCGCACGGTGGGTCCTTTCGCGGTGCGGGGACGGCGTGCGCCGATCACGCCTGGTGGTGTGCAGGAGGTGGTGCCGGCATGCCCACGCCTCGCCCGGAGGCACCGTCGCCACCGCGAACGCGAAGACATGTAAATACATCGTTACGGCTGGATCACGAGCCCGTCAAGGACTCTCCCACCATCCGTGAGAGCGTTATCTCCGCAGCTCAGAGCCGACGGCCGAGCGGAGATCAAATTACGGTTTTCGGGCCCCGATCTCGGCACGCAGGCCGCGCACGAGGTTGTCGACCAGGGCCCGGGCGAAGTCCTCGGTGAGGGGTTGGTCGGGAATGAGCAGCCGGTGGTAGCAGGCTCCCCAGAGTTGGTCGACGACGACCTCGGGGTCGAAGTCGGCGCGCAACTGCCCTCGGGCCATCGCCCTGGTGAGGGCTTCGACGCCGAGGGCGCGACGCGGCGCCGAGTAACGCTCACGGTAGGCGACGCCGAGTTCGGGATCGGTCTGCGCCTGGGCGACGAGCTGGCTGATGACCCGCCCGGCCGGGGTGTCGGTCATGAGGCGGACGAAGGCGACGAGCTGGCTGGTCAGGTCGGCGACGACATCGCCGGTGTCGGGGAAGGCCAGCGTGTGGGCGACGACGGAGAAGTAACCGTCCAGGGCGAGCGCGCCCTTGGAGGGCCACCACTTGTAGATCGTCATGCGGCTGGCGCCCGCCAGAGCCGCGACCTTCTCGATGGTGAAGCCGGCCATGCCCTCGGCCAGCAGGAGATTGCCGGCGGCGGCGAGGATCTCGGCCCGAACCTGGTCGGCCGGGCGCCGGCCTCGCCCACGGCGAGGCGGCGGGTCGGCGCCGGGAGTGAGCTGGGGCACGGTCCCTCCAATTATATGGACACGGTGTCTTCATTTTGTTTATATGGACAGAGCGTACACATGAGCAGAGCCGAAGGAGACATCCCATGAGCAGCACCTCGGCCAGCGGAACCCGGGTTGCGATCGTCACCGGCGGATCCCGGGGCATCGGACGGCAGGTGGTCCAGCGGCTGGCGGCCGACGGATACGCCGTCGTCGTGAACTACGTGGGCAACCAGGCCGAGGCGGACGCGGCGGTCGCCGAGGTCCGCTCGGCGGGCGGCCAGGCCATCGCGGTACGGGCCGACGTCGCCGACGAGGTCGCGGTGGCCGACCTCTTCGACGCCGCCGAGCGCGAGTTCGGCGGGATCGACGTGGTGGTCAACGCGGCCGGGGCGATGGCGTTGAGCCCGATCGCCGATCTCGACCTGGACCAGCTCGACCGGCTCCTGCGGGTGAACGTGCGGGGCACCTTCGCCGTCGACCAGCAGGCCGCCCGTCGGGTGCGCCGGGGCGGGGCGATCATCAACTTCTCCAGCTCGCTCATGCGCTTCGCCCGCCCCGGCTACGCGGCGTACGCGGCGAGCAAGGGCGCGGTCTCCGCGATCACCCTGATCCTCGCCCGCGAGCTGCGCGGCCGGGACGTGACGGTGAACGCGGTGGCCCCCGGCCCGACCGGGACCGCCCTCTTCCTCGACGGCAAGGACGAGCAGACCCTGGCTCGGATCGCGGCCGAGCCGCCGATGGAGCGCATCGGCACCCCCGAGGAGATCGCCGAGGTGGTGGCGTTCCTCGCCGGACCCGGCCGCTGGGTCAACGGCCAGGTGCTGTTCGCCAACGGTGGGGCGATCTGACCCGCCCGTCCCCCGCGGAAAGGTCAATCCGGCACCGGTCGGGCCGTCCACTCGGCGGCCACCCGGTGCGGATCACCGAGGCGGAACTGCGGCGGGTCGTGCAGCAGGAAGTCGCGGTGGCTGATGTTCCAGGCGTACGCGCCGGCCATGGCGAAGACCAGCACGTCTCCCACGCCGACCGGCCCTGCGTCGGCCGAGCGGGACAGCACGTCCTTGGGGGTGCACAGTTGCCCCACGACGGTGACCGGACCGCCGTCGGTGCGCGGACCGGCGCTTCCCGGTCGCCGGTGCACGGTGAACGGCTGCGGATGCCCCTTCGCCGCGGGCGTGCGCAGGTGATGCGTACCGCCCGCCACCACCACGAACCACTCGCCGTGCGACCGCTTCACGTCGATGACCTCGGTCAGGTACGACCCGCAGTAGGCGGTGACCGACCGGCCCGGCTCGATCCGCAGCCGCAACCCGGGGTACGCCCCGAGGATGGCGGCCAGCGCCCGGCCGTAACCGGCCCAGTCGAACCGGGCCGCCGGGTCCCGGTAGTCCACCGCCATGCCGCCGCCGACGTCGACCTCGGCCGCGTCGAGCCGCCCGACCGACCAGCGCACCACCTCGGCGGCGACCTCCCCGGCCAGTGGGGCGTCGAGGCCGCTGGCCAGGTGTGCGTGCACCCCCCGCACCTCGACGCCGGCGGGCGGGCGCCGGGCGCAGCGCACCGCGTCGGCCGGGTCCATGCCGAACGGGCTCGGCCCGCCACCCATGACCAGGCTCGCCCCGGGCGCGGCGACCGGCAGGTTCACCCGGAGCAGCACCTGGGCCGTGGTGCCCGCGGCGAGGGCCAGCGCGCCGAGGCGCCGCAGCTCGGTCGGCGACTCGACGTGGATGCGGTGCACGCCGGCGGCCAGCGCCGCGACGAGGTCCTCGTCGGTCTTGCCCGGTCCGGCGTACGCGGCCGACGCCCGGCCGGGCAGCACCTCGGCCAGTCTGCGCAGCTCCCCGCGGCTGGCGGTCTCGAACCCGTCGACGGCTGGGGCCAGGGTCCGCAGCACGTCGGCGTCCGGGTTCGCCTTGACGGCGTAGAGCAGCTCGACCCGGCGCGGCAACGCCGACCGGATGGACCGGGCGTGCGCGGCGAGCCCGTCGAGGTCGTGGACGTAGACCGGTCCGGTCACCGGAGCCCGCCGATCGGGTTGGGCACCGGCACGAACGGCGCGGCACGGTCGGGATCACGCCGCCACCGGACCAGCAGGTTCGCCTTGGCCACCAGCGGTTCCCCGCGCAGCAGCTGACGCAGCTCGGGCGGGTCGTCCAGGTCGGCGGCCACGGCCGCGACGACCTCGCGTAGTTCCTGCCACAGGCGCGGCTCGATGCCCGGCCGGGCGTCGGCGAGCGCCCCGCAGATACCGGCCAGGTGGTTGACGAACAGGCAGTAGACGATCCGGTGTCGGGCGTCCGCAGCGCGGTAGCGGGCCTGCGGTGGAACACCGTCCGGCCAGGTGGTCAACCGGTCGGCGTCCAGCTTCACCCCCTCCAGGTCGCGCAGCAGCATCCGCACCGGCCGGCGGGCGCGGTCGAGCAGCACGACCACGTTCTGCAGGTGCGCCTCGTACACGACGCCGTGGCGGAGCCAGCAGCGCAGCACCGCCGGCACCAACAGTCCGACGTACGCGCGCCACCAGGCCACCGGGTCCGGCACCGCGAGCGGCGCGGCGGCCAGCGCGGCCGCCAACAGCGGGGTCTCGCCGGGGCGCAGGTGCGGGCGCAGGCCGGTCCGCAGGATCGTTCCGTACGCCTCGTCCGCGCCGGGCACGTCGACCGTGCGGTAGGCGGGCTCGGTGAGCAGCGCGACCCCGGCCGGCAGCGGCACGGCGCTGAGCAGCCCGGTGAGGGCCACCGCTCCGGTGAGCTCGTACCGCGCGTTCTTGCGCAGGCAGTTGGTGATCCGCACATGGAGGCTGGTCTTGACGAACAGGTCGGCCACCGGGGCGTAGAGGGTGCGGACGCTGGCCGTCGGCCGCACCGGGACGCCGGCCGGGCCCAGCTGCAGTGCCCACGGATGCACCGGCGGGACCAGCGACAGCTGCCAGGGATGCACCGGCAGCACCCGGTGTCCGGAGGGTGCCCGCGGCGGGTCGAGGGCCTCGATGAGCGAATCGAACGGCCCGGCGCCGGCCACCCGCTCGTCCGGGATCGCGAGCCAGTGCAGCCGGAAAGCGGTGCGCAGCTCCGGCGCGTACGCCCGCCAGCCGTCCGGATCCCCGCTGCGCCACTTCGGGGCGGGGTGGTGCGGATGCCCGAAGAGCAGTGACTGCTCGGAGTCCACGTAGGCGTCGACGGCCGCGTCGCCGGTCGGGCTGGGGTCCTGCGCCGGCCGCCCGGCCAGTAGCCGCGCCACCGTGTCCCGGCTGGCCCGGATCTGCCCGACGAACTCGTCGTTCACCAGGCCGGTGCGGGCGGTGAGCTCCGCCGCGACCTGCTCGGCCAGCTGCGCCGCGTCGAGATCCTCCCACTGGTCGCCGGCGGCCAACCGCTGCACCGGCCCGGTGTAGCGGTGCGCACCGAGCGGTGAGCTCCGCCCGAGGGCGCAGCGCAGTGTCACGTCGAGGTGCCGCAGCCGCAGGCGCACCGCCCGGCCCGTCACGGTCGCGTCGCCGTCGGGCAGGGCGACCTCGCGCAGCAGGCAGCCGAAGACGGCGTGGGCCGCGGCGAGGTCCGCGAGCCGGTCGGTGTCGGGGCCCGGCCGGGAGCGCAACCCGGTGCACGTCATGACGTCTCCCGCAGGTAGTTCGGTCCGGTGCGCCGGTAGTACTTGTTCACGTCGGCGCAGCCCAGTCGCTGTTTGGGCAGGAGGGTGCCGGCCGTGAGCATCGCCTTGATCGGCAGCCGGGCGGCGTCCAGCACCCGCTCGGTGAGCAGGCGCGCCGCCGGCCCGGTGCCCCACCGGTCGCGAGCCGCGGCCAGCCGAGGCGCCAACGCCGCGGCCGGCGACGGCACGCGCACCCCTCGGGCGGCGAGGGCGAGCAGGGGCGCCGCCGCGGCCAGGTGCAGGCTGATCGTGACGAACACGTCGGCGAGTTCCTGCGGATCGTGCGCCCACATCCGCTCGTCGCTCAGCGCGAGCCCACCGGGCCCGCGGTGTCGGGGGTCCAGGCGGGCGCCGTCGTTGTCCTTGTAGAGCAGACCCACCGACCGGTCCGGGTGGACCAGCAGGTGGATGTTCTGCGGATGTGCCTCGAGGGCGACTCCGTACCGCAACCAGAGGCAGACGTGCCAGTCGAGCAGCAGGTCCAGATAGGACCCGATCAGCGCTCCGGGCCTGCCGTCGGTGATCCGCTCGGCGACGGTGCCCGCCACGGGGTCGGTCGCGGCGAGGGCCGCCACCGGCACCACCTGCGCACCGGCCAGGTCGCGCGGGAATCGGCGCAGCAGGAAACTCAGTCGCTCGTCGCCGCCGACGTGCGCGTAGGTGCCCTCGTCGGCGTGCCGGATCCGGCCGGCGAAGGCCGGTTCCGCTGCGGCGATCCGGTCGAGCAGCCCGGCAACTGCCGCTCCGTCGGCGAGCGTGTCCGGATGCAGCGTCCGCCGGTTGCGGACGCCGAGGGTCGCCGTGGGCAGCGGCAGCTTCAGGTGGGTGTACGGGTCGTGCTCGAGCGCCACCGTCCGCATGGAGAGGGTGGGCCGCACGGCGATCACCGGCTGGTCCGCCACCGGCAGCGCGTCGCGCGCGGCGGTGAGCGGGTGCACCGGCATCAGCGGCTGATCGGTCCGTTCCGCCCGTGGCCACCATGACGGCAGTTCACCGGTGAGCCGCACCGTGTCGGCGGGAACGGCGTGCCAGCGCAACGGGAAGCGGGGCGCGTGTTCGGGCGCGTAGCGGAGCAGTTCGTCGTCGCCGAGGCCGTGGCGGCAGCGGTCGGTGGGATAGACGGGGTGCCCGGCGTGCGCGGCGAGCACGTCGTCGAGCAGCGCCGCCGGCATGCCGGTGCGGGTGACGGCCCGTTCGGCGGCGACCGAGGCGTACACCCGGGGGCGGGCCCGGGCGGCGAGGTGGCGGGCCCGCAGATCCGCCCGGCACTCGGCGGCGAAGGTCTGCCACCCCGCCTCCGCCTCCGGGTCGGCGGACGGCGCGAGCAGCGTGAGCAGACCCTCCACGGTGTCGACCTGACGCACGGCCGCTGCCGCGCCGACGACGTGCAGCCTCGGCTCGGCGACACGGAAGCTCTGCTGAAAGCCGTCCCTGCGGACGGGCATCCGCAGCAGCCCGCCGGCGTACGGGACCTCCCACCGGTCGGCGCCGGCCGGCCGGCCGCGGCTGAGCAGCCCGAGATGGTCCTCGCGCAGCAGGGCGTCGAGGACTCTGGCGAACAGTTCCCGCTCGGCGTCGTCGGTCATCCGGCGATGGTCCAGCGGAGGTCGTCCCGGAAGGCGGCCAGCGCCGCGCGGACGCTGCTCTCATCGGGGCCGATGGCGTGCAGCACGGCCAGGTAGTCGCGGTTGGTCCCGGTCCGGTCGGCACTGCGCCCGATCTCGCGCAGCGGTCGGCAGGACAGGTGGACGCCGTCGTGGACCGCGTCCAGCCGGTCGGGGGCCGCGACCAGCCGACCGGGCCGGTCCGCGCAGACGTACTCGACCCGGGCGTACCGGTTGTTCGTGGCGGGGGCGGGCAGCTCCAGCGCGGTCAGCGGTTCGCCGAGGTGCAGCCGGATGACGTGCTCGAACAGCGGTACGCCGAGCAGTTCGGCGAGGATCAGGTCCATCCGGTCGCCGATCAGCCGGTAGTTCACCTCGATCAGTCGGACCCGGCCGTCCTGCACGACGTACTCGGTGTGGCACGCGCCGAAGCCGACGCCGAGCGCGTCCAGCTGCGCCCTTACCTGGGCGTTGACCCGCTCCTGCGGCGGCGACCAGTCGAGGCTGACCTCGGTGAAGGTCGGTGGCGGGCCGAGACCGGTACGCCAGCCACCGAGGACGGCCCGCGTCGTCGCGTCGCCGAGGGTCTCGTGGGTGCGCAACTCGCCCGCGAGGTACTCCTCGACCATCAGCGCGACGTCCGGCCGGCGGTGGCGGATCTCGGTGATCCGCGCGGTCAGCTCGCGTTGGTCGGTGACCAGGTAGACGTCCTCGCTCGCCACGCCGTCGCGGGGTTTGACGACCGCCGGAAACATCTCGTCCGGCACCGCCGGTGTCGTACCGGGGTCGACCACGACGGCGCGGACCCGGTCGAGACCGGCGGCCGCGACCTCCTGGCGGGCCGCGGCCTTGTCCTTGCAGCGCCGGGCCGCGCCGGGATCCTTCGCGGGCAGGCCGAGCCTCCGCGCGGCGAGCGCGGTCGCCTCCTGGAGGTGGTCGCTGTTGGAGAACAACGCCGCCGGTCGGCCCGGTGCCGTCGCCGCGAGCACCGCCGCCGGGTCGCGGACCGCGCATCCGCTGACCGGCACGCCGGCCGGCCACTGGTCGGGGCGGTCGGTCAGCACGGTGACCGACAGGCCGAGTGTGGCCGCCGCCGGCAGGAATCCCTCCAGGACGGCGTCGGTGGGATTGAGCGCGGTGAGGTACAGCCGCATCTCACCTCCGTCGACGGGACTGACCGTCCGCGATCCGGTGGATCAACCTGACAAGAGCGACCTCCGTGGCCGCCGGCAGCGCGGTCCGGGGCCCGGGGCGTCGGTTCACGTGGCTCTCCAGTAGCCGAGACTGGTGAGCTGGTGCTTGCCGACGCCCAGAGTACGGCGGATGTGCCGGGAGATGCTGCGGGTGTTGGCCGCCTCGCCGGCCACCCAGTAGTGGGCGGTGTCGCTGGCGGGCAGGGCGGCGCGGACGGTCTCGACCAGGTGCTCGCCGGCATCGCGACGAGGCACCCAGGTGACGTCGTGGTGCGCCCGGGCGCGCGGGGCGAGCACCTGCTCGCCCTCGTGGGCGTACTCCAGCCAGACCGTCGCCGGAATGTCGGCGCCCGCGTCGAGCAGGCTGTTCACCGCGGGCAGGGCGGAGGCGTCGCCGATCAGGTAGAGGTGCTCGGGTGCGGGGTCGGGAAGGCGGAACGCGCTGCCCTGCAGCGTCGCGTCGATGGTGTCGCCGGCCCGCGCCGCGGTGGCCCAGCGGGCGGCGCAGCCGTCGTGCAGGGCGAACTCGAGGCTGAACCGGCCGGTGGCCGGGTCGGGATCGACCAGTGTGTACGCACGCTGGTGGGCCCGGCCGTCGTTGTCGAACCACAGTCGCACCCACATCGTCGGGTGCACCCCGCACGCCTCCAGCAGACCGCCGCCGTCCACGAGCAGCCGCTGATAGTGCCCGTCGACCGACTCCGTGCCCAGCACGGTCAACCGGAAGTCCCGGCCTCCCATGGCCTTGAGCACCAGGCCCTCCCAGTTCCGCTTCACGCACCCTCCAGGTAGGTAAGTTGATCCAGCCGGCGATGCCGGGTGCCGGACTGCTCAACAGTTCAGCGTTCGAGGAACGCGAGCTGCGCCGGCTTCTGCGGGGTCTGCACCACCGCACCGAAGGTGAACCCGAGCCGCTTCCACCGGCGCAGTGCGCGTTCGTTGCGGGCGTCCGGTTCCACCACGATTCGACGCCGGCCCGGCTCCTGGAAGACGAACCGGGTCAGCGCGCCGGCGATCGCCCCGGTGAAGCCGGGGATCTCCCGCGCGGCCGGTGCCATGAACAGGTGGATGCCGAAGTCGCCGTCCCGCACCGGATAGAACTCACCGATCGGATCGGCCGCGGGCTCGTAGGTCTGGAAGATGCCCGCCGGCACCTCGTCGAGCAGCATCAGGTAGGCGTGGTGGGTGGTGAGCCCGTCGACGAACTCGTAGACCTCGCGGACCTCGTCACGGGTGTAGCCGGTCATGCCCCAGAACTCGGCGCGGGGCTGGGTGACCCAGACGTACACGGTGTCGAGGTGTTCGGTCGGGTCGAGCGGGACCAGGGCGAAGCGTCCGAGGCCGGGAAGCTCCTCGGTGTAGGCGCTCACCGGGAGGCCTGTAGTGGCAGCGACCGGACCAGCATCCGGTGCGAGCGCCAGCCGGGGTACGGCTCCAGGTCGCCGACGTGCCGGAACCTCAGGCCCTGCAACGACCGCCAGACCCGGGTGTTGGTCTCGGCGACCGCGAGCGAGACTCGCTCCTCCGGTCGTCGGGCCAGCAGTTCGGCCGTCATCCGCAGACCCAGGCGGTGCCGTCGATGCTCGGGCAGCACGAACGCCTCGCAGATCCCGAAGGTACGGCCCGGCCACTCGATGGCCAGGTCCGGGTCCTCCGCGGAGAAGAGGCCGCGCCACCAGAGCGTCTCGGCCGGCAGCGGGCAACCCATCACGGTGCCCACCAGCTCGCCGCCGACGTAGCCGACCGCGGCCTGGAAACCGGGCGCCTCGGCCGTCCAGCGCAAACGTTCCTCGACGGTGGGCGCGCTGTGGTCGATCAGGTGCAGGTCGGCGACGTGCACCCGGCGATAGACGTCGGCCAGCGCGTCCAGATCGACCTCGTCGCTGATGACGACGCTGCTCTCCTGGGCGGCTGTCTGCATCCGGCACTCTCCAAAGTTCGGTTAGGCTTACCTAACCAGATGACGACCCGCCTCGGCAAGAAGGTCCGTCTCCCGGCGACACGGACGCGTCCGCCGGCCGGCCGGACGTTCCGCTCGCGAGCAGGAAGACTGCCGGCACAACGGCGAACTGGAGTGCCACGCGCCGTCGATCCGGCTGGCTCCCGGCCAGGACGCCGCCGACTGCCAGACGTACGATCCCCGATGAGCTCGTGCCGCTCGGAGCTTGCACCACCGCCCCGGGCGGCACCGGCTGGCCCGGCGTCGGGCCCAGGATCACCCCAGACCGGCCGTCGCCTCGTCGAGATGGGTGAGGAACCGTTGTACGGCTGGCGGCAGGCTGCGGTTCCTGGGGGTGGCGGCATAGACCCGCCGGACCGCGGCGTCGTCGGGGTGCAGGCGGAGCAGGGCCAGGTCGGGCGGGGCGGCCCGCACCGCCAGCGCGGGCACCAGCGCGACGCCGAGCCCCGCCGCGACACAGCCCAGCTTGCCGGTCCACTCGGCGGCCACGATGTCGATGCGCGGTCGGAAGCCCGCCGGCAGGGTGGCGCGCAGCAGCGTTTCCTCGGCGACGGCCGAGCCGGCGATGAAGGCGTCATCGGCCAGGTCGCGTAGCCGGACGGTACGTCGGCGGGCCAGTCGGTGGGTCCGGGGAACCGCCACCAGCAGGGCCTCGTCGAGAAGGTGGTGCAGGTCGAGCCGGTCGCCGTCGAGGGGCTGGTCGGGTGCCGCGCTCACCACGACGACGTCGGCGTCCCCGGCGACGAGGCGGTCCAACAGGCCCGGTGTCAATCCTTCGACCAGGGACAGCGCCACGTGCGGGTGGGCGGCGCGGAACGCGGACAGGGCGCGCGGAACGAGCGCGGCGACCGACGTGGGGAACGCGCCGACCCGCAGCCGGCCGGCGGTCAGGTCGCGGAGCGCGGTCAGGTCCCGCCGGGCGGCGGCGAGCCGGTCGAGCACCGCCTCGGCGTGGCCGAGCAGGCAGCGGCCCTCTTCGGTCAGGGCGACGCCGCGCGGAAGTCGGTCGAAGAGGGGTGCACCGGTCTCGGCCTCCAGCGCGGCGATCTGCCGCGACACCGCGGACTGGGTGTAGCGCAGGGTCCGGGCCGCGGCCGTGATGGAGGAGAGCTCCGCGACCGTGCGGAAGACGTGCAGGGCGTGCGATTCCATGGCACCAGCCTGCCATGCCGCAGAGGCATGACAGCGATGCAGAACATTCGCTGGTGGCATGGGTGCCCGAGGCCTAGCGTTTCGGATCATGGATGTCATCGCACTGCTGGGCACGGGCACGATGGGTACGGCGATCGGCCACCGGTTGCTGGCCACCGGGCAGCGGCTCGTGGTCTGGAACCGCACTCCCGCCCGAACGGACTCACTGGTCACGGCAGGGGCCCGGGCTGCCGCCACGGTGGCCGAGGCGGTGCGGGACGCCGACGTGGTGATAACCATGCTCACCGACGCGACGGCCGTGCGGGCGGTGCTCTTCGGCGCCGACGGAGCCGCGGCCGTCCTGCGGCCCCACGCCCACCTGGTCGAGATGTCCACGATCGGCCCACGGGCCGTATCTGAGCTCGCCGAGTTCCTGCCGGCCGGCGTGCGCCTGGTGGACGCGCCCGTCGCTGGCGGCGCCGGTGCCGCCGAGCACGGTCGGCTCGTCGTGCTGGCAGGTGGCGATGAGATCGCCGTCGAACGGGTCGCCCCGATACTGGAACTGCTCGGCACCGTCCGGCGCTGCGGGGGCCCCGGCAGCGGCGCCGCGCTGAAGCTGGTCCTCAACACCGCCCTGGTGACGGCGGTCGCGGCCGTCGCGGAAGCGCTGGCGGTCGCGGCGGCGGTCGGTGTCGACCGGCAGAGGACACTCGAGTCTCTCGCCACCGGGCCGCTCGGCGGCGCGCTCGCCCGAGCGACCACCAGGGACGCCACGTTCGCCGCCGCCCTGGCCGCCAAGGACGCCGCGCTCGCCCTCGACGCGCTCGGCGACACGCCTGCGCCCGTACTGCGCGCCGCCGCGTCGGCGCTGGCGGCCGTACCTGATCCGCGCGCCGACATCGCCACTCTCACCGGCGGCCGCGTCGCGGACGCCGCCACTCACCGCAAGGAGCGAGCATGACCCTGACCCTGGACAATCCCGCGAGCGTCGACGCTCCGTTCGGCGATCGGTTCTCCCATGTCGCCCGCCTCGACCTGCCGGGCGGCGGTGCGCTGCTCGTGCTCTCCGGCCAGGTCGGCGTCGACGATCAGGGCGCCGTGGTGGCGCCCGGCGACGTCCGGGCGCAGTCCGAACGGATCTTCGACCTGATAGGTGGTCTGCTCGCCGCGCACGGCGCCACGTTCGCCGACGTCCTGCACGTCAGGACGTTCATGACCGACCTCGGCCTGCTGCCCGGCTACGGGGAGGTCCGCGACCGGTACTTCCCGCACGTCAAGCCGGCCAGCACCACGGTGGAGGTGAGTCGGCTCTTCCTGGCGGGCGCGGTGCTGGAGGTCGAAGTGACCGCCGCCCTGACCACCGGTTGACGCGGGCCGCCGGCGGTACCACCCGCATCGACGCCGACCACTAGGCTGCCGGCATGCAGATCATCGATGGCGCAGGTCGGTGGGGTCCGCCCGCCGACCTGGCCGCCAATGACTGGGTGGAGCACCTGCGAGTGCCGGACCTGTCGGTCGGGACGTACTGCATCCCGGCGGGCGGGGTCGACGACCAGAGCCCGCACACCGAGGACGAGATCTACGTGGTCACCGCGGGGCAGGCCCGGATCGTCACGCCGAGCGGCAACGCCGCGGTCGGGCCCGGCGCGGTGATCTTCGTGCCGGCGGGGGAAGAGCACCGCTTCGTCGACGTCACCGAGGACCTGGTGCTGTTGGTGGTGTTCGGCCCGGCTTACGGGTCACGGGCGAAGCGCGACGCCGAGCACCTATCCCGCCCCGATGACAGCAACTAGCCTGCCCGGATGCGACACACTCTCGCACCGGGCGACGACACCCTTCACGGCCACTTCTCCCCCGACTTCCCGCCGGTGCTCACCGTCGATTCCGGCGACACCGTCACCTACCGGACGCTGGACTGCTGGTGGTCGGCCGGCCCGTACCCGGGCGGGCCGCACCGGGAACGACCGCGGGCCCCGCAGTACCAGCCCGACCACGGACACGCGCTGATCGGTCCGGTCGCCGTCCGCGGTGCCCGCCCCGGCCAGACCCTTTCCGTGCGGATCGACACGATCGTCCCGGCCAGTTGGGGAACCACCGTCGCCGGCGGCTGGCCGAGCGGTTTCAACCAACGCTACGGCGTCGCGCAGGAAGGGGTCGTCCACGCCTGGGAACTCGACCCGGTGGCGATGACCGGTCGCAACCAGCACGGCCACACCGTGGCGCTGCGCCCCTTCATGGGAGTGCTCGGCCTGCCGCCGGCCGAGCCGGGGCGGCACTCGACGGTCCCGCCCCGGCCCTGCGGCGGCAATCTGGACTGCAAGGACCTGACCGCCGGCAGCACCCTGCTGCTGCCGATCACGGTCGACGGAGCGCTCTTCTCGGTCGGCGACGGGCACGCCGCGCAGGGCGACGGGGAGATCGGCGGCACCGCGATCGAGTGCCCGATGGACGAGGTGAGCCTCACCTTCGACGTCCGCGACGACTTTCCGGTCACCGGCCCGGTGGCCAGGACCGCGGACGCCTGGCTGACCCTCGGCGTCGGCGCGACCCTCGACGACGCGACGTTCATGGCCCTGGACTCGATGCTGACCCTGATGCAACGGCTCCACGGCGTGAGTCGCCCGGACGCGGTGGCGCTGGCCAGCGTCGCGGTCGACCTACGGGTGACGCAGATCGTCAACCAGACCGTCGGCGCGCACGCGGTGCTCCGCGACGACGCGCTGCGCTGAGCCGAGGCCGTGGGCGACGTACCGGCGGTCGCACCCCGCAGGCTGCGGCAGCGCGTCCCGGACCGGGACGGGCTCCGGCCCGGCGGATACCGCCGGGCCGGAGCGTGGTGCTTCCAACGGGTGTGCGGATCAGCTCGTCCGCACCGATCCGTTGATCTTGCTGTCCCGGATGGTCGCGCCGATGGCGTCCACCGAGCCGTTCACCCGGCTCTCCACGATCGACACCACCGAGGCACCGCTCGCGTGCAGCGAACCGTTGAGGGTCGAGTTGAAGACGATCAGGCCGGCGCCCGGAGCGACCTTGATCGCACCGTTGACGCTCGCCCCGTCCAGGCAGGTGACGCCGGACGTGATGTTGAGGCTGCCGTTGCGCCGCTCACGCAGGACGGTGGTGCAGGCCGGGTAGCTGGGCTGCGTCTGCACGTTCAGCTCAGCGAAGGCCACCGCCCGGGCGTTGTTCGTCCGCGGGTCGTCCAGCTTGAGGACGTCGAAGCCCTTCTGGATGTCGTTCGAGTAGATGTAGCCGTTGTGGTAGTACGTCGACCACGCCCCGCCGAGGACGCGGCGGGTGTC
Source organism: Micromonospora sp. NPDC048909 (assembly GCF_040649635.1). Taxonomy (NCBI): domain Bacteria; kingdom Bacillati; phylum Actinomycetota; class Actinomycetes; order Micromonosporales; family Micromonosporaceae; genus Micromonospora; species Micromonospora sp. NPDC048909. The sequence continues at coordinate 15,886 of NZ_JBEZFU010000018.1, read as the reverse complement.
CGACAGCGGACCCCGCTCCCAGTAGGCGATCTCGACCGGGTTCGCCGAGTCGGTGAAGTCGATCACCGAGACACCGCCCTGGTACCAGGCCTGGACCATGATGTCGCGGCCCATCGCCGGGATCAGCGAGCCGTTGTGCGCCACGCAGTTCTCCAGCGTGGTGTTCAACCGCGGGATCTTGAAGTAGCCCTTGAAGACCAGCTCACGATCCGCGCCGGAACCGACGATGTCGTAGATCCCGTTCGCGCCCTGGTTGGCCCGGTAGCCGCTGGTGCAGATCGCGCCGCTGCCGCCGCCGAGTTCGTCGGTGAACACGACCTTGGTGCCGGCGTTGTTGAACGTGGCCGAGTGCCAGAACGCGAAGTTGGTGTCCCGGACCTGGCTCAGGATCACCGGGTTCTCCCGGTCGGAGATGTCCATCAGGACGCCGTCACCCATGCAGGCGCCGGCGGCCAGGTCCAGCTCCGGGTAGGCGGTGATGTCGTGGCAGCCGCTGGTGGAGGTGGCGCCGGCGGTCTGCGGGAAGAGGACCGGCGTGGCCACCACGGCGGCGTCGGTCGGGCTGCCCAGCGGCACCTTGATGATCGAGATCTTGTCGTGCGGCGGCTTGCAGTAGAACGCGTTGTTCGACGGACCGTACGACTGGACGTAGACGTAGACGCTCTTGCCGTCCTTGCTCGGCACCAGCGTCTGGGTGTGCGAACCGCAGTCGGTGCGGACCGCCTTGATGTACCGCGGGTTCGCCTTGTCGCTGATGTCGAAGATCCGGACGCCCTCCCAGGAACTCGCCTGGGCCGAAGAGCCGCTCGCGCTGTTGCACGAGTCGTCACTGCGGGGCGCGTCGACGGCGAGGAACAGCAGGTTGCCGAAGACGGTCGGGTCGCCCTGGGAGCCCGGGCAGACCACCTGGCTGGTCACCTGCGGCGAGCTGGGGTCGGTGATGTCGAAGACGTTGAAGCCCTCGTAGTTGCCGGCGAAGGCGTAGTTGCCCTGGAACGCCAGATCCGAGTTGTACGCCCCCTCGCTGGCGAACCCGCCGAACTTCGGGATGTTGGCGATCTGCCGGATGTTGGCGGTGCTGGAGATCTCGTCGACGCCCGGGATCGCGTTGGCGGCGGACACGTCGTTGGCCGCCTCCTCCGCGATGCAGTACTCGGCGAAGTTGTCGCCGGCGGCCCGGAACGACTCACAGTTGTCGGTGCTCTGCGTCGAGTCGACGGCACCGCTCGCCGGGGCGGCAACCGCCACAACGGCGGCGAGGAGGAGGGCGCCGCCGGCGGCCAGGCCGACGGCCCGCCTTCGGCTCGCTCGTGGATTGGGTTGAGACATGTAGCGACACCCTTCGTCATGGGTGAGCAGGAGGTAGCGGGACGATATCCCTGATGTGACACCCGGCTGGCGCGGGTTTAGATCACGGTTCGGCCAATGGCCGAGAATTACGCCGGTCCAAACAACCGCAGGTCAGGCAATCGAACCTTTTCGCTGCCGGTGATCTTGCCAATGCAGGCGGACCCCGGGATACCATCCCGCCAATCCAGGCGTACGGCGGGAGTCGAGTTGTGCTGAGTGGACCGTTCCGGGCGCTTTCCCGGCAGTCGAGGGCGATTGTGCTGATCGAGCTGGCCGTACTGACGGTCCTGGCCCTCGGGGCGGCGGTGACCGTCGCGCTGCCCGACGGCGACTCGCGGCCGACGGCGCAGGCGAAGCCTCCGCAGCCGCTCGACCTGCCCGGCCTGCCGGACGCCACCGCGCCGGTGCTGATGCCGGGGCGGCCCGGCGAATCCGCGCGGAGCCGACCGGCGAACGAGGCGTCACCCGCACCGCGCCCGTCGTACAACAACGCCGACATCCGCTTCGTCACCAAGATGATCCCGCACCACGAGCAGGCGCTCGTGATGGCCCGGCTGGTGGCCGACCGGTGCGAGAACCCGCAGTTCAGGATCATCGCCGACCGGATCCTGGCGGCCCAGGAACCGGAGATCAAGACGCTGGAGACCTGGCTGACGGACCGGGGCCTGCCCCGCGACTCCGGCACCGAGCACCAGCACACCATGGGTGGGATGCAGTCGGCGGACGCGCTGAACCGCCTCACCGCCCTGCGCGGCGTCGAGTTCGACCGGCTGTTCGTCAGCATGATGACCGAGCACCATCAGGGCGCCATCGACATGGCGGACGAGGTGCTGGCGCTCGGTGTCGACAACCTCATCAACGAGCTGGCCAGCAGCGTCGTCGTGGAGCAGGGGGCCGAGATCAACCGGATGCGCCAGACGCTGGGCGACGCGAAGTAGCGCCCTCGGCAGGGGGCCAGGGAAGGCATGAGCGCGGGCGCCGCACCGGGGACAAACCGATGCGACGCCCGCTACCGCATGGCCCCGCCCGTGGCGCCAGCTCCGATGCCACGGGCGGGATGGTTCAGCGAGCGGTCGCGTACGTGGCGCAACCGATCAGCTCGAGCGACACCTGGAGCCGCTCGAGGCTGATGTTCTTGGCGATGGTGTCCTCCGGCGTGTGGTACGGCGGCTCCAGCAGCGCCGGGGTCTCCTCGCCGCGCCAGGAGAAGTTGGCACTGGCGATACCGACCTCCTGGAAGGCCTGGTGGTCACTGGAGCCGCGCTGCGTCACCGGCGAGATCCGCGGGTCGTAGCCGAGGCGAACGGCGGCGGCCGCGACCTCGTCGGTGGCCCGGTTGGACTGGCCGGTGAACGAGAGCAGCCAGTAGCGGGTCGCCGGGTCCCAGCTGGTGGCGACCATGTCGTTCTGGTACACGGCGAGGATCCGGTCCCGTTCCGCCTGCGGGAGTTGCCGTACGTGATGGCGCGCGCCGAGCAGCCCCTGCTCCTCGGAGCCCCACAGGGCGAACCGGAGGGTGGCCTCGACCGGGATCGCGCGCAGCACCCGGGCCAACTCGAGGCAGAGCACGGTGCCGGAGCCGTCGTCGTTGGCGCCAGGTGCGCCGATGACCGTGTCGTAGTGGGCGCTGACCATCACCACCGGCCCGCCGGCACCGGAGCGCCCGACCCGCTCGGCGATGACGTTGTTCGAGGTCAGGCCGCGGTGCGCGACGGTGGAGATGGTGAGCGTGAGCCGACCGGTGGCGAGCAGGCCGCGCAGCCGCTCCTTCTGCGCCTGGGCGACCCCGACCACCGGAATCGGCACCGGCGAGCTGGCCGAACCCGGCAGCGTCGGCGAGAACGCCGCGGTCCGCCGGGGCGGTACGCCGTCGGCCGCGAGGAACACGACGGCGGCTGCCCCACGGGTCAGGGCGACGGCCACCAGTTGCTCGCGCCGCGCCGCCACATAGTCGACGAGAACGATGCGGCCGGTCACGTCGGCGGGGTAGTTTTCCGCCGCGCCTGCGCCCACGTCCACCACGTCACCGGCGACGGTGGTGTCCAGCGCGGCGTGCGGTGAGGCACCGGCCTGCCAGTTCAGGTCGGTCGGCAGTCCGGCCGGCGAGGCGAGCTGAGCGAGGAACTTGTCCGCCACCGCGAACGGTTCCAGCCGGACGTCGTAGCCGAGGTGTTCGAGCTCCTTGGCGATGTAGTCCGCGGCGCGGCGCTCGGAGGCGGTGCCGCCGATGCGCGGCCCGATCTCTTCGCTGAGGACACGCAGGTGGGACAGCGCCCGCTCGGCTGAGACCTGAGCGATGACCTTGCGGTCGTCGGGGGTGAGCGCAGGCGGACGGTGGGCGCCGGGACGCTGCTCGGTCGCCGCCCACGCCGGCGCGGGAAGGGCCACGGTGGCGGCGCCACCGAGGGCGATGGTCAACATGCGTCGTCGGCTGGCGGTGGAGCTGGCCGGGTCGGTAGCGGACGTGTCGGTAGTGGACGTAGCGGGATGGCCGCCGTGGGTCATGGGTCCTCCTGATCTTTGGCGAGCCCGGCGAACCGGTAGGTGACCGAGCCCACAGAAATTTGAACCTATCCACTTCTTCGCGGTCTCTCCAAGATCTGTTCGGCGGTCGTCGGAGGGCCGTGCAGTCGCCCTGGCCAGGCCGGCCGGCCAGGTCCGGCGGTGAGGGCCGGTCGAGGTGCGGTCGCTCGACGCCCGATCACGCAGATCACCGCTGTTGATCGGAGTGTTCCGCCGCTTCCGTGTCCACCGTGTACCGCCGGGCCGATTCGTCGGATGTATCGCACCGACTGCTGGGCCAACACGGCACTGGCAGCTCAAGATTGTCGAACCAGAAGGATTGACCCACAAAGACGTCCGATGTTAACTGCATATCAACGATGTGGGTCGATGTTTACCTGGCCGTCGGTTCAGCCGACGGTGGTGGGCACCGTCCCAGATCCGTCTCGACGTCGCCCGCGTTTCGGCGGACGCGGGCAGACCGGGGCACCTCCCCGGGGCGCGAGACATCATCCGCACGGACGATCCAGAGGAGATCGTGTCGATGAAGGTGAGAACGCCGCTGCGTATCGCGCTCGCCGTCCTGCTCGCCGGTGGCGCCGTCGCCATCGGGTCGGGCGGACCGGCCGCCGCAGCACCGACGGACGCCGCATTCAATACCGGCACCGGGACCCTGAACGTCAACCGGGCCGCCTACCTGGCCAAGCACGACATCGTCTACAACCGACCGAACACCAACCCGCTGCACGGCCTCACCGTCGGCAACGGCCGGACCGGTGCCATGGCCTGGAACGCCAACGGCCTGAGCATGCAGGTCTCCGGCGTGGACCTGGCCCAGCAGTCGACCTACGCCGCCGGCCTGGTCAACCTCTACAGCAATCCGCAACTCGACACCGGCTACACCACGTTCCAGCAGCGACTCTCGCTCCACGACGGGACGCTGACCACGAGGTACGACAACAACCGCACGGTCACCGTCATGGGTGCGCCCAACTCCGAGGTGATGGGCATCCACGTCGAGGACAGCCGTCCCGGGGTGACCAGTGTCGGCCTCGACCTGAGCCTCTGGGACATGAACAGCGTCCAGAACATCGCCGACGTCCCGGACCTCAACACCTGGCGGACCGTCTCCACCTTCGCCGACGCCAGCGGCGTCGGGTTGAGCCGTGGACAGACCGACGCGAACAACTTCGGGTACACCCTGGCCGCCACGGTCGAGGGAGCGTCCTACACCTCCCAGGTGGTCAACGGCACCCGGGTCCGACTGACCATCACCCCCACGTCGAGCTACACCGTCTGGTTCACCGCGGCCAGCCGGATCAACTCGCCCGGGCTCAACTCGGTGACCCAGGCGAAGAACCAGCTCGCGACCGTCAAGAGCGTCGGCTACGCCACCACGCTGAACAACTACCGCACCTGGTGGCACGACTTCTGGGCCAGGTCGTTCGTCCAGTACTCCAATGCCGGCGGCGACGCCGACTACCTGGAGAACGTCTACTACCTGGCGACCTACATGATCGCCGCGGGCGGCTACGGCAACTATCCGCTGCACTTCATCAACGGGGTCTTCCGGGCCACCCAGGACAACTCCAAGTGGAGCAACGGGTACTGGTACTGGAACCAGCGCGACGTCTACAACTCGTTCCTGGCCAGCAACCACGTGGACCTCATGGCCGGCTTCAACCGGCTCTACAGCCGCAACCTCGCGGCGCTGAAGTCGTACACCACCACCCGCTACGGCAGCGACGGGCTCTGGGTGCCGGAGACGATGGGCTGGGACGGCAACGCCCGGGGCACCGTCAACAGCGACTACGTCAACGACCTCTACTCGACCGGCACCGAGGCCGCCTACAACATGTACCTGCAGTACCGGTACACCAACGACGAGGCGTACCTGCGCAACACCGCCTACCCGTACATGCGCGAGGCGGTGAAGTTCTACGAGGACATGCTGGACCGCGACGGCGCCACCGGCCGGTGGTACATGGCCAACTCGAACGCGCACGAGACGTACTGGGACGTCCGCAACGCCATCACCGACCTGGCCGCGGTGCGACTGCTCTTCCCGCTCGCCATCCAGGTGAGCCAACAGCTCGGCCTCGACGCCGGGCTGCGGGCCAACTGGCAGAACATCGTGAACAACCTGGCCCCGTACCAGGTCCAGAACGGGGCGTACCTGCCGCACGATCCGCCGATCTCCCAGACCCGCAACAACGAGAACGTGGCGCTGGAGTTGGTCTGGCCCTACGACCAGACCGGCATCGGCTACCCCGACCAGCAGACCGCGATCAACACCTGGAACGTACGCCCGCACCCGTACGGCAACGTCTGGTCCAACGACCACGTGCACGCCGCCCGGCTCGGCCTCGGCAACCAGGCGTTCCAGGGCATGCGGACGATGCTGCAGAAGTACCAGAACTACCCGAACGGAATGACCAACAACACCAACGGCGTCTTCGAGTACCTCGGCATCCACCTGGCGGCGATGAACGAGTCGCTGTTGCAGTCGTACAACGACAAGATCCGGGTCTTTCCGGCCGTGCCGACCGATTCCAGCTTCGTCGGCAGGTTCACCCTGCTGGCCAAGGACGGGTTCCTGGTCAGCTCGGAACGGGAGGCCGGCGAGGTCAAGTACGTCGGCCTGCGCAGCCTGCACGGCAAGCCGGCCCGGGTGGTGAACCCGTGGGGCGGCCAGGAGGTACGGGTCCGCCGCGCCTCGGACAACGCCGTGCTGACGACCACCTCAGCCGCCGAGATCACCTTCACCACCGCGGCGAACACGGTGTACGTGGTGGAGCGCACTGCGAAGCCGCTGTCGACGTACGCCCTCACCACCCTCACCGGCACCACGAACCAGGGCGAGAAGGCGCTGTCGGGCACCGCCTCGACCCTCGGCCTCGCCGGTGCCGGCAGCGGCGGGCTGGTCAACGACACGATGTTGACCTACGACGCCAACTGGCACCACACCACCGCCCGGGGGTACGGCGACTACAACGACGACACCCACCACAGCACCACCGTCGGCGCCGCCGCCAGCTACACCTTCACCGGCACCGGGGTGGAGTACCTCTCCGAGCGGTTCAGCGACATGGGCAACGTCGACGTCTACCTGGACAACGTCCTCCAGGGCAACGTCAACCTGTATGTCGCCGGTCCCCGCCAGGCCCAACAGGTCGTGTTCCGCCGGACCGGGCTGACCAACGGCACGCACACCATCCGCATCGTCAACAAGAGCACCTCGGTGGGCATGGTGGACGCGATCCGGGTCCTCACCGGCAGCAGCCCACCGACGGGCGGGGCCGTCGCGCTGCGGGCCCAGGCCAACGGCCGGTACGTCTCCGCCACCAACGGTGGCGCGGGCAACCTGATGGCGAGCGCCACCGCGATCGGCGGCTCGGAGCAGTTCGACCAGGTCGACCTCGGCGGCGGCAACGTCGGCCTGCGGGCCCGGGTGAACAACCTGTTCGTCTGTGCCGAGAACGCCGGCGCCAACCCGCTGGTCGCCAACCGGGCGGCGGCGGGGTCGTGGGAGACCTTCGCCCTGGTGCGTAACTCGGACGGCTCGGTAAGCCTGCGGGCGACGGTGAACAACAGGTACGTGGTCGCCGAGAACGCCGGGGCCGAGGCGTTGATCGCGAACCGGGACGCGATCGGCCCCTGGGAGAAGTTCGACCTCGTTCCCGCCTGACGCCGGAGCCGGCGGGCCGGACCGGGCCCGCCGGCCGGCCGGCATCCCCGTGTCCCCCTGTCGACCCGGGCGTCGGCGGCCCGGCTCGACCCCACCTCTCCCCTCCCGGGTTTGCGTACACCCGCCGGTGCCGCACGCCCGACTGGTTCGGCCGTCCCCGTCCCCCGAACACCGGAGAACGCCATGATCCGCAAACCGCGTCCGCGCTTCGTCGCGGCCGTCGTCCTGGCCACCCTCGCCGGCCTGCTGCCGATTCTCATCGGCGTCACCACCGCCGCCCCGCCGGCGGTGGCGGCGCCGCCCCCGACCAACCAGTTCGAGAAGGTCAAGCTCGACGGCGGGCTCTCCATGGGGGAGCCGATCGAGCTGTCCGTCCTGCCCGACGGCAAGGTGCTCTACATCAACCGGGGCACCAGCTCCGGCGGTGGACAGGTGCGCCTCTACAACCCGACCAACCGCACCACCACGGTCGCGCTGACCCTCCAGCTCGACGCCCGGTTCGAGGACGGCCTGATCGGCATCACCCTGCACCCGAGGTTCGCCTCGAACCGCTGGGTGTACCTGTTCTACTCGCCGGTCGCGACGCCGCTGGTGAACCGCATCTCGCGGTTCACCTTCAACCCGAGCACCCTGGTGCTCGACCCGGCGAGCGAGACGAGACTCATCGAGTGGCCGACCGAACGGCGGCTCTGCTGCCACTCGGCCGGATCGATGGCCTGGGACAGCAACGAGAACCTGTACTTCGCCGTCGGCGACAACACCAACTCCGGCGGCGACTCGGCGGGCATGGCGCCGATCGACGAGCGGACCAGCCGCGACGCGCAGTACGACGCACAGCGCACCTCGGGCAACACCAACGACCTGCGGGGAAAGATCAACCGCATCCACCCGGAGGACAACGGCACGTACACGGTCCCGGCGGGCAACCTCTTCGCACCCGGCACCAGCGGCACCCGCCCGGAGATCTACGTCATGGGCCTGCGTAACCCGTACCGGGTGTGGGTCGACAAGAAGAACGGCAACACCCTCTACTGGGGTGAGGTCGGGCCGGACGCGGGCGCGACCCTTCCCAACCGGGGACCGGCGGCGTACGACGAGTGGAACCGGGCCACCGCGCCGGGCAACCACGGCTGGCCGTACTGCGGCGGGCCCAACGTCGCCTACAACGACTGGGACTTCGCCGCCAACGCGCCGCGCGGCTGGTTCCCCTGTGGCGGCAGCACCGGCCCGGTGAACAACTCGCCGCGCAACACCGGGCTGCAGCAGCTGCCCCCGACCCGGGGCGCGCTGGTCTGGGAGCAGCACGGCGGCAGCCGGGAGTGGCCGGCCCTGGACAACCCGGGTGGCTGCGGCTCACCCAACCACGCCGAGGTGTACCACTACGACCCCAACCTGAACTCCGAGGTGAAGTGGCCGCAGTACTACGACAACAAGCTGATCATCACGGAGTACTGCCGTAACTGGATCAAGGAGGTCCAGTTCGACAACGGCAACGCACGAACCGGCAACCCGACGGTCATCGAGCCGGTGCTGGCCGGCCTGTCGTTCGTCCACCCGATCGACATGGAGTTCGGCCCGGACGGCTCGCTCTACCTGCTGGAGTACGGCAACGGCTACTTCTCCGGCGACGCCGCCGCCGGCCTCTATAAAATCAACTACGTCGCCGGCGGCCGGTCCCCGACCGCGGTCGCCTCGGCGACGCCGGACAACGGGCTCAGCCCGCTGACGGTCAGCTTCTCCAGCGCCGGCAGCAGCGACCCGGACGGCGACCCGCTGACCTACGCCTGGGACTTCGACAGCAACGGCACCGTCGACTCGACCGCCGCGAACCCCACCTACACGTACGCCAGCAACGGCGACAAGCGGGCCCGGCTCACCGTCTCCGACGGCACCGGCCGGTCCGGCACGACGCAGATCGCCGTCGTGGTGGGCAACAACCGGCCCACCGTCGCCCTGAACGGGCTGCCCAACGGTGGCCTGTTCTCCTGGGACGAGAACCTGACCGCCACCGGCAGCGCCACCGACGCACAGGACGGCACCATCCCCTGCGCGAACGTGGTGATCCGGGCGGCCCTGGGTCACCAGGAGCACGCCCACGAGGAGGGCCAGGGCACCGGCTGTGGCTTCACCGTCAACACCGGGCCGGTGCACGCCGGGCCGGACTCGGTGCTCTTCTTCCTGCTGCGGGCCGGCTACACCGACCGGGGCGCCGCCGGATCGGTGCCGCTGACCGCGGAGAAGGACGTCACGCTCTGGCCCAAGCAGTGGCAGGCCGAGCACTACGTCTCGCTGCACGGCCCCCAGGTGATCAATGCCGGCGGCGCCGAGGGCGGCCGCCGGCTCGGTGACATCCAGAACGGCGAGTACGTCCGGCACCACGCGGTGAGCCTGAAGGGGATCACCGGGGTCCGGGCCAGGGTCTCGTCGGACAAGGCCGGCAACGTCGTCTCCTTCCGGTACGACTCACCCACCGGGCCCGAGGTCGCCCGGGTCACCGTGCCCAACACCGGCGGCTGGGACAACTACACCGAGGTCAGCGCCACGGTCACCAAGCCCGACGACAACACCCACGACCTCTACGTCGTCTTCACCGGCGGCACCGGCGGGGCGCTGCTCGACCTGGACAGCTACACGTTCACCGGCGTCGGGGTGAGCACCCCGGTCGGCGGCACCCGCACCGGCCCGATCCGGGGCATGGGCAAGTGCGTCGACGTCAACGCCGGCGGCACCGCCGACGGCACCCGCGTCCAGATGTGGGACTGCATCGCCGGGGCGACCAACCAGCAGTGGACGCTGCCCGGCGACGGCACCATCCGCAGCCTGGGCAAGTGCCTGGACGTCCAGTCCAGCGGCACCACCAACGGCACGCCGATCCACCTGTGGACCTGCAACGGCACCGGGGCCCAGCAGTGGGTCTCCGGTCCCAACGGCAGCCTGCGCAACCCGCAGGCCAACCGGTGCCTCGACATCCCCTCCTCCAACCCGAGCAACGGCCGGCAGTTGCAGATCTACGACTGCAACGGCACCGCCGCGCAGAACTGGACCCTGCCCTGACCCGACCGACCCCAGCCGCCGGCACCCCGGGGTGCCGGCACCGGACGAGTACCCCGGGGCCGTTCGCGCCGACGGACGGCCCCCGGGCCCCGACCCCAGCAAGGAGCCCCCACATGCGCAGACGCGCCATCATCGCGACGGCCGCAGCCGTGGTCGCCGGACTCGCCGTCGCCGCCGGTGCGGCAACGGTTACCCCGGCCCCGGCCGAGGCCGCACCGCTGACCAAGGTGCTGGTCTTCTCCAAGACCGCCGGATTCCGGCACTCCTCCATCCCCAACGGCATCGCCGCGATCCAACAGCTCGGCACGGCCAACGGCTTCACCGTCACCGCCACCGAGGACGCGGCCGCCTTCAGCACCGCCAACCTCGCCCAGTACCAGGCGGTGGTCTTCCTCAGCACCACCGGCGACGTGCTCAACGCCGGGCAGCAGAGCGCCTTCGAGGCGTACCTGGCCGCCGGCGGCGGCTTCGTCGGAGTGCACGCCGCCGCCGACACCGAGTACGACTGGCCCTGGTACGGCGGTCTGGTCGGCGGGCACTTCGCCTCGCACCCGGCGACCCAGCAGGCCACCATCCGGGTCGAGGACCGGGCCAACCCGTCCACCGCGCACCTGCCGTCGACCTGGACGCGCACCGACGAGTGGTACAACTACCGGACCAATCCCCGCTCGGCGGTCAAGGTGCTGGCCAGCCTCGACGAGTCGTCGTACAGCGGCGGGTCGATGGGTGGCGACCACCCGATCACCTGGTGCCACAGCTACGGCGGCGGACGCGCCTGGTACACGGGCCTCGGTCACACCGAGCAGAGCTACAGCGACCCGAACTTCACCCGGATGCTGCTCGGCGGAATCCAGGTGGCCGGCGGCGCCACCTCGGCCGACTGCCGGCCGGAGCCCGGCTACACGCCGATCTTCGACGGCACCCAGGCCAGTCTCGCCCAGTGGCGGCAGGCCGGGCCGGGCGGCTTCACCCTGGCCGACGGCACGCTCACCTCGTACGGCGGGATGGGGCTGCTCTGGTACCCGGTGCGCACCTTCGGCAACTACTCGCTCAAGGTCGACTGGATGATGCCGGGCGACGACAACGGCGGCGTCTTCATCGGGTTCCCCGATCCGCAGGGCGACCCGTGGGCCCCGGTCGACGCCGGCCACGAGATCCAGATCGACGCCACCGACGCCGATCCGGCGCGCACCACCGGCAGCGTCTACAGCTTCCAGGCCCCGAACCAGGCCGCCCGGGCGGCGGCGCTCAACCCACCCGGCTCCTGGAACACCTACGAGATCGGCGTGCACGGTCAGCGGGTCGAGATCTGGCTCAACGGCGTGAAGATCAATGACTACGTGAGCAGCCGGGCCATCGCCAACGGATACATCGGGTTGCAGAACGACGGCGCCGGGCTCGACATCAACTACCGCAACGTGCGGATCAAGACCGACGGCCCGAGCGAGCCGCCCGCCACCGACCTGGCCCGGGGCCGGCCGGCCACCGCGTCCAGTGTGGAGACCGGCAGCGGCCACGTGGCCGGCAACGCGGTGGACGGCAACCCGGGGACCCGCTGGGGCAGCGCCTACGCCGACCCGCAGTGGATCTCGATCGACCTCGGCGCCACGTACACGATCAACCGGGTCCGGCTGGCCTGGGAGACGGCGCACGCGCGGGCGTACCAGGTGCAGGTGTCCTCGGACAACGCCACCTGGTCGCCGGTCTTCAGCACGACCACCGGCGACGGCGGCGTCGACGACCTCACGGTCGCCGGCACCGGCCGCTACCTGCGGGTGTACGGCACCCAACGGGCCACCCAGTGGGGCTACTCGCTGTGGGACGTCAACGTCTACGGCACCGCGTCCGGGAGCACCCTGCTCTCCCGGGGTCGGCCGGTGACGGCGTCCAGCGTGGAGACCGGCAGCGGGCACGTGCCGGGCAACGCGGTGGACGGCAACCCGGGAACCCGCTGGGGCAGCGCCTACGCCGACCCGCAGTGGATCTCGATCGACCTCGGCGCGTCCCGCGCCCTGAACCGGGTCCGGTTGACCTGGGAGGCGGCGTACGCGCGGGCTTACCAGGTGCAGGTGTCCTCGGACAACGTGACCTGGTCGCCGGTCCACACCACGACAACCGGCGACGGCGGCGTCGACGACCTCGCGATCTCGGCCACCGGCCGCTACCTGCGCGTGCACGGCACCCAGCGGGCCCTGCCCGCGTACGGCTACTCGCTGTGGGAGCTGGAGGTCCACGGCAGCTGAACCCGGTCCACCGGCCCGGCTCGTCCCGTCCCACCTCTTCGTCCGCGGGGGCCGCCCACCGCAGCACCGGTCGGCCCCCACACCCCCTCGGAAAGAAGGTCCCGTGTCCGCACACCCCAGACGGCGGCTCCGGTCGTACCTGGCCACGGCGGTCGCCACCGCCGCCGTGGTCCTCGCCGTCGCACCCCCGCAGGCCGCCCAGGCGGCGGTCATCCCCGCCGCCGACTACCAGCAGGTCACCCTCGCCACCGGTACGGCTGAACTCGGCGAGCCGATGTCACTGGCCGTGCTGCCGAACCGGTCGGTGGTGCACACCGCCCGCAACGGCACCGTCCGGATCACCGACGCGGCCGGCAACACCAAGGTCGCCGGCACCCTGCCGGTCTACACCCACGACGAGGAGGGCCTGCAGGGCGTCGCGGCCGACCCCAACTTCGCCACCAACCGGCACCTCTACCTCTACTACTCCCCCACGCTCAGCACGCCGGGCGGTGACGCCCCGGCCACCGGCACCGCGGCGGACTTCGCACCGTGGAAGGGGCACCTGCGGCTGTCCCGGTTCACCCTCAACGCCGACGACACGTTGAACCTGGCCAGCGAAAGGATCATGCTCCAGGTCGACGCCGACCGGGGCATGTGCTGCCACGTGGGCGGGGACATCGACTTCGACGCCGCCGGCAACCTCTACCTCTCCACCGGCGACGACACCAACCCGTTCGAGTCCGCCGGCTACACGCCGATCGACGAGCGGACCAACCGCTATCCGGCGTACGACGCGCAGCGGACCTCGGGCAACACGAACGACCTGCGCGGCAAGGTGCTGCGGATCAAGCCGCAGCCGGACGGCAGCTACACCATCCCGGCGGGCAACCTCTTTGCGGCCGGCACGCCCAACACTCGGCCTGAGATCTACGCGATGGGCTTCCGCAACCCGTTCCGGATGGCGGTGGACAAGCCCACCGGCGTGGTCTACCTGGGCGACTACGGCCCGGACGCCGGCGGCACCGACCCGAACCGCGGCCCCGGCGGCCAGGTCGAGTTCAACCGGATCACCAGCGCCGGCAACTACGGCTGGCCGTACTGCACCGGTACCAACACCAGCACCGAAACCTACAACGAGTACACCTTCCCCTCCGGGCCGTCGGCGGCGAAGTACAACTGCGCCGCCGGGCCGACCAACAACTCGTTCCGCAACACCGGCCAGAGCACGCTGCCCGCGGCCCGGCCGAGCTGGATCAGGTACGGCGACGCCGGGTCGCCGCCACAGTTCGGTGGCGGGTCCGAGTCGCCGATGGGCGGGCCGGTCTACCGCTACGACCCGAACCTCAACTCCAGCATCAAGTTCCCGGCCTCGCTCAACGGGCAGTTCTTCGCCGGCGAGTACGGCCGGCGCTGGATCAAGGCGATCGCGGTGAACGCCGACGGGTCACCCGGGGAGATCTCCGACTTCCCGTGGCGCGGCACTCAGGTTATGGACCAGGCGTTCGGCCCGGACGGGGCGCTCTACGTGCTCGACTACGGCACCGGGTCGAACAACCAGGCGCTCTACCGGATCGAGTACATCGGTGGTGGCAACCGCAGCCCGATCGCCGTCGCCGCAGCGAACCGGACCTCCGGTCCCAGCCCGCTGACCGTCACCTTCTCCTCTGCCGGCAGCCAGGACCCGGAGGGCGGGGCGCTGAGCTACCTCTGGACCTTCGGCGACGGCACCACCTCGACCGCGGCCAACCCGACGAAGACGTACACCGCCAACGGGACGTACACCCCGACGTTGCGGGTCACCGACCCGACCGGGCTCTCCGCCACCGCGAGCCTGGTGATCACCGTCGGCAACGCCGCGCCGACCGTGACGCTGACCGTCCCGACCGACGGCTCCCTGTTCACCTTCGGCGACACCGTCCCGTTCCAGGTCACCGTCACCGACCCCGAGGACGGCGCGATCGACTGCTCGCGGGTCCGGATGGCCTACGCCCTCGGCCACGACAGCCACGCCCACGAGATCACGGTCCGCAACGGCTGCTCGGGCACCATCACCGTGCCGGTCGACGGGGAACACGACACCGCCGCCAACATCTACGGCGTCTTCGACGCCAGCTACACCGACAACGGCGGGCTGACCTCGCGCAGCACCCGCATCCTGCAGCCCCGGCACCGGCAGGCCGAGCACTTCGGCGCCCAGTCCGGCGGCGTCCAGACCGCCGAGCACGCCAGCGCGGAGGGCAGCCGCACGGCCGGCTTCATCGACAACGGCGACTGGATCTCGTTCCAGCCGTACCATCTGGCCACCGCCACCCGGTTCACCGCGCGGGTCTCCTCCGGCGGCCCCGGCGGCACCATCGAGGTGCGGGCCGGCTCGGCCACCGGCACCCTGCTCGGCAGCGTGGCCGTGGCGCCCACCGGCGGCTGGGACACCTTCACCAACGTGTCGACCGCGCTGACCAACCAGCCATCCGCGCCGACCACGCTGTACCTGGTCTTCAAGGGCGGCGCCGGGAACCTGTTCGACGTGGACGCCTTCACCCTCGACGGCGGCACCGGCGGGGGCACCGGAGCCACCCTGCGGGCGGGCGCCAACAACCAGTACGTCAGCGCCGTCGGCACCGCCGCGCTGATCGCCAACAAGGCCACCGTCGGCGCCACCGAGCGGTTCGACCTCGTCGACCTCGGCGCGGGCAACGTCGCGCTGCGCTCGCGCAGCAACGGCATGTACGTCTGCGCGGAGAACGCCGGCGCGCAACCGCTGGTCGCCAACCGCGCGGCGGTCGGGGCGTGGGAGACGTTCGCGCTGGTCCGCAACAGCGACGGCACGGTCAGCCTGCGGGCCGCCGTCAACAACATGTACGTCGTCGCCGAGAACGGCGGCGCCGCCGCTTTGATCGCCAACCGGGCCGCCGTCGGACCGTGGGAGAAGTTCACCCTCGGCAACGGCTGACCACCACCAGACCGGCGGGGGGGGGGGGGGGGGGCCCCCCCCCCCCCCCCCCCCCCCCCCCCCCCCGGCGCGAGGCTCAACACAAAACAAAGAGCGGGCGCCCCGCCCCCGCCCCCC
>NZ_JBEZFU010000017.1:0-86619 GCF_040649635.1 Micromonospora sp. NPDC048909 | reverse complement strand
CCGGCGAAAGCCAGACCAGCAACACTCAGAACGCTCTTACGCATGATCGTGTTCATGGGAAGCTCCAATTCGGGGGTAGACACCCACACCACCGACGGGGGTCAGCGGACACACGCGGGTGTAAAGCACCTCGACAAGGCGCTCAACAAAACAAGAGGGGAAAGTCTTCAGGCCGGGCCACACGTGGGGCTCATCGACCAGGGGGATCCGACGTGCGGGGGGGGGCCTCGCGGTGCCGGGTCCAGGTGTAACGGCCGGCGGCCCGCCATCATTCCGGGGGCCGAGCCACCGTCGGCGACCGGGTGAACCGGCCGGCGGCGGGGCTGCTACCTCGGCCGTCGCGGATATTCAACGACGCCGGGCGGCCCATCATTCCGGCCCCGGGATGCCCCCGGCCACACCCCAAAACGCCCACATCCGCCCACCCGAGCGGCGGTGGCGCACCCACACCTGGCGCGAACCGGACGGTCGCCCCAAACCGCGTCGACGCAAAGCCTCAGGACATGCGGAGCGACCGGCCACCGGCGTCGCGGATCACCGGCCAGCTCGTGGTGCACGGTCGCCGACGCGTCCGCGACGCCACTCCGCCCCGGCGCAACAACGGCGAAACGACCCACCGCCAGCCGGACAACCGGCGAACCAGCGACCGGCCGCCGACGAAGACGAACACCGCCATGTCGGCGAAATGGCGGAGGGCACGCGGGGTCCGGGGCGCGCGGTCGGTCAGCTGCCCAGGTAGCGGAGGATGGCCAGGACGCGTCGGCTGTAGCCGGCCGCGCCGGACAGGTCGAGCTTGTCGAAGATGGCGTTGACGTGCTTTTCCACCGCGCTCAGCGACACGTGCAGTCGTTCGGCGATCGCGGCGTTGGTGTGGCCCTGGGCCATGTGGTGCAGGACGTCCTGTTCGCGCGGTGTCAGTCGGGTGAGCGGGTCGGCGCGGTCCGAGCCGGCCACCACCTGACGGACCACCTCGGGGTCGAGCGCGGTCGCTCCGGCGGCCACCCGGTCCAGTGCGTCGAGGAAGTCGTCCACCTGGGCGACCCGATCCTTGAGCAGGTAGCCGACGCCCTCGGGACGGTCGGCTAGCAGCCGGGCGGCGTACCGCTTCTCGACGTACTGGGAGAGCACGAGAACCGCGGTGCTGGGCCGGCGTCGGCGGATCTCCAGCGCGGCGCGCAGGCCGTCGTCGGTGTGGGTGGGCGGCATCCGGACGTCCGTGACGACGACCTCGGGATGTTCGCGGTCGGCGGCGGCGACCAGTTCGTCGGCGGTGCCGACCGCGGCGACGACGTGGTGGCCCTCCTCGGCGAGCAGCCGGACCAGGCCCTCGCGCAGCAACGTCGAATCCTCGGCGAGGACTATCCGCACGGCAGTTCCGCCAGCACGGTGGTCGGGCCGCCGGTGGGGCTCTGCACCCGCAGCTGCCCGTCGAGGGCGGCCACCCGGCGGGCCAGCCCGGACAGGCCCCGCCCGGAGGGGTCCGCCCCGCCCGTGCCGTCGTCGCGCACGCGCATCCGGACCCGCCCCTCCCGTACGTCGACGTCGATGGTGACCAGGGTAGCGGCGGCGTGTTTCGCGGCGTTGGTGAGCGCCTCGCAGGCCACGAAGTAGAGCACCGTCTCGATCTGCCGATCGGGGCGTACCGCCAGGTCGTAGCGGATCCGCACCGGAACGGTCGAGCGCTGCGCGACCATGCCGAGCACCTCACCCAGGTCGCTGTCGTCGAGCGCCGACGGGTAGACCCGCCAGGCCACCTCCCGCAGCTCCTGCACCGCCCGCTGGACGTCCTCGTGGGCCTGCGCGATGAGGGCGGACGTCCGCTCGGCGTCCCGGCTACGGCGGGCCCGGCCGAGCAGCATGCCGAGCGCGACGAGTCGCTGTTGCAGCCCGTCGTGCAGGTCCCGTTCGATGCGCTGGCGTTCGGCGTCCACCGCGGCGATCGCCCCGGCCCGGCTGGCGGTCAGCTCGCGGACCCGCGCCTCCAGCGCGGCGCGCGAGTCGGGATTGAGCAGCCGCCGGGCCAGCCGGACGTCGAGCGCGCCGACGCTGGCGATGGCCTGCACGTTGAGCAGCAGCAGCACCGCGCCGACGACGAGTTGCAGCAGGGTGTCGGTCACGGTCAGCTCACCGCGTACCGCGGCGCGCAGCACGATCGAGGCCAGCACCGCCCCGACGGCGAGCACCCCGAACGCCAGCCCGCCCAGCACTCCGGGCAGCAGCCGGGCCGCGAGATAGCCGACCTCCCGCACGCCGACGGTACGCACCGGCGGCACCTCGTCGGCCGCGGCGAGCAGCCCGGCCAGCCGGCGGCGTTCCCACCGGAGCAGCGTCGCCGCGTACCGCGGGATCGCCGCCGCGACCCGGCGGCGGGCCGGCGGTACCGGCGCGGACCCGGCGGCGACGACGGCCGCGGCCAGCAGGAAGAGCAGCTCCCCCACCGCGGTCAGGACGCCGGCGGCGACACCGAGGACGACCCGTCCGCTGGGCACGGTCAGCGCGCCCCGCCGCCGGTCCGCTCGTCGGCGCCCCAGGAGCCACTGCGGTAGATGGTGCCGCGTCCGTTCGGGTCGGGCATGCCGAACGCCGGCCCGGCCGGCTCGGGCGCGGCCGGCTCCTCGGGGTTGCCGGCGGCCCGCCGGGCGCGGAGCACCCGGGACACCACGAACCAGCCGACCGCCGCCACGCAGACCACGATGACGATGTTCTGCAGGACGCCGACGTAGCCCTCGACCAGGTGCCAGTTGTCGCCGAGCAGGTAGCCGGCGAGCACGAAGGTGGTGTTCCAGATCAGGCTGCCGAGCGTCGTGTAGAGCGCGAAGGTGGCGACCGACATGCGCTCGACACCCGCCGGGATGGAGATCAGGCTCCGGAAGATCGGGATCATGCGGCCGAAGAAGACCGCCTTGACGCCGTGCCGGAGGAACCACGCCTCGGTCCGGTCCACGTCGCTGAGCTTCACCAGGGGCAGCCGCGCGGCGATCGCCCGGATCCGGTCCCGACCGAGCGCCGCGCCGATCCAGTAGAGGGCGAGGGCGCCCACCAGCGAGCCGAGCGTCGTCCAGAAGATCGCCCCGATCACACTCATCCGCCCCTGGCCGGCGACGAAACCGGCGAGCGGCAGGATCACCTCGCTCGGGATCGGCGGGAAGAGGTTCTCCAACGCCACCGCCAGTCCGGCGCCCGGGCCGCCGAGCCGTTCCACCAGGTCCGTGACGTAGCCGACCAGTCCATCCTGGGGTGGCTCGGCGTCCGCCGCGAGGCTTCCGGTGGCGAGCAGGACGTGCGAGGTTCGAATCATGCCCCCACGCTACGAACCGATCCTGAGAGGCCACCATGAGGCCGGCCACCCGACCGGCCGGCGGGACCACACCCGCGGAGGTGCGGGAAACCGCATCCCGCTGCGGCTCGCGGTGGCTCAGCCACCCTGCGTACCGAAGGACGTCGCGGCGAACGCGGGGGCGCACGCCGCCGCGGTCCGGGCGGCGCGCGCCCGGGTGGTGGTCTTCCCGGAGCTGTCGTTGACCGGGTACGAGCTGGACGCCGCCGTCGTCGCGGCGGACGATCCCCGGTTGGCGCCGCTGGTCGAGGCGTGCGCCGAGACCGGGACGCTGGCGCTGGCCGGCGCGCCGGTGCCCGGGGAGCACATCGGGGTGCTCGCGGTCGACGGCGGCGGGGCCGCGGTGGCGTACCGGAAGATGTGGCTCGGCGGGGACGAGAACCGCCGCTTCGTCGCGGGCGACCGGCCTGCGGTGCTGGAGGTCGACGGCTGGCGGTTGGGACTGGCCGTCTGCAAGGACACCGGCGTGCCGGAGCACGCCGCGAAGACCGCGGCGCTCGGCATCGACGCCTACCTGGCGGGCATGGTCGAGGCGGCGCAGGATGCCTCGGTGCCGGCCGAGCGGGCGCGGCGGATCGCCACCGAACACCGGGTGTTGGTGGCGGTGGCCAGCTTCGCCGGGCCGACCGGTGGCGGCTACGCCGACACGGCCGGCCGGTCCGGGATCTGGACGCCCCAGGCGGCGTTGGCAGCCCGGGCGGGTAGCGCGGCCGGCGAGATCGTCCGGGCCGTCCTCGACTGAGCGGCCAGGCCTCGACCGCCCGGCCGGGTCAGTCGTCGCGGTCGCTGGGCACGTCGAGCCGGTCGAGCAGGGCGTTGAGGCGGTCCGCGGTGTCGGCCGAGAGCTGTCGCCGCTCGACCTGCTCGGCGATCCGCTCCCGCAGGTCGTCGACCCGCTTGGCCCGGTCCTTCGGCTTGCCCCGGCCGAGGTCGGCCAGCTTGTCGCGCAGGTCCTCGGCGGCCCGTCGGTCGATCTCGCCCCGTGCCTGGGCCTGGGCGAGGATCGAGGCGAACTCGGCGGCCAGTTGACGCAGCCCGACCGGGGCGGGCGCGGCAGTGGTCGGCTCCGGTGCCGTGCTCGACGGCGGCACGGGTTCCGGGCTGTCGGAGGTCGCCGGCGCCTGTGGCGCCGTGCTCGTCGGGCCGGCCACCTGCGGGGACCGTGGGTCGTCGTCGCCGAGGGTGAGCGCCGCGCCGAGACCGAGCAGGAGCGCGACGCCGGCCGCCACGAGGGCGACGAGCGGGCCGCGGGACCGTCGGGTCGGACGCTCTGGCGCGGCGGCCGCCGGACGCGGCGTGACGGGCGTGCGGTCGATCAGGGTGGGCGGGTGCGCGGACGCGCCGATCATGCGTCCGGCGGGCGGGGACACGGGTGCGACGGCCGCCCGCGCGGCCGGCAGGGTGGGCAGGATCGCGGTGGGCGGGTCGGCGGGTGGGCCGGCGCCGAGCCGGTTGGCGAGCTGCGCCGCGGTCGGCCGCCGGGCCGGGTCGGTGGCCAGACAGGCGAGGGTGAGGTCGGCGATGTCGGCCGGCAGGCCCGGGATCCGCAGCGGCGGCACGGGGGTACGCCGCTCCCGCACCTCCAGCGCGTCCTCCCAGGTCTGCACGGGCAGCGGGGCGCGCCCGGTGAGCGTGCGGTAGAGCAGCGCGCCGAGGGCGTAGATGTCACTGGCCGGATCGGGCGGCCCGGCGGAGAGCCGCTCGGGGGCGAAGTACGCCGGGGTGCCCATCAGCAGCTCGCCCGTCTGGCCGGCGAGCGGGTGGTGCGGGCCGGCGAGCGCGGCGATGCCGAAGTCGAGCACCTTCGCGCCGGTCTCGGTGAGCATCACGTTGCCCGGCTTGATGTCCCGGTGCACCACCCCGATCCGGTGGGCGGCGGCGAGCGCGGCGGCGACCTGCCCGGCCAGCCGGACGGCGTCGGGCCAGGCGAGGGGGCCGCCGGTGAGGCGGTCGGCCAGATTGCGCCCCTCCACCAGCTCCATCACCAGGTACGGCACCACCTCGCCGCCGGGCAACGTCGCCTCGCCGTAGTCGTAGACCTGGGTGATGTGCGGGTGGGTCAGCCGGGCGGCGGCCCGTGCCTCGCGCTGGATGGTGGCCCGCAGGTGCGGGTCGGTGGCGAACTCCGCGACGAGCGCCTTGACCGCGACGGAGCGTCCGAGCACCTCGTCGTCGGCGCGCCACACCTCGGACATCCCGCCGAGCCCGATGCGCTCACGCAGAACGTATCGATCGTGCAGTCGGAGGGTGGGCGTGAACGGCGACATGGGCGTCCAGTGTGCCTGGCGCGGGCGGCGGCCCACCACCCGCCGTGCCGGATAACGCGCCTCGCGGCGCGGTGCGTGCCCGGATGATCGGTTCCGGACGTGGTGTGGGTCACTCCGGCACGGCGGACGGTTCGGTCAGGAGCACTGGCTCACGGTCGGCGCCGGCCGGGGCTGGATCCGGTCGGCGAGGCGGCGCAGGGCGCCGGCGGTGGCCAGTCGGGTGGGCGCGAGGCGGGCCCGTCGGGGGCGTTCGGCCTGGATCGGGGCGTCCGGCCGGGCCGAGTTGACGTGTCGGTGCACCGCGTCGATGGCGGAGATGAAGCCGGCGGGCTGTTCCATGGTCAGCTCCTCTGGACGGGTCCGGTGGAGGTCCGGACGACGAGTGTGGTGGGCAGCAGCACGTGCCCCGCCGCGAGATCCGCGGGTGGGTCGAGCAGTAGTTCGGCGGCGATCCGGCCCTTCTCCTCGGCCGGCTGTCGCACCGTGGTCAGGCCGACCGCGGCGGCCTCGGCGATGTCGTCGAAACCGGTCACCGACAGCGACGGCGCACCGGAAGCTGCCCGCTCGGTCAGGGCGTCGAGGACGCCGAGCGCGAGCACGTCGGAGCAGGCGAGGACGGCCGTCGGTGGATCGGGGCGATCGAGCAGGCCGGCGACCGCGGCGGCGGCGGCCGGCCGGTTGTTGCCGGCGGCGCTGAGTACGGTGAGCTCGGACCAGGCCACCCCGACGGCGGCGAACGCGTCGGCGAACCCGGCGAGCCGACCTCGGGTGGTCGGATGCGGCACCTCGTCCACTCCGGACAGTCGCACCGGCCCGGAGGGCAGATCCGGCAGCACAGCGTCGGCGAGCAGCGCCACCCGTCGGTGGCCGAGACCCGCCACGTGCGCGGCGATCCCCCGCGCGGCGGCCCGCTCGTCGATGCCGACGTAGCGGCTGGAGGGCCCCGCGTCGACGGGTGCGGCGGTGGTGACGAAGGGCAGGCCCCGGTCGCGGATGGCGTCCAGAGCCCATTCCTCGTCGCCGACGCAGTAGACGCAGAAGCCGTCGACGGCGGCGTTCTCCACGGCCCGCCGGGCCTCGGCGTGCACGCCCGGCATCGGCACCAGCAGCAGGCTGGTGCCGTGCCGCTCGGCCGCCGTGCTGAGCCCGGCGAGGAAGCGCACCGCGAACGGGTCGGTGAAGGCGTACGACAGCTGCGAGGTGAAGAGCACGCCGATCGAGCCGACGAAACCGCGGCGCAGCGAGCGCGCGGTCGGGTTGGGCCCGGGGTAGCCGATCGCCTTGGCGGTCTCCAGGATGCGCTGCCGCAGCGCCGCCGAGAGCTGGTCGGGGCGGGCGTAGGCGTTGGAGACCGTGCTGCGGGAGACGCCGACGGCGTCCGCCACGGCTTGGAGCGTCGGCTTCACCGATTCCCCCTTCTGTATCGATCCAGTACTGTATCGATCCAGAGACTAGCCGGAAACGTCGACGTCGGTCAACACCGAAAAGGCCGGCCCGCGGTCGACACGGGCCGGCACCGTACGCGCGGCGGGGCTGGCTGTGCGGGATGCGCGCTCAGGCGGGGTAGAGCTCGTCCCGCAGGCGCTCGAGCAGCTCGGGGGTCCGCTCGGGCGGCTCGGCCTCGACGCAGAGCCGCTCCATGGCCAACGCGTAGTAGTCCAGGTCGTCCCGCTTGTCGAGGTAGAGCGCGCTGGTCAACTGTTCGATGTAGACGATGTCCGGCAGATCCTGGTCGCCGAAGCGCAGGATGGTGAAGGCGCCCCCGGCAGCGGCGTGCCCGCCGGCGGTGAACGGGATGATCTGGAGTCGGATGTGCGGCGAGCGGGTCGCCTCGATCAGCGCGGTCAACTGCTCACGCATCACCGCCACGCCGCCGATCGGCCGACGCAGCGCCGCCTCGTCCAGCACGGCCCAGAGCTGTGGCGGGTCAGCCCGCCGCAGCAGCTCCTGGCGCCGGATCCGCAGGTCGACCCGCCGGTCGATCTCGCCGGGTGTGGCCGCGCCGTGCCCGAGCAGCACCACCGCCCGGGCGTAGCCGGGCGTCTGCAGCAGGCCGGGAACGAACTGCACCTCGTAGCTGCGGATCAGCGCGGCGGCGGCCTCCAGCCCCAGGTAGGACTGGAACCAGGTGGGCAGCACGTCACTGTAGCGGTGCCACCAGCCGGGGCTGTTCGCGTCGCGGGCGAGCTTGAGCAGCAGCTCGCGCTCCTCGGCGTCGGTGACGCCGTAGAGGGTGAGCAGATCGGCGACGTCGCGCTCCTTGAAGCCGACCCGGCCCAGCTCCATCCGACTGATCTTCGACTCGGAGGCGCGGATCTCCCAGCCGGCACCCTCCCGGGTGACCCCGGTGGACTCCCGCAGTCGGCGAAGCTGGGAGCCGAGCAGCATGCGCAGCACGGTCGGCCCGGTTGTCGGGCCGCCGTCGGCGGGAACCATCGTCACGTGCCGACCTCCGCGTACGGTCGGGCACCCGGCCCGGCCGACGTGTAAGCATGCCATGGACCGACAGTGAGGGATACTCCCGCGCAGCCGCGGGTCGCGGCGGTCGGACGCCCCCCGTCGGGGACGGGGGCGACTGGTCAGGCGATCAGGTGGTCGAAGTCGCCGTCACGGGCGCCGAGCACGAAGGCGGCGATCTCGTCGACCGTGTAGATCAGCGCCGGCCCCTCCGGGTGCCGCGAGTTGCGCATCGCGATGCCGGCCCCGCCGGGCAGCTCGGCCAGCTCGACGCAGTTTCCGCTCGGGTTGCTCCGACGGCTCTTCTGCCAGTTCACCGGCGGAAGCTGGGTAGCGGGTACGCCGTTCGGCGGTTGCTGCATGTGGAGCGTCCTCTTTGCTCAGAAGCCGGCCGATGCCGCGGGAGGAGCGGTGCCGGCGCGGGGAGAACTGTCGATATCGGACCGTGCTGCACGTGCATCTGCTATTGCATCTGCATCGGACGGCGAGCATGATAACGCACGTGATCGGTACGCATCCGTTCACAAAGAGTTACCTGACCTGGGTCACCACCAGGAAAAACGTGGACCTGTCCCGGTATGTCGGCCGCGGCGGGAGGCAGGCGGTCGCGGATGGGAGGGCCTGTGCCGGATCCGGTGAGTGTCGCGTCCGGCATCTGCGCCGCCGGGGCCCTGCTCTCCACCTGGCAACTGCGCCGTCGCGCGCTTCGGGCCGAGGCGGAGATGGAGCATCTCCAGGCCGAGCTGGCCGCGGAACGGCACGCCGCCAGCCACGACCCGCTCACCGGGCTGCCCAACCGCCGCGCCTTCTACCGGCTGGCAGCGACCCTGCTCACCGACGCGGCCGGGCGGCCGCTGATCGCCGTGGTGCTCGACCTCGACGACTTCAAGCAGGTCAACGACCGCTACGGGCACGCCGCGGGCGATCAGGTGCTGATCAGCGTGGCCGAGCGCCTGGCCGCGTTCGCCGGCGACAACCTGGTGGCTCGGCTCGGCGGCGACGAGTTCGCCGGCCTGCTGACCACCCCGACCGTGGACCGGCGCTGGATCGAGCACGCCACCGGGCGGCTCTGCGAGATGCTCGCCGCCCCGATCCCGCTCGGCGGGCTCAGCATCCGGGTGACCGCCTCGGTCGGGCTCGCGCCGGTCACCGGCCCGACCCAGCTCACCGAGGCGCTGCACCGCGCCGATGCCGCGATGTACCGGGCGAAGAGTCTGAGCGCCAGCCGCCCGGCCCGCCAGCTGGTGGAAACCGCTCACCTGACCGAGTGACCTCTCGGCCGCCGGCAGACCCGGACGACCGCTGCGACGCGAACATCGCGCGAATCCTGTTCGCCATGAGGCCCGGTGGCGCCCTCCGAAGGTGAAGGTCCCGGGGAGGATCGTGCCTTGTTCGATACGGCAGGCGACGAATGCGACCTGTGTGCCTGTTGTCGCCTCGCGCTCACCCTTTATCCGGTTCTTCTGATTCCGTGCTCGTTGTCGCCTTGGATCCATCGTTCATCCGGTTGTTCGGATGGCGAAATCAGGCGACGGCCGAGGGTTGACAAAGTGGACATAAGGTTCCTATCGCCCTCCTAGCCTCGTCCGGGTGGTCGCACATATTCAGGATGGCGGGTCGCCCTCCGTCCCCGACGAGGCTCCCGCTGCCTCCGCCGTCTCCGTCCCGGTCTTCGTCGATGCCACCGGGCGACGACGGCGCCTGGTACACCGATGCGCGGGACTCCTGGCGACCGCTGCCCTCGTGTACGTCCCGCTCGTCGCGGTGGCCGTCCTGGTCGGACCGATGGTCCCGGCCTCCGGTCCACCGCCCGCTGGCGGCGAAGCCCGGATGGTGACGGGCGACCAACCCCCCGCACCGGGGGAGGCCGACATGCTGGCGCCACCTGTCGCGCCGGTCGGCAACGGGCCCAGGGAGGAGCCCTTCCCGGCCCCGCTCGGGACTGTCGCGGCCTGGCCACCCACCGGCGAGGCCCCGTCCGGACCGGACGATCCACCGGAGCCCGGTCCGGCGCCCGGCGGACCGATTCCGAACCCCGCCCCGTCGACTCCGCCAGCCGGCGGTTGGACCCCCACGCCGACGCCGTCGACCGCACGGCCCACCCCGACGGCGACGCCACCGCCGTCCGCACCCACACCGACGCCAACGCCGTCCGGGCGGACACCGGACCCCGCCGACGATGCCGGATCCATCTGGAGGTACCTGGTCTGATGACCTCGTCAACGACGCGTCCAGCGGCCCCACCGGTCCCCCAGCGCGGCCGGAGCCGGTTCCGGCCGCGTACGAGCTGGGCGATCTACGGTGCGCTGATCTGCGTCCTGCTCAGCGTGCTGCTGGTCGAGGCGTACGCGAACTCCGAGTTCACCCCCGACCACGTGCGGGAGGCGGGCGACCAGGCCGGGGTACCCGCCGAGATCCGGTCGGGGGGACCGGTGATCGACACGACCGGTGCACAGCCGACGTCCTACCGGATGCCACCGCGGACCATCGCCCTGACTTTCGACGACGGCCCCGATCCGGTGTGGACACCTCGGGTGCTGGACGTGCTGCACCGCTACGGGGCCCGGGCCACCTTCTTCACCGTCGGCAGCCAGGTGGCCCGCCACCCCCACCTCACCGGGCGGATCGCGGCGGAGGGACACGAACTGGGCGTGCACACCTTCAGCCACCCGGACGCGACCGTGCTGCCGGGTTGGCAACGGCGGCTCGAGTACACCCAGACCCAG
Source organism: Micromonospora sp. NPDC048909 (assembly GCF_040649635.1). Taxonomy (NCBI): domain Bacteria; kingdom Bacillati; phylum Actinomycetota; class Actinomycetes; order Micromonosporales; family Micromonosporaceae; genus Micromonospora; species Micromonospora sp. NPDC048909. The sequence continues at coordinate 75,832 of NZ_JBEZFU010000017.1, read as the reverse complement.
AAGGCCATCATGAACACCGCCGGCGTCAGGACCAACCTCCTGCGCTTCCCCTACTCGTCGACCGCCGACGCGATCGACGACGGGGCCTGGTCGGTGATCCAGGAGGCCGGCCGCCTCGGCTACCTGACAGCGGTGAACGACACCGACAGTCGGGACTGGGCCCGGCCCGGTGTGGACGCGATCGTACGAAACATGACACCAGCGGACGGCCAGGGCGCCGTGGTGCTGCTGCACGACGCGGGTGGAGACCGAGCCCAGACGGTCGCCGCCCTGAAGCGGTTCATCCCGGCCATGGCGGCACGCGGGTACGAGTTCACCACCGTCAGCGACGGGGTCAACCGGGGTCGGGTAGAGGCCGATGACGACGCGATCCAGGCGGTCGCGGGGAACCAGCCGGTGTCGGAGCTCGAACGCTGGCGCGCGGGTTCGGTCGTCCTGGCGGTGCGGATCGCCGATCTGTTCGTCACCGGGCTCGGGGTGCTGTTCGTGGTGGTCGGCCTGCTGATGCTGGTCCGGACGCTGCTGCTGCTCGTCCTCGCGCCCCGCCTCGCCTGGCGCCGCCGCCGTTGGTACTGGGGCCCACCGCTGGACCAACCGGTGTCGATCATCGTGCCGGCCTACAACGAACAGGCGGGGATCGTCGCCAGCGTGCGATCACTGGCCAACGGGGACCATCGCGGGATCGAGGTCATCGTCGTGGACGACGGCTCGACCGACGGAACCGCCGACCTGGTGGAGGCGATGGGGCTGCGCAACGTCAGGGTGATCCGCAAGCCCAACGGCGGCAAGTCGAGCGCCCTCAACACCGGCATCGCCCACGCCAGCCACGAGATCATCGTGATGGTCGACGGGGACACCGTGTTCGAGCGGGATTCCGTCCGCCGGCTGGTGCAGCCCTTCGCGGACCCGTCGGTGGGCGCGGTCGCCGGCAACGTCAAGGTGGCTAACCGGCGGGGCCTGCTCGGACGGTGGCAGCACATCGAGTACGTCATCGGCTTCAACCTGGACCGCAGGCTGTACGAGACGCTCGGCTGCATGCCGACCGTGCCGGGGGCGATCGGCGCGTTCCGCCGTCGGGTGCTGCTCGCCGCCGGTGGAATGAGCAACGACACCCTCGCCGAGGACACCGACATCACCATGGCGATCCTCCGGGCGGGCTGGCGGGTGGTGTACGAGAAGCGGGCCCGGGCCTGGACCGAGGCGCCCGCCTCGCTGACCCAACTGTGGCGCCAGCGGTACCGGTGGAGCTACGGCACCATGCAGGCGATGTGGAAGCACCGCCGTGCGGTGCTCGACCGCGGCCCGTCCGGCCGGTTCGGCCGGTTCGGCCTGCCGATGCTCGCGCTGTTCGGAGTGGCGCTTCCCCTGCTCGGACCGGTCCTGGACCTGATGGCGCTCTACGGGCTGTTCTTTCTCGGCACGACCGAGACCGCCGTCGCGTGGGCGCTGATGCTGGCCGTACAGGCGATCACCGCGCTGGTGGCCTTCCGCCTCGACCGGGAGCGGATCGGCCCGCTGCTGGCGCTTCCGTTGCAGCAGTTCGCCTACCGCCAACTGATGTACCTGGTCCTGCTGCGGTCCACGGTGACCGCCCTGACCGGCACCAGGCTCGGCTGGCGGAAGTTGAAGAGAGCCGGCGACCCGGCGAGCGGTCGCCCGGCGCGCACGTCCAAAAAAGCTGTGACGCACGCGGAGGAGGTTGGTCGGCCACCGGAGCCGGCTCGGCCCGGAGGCGACCGGGACCGGTGGTTCGACGCGCTGCGGGCGCTGGCCCTGGCCCGGGTGATCACCTACCACATGTTCGGCGCCGCCTGGATGAGCTTCGCCTTCCCCGCCATGGGCGTCATGTTCGCGCTCGGCGGCTCGCTGATGGCACGGTCACTGGACCGTGCGCCCGGGCAGGCCGTGAACAGCCGGCTCCGGCGGCTGCTGCCGGCGCTGTGGGCAATGGGCGCGCTGCTCGTACCGGTGATGATCTGGCACGGCTGGCCCGAGCGGCCGTCCTGGCCCGCGCTGTTGACCTGGCTGGTGCCGATCGCCCAGCCGCCGGGCAGCGCCTGGGCGGAGGACGTCACCGGCGTGTTGTGGTACCTGGTCACCTACCTATGGCTGGTCTTGCTCTCCCCTGCGCTGCTCGGGCTCTACCGCCGCTGGCCGCTGCCGACCCTGCTCCTCCCGCTCGCCGCCGTGGTGCTGCTGCAGACGGTGCCGCCGGCGCTCGGCAGCGCCGTCGACTCGGTCGTCACCGACCTGGCGACCTTCGGGGCCTGCTGGGTCGTGGGCTTCGCGCACCGCGATGGTTGGCTGCGCCGGGTCCCGCTGGCTGCGCTGATCGCCATGGCGTCCCTGTGCCTGGGGATCGGGGTCGGGTGGACCCTGACCCACGCCGAGGACGGGTTCGACCTGAACGACATTCCGCTGGCCCAGGCGTTCTACTCGCTCGGTTTCGTGCTGCTACTACTGCGCGTGTCCCCGCCGATGACCTGGCTGGCCCGGGTCCGACCGCTGGACCGGCTGGTCAGCGCCCTCAACAGCCGCGCCCTGACGATCTACCTGTGGCACAACGCGGCCATCGCGGTCTGCTTCGTCGTCGGCGACCTGGTCGACGCCTGGCGGATCGGGAAGGTCGGGTACCTGACGGTGGCACTGGCACTGCTCTTCGCCGTCGTGCTGGCGCTCGGCTGGATCGAGGATCTCAGTGCCCGGCGCAAACCCCGGCTGGCGCCTTGGCCGGCCGCCATCCCCGCGAAACCGAACCAGACCCGGCAGCCGTCCGTCTCCCCGGCGGCGCCCAGGGTCCGGGTGCGAGCCCGGACCTGACCGTACTGCCTGCGAGAAAGGAGGCGCCAGCTGCGGGACGGGCTCAACCGGCCGATCGGACGGAGCCCGTCCCGCCACTTCAGAAGCGTCGCGACTGCCGGGGCAGCCACCCGGTGAAGCGGTGCTGGAGTGCCAGCACCGGCGCGCCCCGCAGGTCCTCGGACGCGGCGGCGAGGCAGGACGCCAGATAGACGCAGAGTGTGGCGGGCTTCCCCCGGTATTCCTCCAGCAGCCGGCTGCGCCTTGTGGGGCAGGGCCACTCTGCCCCGCAGGTGGCACAGTTCCAGGCCGGTGTCATCGGGAGGTGGTCGTCGGGAGAAGCCTGATCCCGTGGCGCGTGAGCGGTCATCGCGGCATTCCTCTCCTCCAGGACGACGACGACGTGGCCGCCGACCTTCTATGGGCGGAAAACCGGTGCTGCTCCCCAGTGGCACCTCGTGAGCGCCTTTGGCCCCTCCGGTGTTACATCCGGCGGCACGTCGACCGGATCCTATGGCCGGCAGCGGCGGGGACGCCGCACCGGGCGTCCCCCCGCCGAGCCCTCAGAGCAGTGTGGCCAGGTGCCGGTCGAGCGCGGCGTACGACTCGGCCGCCCCCTGGCTCATGCCGGAGTCGAGCATGCCGTCGCGCTCGCCAGTGGTGTCGAAACGGGTGGTGCCGGTGACCACGGTGCGGCCGTCCTGCTCGGTGAAGACCAGCGTCTCCACCGCGACGTGCCCCGGCATGCCCTCGAACTCGAAGGTCTGCACGATGCGCTCCGGCACGACGATCTCGCGGAACTCGCCCCGGAAGGCGTAGTCGTTGCCGTCCTTCGCGTGCTCCACGAAGCGGTAGCGCCCGCCCTCCCGGAAGTCGATCTCGACGTCGAGCGGGTTGCCCCGCCCCCACCACCGCTTGAGGTGCTCGGCCTGTGTGTGCGCGGCGAACACCAGGTCACGCGGGGCGTCGAAGCCACGGGTGAGGCTGATCTCGTGGTCGGACGGCAACTCCACCACGACGTCACTGAGCTGGCTCATCGTTCTCCTCCTTCAGGTCACGCAGGTATGCGTCCAAGGTGTCGTAACGGTCGTCCCAGAGCCGGCGGTACTGGTCGACCCATTCGGCGAGGGTGCGCAGCGGGGCCGGGTCCAGCCGGCACCGCCGCCACTGCGCCTCCCGGGTGCGCACGATCAGCCCGGCCCGCTCCAGCACGTTGAGGTGCTTGGAGATGGCCTGGACGCTCACCGGGAACGGCGCCGCCAACTCGTTGACCGTCGCCTCGCCGGCGGCCAGCCGGGCCAGGATCGCCCGGCGGGTCGGATCGGCGAGGGCGGCGAAGACGAGGCTGACCGGATCTGCTGTCATCACTCGCTCTCAACCATTTGGTTTATAAACCGATGAGTTGAACATACGCCCTGCGGCGGCGTTGTCAACCGATTCCGCCGATCCCGAGGTGTTTCCCGGCATCCGGCGGGGAACAGGAGGTGCACCCGCGTCGCCGGCCGAGAGGAACCTAACGTGGCGAGCATCCGGGCGCTGATCCTCAACTGCACCCTCAAGCGGTCCCCCGCCCCGTCGAGCTCCGAGGTGCTCGGGCGCGAGGTGCTCGACGCCCTCGGCGAGCAGGGCGTCGAGAGCGAGCTGATCCGGATCGTCGACCACGACGTACGGTTCGGGGTCTCCACCGACGAGGGCGACGGCGACGGGTGGCCGGCCATCCGGGCCAAGCTGCTGGCCGCGCAGATCCTCATCATCGCCACGCCGATCTGGCTCGGCCAGCCCTCGGCAGTCTGCAAGATGGTGCTGGAACGCCTCGACGCCGAACTCTCCGAGACCGACGCGCAGGGCCGGCTGCTCACCTACGGGAAGGTGGCCGGGGTCGCGGTCGTCGGCAACGAGGACGGCGCCCACCACACCGTCGGCCAGGTGCAGCAGGCGCTGAACGAGGTCGGCTTCACCTGCGCCGCCGCCGGGGCCAGCTACTGGGTCGGCGAGGCGCTGCACACGCTCGACTACATCGATGCCGGGCCGAAGCCGGACACCACCGGCCGGACCACCAAGGCGCTGGCGCTGAATTCCGCGCACCTCGCCCGGCTGCTGGCCGACCAGCCCTACCCGCCGCCGGAGGCCAAGTCCGCCGCGGTCAGCCCGAGCCGGAAACCGTCCTGACCGTCAACGTCACCACACCGCCCGGCGTCGGCTGAGGGGCGGGCTACCCGAGTCGGCAACACCCGCGGGTCGACCCGAGCAGTGTCAGCGCCAGCCGTAGCCGGCGCGCAGGGCCCGCCCGATCCGGTCGAAGCGGGCCCGGTCCAGCACCGCGCCCTCGCGGCGGATGCTGTCCTCCCGCATGGTCAGCACCCGGTCCAGCCGGATCCAACTCGGCCGGTTGTCCCGATCCCAGGAGCCCGGCCCGAGCGCCAACCAGTGCCGCTGGCCGTCGCGCTCGCTCTGACTGGAGAGCATCAGCCCGAACAAGGTGCGGCTGTGCCGGCCGACCACCAGCACCGGGCGGTCCTTGCCCTGCCGCGGATCGTCCTCGTACGGCACCCAGGTCCACACGACCTCACCCGGGTCGGCCTGCCCGTCCAGCTCCGGTGCGTACGTCAGCTCCCGGCGCTGCAGCGCGGCGACCTGGCGCCGGCGCGCGACCTGGGCCGGACCCGGACCCGGGCGGCGGGGGGACGGGACGACCGCGCCGATCCGGGCGGCCACGCTCCTCAACAGACCTGCCACGGCGGGCAGCCTATCCCTCCCCCGCCGGTGCCGGCCGCCGGGCCCGGGGTGTCGACCGGCGAGCGCCGCGGTCCGTCGGTCGGGCGTGCTTGACTGGACGCCGTCGGTGCCGGCGCTCCCCGGAGGCGATCACGGATGACCATCGAGGTACGCACCCGCAGCCTGCCCGGGCAGCCGGCGGCGATCGGCTCGGCCGGCTCGTACACCCTGGTCGTGGACCGACCGGCGGACGGCGGCGGCGACGGGATCGGGTTCAACGGCGGCCAACTGCTCTACCTGGCGGTCGCCGGCTGCGTCTCCAACGACCTGTTCCGCGAAGCCGGGGCGCTCGGCATCAACCTGCACCGGGTCGAGGTGACCGTGCGCGGCGACTTCACCGGCGACCCGGCGGTGTCCACGGAGGTGACCTACGACGTACGGGTCGAGGGTGACGCGCAGACCGATGAGCTCCGCGAACTGGTCGACCGGGTCGACGCCATCGCCGAGATCCCCAACTCGCTGCGTAGGGGCACGGCGGTCCGGCTGGGGCGGGCCGAGGTGACCGGCACCGACCGGGCCGGCCCCGGTGTCTGACAGGCCCCGGGCGCAATCCGGTGGATCGGGGCAGCGAGATCGCGCATGATCGACTTCGTGACCGTCCCCGTCCACCAGATCCGTGCTCGCTTCGACGCCGACACCATCACGGTCTACCAGGCGTACCCGCCGGAGATCGCCGAGCCGGCGCTGGCCGCCGGGCGCTTCGTCGCGCCGTTTCGGCGCGAGCGGATGACGTGGATCAAGCCGTCGTTCCGGTGGATGATGTACCGCTGCGGCTGGGCCACCAAGCCCGGCCAGGAACGGGTACTGGCCGTCGGGATCAGCCGCGCCGGTTTCGAGTGGGCGCTCGCGAACGCCTGCCCGAGCAGCTTCGACCGCGACCGGCACGCCGACCGGGCGGCCTGGTCACGGCAGTTGCGTTCGAGCCCGGTGCGGGTGCAGTGGGATCCGGAGCGCTCCCTGCGGCTCGCGCCACTGGCGCACCGGTCACTCCAGGTTGGGCTCGGCGGCGAGGCGGTCCGCCGGTACGTCGACGAGTGGCTGGTCTCCCTCACCGACGTCACCGCGGTCGCTCGCGCGCTCCGGGAGCGCCTCGACGCGGGCGACCCCGCCGCCGAGGAGCTGCTGCCGTCCGAGCGCCCCTATCCGTTGCCCGCCGACGTGGCGGCCGTCATCGGCGCCGACCCGCACTGATGCGAGGGGCGTCGTCGGTCCTCGCGTGTCGGAGGCGGCCGTTACTGTTCGGCCATCGCGACGAAGGGGAGACGATGGGCGCCAAGACCGGTCTGCTGGCTTTCGGTGGCGGCGACCTGCGGGTCGCGATGCGACACGCCGGCCCGGCCGATCTCCCGGCGAGCGAGGCGCTCGTCCGCCGGGTCCACCCGGGCCATGCCGTCGAGCGGACTGCGGACAACACCCTCTTCGACGGCACCTACCCGCCCACCGACGTCACGTACGCGGCGGTGACCGACCGGGTGAGCGTCGTCTGCGACCAGCGGCTGATGCTCGACCGTCCCACCCGCCTGCCGGCCCACCTCCTCGCCCTGGCCGGAGGTGGTCGGATGGTCCTGCACGCCATGCACTCGGTGGTGGATTCCTTCGCCTTCGGGGTGTGGGAGGACGGCCGGATCGTCCGGTCGTTGAGCCTCTCCCCCGACTCGGGCGTCCTGGAGGACATCGGCACACCACTGCCGTTCGAGGCGCCGTTCTGGGCGGGCAGCCACCCGGTCGAGCCCGTCCCGGGCTGGCCGGACCAGCGCCCATATCCGTTGCCGTTCCATCCGCTGCACCTCGGTGAGGAGGCGTTGCGGGCACTTGTCGGCTTCATCATCGAGGGGCAGCCGCACGACTCGGATGTGGACGCCGACGCGATCACGATGTACGGCTTCCACGTCACCGATCCGAGCGGTCAGGAGCAACGGTCGCGCGAGGCGGCGATGGCCCGGGCGCTAGCCGCCATGGGCCCACCGCGACGGTTCCGCATGGGGCCGGACGGCGGCCTCGTCGAGGTGGAGCAGTGATGATCCCGCCCGACCTGCCGAGGGATCTGCCCGTCATCGAGCGCAGCGCGGTGCGGCTCGTGGTGCTCGATGCCGATGAGCGGGTGTTGCTGTTCCACACCCGCGATCCGGACCATCCGCGACTGGGCATCTGGTGGGAGCTGCCCGGCGGCGGTCTCGACCCGGGCGAGACGTACCTGGAGGCGGCGGTCCGCGAGCTGCGGGAGGAGACCGGGATCGTGATCGCGCCGGCCGAGGTCGGCGCGCCGACCTGGCGCCGCCGGGCCAGTTTCGTGCACCGGCAGCTGCGGCACGTCCAGGACGAGGTGATCGTGCTGGTCCGGCTGCTCGGCCCGGGGCCGGACGTGGACGAGGCGCACCGGCTGGACTACGAGTTGGAGGACTACTTCGGCTTCCGCTGGTGGCCGGTGGCCGAGGTGGTGGCCGGCGGCGAGCGGTTCTATCCGGGGCGGCTACCGGAGCTGCTGACCGGTTTCCTCGCCGGCGAGGAGATCGACGAGCCCTTCGAACTCTGGTCGTGACCTGCTGACCCGGTAGCTCGCCGCCCGCGTGTTGATCCACTCCGTGTCGCCGACATGGCGGCATCCGCGCGTGCCGGACCCCGCCATTACCGCGATCCGGTGTGGATCAATCCCCGGGCCGACCGAGACCCGGACTGCGGGACGATCGCGCGAGCGCCGCACCGGCGCAGACGCGATCCAGGCACCGCTGCGGACGTGTCACGAGGCGCGCGGCAGCGCCAGCCAGTCCTGCCAGGTGATGTCGCGGCCCAGACAACGGGGCTGCTTGAAGGGCCAGTCGGCGGCGATCCACTGCGGGACCAGCGCGTCGAGCGCGCGCTCCACCTCTCCGCCGACGAGGTCGTCCACCACCCACCAGGAGACCTCTCCGTCGGAGCCGGTGCGCTCGGGCGGGTCGATGTAGACACAGCCGAGGATCGCCGTCTCCTCCTCGTCCAGCAGCGCGTAGTTGAACGACTGGTGCGCGGCTATCTCCTTCTCGTGCCGCAGCAGGTCGACGCGGTCCTCTTCGTACGTCATCGTCTCCTTCGGCCAGGCCCAGGCCGGGCCGAAGATCTCCCACAGGCGCTCTCGGGAGCCCATCACGGCGGGGTAGTCGAGCGCGGTGTCCGCCTCCCGGATCGGCCGCAGGTGGAGCGCGGTGTTGGGCACCGGCACGTGGACGGGGTGGACGAAGTCGTCAGGCAGCCAGCTCACAAGGGCCGAGGCTACAGCCGCGTCGGACGACTGCCCACCACTCGACTGGGCTTCGGTGATCATGGCGCAGATCGTCTCGGTCAGACTTCGGAAGTAGGGTCGCCGACGTGCAACCCGTCGCCGGGGGCGGACAGGGCTGACGCTCGCCCGATCAGCGGGCACAGTGGAGCGGTGACAGTTCCCAACGGGCCCGTGGTCCGATACGCGCAGCGGATGCACGACCTCGTCGACGACGGGCACCACATCGCCTCGCCGCTCGGCGCGTGGCTGCTGCTCGCCCTGGTGGGCCCCGCCGCGACCGGAGACACCCGGGCGGCGCTGGCGGAGGTGCTCGGCATCGACGTGGACACGGCCGCCGCCACCGCCGAGGCTCTGCTGGCGGCGCCGCATCCCCTGGTGGCCTCGGCGAGCGCCCTCTGGGAGCGGACGCCCTTCGAGCAACTGGACACCTGGCGGGCCGCCCTGCCGGCGAGCACCGAGACCGGGCCGCTGCCCGACCAGCCGACGTTGGACGCGTGGGCTCGGGAACACACCGGCGGCCTGATCGAGAGCTTCCCGCTCGTCGTCGACCCGGAAACGCTTCTGATCATGGCCACGGCGCTGGCCACCCGGGTCGCCTGGGAGACGCCGTTCCAGCTCGCGACCGGTGCCGAGCTCGGCGCGGGCAGCCCCTGGGCGGGCCGGTTGCGCCACGTGCTGCGCTCCCCCTGGCACGGCCACGACTGCTGGATCGCCCCCACCGCCCGGGCCGGGGACGTGGCCGTGCACAGCGCCGCGGCCCGGCCGGAGGCCGTCGACGGCCGGGAAACCGGGCTGCTGGTCGTCTCGGTCGCCGCCGCGCCGGGCGTGCCCGCCGGGGAGGTGCTCGCCGCCGCGCACGAGGTGGCGACCGGTGCCGTCACCGCACCGCCCGGCACGCCGACCGCTCGCCGCTCCCTCTTCGACCTGCCGCTCGGCGACACACCACTCTGGACGTTGCGGGAGGTGCCCACCCGGGCGTACGGCGGGCGGGAGGAGCGGCTCACCGCCGTGCTGCCCTGCTGGTCGGCGGAGAGCCGGCACGACCTGACGGCGGACGGGTTCGGCTTCGGCGTCGCCGCACAGGCCCTCGGCGAGCTGATGCGAGCGCCGTCGCTGCGCTTCGACGCCGCCCAGACCGCGATGGCCCGCTACGGCCGGTACGGCTTCGAGGCCGCCGCGGTGACCGCGTTCGCCGCGGCGACCGGGCTGCCGCCGGAGGGCGTCGCCCGCATCGCCGAGCTGCGCTTCGGCCATCCGTACGCGGTGGTGGCGGTGGCCACCGACAGCCGCGACGGCCTGCCGGCCGGGCCGTGGCACGGTCTGCCGGTCTACTCGGCCTGGGTGGCGGAGCCGACGGAGCTGTCGGAGTCGGACCTGGCCGACCCGCCGTCCGCGTGGTGAGTTGGGGGCCTCCGGGTGACCGGAGGCCCCCGTGCCTCACGCGGCGGCGGACACCTTCTCCGCCTCCCGTTCGGCGGCCCGGGCGGCGAGGCGGCGCTCCCGCTCCTGGGCGCCGATCAGGTCGTCCGGCAGCGAGTCCTCGACCTCGACGTCGAAGCGGCGCAGCAGCCGGATCGCGAAGCCGCCGAGGGTGATCAGCACCAGCGCCGCGCCGAAGCAGACGTACGCGAACCCGATCCCCCGGCCCGGACCGGTGCCGATCACCGCGCCCACCGACCCGGCCAGTGCGCCACCCGGGGCGAGCAGCGGCTCGAAGAGGCTGGTGGCGGCCGGGGCGAGCAGCGCGAAGCCGATCGGCAGGGTCGACCAGGAGATGGTCTGGTTCAGGCTGAACACCCGCCCGTGGAAGCGCTGCGGCACCTTGACCTGGACGATGGTGGCGTAGATGGACTGCGCCGTGGTCATCGCCATGGCCAGCCAGAACGCGCCGACGCAGATCACCGCCACCGAGGCGTCCAGGCCGATCACGATGCAGCCGACCGCGGTGCCCAGGTTGCCGATCAGCACCCCGATCATCCGCCGGTGCCGGGGACCGCCCCAGAGCGACATGAGCACACCGCCGGCCACCGCCCCGCACGCCTCGGCGAGCGCCACCTGGGCCACCTGGGTCGCCGTGCCGAAGGAGAGCACCAGTGGCGTGACGAGCACCAGCGCGGGGGCGAGGAAGATGTTGCCCAGCGCGAAGTAGCCGAGCATCAGCCGGAACCCGCGGTGCTGCCACGAGTAGCGCAGCCCGTTCGCTATCGCGACCAGCAGCCGCTCCCGCGGTCGCCAGCCGAGCAGGTCCGGGAAGCGGACCAGGGCCAGGGTGAGCACCGCCAGCAGGTAGCTGGCCACGTCGATGAGCAGGATGCCCTTGAGCTCGATGGCGGCCAGCAGACCGGCGGCGAAGACCGGCATCAGCAGCATGGCGAAGCCGTTGGAGAGCTGGGTGATCCCCATGGCGTGGCCCAGGTAGCGCTTGGGCACCAGTTGCGGCACGGCCGACTGGAACGCGATCCGTTGGAACGAGCCGGCGACCTGACTCAACGCCACCAGGGCGTAGATGTGCCAGAGCACCAGGTTGTCGGTCCAGAGCAGCGCGGCGAGGACCAGCTGGATCGACCCGGCGGCGGAGCTGGCGATCAGCATGATCCGGCGTCGGCTCACCCGGTCGGTGATCGCCCCGGCGACCGGCAGCATCAGCACGCCGCAGATCAGCGCGAGGGCCCAGAGCAGACCCAGGTTGGCCACCGATCCGGTCTGGGTGAACAGCCAGATCGGCAGCGCGAACGCGGTCAGCGCCGAGCCGGTGGTGGAGACGAGCTGCCCGGCGGTGACCGCCACGAACCGGGCCATGCTCGGCTTCACCGTGCCGCGCCCGGACCCGTCGTCCGCGCCGACCCGCAGCGTGTCGTGCACCGCCCAGCCGGCGTCCTCGCCTCGCGCCTCGCGGCTCAGGTCGTCGACGTCACCGGCGGCCACCGCCCGGTGGGTCCGGGTGACGATCTCGGCCAGCTCGTCGGCGCGGTACTTGAGGAAGAAGTGTCCGGCCTGGTCGAGCACCACCAGCGCCAGCCGGTCGCTGAGGAACTGCCATTCGGTGTACCGCTCGGTGTGGTAGTCGGTGACCGGGTCCTCGGAGCCGACCACCGAGACGATCGGCGCGCGCAGCTTGGTCGCCCGCCGGTCCAGCAGGCCGGTGAAGTACTCCTCGGAGGCCCGGGAGTCGGCCCGCATGTTGCTGATGATCCGGTCCGCCTGCTCCGGGTCCAGCTCGTCGGTGTCCACCCCCATCGACTTGAGCCAGCTGGCGTAGTGCCGGTTGCTGCGTAGCTTCTCCAGCCGGGTACGCACCGCGGCGAAGAGTCCCTTGGGGCGGGCGAACGGGAACATCGCCCCGATGTAGAGCACCTCCAGCTCCCGTCCGGCGGCCTCCACCTTGCGGGCCACCTCGGTGACGATGGCGCTGCCCACCCCGCAGTGGCCGTACAGGGCGAGCGGACCCTCCACCCGCTCCAGGATCTCCTCGGCCACCCGGGTGGTCAGCTCGTCGAAGGGCAGCCCGTCCTCGTTGAGCCCGACGTCGTGGCCGGGAATGGCGAGCGACCAGAGCGCGTGCCCGGTCGGCAGCGCGTCCGCGAGGGGCTGGTAGACGATGGCGCTGCCGCCGCCGTACGGCACGCAGACGTACGTCAGCACCCGCTGCGCCGCCGGGATCGGCTTGGTCAGCTCGTAGAGCAACCGGCGCGGTCCCTGCTCGCCGGCCGAGCCGGACATGAAGGCGGCCAGTTCGCGGATGGTCCGCTGCTGGAACAGGTCCATCACGCCGACCTCGCGGCCGCCGTGCTCCGCCTTGCGGATCTTCGCGACCACCTGGGTGGCGAGCATGGAGTGCCCACCGAGGTCGAAGAAGTCGTCGTCGATACCGAGCGTCGGTACGCCCAGCACCTCGGACCAGATCCCGGCGAGCAGCCGCTCGGTGTCGTCGCGCGGCTCGACCAGCGCCACCGACGCCTCGCGGGTGACCACCGGCGCGGGCAGCGCCCTGCGGTCCAGCTTGCCGTTGGGGCTCAGCGGCAGCGCGTCGAGGGTGACGAAGGCGGCCGGCACCATGTACTCGGGCAGCGTCTCCTTCAGCGCCACCTTCAGCTCGGCGTGCTCGGCCGTGCCGACCAGGTAGGCGGTCAGCCGCTTGTCGCCCGGGCTGTCCTCGCGGACGATGACCGCGGCCTCGGTCACCCCGGGCCGCTCGCGCAGCGCGCTCTCGATCTCGCCCAGCTCGATCCGCAGACCGCGCAGCTTGACCTGGTGGTCGATCCGGCCGAGGAACTCGATGACCCCGCCCGGCTCGGCACCGTCGCCGGCTGCCGGCGCGATCCGCCAGCGGGCCAGGTCGCCGGTGCGGTAGAGCCGGGCGCCCGGCTCACCGGAGAACCGGTCCGGCACGAACCGCTCGGCGGTCAGCGCCGGTCGGCGGTGGTAGCCGCGGGCCAACCCGACCCCGCCGATGTGCAGTTCACCGGCCACCCCGATCGGGCACTCGTCGCCCGCCGGGTCGAGCACGTGCAGCCGCAGGTTGGCGATGGGCGCGCCGATCGGCACGCTGGCCAGCCCGGCCAGCAGCGCCGGGTCGCACGCCCAGGAGCTGACGTCGATGGCCGCCTCGGTCGGGCCGTACAGGTTGTGCAGCCCGCACCAGGGCAGCCGCGCGGTGAAGTCGGTCGCGGTGGCCAGCGGCAGCTCCTCGCCGGAGCAGATCACGCGACGCAGCGCGGTGGCCGCCTCGACGCCGTCCTCGGCGAGGAAGACGGTCAGCATCGACGGGACGAAGTGGGTGGTGGTCACCGCCTCGGCGACCAGCAGATCGCGCAGGTAGCCGGCGTCCTTGTGCCCGCCGGGCTTCGCCAGCACCAGCCGGGCGCCCACCCGCAGCGGCCAGAAGAACTCCCAGACCGAGACGTCGAAGCTGGCCGGCGTCTTCTGCAACACCGCGTCGTCGGGGCCGAGTCGGTAGGTCTTCTGCATCCAGTCGAGCCGGTTGACGATGCCCCGGTGGGTGTTCGGCACGCCCTTCGGTCGGCCGGTGGAACCGGAGGTGTAGATGACGTACGCCAGGTGCTCCGGGCCCGCCGTCGGGGTCGGGTCGGTGGTCGGCTGATCGGCCCAGACCCGCGCGTCGTCGAGCGCCAGCACGGTGGCGTCGGTCGCCGGCAGCACGCCGCGCAGGTGCTCCTGGATGAGCACCACCGGCGCGTCCGCGTCGGTGACCATGAACGCCAGCCGGTCCGCCGGGTACTCCGGGTCCAGCGGCAGGTACGCGCCGCCGGCCTTGAGCACGCCGAGCAGGCCGGCGACCAGCTCGACCGAGCGCTCCGCGCAGACCCCGACCAGGGTCTCCGGGCCGACCCCGGCGGCGCGCAGCCGGTGCGCGATCCGGTTCGCGGCGGTGTTCAGCTCGGCGTACGTCACCGAGCGGCCCTCGAAGCGGAGCGCGACCGCGTCCGGGGTGCGCGCCGCCCGCTCCTCGATCGGCCCGTGCAGGGTCTCGGTGCGCGGGAAGTCCGCGACCGTGTCGTTCCAGGCCGCCAGCAGCTCCCGCTCGGCCGGGGCGAGCAGGCCGAGCGCGGAGATCGGGGTGTCCGGCGCGGCCACCACCGCGCGGAGCAGCGCGGTGAGCCGCCCAGCCATCCGCTGCACGGTGTCCCGGTTGAACAGGTCGGTGTTGAAGACCAGCTTGCCCCAGAGCCCGTCGAGAGTCTCGACGGCGTGCAGCTCGAAGTCGAACCGGGTGGCGCGCAGCTCCATCGGGGTCCAGTCGAACGTCACGTCGCTGACGCCCGGGACCTCGGCGTACCGGCCCATGTCGTAGTTCTGCAGCACGAACATGGCCTGGAACACCGGCGAGCGGCTGACGTCGCGGGGCAGGCCCAGCTCGTGCACCACCTTGGCGAACGGCACGTCGGCGTGCTCCAGGCCGTCCAGCACGCCGCGCCGGGTCCGCTCCAGCAGCTCCGCGAAGGTCGGATCGCCGGCCAGCTCGGCGCGCAGCGGCAGCATGTTGATGAACATGCCGACCACGTTCTCCAGCTCCGGCGCGGACCGGCCGGCGACGGAGGCGCCGACGGCGAAGTCGTCCTGCCCGGCGTGCCGGGCGAGGAAGACCTGGTAGGCCGCGAGCAGCGTCATGAAGAGTGTCCCGCCGTAGGCGCGGGTGAGGGCGTTCAGCCCGTCCGTGGTCGCCTTGTCGAGGGTGAACTCGACGAAGTCGCCGGAGTAGGTCTGGGTCGCCGGGCGGGGCAGGTCCAGTGGCAGCTCCAGCGGGGTGATCCCGGCCAGCCGCTGCTTCCACCACCCCAGGTGCCTCTGCGCGGCCGGGCCGGCCAGCTCCCGGGCCTCCCAGACGGCGAAGTCGCCGTACTGGACGGGCAGGGCGGGCGGCTCGTCGCCCCGGTAGAGGGTGATCAGGTCGCGCAGCAGCACGTCCACCGACCAGCCGTCGCCGACGATGTGGTGCTTGCCGAGGAAGAGCACGTGCTCCTCGGGCGCCAACCGGATCAGCAGAGCGCGCAGCAGCGGGCCGTGCGCCAGGTCGAACGGCTCGGCCGCGGCGGCGTCCACCAGTTCCTGCGCCGCGACCGAATCCGGGGCGTCCACGATGGTCAGCGGCACCTCGACGGTCTCCTCGACCACCACGCTCGGCCGGCCGTCGGCGTCCGCTGGGAACCGGGTGCGCAGCGACTCGTGCCGGCGGGTCAGCCCGGCCAGCGCCGCCCGCAGCGCCGGCACGTCCAGCGGGCCGTGCACCCGCAGCGGCACCGCGATGTGGTAGGCCGCCTCGCCCGGAGCGAGCTGGTCCATGAACCAGACCCGCTCCTGGGCGTACGACAGCGGCAACTCGGCGTCCGGCGGACGCGGCGTGATCCGCGCCGTGGCCGCGGCGGGCTGTCGCCGCCGCAGCCGCTGCGCGATGAGGGCCTGCCGGGCGGCGTCCCGGGCCGGGTCCTTCAGGTCGGTCATCAGGGAGTGTCCTTCTCCGCCGCGAGCAGCGCGGCGACCTCGTTTTCGGAGAGCCCGTCGAGCTCGGCGGCGATCCGCTGCTCGATCTGGGCGGCCAGGTCGGCCACCACCGGGCTGGCGAACAGCGCCCGCATCGGCAGGTCCACCTCGACCTCGGCGCGGATCCGGGCCATCGCCCGCATGCCGCGCAGTGAGTTGCCGCCGAGGTCGAAGAAGTCGTCGAGCGCGCCGACCTTGTCCACCTGGAGGATCTCGGCGTAGACCTCGGCGACCAGCACCTCGGCGTCGGTGCGCGGGGCGACGAAGCCGTCGGCGGCGGCGGTGGCCACCGGGGCCGGCAGCGCGGCGGTGTCCAGCTTGCCGTTCGGGGTGAGCGGCAGCGCGTCCAACCGGACGAACGCGGTCGGCACCAGGTGCGTGGGCAGCTCCTGGGCCAGCTCGGCGGCGAGGGTCGCCGGGTCGGCGCTGCCGACCAGGTAGCCGACCAGCTCCGCCTCCCCGGAGTCGGTGCGGACGAGCACCGCCGCCTCCCGCACGTCCGGACGGGCCAGCAGCACCGACTCGATCTCGCCCAGCTCGATCCGCATGCCGCGGACCTTCACCTGGCTGTCCCGGCGGCCCAGGTACTCCAGCGTGCCGTCGACCCGCCAGCGGGCCACGTCCCCGGTGCGGTACATGCGCTGCCCCGGCGGCCCGTACGGGCAGGGCAGGAAGCGCTCCGCGGTGAGCGCGGGCCGGCGCAGGTAGCCGCGGGCCAGTTGGTCGCCGGCGACGTACAGCTCGCCGGCCACGCCCGCCGGCACCGGGTTGAGCGCCGCGTCGAGCAGGTAGGCCCGGGTGTTCCAGGTGGGACGGCCGATCGGCACCGGGCCAGCAGGTAGCGCCGCCCCGGGCGTGATCCGGGCGGCCACGCAGCCGACGGTCGCCTCGGTCGGCCCGTACTCGTTGACCACCGCGACGTCCTGGTGGCCGGCCCGCCAGCCGGCGAGCTGCTCTCCCGTGAGCGCCTCGCCGCCGATCACCAGGTCCACGGTGGGCGACAGCTCGGCCGACAGAAGCGGCAGGTGACTCGGGGTGATCTTGAGGAAGGTCGGCCGTCCGCTGGCCGACGCGCCGTCGTCGTCGAACGCGGCCAGCCGGACGGTGCCGCCCGCGCTCAGCGTGCCGAGCAGGCCAGTGACGGTGAGGTCGAACGAGACCGGCGAGTGCAGCAACGCGGTGCCGGCCAGCCCGGGGTAGGTGTGCCGGGCCCAGGCGAGGTACGCCGCGAGCGCCCGGTGCTCGACCACCACGCCCTTCGGCCGGCCGGTGGAACCGGAGGTGTGGAGCACGTACGCCGGGTGCTCCGGGCGCAGCGGGGCGCACCGGTCGGCGTCGGTCAGGTCCACCTCGGCCAGGTCCGCGCCGGTACGCGCGTCGAGCACCAGCGCGCCGGCCGGGACCAGCCCGGCGGTCGCCTCGGTGGCCAGCACCAGCGCCGGCTCGGCATCCTCGATCAGGTAGGCGATCCGGCCAGCCGGGTAGCCGGTGTCCACCGGGACGTACGCGGCGCCGGCCTTCAGCACCGCCAGGATCGCCACCACCAGCTCCGCCGAGCGGGGCAGCGCCAGCGCCACCCGGGTCTCCGGGCCGGCGCCGCGTTGGACCAGCAGCCGGGCCAGCCGGTTGGCCCGGGCGTTCAGTTCGGCGTACGACAGCCCGACGCCGTCGTGGACCAGGGCGGTGGCGTCCGGGTCGGCCGCCGCGCGCCGCTGCACCTCGTCCACCACCGTGCCCGCCGGCGCCTGGTGCGCGGTGTCGTTCCAGGTCGCCAGCACCCGCTCCCGCTCGGCGTCGTCGAGCAGCGGCAACGCGGAGACACGCTGCCCCGGGGCGCCGACGGCGGCGTCGAGCAGCCGGACGTAGCGGGCCGCCAGGGTCTCGGCGGTGGCCCGGTCGAAGAGCGCGGTCCGGTAGACCAGCCGGCTGCTCGTGGTGGTGATGTCGAAGGCCAGGTCGTCCTTCGTGGTGCCGAGCGCCACCGGGTCCAGCCCGGAGTCCGGGATGAAGTTCAGCGCGGTCTGGAAGATCGGCTGCACCGACGGGTCGCGCTGCGGAGCCACCGCCTCGACGATCCGCTGGAACGGGGTCTGGCCGTGCTCCATCGCGTCGACCAGGCCGGCCCGGACCCGGCCGAGCAGGTCGCTGAAGCTCGGATCGCCGGAGAGATCGCAGCGCAGCGCCACCGGGTTGACGAACATGCCGATCAGCGCGGCCAGCTCGGGGGTGTCCCGGCCGGCGGTGGAGACCCCGACCACCACGTCGTCGTCGCCGGAGATCCGCGACAGCAGCGCGGCGAACGCGGCCAGCAACACCATGTACGGGGTGGCGACCGCGTCGGTGGCGAGCTGGCCGACCCGGTCGAGCAGGCCCTCGGGCAGCTCGAAGTGCACCTCGTCGCCGGCGAAGCCGAGCTGGGCCGGGCGGGGCCGGTCCAGCGGCAGGCCGGTCACCGCGGGCGCACCGGCCAGGTGGCCGCGCCAGAAGTCGAGCTGCCGGTCCAGCTCCGCGCCGGCGAGCTGCCCGCGCTGCCAGACCGCGAAGTCGGCGTACTGGATGGGCAGCTCGGGCAGCTCGGCGGGCGCACCGGTCAGCGCCGCCCGGCTGAACGCGGCCAGGTCGGCGGCGAAGAGCACCGCCGAGTGGCTGTCGAACACCGCGTGGTGCACCACGAACATCAACGTGAACCGGTCGTCGGCGAGCCGGGCCAGCCGGGCCCGCCACAGCGGCGGGGCGTCCAGCGGGATCGGCGTGCGGGCCAGCTCGGTCAGCGCCGCGTCGAACCGGCGCGCCTGCTCGGCGGCCGGGCAGTCCCGCAGATCCAGCTCGGTCAGGTCGACCGGCCCGGGCGCGCGCACCACCTGCACCAGCGTCCCGTCGTCGACGCGCAGGAAGGTACGCAGCGCCTCGTGCCGGGCGACCACCCGCTCGAGCACCTCGGTGGCCTGCCCCCGGGTCGTCCCCACCGGGAAGCTCCACGGGTTGGAGACGTTGTAGACCGGCGAGCCGGCGTCGAGCTGGTTGGCGATCCAGACCCGCTCCTGCGCGAACGAGGCAGGGAAGGTCCACTCCTGTGCCGTGGTCATGATGCCGGCTCCCGTACCGAGCGGGGACGCATGTCGGTCCAGACGGTGTCGATGTGCGCCAGGCACTCCTCGCGGCTGCCGGCGAACCCGGCCTCCTGCCAGCCCGGCGGGAGCTCCCGGTCGGCCGACCAGATCGAGTACTGCTCCTCGTCGTTGCGGACGACCAGGAATCGGGATTCGGCCATTACTTCGCTCCGTTGCTCTCGGGGGTGTGCGGCTCGGCCATCGCGACGGCGATCTTCCGGGGGCCGGTGAACGGCTCCCGGCCGTGCGCGGCGGTCATGTTGTCCACCACCAGCACGTCGTCGCGCTGGTAGTCGAAGCGGACGCTCGCGGCCCGGTACGCGGCCCGCAGGTGCTCCATCACGTCGGCGGGGATCTCCGCGCCGTCGCCGTAGTAGGTGTTCGAGGGCAGCCCGTCGGCGCCGAACATCGCCAGCAGCCCCTCCTGGTAGTCCTTCGGCAGGGTGCTCAGGTGGAAGAAGGTGGCGTGGTTGAACCAGCGCGGGACGTCCGAGCCGGGGCGGTGGTGCACCACGTCGCGTACCGCCCGGGTACGCAGCCCGTCTGCGCCGCGCCACTCCAGCTCGATCCGGTTAGCCGCCGCGTACGCCTCGACCTCGGCCCGGTCGTCGGTGTTGAACACGTGCTGCCACGGGGTGCCGAAGTCGGCGTGGAAGTTGCGCACCAGCATCCAGCGGCGCCGGATGAACTCCTCCCGCACCGCCGGGTCGATCTCCTGGTAGACCCGACGCACGTCGGCCAGCGGCGTCGCGCCGAGCGTCTCCGGCGCGGTGATGCAGTAGAAGAAGAGCGTCAACGGCCAGCGGGCCTGGTACGAGTTCTCGTTGTGCAGGAAGATCTCCTCGTCCGGCGGGTAGTCGGTCGAGGTGTAGACCCGGCCCTTGATGGCGTGCCGGGGCGAGGAGCGCTCGGTGTAGGTCAGCGGCTCACCGGAGAGGGCGCGGACCACCCGGTCGAAGCCGTCCACCCCGCCCACGTCGAAGCCGCGGAACAGCAGCCCGCCGTGCTCCGTCAGGGCGGCGCGCAGCTCCGAGCGCCGGTCGGTGATGAGGTCGGTGAGTTCGCGGCCGTCGTTCTCGACGACCACCGGCAGCGTGGCGATCGTGTCGCTCATTGCTCTCTACTCCTGTTGTCTCGTGGTCAGCCGCGGGGCAGCCGCGGGATGGCGGGGATCGCCGCCGGCGCGACCGGCTCGTCGGTGGTGGGCGCGGTCGCCCGCAGTTCCTCGATCCGGGCGGCCAGGCCGGACACGGTGGGCGTCTCGAAGAGGCTGCGCATCGGCAGCCGGACCCCGGTGGCCTTACGCATCGCCGCGATCAGCTGCACCGCCACCAGCGAGTTGCCGCCGAGGGAGAAGAAGTCGTCGTCGACTCCGACCTCGGCCACCCCGAGGGCGTCGCGCCACACCTGGGCGATGGCGATCTCCAACTCGGTGCTGGGCGCCGCCGAGCCGCCGCCGGTCGCGGCCGGCGCGGTGAGCGCCGTCTCCGGCTCGTCGGCCAGGCTCTCCGTGGTCACCCGGCCGGCCCGGTCGCGGATGTCCGCCACCGTGCGGGTGGCGATCACCACCTGGGCGCCGAGGCCGGCGGTGAGGCTGCGGCGGAACGCCTCTGCCCCGTCCACCGGCCGGATGTCCTCGCTCGGCCCGGCCGTTGCGGTCTCGGCCGCCCCGGCCGACGCGGCCGGGGCCAGCCCGCCGGTGACCGCCCCCTGGTCGACCCGCCGCAGCACGAAGTCGCTGATCGCGACCAGTTCCCGGCCGTCGGGGTCGAGCAGGGACAGGTCGGCGGCGACCACCTCGTCGGTGGCGCTGTCGCGGTGCCGCAGGTGGCTGGCGAAGCGCGCCGGCAGCGACCCCCGCACCACGATCCGGCCGTACGACAGCGGCAGGTAGGTGCCGGAGCCCTGGCCGCGGCCGAACGCGGTCGCCACGTCGAGCAGCGCCGGGTGCAGCCCCCACTCGGCCAGGTCGCCGATCGCCTCCGCCGGCGCCTCGATCCGGGCCAGCTCCTCGCCGGCGCCCAGGTGGTGCTCCCGCAGCGAGTTCCAGCGCGGCCCGAAGGTCAGCATGCTGGTCCGGCCCCGGCCGAACGACGCGTCGTCGTCCACCCGGCGGCCCGGGTCGGCGACCTGCCGCTCAGCCGGCGCGGGCTGCACGGTCCAGCCGGCCGCGCCGCGCACGTGGGTACGCTCCTGGCCGCCGGCCAGGCTGCGCACCGCGAAGTCCACCCCGTCCTCGCTGGGGGTCAGCTCGACCCGGTACTGCGCGACGGTGCCGTCCGGCACCGCGAACGGCTCCAGGAAGACCACGTCGCGCAGCTCCACGGCGGCTTCCTGAGCGGGGGCGGGCACGGCGGCGGCCACCGCCGCCCGGACCGACTCCAGGTGTGCGGTGCCCGGCACCACCGGCACCCCACCGATCCGGTGCTCGTCGAGCAGCCAGTGCGTCGCGGCGGAGACCAGGCCGTGCAGCACCGTGCCGTCCGGCCCGGTGACCCGGGTGGTGAGCACCGGGTGGTCGACCGTGGTGGTGACGGTGTCCCGCCCGGCGGCCCGGAAGCCGGCCGGGGCGGCGGTCTCCACGGCCATGCCGACCTCGGCCCAGCCGCCCCAGTTCTGCGACAGCACCGGCGCGGCCCAGCCACGCCCGGCGCGGGCGTGCGCGTCGAGGAAGGCGTTCGCCGCGCAGTAGTCGACCTGGCCGAAGCCGCCGATCACCGCGGTGATGGACGAGCAGAGCACCACGAAGTCCAGCGGCAGGTCACCGAAGACCTGGGCCAGCGCGAGGGTGCCGGCGAGCTTCGGGGCGAGCACCCGCTCCGCCTCCGCCCGCTCCTTGACCTCGGCCATGCCGCCGCCCGGCAGGCCGGCCGCGTGCACGATGCCGTCGATCCCGCCGAAGGCCTCCTCGGCCGCCGCCCGTACCCGGCGCAGGTCGGCGGGGTCGGTGACGTCGGCGGCGAGCACCAGGACCTGTCCACCGGCGGCCTCCATCCGGCGGATCGCCGCGATGGCCCGGCCGGTCCGGTCGTCGCTGCCGTGCACGGCGAGGTGGTCGTCCCACTGCTCGCGCGGGGGCAGGCCGGTGCGGGCCAGCAGCACCAGTCGGGCCCGGGCCCGGCGGGCGAAGTCCTCGGCCAGGGTGATGCCGATACCGCCGACACCGCCGGTGATCAGGTACCGGCCGCCGTCGCGCAGCGCGCCCGGATCCCCCTCGGCGTCGACGGTGACCTGCTCGTAGCCGGCCACCCAGCGGCGGCCGCCGCGCAGCGCCACCTCGGCGTGCTCCGGGTCCGACCCTCGGCGCAGCTCGGCCACGAGGGCCCGCCCGCCGTCGTCGGTCGGGTCGGCGTCGACCAGCCGGACCGCCAGGCCGGGCAGCTCGGCGGGGAGCACCCGGGCCAGTCCCGCGAGGGTGGCGTGCTCGGGGTGGAGCAGGTCGTCGCCGCGGACGTCGCCGACCCCGGCGGTGACCAGGTCGAGGGTGAACCCGCCCGGTTCGGCGGTCAGGCCGGTGCCGGCCAGGGCCTGCACCAGGTGCAGCGCACTGAAGAAGCCCCGCTCCTGGGCCGCCCAGGTGGCCGCGATGTCGGTGCCGGTCGGCGCGCCGTCGAGGGTGAGCGCGTGCACCAGCCGGGTCGGCACCCCGTCGGCGGTGAGCGCGGTGACCAGCGCGTCGTAGTCCTCCCGGACGCCGGGGCGCAGCTGGTAGCCGTCCGCCGTGGCGGCGAAGGCGTCGCCGGGGCGTACCCGCACCGGGTCGGCGCCGGCGGCACGCAGCCCGGCGACCAGCGCCTCGCCGCGTGGGCCGTCGGCGAGGACCAGGCAGCGGCCCAGCGGCTCGGTACGCGTCTGCGGCGCGGCCTGCCGCCAGACCGGAACGGCGAACCACTCCGGCAGCGGTCGCGGCCCGGTCTCCACCGGCGCCGCCGTCTGCTGCTGCGGGTCCGGCTCCACCCAGTAGCGGCGCCGCTCGAACGGGTAGGTGGGCAGCGGCACCCGGCGCGCCTGCGGGTCGGCGCCGAGCCGCACCGGCGCGCCGGTGGACCAGAGCGCCGCCGCCGTGCCGAGCAGGGTGGCCAGGTCGCCGGTGGACTCGCCGGGGCCGGGCAGGCTGCCCAGCGGGGTGAGCTTGCGCTGCTCGGAGGAGGCCTTCGCGACCTGCATCCGGGCCAGGTTGGCCAGCTGCTTGCCGGGGCCGCACTCGACCAGCTGCCAGGTGCCCTCGCTCAGCAGGGTGGCGACGCAGTCGCCGAAGCGCACCGGCTGACGCAGGTGACTCGCCCAGTACGCCGGGTCGGTGGCCTGCTCGTCGGTGATCCAGGTGCCGGTGACGTTGGACAGGAACGGCAGCGCCGGCGGGCGCAGGGTCACCGACGCCATCAGCGCGGTGAACTCACCCAGGATCGGCTCCATCATCGGCGAGTGGAAGGCGTGCGAGGTGCGCAGCGCCTTGCTCTTGCCCTTGAGTAGCTCGGCGAAGGCCGCGACCCGCTCGGACTCGCCGGCCACCACGCAGGTTCCCGGCCCGTTGACGGTGGCGACGGAGATCCCCTCGGGCAGCCGCTGGGCGATCACCGACTCGTCGAGCGAGACGGCGAGCATCGACCCGGCCGGCAGGGACTGCATGAGCCGGCCCCGGGCGGCGACCACCCGCAACGCGTCCGACAGGCTCAGCACGCCGGCCACCGTCGCGGCCACGTACTCGCCGATGGAGTGCCCGATCATCGCCGCCGGCCGGGCCCCGGCGTCCTGCCAGAGCCGGGCCAGCGCGTACTCGACGACGAAGAGCGCGGGCTGGGTGTAGCGGGTCTGGGTGAGCTTCTCCCCCGCCTCCGGGTCCCGGCCGAGGATCAGGTCGCGCAGGTCCAGGCCGAGGTCGGCGCGGAGCAGCTCGGCGCACTCGTCGACGGTGGCGGCGAAGGCCGGTTCCTCGGCGTAGAGCTGCGCGCCCATCCCGGCGTACTGCGCCCCCTGGCCGCTGAACAGGAAGGCCAGCCGAGGCGGTGGCCCCTCGGTCACGCCGCGCTGCACCCGGCGCGGGGTGTTCAGTGCCGCGACCGCGTCGGACACGTCGGTGGCGACCACGGCGGCGCGGTGCGGGTACTCCCGCCGGCCGACCCGCAGGGTGTGTGCCACGTCGGCGAGGTGCTCCGGCCCGGCGTCCACCGCCTCGGCCAGGTGCGCGGCGAGCCGCTGCACCGCGCTGTCCAGCGCGGTGGCGGTCTGCGCCGAGACGTGCAGCAGCTGCGCCGGGCGGACCCGCCGGGTCGACCGGTAGACCGCCGGCGCCTGTTCCAGCACCACGTGCGCGTTGGTGCCGCCGATGCCGAACGAGCTGACCCCGGCCCGCCGCGGCCCGCCGTCGGTGTCCCACTTGGTCAGGGTGTTCGCCACGTAGAACGGGGTCTCGGCGAACTCGATGGCCGGGTTCGCGGTCTCGTAGTTGACGGTCGGCGGGATCAGCCCGTGCTCCATGGCGAGAACCGTCTTGATCACGCTGACGATCCCCGACGGCTGGCTGAGGTGCCCGATGTTGGACTTCACCGAGCCGATGCCGCACCAACCCCGGTCGTCGGTGTCCTTCGTGTAGACCGCGGAGAGGGCGGCCACCTCGATCGGGTCACCCATCGCGGTGCCGGTGCCGTGCGCCTCGACGTAGCTGATGGTCCGCGGGTCGACGCCGGCCATCGCCACCGCCTGCGCGACGGCCTCCATCTGGCCGTCGATGCTCGGTGCGGTGAAGCCGACCTTGCCGGCGCCGTCGTTGTTGATGGCGTTGCCGAGCACCACCGCCCGGATCGGGTCACCGTCGGCGACCGCGTCGGAGAGCCGCTTGAGCAGGGTGACGCCCGCGCCGCTGCCCCAGACCGTGCCGTTCGCGCCGGCGTCGAACGGGCGGCACCGCCCGTCGGGCGAGGTGAAGCCGTCCATGCCGAGGTAGCCGACGTGCGGCAGCTCGATGTTCACCCCGCCGGCGAGAGCCATGTCGCACTCGCCGTTGCGCAGCGCCTCGCAGGCCAGGTGGAAGGCGACCAGCGAGGTGGAGCAGGCGGTGTGCACGGTGAGGCTCGGCCCGCGCAGGTCCAGCCGGTAGGACACGTTGGTGGCCACGTAGTTCGGCGAGTTGCCGGTGGCGAGCGACACCGCGCCGTGCGGGCTGCCGCCGACGCGCTTGTTGCGCAGCACGTAGCGGTGCAGGTAGGTGTTGCCGCCGGTGCCCGCGTAGACCCCGATCGCGCCGTCGTAGCGGGACGGGTCGTAGCCGGCGTCCTCGAGCGCGGTGTGGCAGGACTCCAGGAACAGCCGGTGCTGCGGGTCGGTGATCTCCGCCTCGCGGGCGGTCATGCCGAACAGCCCGGCGTCGAACTCGTCGTACCCGTCGATGAGCGGGGCGCGGCTGACCCAGCCGGGATCGTCCACCTCGTCGGCGGACGCGCCCCGGGCCAGCTGCTCCTCGCGGGTGAGTTCGGTGACCGACTCCACCCCGTCGACCAGGTTGCGCCAGAACGCGTTCACGTCGGCCGCGCCGGGCAGGCGGGCGGCCAGACCGACGATCGCGATCGGCTCGATGCCGTCGCCGTCGCCGGACAGTTCGGTTGCGGTCGAAACGTCCATCACGGTGTCCTTCAGTGCGCGCTGCCGCCGGGGCGGCGGGGTGGGTTACGGCGGGTACGACTGCGGCGGGCGGCGGCCCGCAGGGCGGCGCGGGCCAGCTCCGGCCGGTCGGCGGCGCCGTCCAAGCTGGCGGCGAGCGCCCGGATCGTGGGGTGGCGGAACAGGTCGAGCATCTTGATGGAGCGGCCGGTCGCGGCGGTCAGCCGGGCGTGCACCGCGGCCAGGGCGAGGGAGTGCCCGCCGATGTCGAAGAAGTTGTCGGCGACGCCGACCCGGTCCCGCTCCAGCACCTCCCGCCAGATGCCGGCGATCAGCTCTTCGGTCTCGGTCAGCCCGTCCGGGCCGGCGGGCAGGGCGGTACGCGGCGCTTCGGCGGCGGCCACCGTCATCGCGCCGAGCTGGGCCACCCGGACGGTCGGCCGGGGCAGCTCGACGGCGACGTCGCGGGCCGCCGCGTCCGGGTCGGCGGCGAGCGCGCCGACCAGAGCCGCCAGGTCGTCCAGGAGCGCCTCGATCCGCTCGCCGTCGAACAGGTCGGGGTTGTGCACCACCTCGACGCCGATCCGGCCGGCCCGCTCCACCACGTAGACGGTGATGTCGAAGGGCGAACCGGGCTTCGGCACCGGGACCGGCTCGCCGACCAGCCCGGTCAGCGTCAGTCGGGGCGGCACGAAATTGAGCACGTTGAACAGCACCTGCACGAGGGGCGCGCGGGAGGTGTCCCGGCCGACACCGAGCGCCTCGACGATCCGCTCCAGCGGGGCGCCGGGATGGGTGGTCACCTCGTGCAGCTCTGCCGCGCACCGGTCGACCAGCTCGGTGAAGCTCGCCCCGCCGGTGCGGACCCGCACCGGCACGGTGTCGATGAAGAAGCCCACCACGTCGTCGAAGGCGGCGAGCCGGCGGTCCGCGACGATCGCGCCGAGCACGTGGTCGTCCCCGCCGGTGAGTCGGGCGAGCAGTTCACCGAAGCCTGCCAGCAGCACCGCGGCGACCGTGGTGGCGCGCCGTTCGGCCAGTTCACGCACCGCGCGGTCGGTCGTCTCGGTGAACCGCACCGCCGCCTCGGCACCGGCGTAGGTCTGCTCCGCCGGCCGCGGACGGTCCCGGGGCAGCTCCAGCACGGTGGGCGCGCCCGACAGGTGCCCGGTCCACCAGGCCAGGTCCGCCTCGCCGCGGCGCCGGTCCCGCTCCGCCCGCCACACCGCGTAGTCCGCGTAGGTGGCGCTCAGCGCCGGCAGGGCCGGCACCCGCCCGGCCACCGCCTGGGCGTACGCGGCGGCGAGATCGTCGTAGAGGACCGCCTCGGACCAGCCGTCGAAGACCGCGTGGTGCAGGGTGACCGCCAACACGTGCTCGTCCGGGCCGAGCCGGTAGACGGTCACCTGCCAGGGCGGCCCCGTGGCCAGGTCGAAGGCGTGCCCGGCGCCGGCGGCGAGCATCGCCGCCAGCTCGCCGTCGGCGTCGGCGCGGTCGGTCAGGTCGACCACCGGCACCGCCACGTCGGTCGGCTCCTCGCGGACCGCGTACGGCACGCCGGCGGTCTGCGGGATCCGCCAGCGCAGCACGTCGTGCCGCTCGACCACCGCCCGCAGCGCCGCGCCGAGCGCGGTGGTGTCCAGCGGGCCGTGCAGGCGGTGCGCCACCGCGATGTTGTACGGCGCGCTGGACGGCGCGAGCTGGTCGACGAACCAGAGCCGGCGCTGCGGCGGGGAGAGGGTGGGCGGGTTGCCGGTGCTGAGACCGTCCGCCTCGGTCGGCGCGGCGGCGGCGACCCGGTCGACCAGGTTGGCGAACGTCCGGCCGGTGAAGACGTCCCGGGTGTCGACGTGCCGGCCCAGCTCGGCCCGGAGGGCGGCGACCAGTCGCATCGCCGCGATCGAGTTGCCGCCGGCGGCGAGGAAGTCGGTCTGCGGTTCGGGCGCCGCGCCGAGCAACCGGGCCCAGATCCGGGCCACCGCCCGGTCGACCGGCTCGTCCGCCACCGGGTCCACCGGCGCGTCCGGGGTGGGCCGGTCCGCGGCGTCCAGCGCGCGCAACGCCGGGCGGTCCAGCTTGCCGGTGGTCGGGCTGACCGGCAGCTCGGCGAGGCGCAGCACCCGCGCCGGCAGCATCGCGGTGGTCAGCCGGGGCCCGGCGTACGCCCGCAGCCGCTCGTCGTCGGGCGCGTCGGCCGGGGTGAGGAAGGCGACCAGCTCGGTGCCGGCCGGGCCGGTAACCGCCTCGACGGCGACCCGGTCCACGCCGGGCAGGTCGGCGAGCACCGCCTCCACCTCGCCCAGCTCGATGCGCTGGCCCCGGATCTTCACCTGCCGGTCGGCCCGGCCGAGGTAGACGATCCGCCCGTTCCGGTCCAGCCGGACCAGGTCGCCGGTGCGGTACAGCCGCTCGCCCGGCAGTCCGGAGTACGGGTCCGGGACGAACCGCTCGGCGGTCAGGCCGGGCCGGTTGAGGTAGCCGTCGGCGAGGCCGGGGCCGCCGATCAGCAGTTCGCCGGTCTCCCCCGGCGGCACCGGGCGCAGCGCGTCGTCCACCACGTAGGCCCGGTGGTTCGGCAGCGGCACGCCGATCGGCACCGGGTCGGACTCGGCGGCGGTCAGCGGGCCGCTGACCGCCAGCACGGTGGTCTCGGTCGGCCCGTAGCCGTTGAGAAAGGTGCGTCCGGGCGCCCAGCGGGCGGCCAGCTCGGCGGGCACCGCCTCGCCGCCGCAGAGCACCACCCGCCACTCGGGCAGCTCGGCCGGGTCGAGCATGGCCAGCACGGTGGGGGTGATGAAACCCCAGTTCACCTCGTGCGCGGCGATGAACCGGGCGAGCCGGACCGGGTCGGCCCGGTCGTCCGCGCCGAGCAGCTGCACCGCCCCGCCGAGCAGCAGCGGGACGAAGAGGTCCATGGTGGCCGCGTCGAAGCCGAGCGAGGCGATGCCGAGGCTGCGTACGCCGGCGTCGGCGCCGCTGAGCGCGATCACGCCGTGAACGAACTCGACGGCGTTGCGGTGGGTGGTGAGCACCCCCTTGGGCCGGCCGGTCGACCCGGAGGTGAAGAGCACGTACGCGGGATCGCCGGGGCGGGCCGGGCAGGGCGCGAGCGGCGCCGGTCCGGGCAGGCCGATCGCGGTCACGCCCGGCACGTCGGCGAACTCGGCCTCGGCCGCGTCGCCGACCACCACGGACACGTCCCCGTCCGCGGCGATCTCCCGCAGCCGCCGACGCGGGCCGCCCGGCTCCAGCGGCACGTAGCAGGCCCCGGCGAGCAGCACGCCGAGCACGGTGGCGACCAGCTCGGGCCGGCGGTGTCCGCACACCCCGACGCGGCTCTGCCGCCCGACGCCCCGCGCGCGCAGGGCGGCCGCCACCCCGGCGGCCTGGTCCAGCAGCTCCCGGTAGCTGAGTCGGGCGTCCCACTGGCGCACCGCGACCGCGTCCGGCGTACGGGCGGCCTGCGCGACGATCAGCTCGGCCAGCGTCGCGTCCGGCCAGGGCAGCGGCTCTCCCTGCACCACGCTGATGGACAGGATGTCGGTCACCCGTTCTCTCCCCGGTAGCTCATCGGATCGGTGATCTGCAGGCGCAGCTCGCTGACGTAGCCGCGGCCTTGCGCGTCGGTCACCCAGGCGTCATCCGGCCCGGGCAGCAGCTCGCTGACCACCATGGACACGTCCGGGCCGGTCTTCGAGGCGGCGTCGGCCATGGCGCAGAGCGACTGGGCGTGCAGCGGAGCGGTCAGGTCGAGGTAGCAGGGCTTGACCTCGGTGCCGACCTTCACGAAGACCCGCTCGGGCAGCCCGAGGCGCTGCCGCCAGCGGCGGGCCGCGAGGAACCGCTGGGCGTCGCCGGCGACGCCGGCCAGTCCGCTCTCCCCGACCGTGGTCCGCCAGGTGCGCCGGGCCACCACCAGCCGGTCGATGGTGATCCGCGGCGTGTGCGGGGCCGGCGCGACCAGCTTGAAGCTGTCCAGCAGCAGCGCGCCGAGCAGGTGCGCGAAGATCTCCACCAGCGGCCACCGGCTGCCGTCGGGCAGCACCGCGGCGAGGTCGTCGCCGTCCGGCTCGACCCGCACCTCGGTGGCCGGGACGAGCTTGTCGACGTCGGCGCCGCGGGCGGTGTCGATGCCGAACTGCCGGTCGCCCGGTCGGGTGGACGCGTAGGTGGTCCGGGTGGTGATCCGGGGGAAGCCCGCCGGGTAGAGCACCCGGGCCCGGGCCGGCCCGAGATCGGCGTCGAGTCCGGTGCGCAGCGCCGCCGGGTCGGGGTGGAACGGAACGAAGACCACCCCGTCGAACGGCGCGTACGCCGGGTGCAGCTCACCGAGGACGAGCAGGAACTCCCCCCGGTT
The DNA here is from genome assembly GCF_040649635.1 of Micromonospora sp. NPDC048909. Taxonomy (NCBI): domain Bacteria; kingdom Bacillati; phylum Actinomycetota; class Actinomycetes; order Micromonosporales; family Micromonosporaceae; genus Micromonospora; species Micromonospora sp. NPDC048909. The sequence continues at coordinate 45,939 of NZ_JBEZFU010000017.1, read as the reverse complement.
GATCGCCGCCACGTCGGTGGCGCTGATCTGCACGTCGGGGCTGTGGATCCGGGCCGACGGCCAGCCGGGGCCGGACGCCGCGAAGAGGGTGGCCGCACGCTCGGCCAGCTCGGCGCTGCGCAGCCGCAGCTCCGGCTGGCCCGGCCCGGCGCTGTCGAGGTCGAACAGCTCGGCCCAGCGGGCGGTGAACTGCGCGCTGGCCGAGGCGAGCGGCCCGTCCGGGGTGACCAGCAGCCCCTGCGCCAGCGACCAGATGTCGGCCAGCCGGACCGGGCTGTCGCCGCGCAGCTCGGCGTGCAGCTCGTCGAGGAGCCGCCGGATCGCGTCGCCGATCTCGGCGGTGAGCCAGCGGGCGGCCTGGAGCACGATCGCCAGCGGCGCGGCGAGCGCGTCCAGCACCGCCGCCCCGACGGTGACCTCCAGGTCCCGCGCGGTCTCCTCGTAGAGCACGGTGCGGCCGACGTACATCTGCCCGCCCTGCCGGGTCGCCGGCCGGCCGGTGACCACCGTGAACTCGGCGTTGAGCGCGGCGAGCGCGACGCCGAGCCGCTGCGGGTCGCCGGCGGCCTCGGCCACCGCGTCGCGGGCCACGCAGAGCCGGTCGAAACCGGCGGTCACCTCGGCGCGGACGGCGGCGTCGCCGATCGCGGCGAGCCGGTCGCGCAGCACCCGCTCGGCGTGTGGGCTGATCGGCAGGGCCGCGTCCCAGGCCAGCAGCGCCCGCTGCACCAGCCGGTCGAGCAGCAGGTAGCCATCGGCCTCGGTGCGCAGCCCGGAGTCGCCGTCGGCGAGGGCCTGCCGCACCACTGTCTCGGCCGGGGTCCGCCCGTCGCAGTGCGACAGCAACCGCGCCTCGGCGACGGTGAGTTCCGTCGGCGGGTGCAGCGGCCGGCGCAGCTGCCGACCCGCGACGCTCAGATGCGGGGGCAGCGCCGGCGCCCACCAGCGGCGCACGGCCGGGTCCTCGGCGAGCCGGTCGGCGTACGCGATCAGCGCCCACGCCTCGAAGTGGACCTCCCGGCGGGCGACCAGGCCACGGCCCGCCCGCAGCCGGGTCTCCGGGTCGTCGGGGTCGAAGCTCGCCCAGCAGACCGGCCCGAAGAAGCCGATGGTCTCCGCCTTGCCGCAGTAGCGCTGCCAGTACCGCAGCAGGGCGGACTCCCGGTTGCGCCGGCGCCAGTTGCGCGCGGCCGGGTCGCTGCGCAGCAGACCGTCCAGGGCGACCAGCATGTCCGGGTTCTGCCAGGTGACCGCCTCGCGCAGCAGCGGATCCGCGGCGATCGTGTCGGCCTGCGCGGAGGTGTCGAGCAGGGCGGCCCGGAACGCCTTGTCGAACAGCTCTCCGCTGCCGTCGCCGGCGAGCAGCGCGTCCGCGGCGGCCGCCGCGTCCGGGGCGGCGAACGCCGCCAACCCTGCGGCCGGGAATCCGGCGGTACGCAGCACGACGTCCCGCCAGACCCACCAGCCGGTGTCACCGAGCGGAATGCGGTGGCTCATCGGGGCGCCACCTCCGGCTCGTCGGCGGCCACGATGTGCAGCCGCAGCTCGCTGAAGTAGCGCCGGCCTGCCGCGTCGGGCACCCAGGCGTCGTCCGGGGTGGGCAGCATCTCGCTGACCACCAGCGAGGCGTCGTCGCCGCCGTCGGTGCGGGCGGCCCGCACCATGGCGCAGAACATGTTGGCGAACGCCGGGCTGCTCAGGTCGACGAAGCACGGCTTGGTCTCGGTGCCGAGCTTGACGTAGACCCACTCGGGCAGGCCGAGCCGGCGACGCCAGGCGCGCACGGCCAGGAACCGCTCCCGCTCCCCGGTCACCGCGCCCAGCCCGCACCCGCCGACCGTGGTACGCCAGGTCTGCCGCGCCACGACCAGCCGGTCCAGGGTGATCCGGGGGGTGTACGGCGCCGCCGCGACCAGCTTGAACCCGTCGACGGCGTGCGCGGCGAGCAGGCCGGCGAAGATCTCGGTCAGCGGCCAGCGCTGCCCGTCCGGCGCGGTCACCAGCAGCCGGCCCGCCTCGTCGGTCACGGTCAGCGCGACCGTGGGCAGCACCCGCCGCGGGTCGGCTCCGGGCGCCGGCGCGAAGGCCAGCTGCTGGTCGGTCGGGCCGATCAGCGCCTCGGCGACCCGGCTGGTGCGCCGTGGCCAGTCGGTGGGGAAGAGCAGCCGGATCCGCCGTTCGCCGAGGTCCTCGGCGAGCGCGGCGCGCAGCCGCTCCACGTCCGGGTGCGACGGGGTGAAGACCTGGCAGTCGAAGGAGGGCCAGGCGGCGTGCAGCTCACCGAGGACGACGGTGTAGTCGCCGCGGGCCAGCGCGTCCGCGTCGGCGGCGCAGATCTGCAGGTCCGGGCTGTGCAGCCGGGCGTTGGTCCAGCCGGGTCGGACGTTGGGGAACGCCTCGGCGGCCCGGGCGGCGAGGTCGTCCACCCGCAGCTGAACCTCGGTCGTCCCGGCGGGCAGGGCGTCCAGCCCGAACAGCCCCGCCCACCGGCCGGCGAAGTCGGCGGCGACCGCGTCCACCGGGCGCTCACCGCCGCCCCAGAACAGCCCCTGCGTCAGGAACCAGAGGTCGGACAGGGCCACCGGGGCGTCGCCGGCCTCGGCGCGCAGCTCGTCGTAGAGCTCCCGGAACACCGCCCCGTACGCCTGCTCGAGCGCGCCGGCCAGCCACTGGGCGGCCTGGAGCAGCACCCCGAGCGGGGCGGCGACGCTCTCCAGCAGTGGCGCGCCGAAGACCACGTCGAGATCGCGGCTGGTGTCCTCGTAGCAGAGCGTCCGCCCCGCGTACATCTGGCCGTCCCGGCGGCGCGGGGGCTGGCCGGTCAGCGCGGTGAACGTCACGTCCAGAGCGTCCAGGGCGGCGCGGAGCCGGTCCGGGTCGCCGGCCGCGGCGGCGACCGCGTCCCGGGCCGCGCAGAGCTGGTCGAAGCCGGCCCGGGCGGCGTCCCGGGCGGCCGGGTCGCCGATGGACCCGATCCGCTCCCGCAGCACCCCCTCGGCGGCGGGGCTGACCGGCAGCGCCGCGTCCCAGGTGATCAGCTCCCGCTCGACCAGCCGGTCGAGCAGCGCGTACCCGTCATCCGGGCGGCGCAGCCCGATCGTCGGGTCGGCCACCAGCTCCCGGGCGGGGCGGTCGCCGTCGGCGGCGGCGAGCAGCGCCGCCTCGACCGGGGAGAGCGGCACCGGCGGCCGGCCAGGCCGGCGCACCTCCCGCTCGACCAGCCACAGCTGCGGGGCGAGCCGCGGCGGCCACCAGCCGCGCACCGCGAGGTCCTGCCCGATCCGATCGGCGTAGGCGGTCAGCGCCCATGACTCGAACCACACCCAACGGCGGCGGGTGAGCGCCGGGCCGGGGCGGATCTCGGCGGTGCCCGGACGGCTCGGGTCGAGGGTGGCCCAGCAGCTGGGGCCGAAGAAGCCGACCGTCTCGTTCTTGCCGCAGTAGCGCTGCCAGTACTTGAGCAGGGCACGTTCCCGGTCGCGGCGGCGCACGTTGCGTGGGGCCTCCGGGCCGCCCCGGCGCAGCCCGTCCAGCGCGACCAGGGCGTTGCGGTTCTGCCAGGTCACCGCCTCGCGCAGAAGCGGGTCGCCGGCCAGCTCGGTCAACCGGCGGCCGGTCGCGGCGACCGCCTCGGCGAACTCCTTGTCGAACTGCTCGACGCCGGCGCCGGTGGCCAGCAGCTCGTCGGCGGCCGCCGAGGCCTGTGGGGCGGAGAGCATGGTGAGCCCGTCGGCGGGGAAGCCGGTGGTACGCAGGATCGCGTCGCGCCAGACCGACCAGCCACTGTCGCCCAGCGGCACCCGGTGCGCGCCGACACTCGCCGCCGCGGTGGCGGGCGGGCCACTGCCGACGGCCACCCCGGTCTCGATGGCCGCACCGCGAGCGGGGCCGTGGCCGGCCAGGGCGGCGGTGAGGTCGGCGCGGATCGCGGTGAGCAGCTCGGGCAGCGCGTCGTCCAGGAAGAAGTGCCCGCCGTCGATCTCGTGCAGGGCGAAGCCGGCCGCGCTGTGCTCCCGCCAGGCCGCGCTCTGCTCGGGGCTCACCGCCCGGTCCCGCCGACCGCTGAACACGACGATCGGCACCGGCAGCGGCTCGCCGGGCACGTAGCGATAGCTGTCCACCCGTCCGAAGTCGGCGCGCAGCAGCGGCAGCAGCAGCTCGACCAGCTCGGGGTGCTCAAGCACCTCGGCGGGGAGCCCGCCTCCGTCGCCGAGGCGGCGCAGCAGCTCGTCGTCGTCCACCGTGGAGAGCCCGTCGAAGAGGCTGGGCGCGGTCACGTGCGGGGCGCGGGCGCCGCCGACGTAGAGCCGCAGCGGCAACGGGTAGCCCTCCCGGCGCAGCTCACGGACCACCTCGAAGCCGAGCCGGCCGCCCATCGAGTGGCCGTAGATGGCGTACCGGCCGGTGGCCCGCTCGGCGATGGCCCGCGCCACGTCGGCCACCCGGAACCGGGGGTCCTCGGTGATCCGGTTCTCCCGGCCGGGCAGCTGCACCGGCAGCACGTCGACGCCCGCGCCGATCCCGTCCTGCCACCGACGGAACGCGCTGGCGCCAGCGCCGGCATACGGCAGGCAGAAGAGCTGGACGGGCGCCGGGTCACGGCCTCCGGCGGAGACGAACCAGTTCACCGCGTGCCTTTCTGAGCAGGGTCGATCCAGTACCGCTGGCGCTGGAAGGGGTAGGTGGGCAGGCTGGTGCGGCGTACCGCGCCGTCGGGGTGCAACGCCGTCCAGTCCACGTCCCGACCGGCCACCCAGGCGGCCGCCAGCTCGCGCAGCTCCGCCGGCTCCCCGGCCACCCGGGCGTCGGTCGCCAGCAGGTCGTCCAGGGCGGTGATCGCCCCGGTCAGGTCCGCGGCGACCACCGCGGCCCGGCAGTCGAACGCCCGCCGGCCGAGCGCCAGCGTCGCGGCCACCTCGGCCAACGCCGGTGCGGCGCCGGCCAGGTGCTGCCGCAGCCGGGTCACCATGTCCCGCAGCGCCGCCGGGGTACGCGCGGAGACCGGCAGCAGGTGCGCGGTGGGTTGCGGACCGTCGACCGGCTCGACCGGGGGCGGCTGCTCGACCACGACGTGCGCGTTGGTGCCGCCCAGCCCGAAGGAGCTGACCCCGGCGACCCGGCGCGGCGCCTCCGGCCAGTCGCGGGCCTTGGTGGGCACGTAGAACGGGCCGCTGGCCAGGTCGATCTCCGGGTGCGCACGGGTGTAGTGCAGGTTCGGCGGGATCACCCCGTGCTGCACGGCGAGCACCGCCTTGATCAGCCCGGCGATGCCGGCGCCGGCGTCCAGGTGCCCGATGTTGGTCTTCACCGAGCCGAGGGCGCAGGTCTCGGCCGGGCCGCCCGCGTAGACCTCGTGCAGGGCGGCCACCTCGATGGCGTCGCCGAGCGGCGTGCCGCTGCCGTGCGCCTCGATGAACCGGACCTCACCGGGGGGCACCTCGGCGGCGGCGAGCGCACCGGCGACCGCGGCGGCCTGGCCGTCCGGGCCGGGCACGGCGAAGCCGGCCCGGTCCGGGCCGTCGTTGGTGACCGCCCAGCCGGGCAGGATCGCGTAGATCCGGTCGCCGTCGGCCTGCGCCTCGGCGAGCCGGCGCAGCGCGACCACGCCGACTCCGGAGCCGAAGCCGGAGCCGTTGGCCGCCTCGTCGAAGGCGCGGCAGCGTCCGTCGGGTGAGGCCAGGCCGCCGGGGGTGTGCCGGTAGCGCGGCCAGGTGACGTTGACGCCGCCGGCGATGGCGATGTCGCACTGGTAGTCGGCCAGGCTCTGCGCGGCGAGGCAGACCGCGACCAGTGAGCTGGAGCAGGCGCTCTGCACGGCCACCGCGGGCCCGGTCAGCCCCAGCCGGTAGGCCACCTGCCCGGGCAGGTGGTCGGTGAACTGCCGGCCGATCAGCCGGGCCTCCCAGTCGTCCGGGTCCACGTCGCCGACCACGGCCGGGTTGTCCATCAGGTGGAAGAGGAAGTAGCGGTTCGCGGAGGTGGCCGAGAAGACCCCGACCAGGCCCGGAAAGCGGGTCGGGTCCTGCCCGGCGTCCTCCAGCGCCTCCCAGGCCGCCTCGAGGAAGAGCCGGTGCTGCGGGTCGGTCCGGGCGGCCTCCTGCTCACCGAAGGCGAAGAACTCCGCGTCGAAGTCGGCAACGTCGTCGAGCCGGCCGGCGGCCCGTACGTGTCGGGGGTCGGCGCGCAGCCCGGGCCCGATGCCCAGCGCGGCCAACTCCGCGTCGGTGTGGTCGTGGATCGCGTCGACGCCGGCACAGAGGTTCCACCAGAAGGTCGCCACGTCGGGCGCGCCCGGGAAGCGTCCGGCGAGGCCGACGACGGCGATCTCGTCGCCGGTGTACTCGCGGGCGGCCACCGAGGGCGCGGGCGGCGCGGCGAGCGCGGGGGCGGGCGCCCGGTCGGTGGCCGACGGTTCGTCGAGCAGCCGGGCCTGCGCGGCCACCGTGGGGTGCCCGAAGAGCCGCAGCATCGGCAGGCGGACCCCGAACCGCTCGGCGAGGCGCTGCTGCACCTGGCCGAGGAGCAGCGACTGGCCGCCGATGTCGAAGAAGTTGTCGGTGCGGGCGACGGCGTCGCGGCCGAGGACCGCGCACCAGATGTCGTGCACGGCCTGCTCGGTCGGGCTCGCCGGCTGGGCCCCGGCCGGCACCGGACGGGTCGGGTCGGGCAACGCCCGCTCGTCGACCTTGCCGCTGACGGTGAGGGGAAACTCGTCGACCGGCACGACGGCGCGCGGCAGGGCGTAGTCGGGCAGCTGCCGGGCGAGGGCGGCGCGCAGGGCGGCCGGGTCGACCGGGTCACCGGCCGGCCGGACGTAGGCCAGCAGTTCGCCGTCGCGGGCGATCGCCCGGACCGCGGCGACCCCCGGCTCGGCGGCGAGCAGCGACTCGATCTCGGTCAGCTCGACCCGGAAGCCGCGCACCTTGACCTGCCGGTCGAGCCGGCCGAGGCAGCGCAGCTCGCCGCCGGGCAGCCGCTCGCCCAGGTCCCCGGTCCGGTACGCGGGCACGCCGTCCGGGTCGACGCCGAACCGGTCGCTGTCCTGGTCGAGGTAGCCGGGGGCGAGGTGCTCGCCGCGTACCACGATCTCGCCGGTCTCGGCCAGGCGCAGCTGGTAGCCGGGGAGCGCGGTGCCGATCGGCAGCGGGCCGGTGGCGGCCGGGTCGGCCTCGGCGAGTGGCAGCGCGTAGCGGGCCGCGAAGGTCATCTCCGTCGCGCCGTAGCCGTTGACCAGCACGCAACCGGGTGCGAACCGACCCCGGCCGCGGGCGGCGTCGGTGTGGGTGGCCTGTTCACCGCCGAGCAGCACCACGCGGACCCGGTCGAGCCGCTCGACGCCCGGGGTGTCCAGTAGGAAGCGGTAGACCGTCGGGGTCGAGTGGTAGACGGTGGCGCCGTGCCGGACGAGCTGCTCGACGGCGTGCGACAGCCCGTGCCGGCGCAGGTCGACCGGGATGACGGCGGCGCCGGTGAGCAGCGCCGGATAGAGGTCGGGGATGGCCGCGTCGAAACTGAACGAGGCGAGCAGGCTGAGCCGGTCGGCGGGGCCGATCTCCAGGGTGTCGATCTGGTTGCGCACCACGTGCAGCAGGTTGCGGTGGGTCTGCCCGACCGCCTTCGGCACGCCGGTGGAGCCGGAGGTGAACAGCACGTAGGCCAACGCGTCGGGGTCGACCGGCACGGGGCGCAGCGGGGCGGGGCGCACCTCGTCGACCGCGACCAGCCGCAGTTCCGGGCGGTCGACGCCGAGGCGCCGGGCCAGCTCCTCGTGCTCCGCCGCGCAGAGGACGGTGCGCACGTCGGCGGCGTTGAGCATGTGCCGCAGTCGGCGCGGCGGGAAACCCGGGTCCAGCGGCACGTAGGCGCACCCGGCGGCGAGCGCGCCGAGGATGGCGGCGATGGTGCGGGCACCGTGCGCGGTCAGTAGCGCGACACGGTCCCCCGGCCGGGCTCCGGCGGACACCAGCGCGTCGGCGTACCCACCGGCCAGGCCGGCCAGCTCGGCGTAGCTGAGCTGCTGGGTCTCGCCGAGGACGGCGGTGTGCTCGGGACAGGCGGCGGCGACATCGCCGAAGCGATGGATCAACGTTTCGTTCGCCATGTCAGGACTCGGACGTCGCTCCACAGAGGACGGACGCGCAACGATGGACAGCCGTGATCATGATCCCCCCCAGGACTACACAATGGAAGCAGCATATGACTCGATGGGTGGGCGCAAAGATCATCAATGAGAGTCCGGCCGAAGAGTCCATCAAGGCTGAGCCGACGGCCGACAGAAAAAGGCCGATCATCCCTCTAGCGGATTGAGGAAACACCGCTTAGACGCGTAGCTGCGGGGAATCCTTCGGCCTCAACGCCATATGACCGGCAAATTTCCGACAACGTGGGGCGATGTCGGACCTTGGACAGGATGGGCGGGCTGCCCGCCTCACCCATCGTACGGTGCGGGAGGCGTGGGCTCGATTCCACCGTCGGCACCGCGCGGCAGCCGAGTCACCATCTGCTGGAACTCGCCCACGGTGACCGTCTCACGCAAGGTGGCGAAGACCGCCGCCGTGCCGGCCCGGGCCGCCACCTCGTCGATCCCGGCCCGCTCCCCCACCCGGCGCAGGAACTCCGCCGGACCGGACGCGGGCTGCGCCGGCCCCGCCCCGGCGCCCAGGTAGCCGTCCAGCTCGTCCGGCAACTGCCCCGCGAGATCGTCCGCTTCGCCCCCGGTGACCCGTTCGGCCATCGTCTGCAGCACGGCACGGGCGACGGTGGCTGCCTGCTCCGGCGCGAGCCCGGACCGCCGGGACACCGCGTCGATGAACCGGGGAAACTGCACGCCGCCCCTCCTTCGTCACCGGCACCGCGCATACCCCCGGCGGGTGGCGGCAAACGACGCCCGGCCGGATGCCGCCGGGCCCAGCGCCCCGGCGGCAAACGACGCCGGGCCACCGGATGCCGCCGGGACCGGCGCCCCCGCGGCCACCCGGGGCGGCGTCAGCGCAGCAGGTCGGCCGCGCGCAGGTGGTCGAAAATGATCTGGTCCACGGCGGAGACGCGGTGCCGGTCGGCGTAGCCCAGCCAGGCCGTCTCGGCAATCTCGGCGGCGGCCGCCAGCTGGCCCCGATATCCGGCGGTGTAGCAGGTCATCCGCACCGTCACGCCCGCGGCGTGCCCGTGCGCCGGCGCACTGAACGTGCCGACGTGCACGGCACTCTCCGCGTCCACCTCGACGCTCAGCTCCTCGGCGATCTCCCGGCGCAGCGTGTCGCGGTCGCTCTCCCCCGGCTCCCGCTTGCCGCCCGGCAGGTACCACACGTCCTTGCCCTGCGAACGGGTGCTCAGGATCCGCCCGTCGGCCAGCAGGATCCAGGCCACCTTGTCGATCTCGGCCATCACGCCCCCCGTTCGGCTGCGGGCGATCACTTTAGACCCCGTGCCGGTTTCCCGACCGCCCGGTCCGGGGCATCCACCTCAAGAGAGCCGACCGGATCGAGAGGAGTCGGCATGGGACGGCTACGCAAGCGCTCCGCTCGGCACGAGCCGCCGCCGCAGGACGTGGCGGAGCGGCTGACCAGCCAGAGCATCTTCCGGGTGAGCAGCAAACACGTTCCGGTGACCGACCGGGAGACTGTCCAACAGTGGTTGCGGGACCTCGACCCGGACCTCGACCAGCAGGTGCATGTGCGCCGGCCGTGGGGCGCCATCGCGGCGGTCACCGACCACCGGCATCCCGTCGGCGTGGTGATGACCGACACCGAGAACCGCAACTGGGCCGCCTACCCGCCGGGCGGCGACGAGCGCGCGGAGCTGACGTCGGAGCAGGTCGAACGGGTGATGCTCAACGCGTTGACCTCCACGCAGCGGCCCGCCTGGCCGGACTGGCGACGACTCGACTAGGCCGGGGGTGTCGATCAGCCGTGTCCACTGTGCGCCACGGCGTCAGGACGACGCGACAGACCACCTGACGCGAGGCCGGAAGTGATCAATGCTCCTTCGCGTACGGCGGTTCGACCTGAAGGAGCCGCCGGGCGGGCGGGAGCACTGGGGGCTACCGCCCGCCCGGTGTCGCCGGCCGGCCCGGGGGGTCAGCCCGGGCCGGCCGGTCCGCGTTCCACGCCGGCCGGTGCGGTCTTCAGCCCGCGCCGGCCGGCTCGCGCGCGTCGGCCAGCAGGTCGAGCAGGAGCGCCGCGGTCCACCCGAACGCGGGCGAGCCGAGCCCGGCGCCGGTGTCCGGGTGGAAGTACTCGTGGCAGCCGGCGGTCGCCACCAGCTCCACCATCGAGCGGCCGAGCCCGGCGGCCAGGGCGTCCCGGCCGTGGGTGAGCAGACCGCGGCGGATCAGCCAGTTGATGTTCATCCAGCTCGGGCCGCGCCAGTAGCGCAGCGGCTCGAAGTCCGGCGCGGTGCGGTCGTAGCTGGGCAGTGGCCGGTCCATCCGGGGCGCCACCCCGAACCGGGCCGAGCGGGCCTCGGCGACGACCGTCTCGATCTGCCGCGCCGGCAGGTCGGGCAGGATCAGCGGCGCCAGCCCGAGCACCGTCCGGGCCGGCACCAGGCGACCGGTCCGCAGGTCACGCGGTTGGAACGTCCCGGCGGCCGGGTCGTAGAGCCGGCGGACCAGCGCCTCGGTGATCCGAGCCGCCCGCTCCCGGTGCGGGCCGGGGTCCGCACCGGCCAGCGGCGCGATCCGGGCCAGCGCGTGCTCGGCGGCGCCCGACGCCGCGTTGAACAACGGGCACTCCACCAGGAACGGATGTCGCCCGGCCAGCCCGCCATCGCGGTAGCCGTCCTCCCGGTAGGACGCGACGATCGCCACGTACCGCGCGTAGTCCAGGTCGGTGGGGCGGTGCGCGGCGTGGGCGTGCGTGGTGTCGTGCCGGCGGTACGCCCGCATCACCGCGACATCGGCCGCGACCGCCGCCATCGGGGTGTCCCAGGCGGGACTGTTGTCCAGCCCGGACTCCCACGGATGCACGATGCAGGCCAGCCCGCCGCCGCCCACGTCCCGCCGGGTGCCGAGATAGTGCTGCTGGGCCACCAACCGGGGATAGAGCCGGCGCAGCGCCGCGCGCGCCGCGTCGGAGGGCGCACGACGGTACGCCAGCCAGGCCGCGAGCGCGTGCACCGGCGGCTGGATGATGCCGGAGGTGGCCGCGGCCGGCGCGCCCTCGGCGCCGGCCGAGCCCCAGAACTCCGGCCCGGGGAAGTACGCGCCGACCGGCAGCCGCGGGTTGAACACGATGTGCGGCACCCGGCCGTCGGTCCACTGGGCGTGGAAGAGGCTCTCCAGCTCCCGCCAGGCGCGCTCCGGCCGGACATGGGCCAGCCCGATGGCGATGAACGCCGAATCCCAGCTCCACTGGTGCGGGTAGAGGGTGCGCGACGGCACCGTGTGGTCGTGTTCCCAGTTGCCGTCCAGGGTGGCCACGGCAAGCCGGTGCAGCCGCTCGGGGCTGCCGCCCGGCCCCTCGGTCGAGCCGGTCACGCCGACGCCGCGCGACGCCACGCTGCTGTGCCTGATGGTCCGCTCGCTGCGCTCGCTCATGCCGCGGCCTGCCGGGGCAGGGCGTGCCGGAGCACGGTGGCGGCCTGCTGCAGGGCCCGGACCGGGTCGCCGCGCAGCCGGCACTCCAGGGCCAACCAGCCCCGATAGTCGATCTCCAGCAGGGTCCGGACCAGGGCCGGCCAGTCGAGGTGGCCGGTGCCCGGCTGGTAGCGGTTGGAGTCGCTGACCTGGACGTGCCCGAGGTACGGCGCGGCCGAGCGCAGCGCGCGGTGCACGTCGTCCTCCTCGATGTTCATGTGGAAGGTGTCGGCGACCACCTTGACCGAGGGCAGCCCCACCGCGGCGCAGAGCGCGACGGCCTCGTCGAGCCGGTTGACCATGTGGTCCTCATACCGGTTCAGTGGTTCCAGGAAGAGGGTGACCCCCTCGGTGCGGGCGTGTTCGCCGAGGGCGCCGAGCGCGTCGACGAGGATCTGCCGGTCGCCGGTCGGGGGGCGGGGCGGCTCGAACGGCGGCAGCCGCCGGGAGAACATGCCCCACGCGGCCGGGGTCATCGCCCCGACCCCGCCCAGCTCGGCGATGACCGAGAGCTGGGAGCGCAGGTTGCGGACCGCGTCGGCGGACCGCGCCGGGTCGAAGTCGCCGATGAAGTGGTCCATCTCGACGCAGACGGTGGGCATCACCACGCCGGCGGCTCGGGCCCGGCGCAGTTCGGGCAGTCGGCGGGCGAACGCCAGGTCGCCGCGGCCGCGCAGCTCGATCGCGTCGAAGCCGAGCGCGGTGGCGAGGGCGTACTTCTGGATCAGGTCGGTGCCGGGCAGCAGTTGCTCCTGGCAGGCGATCGGAATGGTCATCGGAACCTCAGAACCACTTGGAGGACGTCACCGTCACCGCGGTCGAGCAACGCCAGCGCATCGGCCACCGCGCCGGCGTCGACGACGTGACTCACCAGGGGCAACGGGTCCACGGCGCCTTCGGCCACCAGATCCATGAAGGTCTGGGCGACCCGGGCTCCGGTCCACCGGCCGGCCATGCCGGGCGCCGGGGTCGGCCCGGAGACCTGGGCCGCCACCAGCTGGATCCGGTTGTGGTGGAACTCCTCGCCGAGGCCGAGGCCGTCGGCCTGTCCCTGGTAGAAGCCGGCGGCCACGACGCGGCCGGCGTGGGTGGTGGCCCGGATCGCCTCGTGCAGCGCCGGGTACGCCCCGGACAGCTCGAGGCAGACATCGGCGCCCCGGCCACCGGTGGCGCCGCGCAGTACCGCGGCGGCCGACTCGCTGCCCGCGTCGACGGCCGCCCGGGCGCCGTAGCGGGCGGCGTGGGTCAGCCGGCTGGCGACCCGGTCCACGGCCACCACCCGGGCCCCGGAGAGCACCGCCAGTCGGGTGGCGAGCAGCCCGATCACGCCCTGCCCGAAGATCCCGACCCAGTCGCCGAGGTGCAGGTCGCCGGCGAGCACCGCGGTGAGCGCGATGGCGCCGGGGCGGGCAAAGACCGCGGCGAGCGGGTCGAGCCCGGGTGGCAGGGGCTGGATGGCGTCCGCCGGCAGGACCGCCTCGGCGCGGTGGCCCCAGATTCCCCAGACGATCTGCCCGGAATGCCGGTCGGTCACCCCGGGCGCCACCTCGACGACCTCGCCGACCTCCTCGTAGCCGAAGCCGACCAGCGGGTAGGGCACCGGGCTCTGGCGCGGCACGAACATCCGGGCGGCATCGTCCCAGTCCTTGCTGAGCCGCGGGTTGCTGCCTCGGTAGAGGGTGAGCTCGGTGCCGGCGGAGATGCCGGAGTAGCAGGTGCGGACGCGGACCTGGCCCGGACCGAGCGGGTCTGCGGGGCAGGGCTCCAGGCTGATCCGTCGGGGCCCGGCGAGAGAGACAACCCAATTGACCATGAGTCACATCCCGGTAGCGCCGGGTTCCATCGTAGAACAAAAAATCGGCATATGTCTTGTAATTGATCAATCGAAGGGGTTGAATCCCTGATGTACCCTTCGAGAGGAGTGCCGCCGATGTCATTCACTCCGAGGCGGACCCTCGCCGTCGCCCTGATCATGGCACTTGCCGGGTCCACCCTGCTTGCCTGCGGCGACGACGAGCCCGAGAGCGACAGCAAGAAGATCACCGTTTGGAGCCTGGAGGACGTGGCCGACCGGGTCACCGCCACCAAGGCGATCATCGCCGACTTCACCGCGAAGACCGGCGTGCAGGTCGAGCTGGTCACCGTCAACGAGGACCAGTTCCCCGCGCTCATCGCGTCCAGCGCCGCCGCCGGCGAGCTGCCCGACGTGGTCGGCTCGGTCTCGCTGGCCGGCATCCGGACCCTGGCCGGCAACGAGCTGCTGCACCCCGACGCCAACGGCGAGATCGTGGAGCAGCTCGGCCGGCAGACCTTCTCCGCCCGGGCGCTGGAGCTCACCGCCGACGACGGCCGGCAGCTCTCCGTGCCGAGCGACGGGTGGGGCCAGCTGCTCGTCTACCGCAAGGACCTCTTCGACGCGGCGGGCCTGCCCGTCCCCGACACCTACGAGAAGATCGCCGCCGCCGCGGCCCGGCTGAACACCGGCGGGATGGCCGGGATCACCGCGGCGACCGCGCCCGGCGACGTCTTCACCCAGCAGACCTTCGAGCACCTGGCGCTCGCCAACGGCTGCCAGCTCACCGACGACGCGGGCGGGGTGACGCTCGACTCGCCACAGTGCGTCGAGGCGTTCCGGTTCTACGGCGACCTGATGCGCACCTCGTCGGTGCGGGGCGCCCAGGACGTGGACACCACCCGGGCCACCTACTTCGCCGGCAAGGCCGCCATGCTCATCTGGTCGCCGTTCATCCTCGACGAGCTGGCCGGGCTGCGTAACGACGCCAAGCCGACCTGCCCGCAGTGCCAGGCCGACCCGACGTTCCTCGCGAAGAACAGCGGGTTCGTCACCGCGATCAAGGGCCCGAACGGCACCCAGCCGGCCCAGTACGGCGAGATCAGCTCGTGGGCGGTGCTCGACGGCGCCGCGGCCGAGTCGGCGAAGACCTTCGTGGCGTACATGCTCGACGACGGCTACCCGCGCTGGTTCGGCATGTCACCCGAGGGACGCTTCCCGGTCCGCAAGGGCACCACCGGCGATCCGGAGAAGTTCCACACCGCCTGGAACACCAGCCAGGCCGGGGTCGACGCGAAGAAGCCGCTCGCCGACGTCTACGGCGAACCGGTCCTCGACACCCTGCGGACCAGCCCGGACACCTTCCAACGCTGGGGGCTGACCCAGGGGCAGGGCAAGCTCGTCGGCGCCATCCTCGGCGAGCTGCCGGTGCCCAAGGCGCTCGCCGACGTCGTGGCCGGCAAGTCCGACGCCGCGGCGGCCGCCGGTCGGGCGAAGAAGGACGTGGAGGCGATCAAGGCCGGCGTCAATTGACCACCACCGCACCGGGCCCCGGCCGCTCCCCCACCCGGGAGCGGCCGGGCCCGGACCGCCGCCGCCGACCGCTGACCCTGCGCCGGCGCGAGTCCCGGGCCGGGCTCGCGCTGGTCGCGCCGACCCTGCTCGTCGTGCTCGCGGTGATCGGCATCCCGATCGTCTGGACCGTGGTGCTGGCCTTCCAGCGGGTCCGGCTGGCCACGCTGCGCCGCACCGGACTCTTCGGCGAGTTCACCCTGGACAACATCGACCGGGTGCTGCACACCCCCGGCTTCGCCGACTCGCTCTGGACCACGCTGGTCTACAGCGTCGGCAGCACCTTCGGGTCGATCGTGCTCGGCCTGGTCGCGGCGCTGGTCGTACGCCGCCCGTTCCGGGGCCGCACGCTGGTGCGCGCCTCGATGCTGCTGCCCTACGTGGCGCCGGTGGTCGCGATGACCTTCGTCTGGCAGGTGATGCTCGACCCGCAGCTCGGCATCGTCAACCACTGGGGCCAGCGGCTGCTCGGTTGGGACGCCCCGGTGCCGTTCCTCTCCCAGGACTCCACCGCACTCTGGACGGTGATCGCCTTCGAGTCGTGGCGATACTTCCCGTTCGCGTTCCTGTTCCTGCTCGCCCGGCTCCAGGCGGTGCCCGCTGAGCTGGAGGAGGCCGCCCGGGTCGACGGCGCCACCCCCACCCAGCAGTTCCGGCACATCCTGCTGCCCCAGCTGATGCCGGTGATCGCCCTGCTCGGGGTGCTGCGGTTCATCATGACGTTCAACAAGTTCGACGACGTCTACCTGCTCACCGGGGGTGCCGCCGGCACCGAGGTGGTCAGCGTCCGGGTCTACGAGTTCCTCACCGCGCGTACCGACATCGGCGCGGCCGCGGCGCAGGCGGTCGTGCTGGCCGTGGTCCTCATCGTGTTCGTCGTGATCTACCTGCGCTTCTTCGGACGGAGGGTGGACTGATGGACCGCGACCAGGTCGAGACGGTGAGCCTGCGCTGGTTGCGGCGGCTGGTGATCGCCGCGTTCCTGCTGGTCACCGTCTTCCCCTTCTACTACATGCTGGTGCTCTCGGTGCGCCCGATCGAGCGGCTGCTGCTCGACCCGGGCGCGCTGGTGGTCGGCCTCGGCGAGCTGACCGTGGCCACCTACGCCGAGGTGCTGAAGTCCACCGACAACGGCGGCCAGGGTTTCCTAACGTTCATCCGCAACAGCGGGCTGGTAGCCGTCGCGGCCACCCTGCTCACCCTGGTGGTGTCGATTCCCGGCGCGTACGCGGTGTCCCGACTGCGCTTCTTCGGCCGGCGCCAGGTGCACTTCCTCTTCCTGGCGGTATACCTCTTCCCGTCGATCGTGATCGCGATCCCGCTCTTCGTGGTCTTCACCCGGGCCGGGCTGCGCGGCTCGTTGATCGGGCTGGTGCTGGTCTACATCTCGCAGACGCTGCCGGTCTCGGTCTACATGCTGAAGAACTACTTCGAGACCATCCCGGTCAGCCTGGAGGAGTCCGCCGCGATCGACGGCGCCGGCCGGCTCGGCATCATCCGACGGATCAGCCTGCCCCTCGCCGCCCCGTCGATCATGGCGGTCGCCCTCTACGACTTCATGATCGCCTGGAACGAGTTCCTCTTCGCCCTGCTCTTCCTGGTCGACAAGCCGAACCGGTGGACGGTGTCGCTGGGGCTGGCGCAACTCGCCGACGGGGTGGAGGTGCCCAAGACGGTGCTGATGGCCGGCTCGGTGATCCTCACCCTGCCCATCGTGATCCTCTTCTTCGCCAGTGAGCGGCTGCTCACCGAGGGCCTGACCACCGGCGCGGAGAAGGGCTGACCGGCGCGGCGGCGGCCCGGGTGGGGCCGCCGCCGCGCCGGAGCACCACCGCGCGCAGCCGACCGGTGACCAGCGGTGCCTGAAACCGGCGCGATTCCTGTCGAGCCGGTCAGATTCGCCCCGCGCAGGTCGCCCAGGCCGTACCATCGGGGCCAGCCACTTTGCAGCGATAACGGGGGACATAGCCGGTCGGCCGTTCGGGTACGACCGGTCTACACGTGCATAACCCTCCGTACACCAGCAGGCAAAGGAGCCGGCAATGCGTCGGGCAGGCCAGGACGATCCCACCCAGACCGAGGGCGAGGATTACACCCGCCGGTTGCAGCGGCTCGGCGGCGCACGCTGGAAGCAACTACTGGACGTGCAGACGCCCTACCGGTGGAACCTGCGCCGGCTGCATCTCGGCCGGACGTTGGACGTGGGCTCCGGGCTCGGCCGCAACCTCGCCAACCTCGACGGCAACGGGGTAGGGGTGGATCACAACCCGACCTCGGTTGAGCACAGCCGGGCCGCCGGGTTCGAGGCGTACACCATCGAGGAGTTCTTCCGCTCCGAGCACGCCCGACCGGACGCGTTCGACTCGCTGCTCGCCGCGCACCTGCTCGAACACCTGCCGGCCGACGAGGCCGTCAAGGTGGTCGAGTCGTACCTGCCCTTCGTCAAGTCCGGCGGCACGGTGGTGTTGATCACCCCGCAGGAGCGCGGCTATCGCAGCGATGCCTCGCACGTCCGGTTCGTGGGGTTCGCCGAGGCGGCCGAGGCCTGCCACGAGCTCGGTCTGGCCGTCGCGCGGCAGTACTCGTTCCCGTTCCCGCGCGCGTTCGGCAAGCTCTTCACCTACAACGAGTTCGTGACGGTGGCCCGACTGCCCTGACCGCCCGGCCGCCCTGGCTACGGTTGGGGCATGGGCAACCCGACCCGCTGGGCCACCGACACCGGCCCGGCGCACTCGCAGTGGTACATCGACCGGTTCCGGCGACTCGCGGCCGAGGGGGTGGACCTGGCCGGTGAGGCGCGCCTGGTGGACAGCCTGGTGCCCCCGGGCTCACGGATCCTCGACGCCGGCGCGGGCACCGGTCGGGTGGGTGCCGCGCTGGCGGCCCGGGGACACACGGTCGTCGGCGTGGACGCCGACCCGGCGTTGGTCGAGGCGGCCCGCGCCGATCATCCCGGTCCGCGCTGGCTGGTCGGTGACCTGGCCGAGCTGGACCTGTCGGCGCACGGCGAGGCGGAGCCGTTCGACGCGGCCGTGCTGGCCGGCAACGTGCTGGCCTTCGTCGCGGCCGGCACCGAGCCGGAGGTGCTGCGACGGATCGCCGCCCACCTGCGCCCAGACGGGGTGCTGGCGGTCGGCTTCGGCACCGACCGCGGCTACCCGCTGACCGCGTTCGACGCCGACGCGGTCGCCGCCGGGCTGCGTCTGGAGCACCGCTTCGCGACCTGGGACCTGCGCCCCTGGCGGGACGACGCGGACTTCGCCGTCAGCGTGCTGCGCCGCCCGGCATAGCCAGCGGCGGGCCGCGCTCAGCCGGGCGCGGCGACCGCCCGCGCCGCCGCAGGGTCGAGGGTCGCGCCGGCGGGCACCAGGCTGACCAGACCGGCCGGCAACCGGGCCGGTCGTACGTCGCGGTAGCCGATCATGCCGAGCACTCCCCGGTCGGCCAGCACGTACCGGCGGCCGAGGTCGGTGACGACCGAGACCGCGCCGCCGGACGCCCCGGGCGCCGCGACCGCCTCGACGACCGCGCCGCGACCCGGCTCCACCACGACGTGGTCGGCCCGCGGCCCACCGGGCGTCCCGGCGGCGGTGCGCGGCGCGGCGGCCAGGTCCGGCAGGGGTACGCCGAGGTGGACCTCGGCCACCCCGGCGTCGTCGCCCACCCGGGCGCAGAGCCCGCCCGCCTCGACGGTGGCCAGCTTCGGCGGCGCCGCCGGCGGGGCGGTCGGACCGGTCGGGGTCAGGTCGGGCACGGCGGGCAGCGCGGCGAACCGGCCGAGCGTCATCGCCTCCGGCTCCCCCTGACCGGTGCGGGCCAGCAGCAGCCCGGCCTGCAACTCGGTGATGCCGGCCAGCCCCTCCCGGACCACGACCGCGTACTGCCGACCGCCGCCGGAGTTGCGCACCAGGTAGACGTCGCCGACCCGCGCGCCGGGCACCCGCTCGGAGCCGCGGCCCAGGCCGGGCAGCGTGGGCGGCACCAGGTCGGCGCCGGCCGGCAGCGCGTTGAGCAGCGCCGGAGCCACCGGCACGGCCCGGGCGCGGGTGGTGGCCAGCGCGGCCAGCACCCGGGTGGGGTCGCGGATGAGGTAACGGCGCTGGTGCCAGACCAGGTGCAGCCCGCCGTGGGGGTCGCGCAGCAGCAGCGCCTCCTCGCCGAGCGGTCGACCGCGGCCGGCGTCGGCGCCGATCAGCAGCGCTGAACGTGGGCCGGATCGGTCGGCGTCGCTCGGCGGCACCGAGCAGACCGTCCACGGCGCGGTCGACAGTCGGGCCGGGGCGGGCAGCGAATCCGGCGCGTCGGCGATGCCCAGCGGCAACCCGCGTGGCACGCCCTCGATCGACCGGCGGGAGACCAGCACCGTACGCGACTGCTCGGCGCCGACGATCAGCAACGCCGAGGCGTAGTTGAGCACCGGATGCAGCTTCTGCTCCCGGTAGACGTACCGGGCGCCGGACTCCTTCTCCACGATCACCGCGCCGGCGTCGCGCCAGCTGCTGCCGCCACCGGTGAAGAGCCCGTAGAGCGCGAAGCCGCCGAGCCCGATCGCCGCCACCAGGACGCTGGCCAGAGTGGCACCGGCCAGCCGCCGGAACGGCGACTGCACCGGGTCCGTCTCCCGCATGACCAGCGCGGCGACCGCCCGCTGGACGGTGAACTGGTACGAGTGCAGCTGGTCCTGCCGCGACGGCATGGGATCCCTTCCGGTGGGTCGTCCGGCGCACAGGATAAGCGTTCCGTCGATCCCTCGTGGACCCTCCGTGGTGGCCTTCCGACCCGGTCGCGGACGTGGTCTCGACGATCCGGTGCCGGGACAGGGACCGCCTCGGGCGCACCGGTACGGTCGCCTGATGGATTCCGTAGCCGGCGGCCGGCCGTGGCAGCGACCCGACCGGAGCGACCCGGTGCTGCCCGGGCCGGGCCAGGGCCTCGCGACGCTGGCGCTGCTCTGCGCGCTGCTCGCGCCGGCCAGCTGGTTGGCCGTGGCCTGCGCTTTCGCGTTGGCCGTCGATGGTCAGGACGCGACCGGGGGCACGCTCCGCGTCGTGGATCTCCTCGGGCTCGCCGTCACGACGCCGGTCGCGCTGCTGGTCACCGGCGCGCTGCTCGTACTCCTTCGGCGCGAGTCGGGGCTGCGCCGCCCGGTCGGCACGGTGGCGGTGGTGGCGTCGGTCCTGATGGCACCGGCGCTGGCGCTCGCCTGGCCGGGCTGACCCCGCCCCCGGTCACCGGCTGCCGGACGAGGATGGCCGGCACCGAGCGAACGGGCGTCCCACCGGCAGGTTCGAGTGGTCCGGCTACTCGGGCTCGGCGACGAATACGCCTTGCCCCTGCTGGCCGTAGACGAGGTTCCGCTCGTGCAGCTCCTTGACCGCCCGATACGCCGTTGACCTCGCGACGTTGTAGAGCTCGCCGATCTCGGACACGGATGGCAACTGATGACCGGGCGCGTACTCGCCAGAGGTGATCTTCTGCTCGATGTCGTCCGCGACGCGACGGTAGTGCGGTGGTCTCGTTGGCATGATCGGCTCTCCTGGACTTCAGCGGAGATCATGTTTCCAGCCACGACCTGATCGAGACAAGCCGACAACACAGCGGAGTGAAGACAGAGAGAACTTGACTACGGTGAGACAGTGGATACAGTGAGACAGTGGTCGAGGGCTCCTGGACTTCAGCACCCGAGGTGTTCACGATCACCGGAAGGCTTGGCTCAGCCCCTACGTGCGGAGCCAGTCGCGATCGCGCGGGAAGGTGCCGACAATGCCGATCGATGAACCGGTCTCGAAGGCCACCCAATTGTTCATCGCCAAGCGGGTGCTCAATGCTCACTGGACTCGGGCACTCGACCGGCCATGGCGGGTAGGTGGGTGCCTGGAATGCCGAGGTCACCAGAACTGTGCACAGCTTGATTGGGCCCTGGCACTGATGGCGGACGTCGCCTCGGTGATGTTCCAGAAGCCGTGATCGGCGAGTGTTCAGAACCAACGGTGGCATTCGACTCCTGTTGGCCTCCCCCGGGCCGGGCGCGTGGCCGTGTCCGGCGCGGCGGTCGTCGCTCGGTAGCATTCCGGGACGGATCCGGCGGAAAAGAGGGCACCGACGTGGGCGCGCGCTTCGAGGAACTGGCCTGGCGGGAGACCCCGATCGGCGCCATCAGCCTGCGCCGGCGGCGGGATCCCGCCCTTCAGGTCGAGGTGTACGAGGTGAAACTCGACGACGAGTTCCTGATGTCCAGCCTCTTCCCGGTCGCGGAGATCGAGCTGGCCCGACTGGGTCTGGCCCCGTTGCCCGGCGGCGACCTGGGCGTGGTGGTCGGCGGGCTCGGCCTCGGCTACACCGCGCGCACCGCCCTCGCCGACGACCGGGTGGGCTCGCTGCTGGTGGTGGAGGCGATCGAGGACGTCATCGACTGGCACCAGCGGGGTCTGCTGCCGTTCGCGGCCGGGCTGGCCGGCGATTCGCGGACCCGTTTCGTCCACGCCGACTTCTTCGCCGCCGCCGCCGGCGACGGATTCGACCCGGATCGGCCCGGCCGCCGCTTCCACGCCGTGCTGCTCGACGTGGATCACTCGCCGCGCAACCTGCTGAATCCCGGGCACGCCGCCTTCTACACCCCGGACGGGCTGCGCCGGCTCGCCGAGCACCTGCACCCCGGCGGGGTCTTCGCGCTCTGGTCGGACGACCCGCCGGACCCGGACTTCGAGCGGAGCCTCGCCGCGGTGTTCGCCACCTCCCAGGCGCACGTCGTGCCGTTCCCGAACCCACTGACCGGCGGCGAATCGGCCAACACCGTGTACGTCGCGCAGCGCGCCCATTGAGCCGGCAGGCTGGGACGTCCGCCCAGCTCAGGCATGCTGTGAGCCGTACCGGGAAGGCGGCCGGGAAGCCGCCCGTCGCGCGGGCGGCCGGCACGGGAGGTGGAAGATGCGGGCCATGCTCTGGGTCGTCGGCGTGATCGCCGGCGCGCTCATCCTGCTCGGGCTACTCCTCGAAGCGGTCCGCTGGTTGGTGATCATCGGGGCGGTCGCCCTGGTCGTGGTGGTAGTGCTGGGTGTGGTCAAGGCCTGGCAGTTGATGCACCACTCCGCCGGGCGCCGCTGAGTCGCCGCCGGCAAATCCCCTCCGGCGGCAGCCGGTGTCGGCAATCCGACCGGCCGCAACCTTTCCATGGGCTCCACCGTGTTGCGTGCAACATGTGTCCGGATCACCGGGCACAGCCGCACGGGGGAGGAACCCATGACCCACATCGCCCGACGCCGGATGCTCGCCGGCGTCGCCGCCGGTCTGCTCACCGCGTCGCTCGGTGTCGCCACCGGATCCGGAGCCGCATCCGCGGAGTCCGTCCGGCCCTGCTCGGTCAGCCCGCTGCCCTACCCGGCCGACTCGTACCGGGCTTCGGCCGACGCGATCGCCCCCACCGGCCGGTTCATCGCCGGGTCCGGCCTGCGCACCAGCGGCCCGGTGAACGAGCCGCTGCTGCTGCTCTGGGAGGGCTTCCGGCTCACCACCGTGGTGTCGCCGCTCGTCGAGACCGTGGTGGACGTCAACAACGACGGCGTCGTGGTCGGCTTCGGCTGGGTGAACGGCCTCAGCCAGCCGTGGCGTTACCGCGACGGGCAGGTGCAGCCGCTGCCGGTGCCGCCCGGCTCCAAGGGCACCGTCGTCACGGCGATCAACACCGGCGGGGACATCGTCGGGCACAGCAACCTCGCGGCGACCGGCGAATTCATCTCGGTGATCTGGCCGGCGGCACGGCCGGGCACGGTCGAGGTGCTCGACGCACCCGCCGGGGCAATGGCGGTTGGCATCATCGACGACGGCACCATCGTCGGCACCGCCGGCGACCTTGGTGCGTCGACCGGCTGGATCCGTCACCCGGACGGCCGGCTCGCCGAACTGACCATGTCCGACTCCCGGAGCACCACGGTCAACGGCGCCGGCGGTCACTGGGCGATCGGACACGTCGACCAGGGCGGCACCAACTCCACGAAGGTCCGGTGGGACCTGCGGACCGGTGTCGGGACGGCCCTCGACCCGCGGCTGCCCTGGGTCAACGACGTGAACGCCGCAGGCGTGGTCGTCGGCGGTGACCGGCTCACCCGGGGCGGCGGCTCGGTGCTGCTGCCGGGCGCAGGTGACCGCATCGGCGTCGGTGCCCAGGCGATCGCCGACAACGGCGTGGTGGTCGGCTTCCGCAACAACGCCGGCGACGTCCGCCCGATCCGCTGGATCGGCTGCTGATCGAGCGCCGTTGACCTGCCGCATCGCACGTCAACAGCAGCGGTAGTGGCCGCCGGCCGTCCCCCGGGACGGCCGGCGGCGACCGTTCGCCCCCGCTGTCAGAACCAGTCGTCGCGCATCTCCAGCGTGGTCCGGTCGAGGCTGGCCAGCAGGTCGAACTGCGGGCCGGTGCGGGGCAGCTCGTACCGGAAGAAGTAGCGGGCGGCCTGGCGCTTTCCGGCGTGCAGGTCGGCGTCCGCCGCCGCGGCGTCTCCCCCGGCGCCGGCCGCCGCCTCGACGGCGAGCAGCTGCTCCAGCCACATCCAGGCGATCACCACGTGACCGACCGCCTCCAGATAGAGGCTGGCGTTGGCGAGCGCGACCTCCGGGTCGCCGCCGGCCCACAGCCTGCGGGTAACCGCGGTGGCACGGTCCACCGCGGCGCCCAACTGCCCGGCAAGCTGCGCGGCCTCCCCCGCGACCGTCCCGGCCCGGCGCACCGTCGCGCCGATCGTCTCGACCAGCAGCGCCAGGCCCGCACCGTCGGCCATGGTGACCTTGCGGCCGAGCAGGTCCAGCGCCTGGATGCCGTGGGTGCCCTCGTGGATCGGGTTGAGCCGATTGTCCCGCCAGTGCTGCTCCACGTCGTGGTCGCGGGTGTATCCGGCGCCGCCGTGCACCTGGATCGCCAGGTCGTTGGCGGCCAGGCACCACTGCGCCGGCCAGCTCTTGGTGATCGGGGTGAGTACGTCCAGCAGCAGGCGGGCCCGGTCGCGCTCCGCCGGCCGCGGCGCGGTCTTCTGCTCGTCCAGCAGCCGTCCGCAGTAGAGCACCAGTGCCAGCGCGCCCTCCACATAGCTCTTCTGCGCCAGCAGCATCCGCCGTACGTCCGGGTGGCCGATGATCGGCATCTGCGGCACGCCCGGGTCCTTTCCGGCGAGCGGACGGCCCTGCGGCCGCTGCCGGGCGTACTCCAGCGACTTCAGGTAGCCGGTGTAGCCGAGCGCGGCGGCGCCGGCGCCGACCCCGATCCGCGCCTCGTTCATCATGTGGAACATCTGCGCGAGCCCCTGGTGCGGCTCGCCGACCAGGTGACCGACCGCGCCCGGGCGCCCGTGCGGGCGGTGTGCGCCGTCGCCGAAGCTGAGCAGCGTGTTGGTGGTGCCGCGGTAGCCCATCTTGTGGTTGAGCCCGACCAGTGCGACGTCGTTGCGCGCGCCGAGCGCGCCGTCCGGGCCGACCAGCACCTTCGGCACGACGAAGAGCGAGATGCCCTTCACCCCGGGCGGGCCGCCGGGGATCTTGGCCAGCACCAGGTGGACGATGTTCTCGGCCAGCTCGTGGTCCCCGCCGGAGATCCACATCTTGCTCCCGTACAGCCGGTACGTGCCGTCGTCCTGCAGCTCGGCGCGGGTGGTGATGTCGGCCAGCGAGCTGCCCGCCTGCGGCTCGGAGAGGCACATGGTGCCGAAGAACCGGCCCTGCACCATCGGACGCACCCAGGTGTCGATCTGCTCCGCGCTGCCGTGCGCGAGCAGCAGGTTGGCGTTGCCGAGGGTGAGGAACGGATACGCCGAGGTGCCCACATTGGCCGCCTGGAGCCAGGCGAAGCAGGCCGCCGCGACGGTGTGCGGCAGCTGCATCCCGCCGACCGACTCGTCCAGGCTGGATGCGAGCAGCCCGGTCTCGGCGAACACGTCCAGCGCCGCCTTCACCTCGGGGATGAGCTGCACCCGGCGGCCGTCGAAGGTGGGCTCGGCGAGGTCCGCCGCGCGGTTGTGCGGCGCGAAGTGCTCGGTGGCCACCCGTTCGGCCAGCTCCAGCACCGCGTCGAAGGTCTCCCGGGAGTGCTCGGCGTAGCGTGGCCGCTCGGTCAGCCGGGTGACGTCCAGCCAGTCGTGCAGCAGGAACCGCAGGTCACGACGGCAGAGCAGGGTGGACGACACGGGTCTCCTCTCGAGCGTCCCCGGCGATCGGAAGTCGCCGCGGCCGGGCGGGCGGCTCAGCCGCGACGCAGTCCGGCGATCGCCTCCCGCAGGTCATCCTGGCTGATCGGCCCGACCGGCGCAGCACCCGTCGCCTCACCCATCGCCTTGGCCAGCTGGACCCGCCGGAGCACCTCGCGGAGGTCCGCGCCGGTCAGCCCGGGGCTGACCGCGGCCAGCCCGGCCGGGTCGATGTCGTCGGCGAACATCCGGAACCCGGACGACTCGTGCCGGTCGACCAGGTCCCGAATCATCCTGGTGATGATCGCGGCACGACCGGCCTCGTCGGGCGGCGGGATCGACAGCTTCACGTCGAAGCGGCCGGAGCGGATCAGCGAGGCGTCCACCCGCTGGGGGAAGTTGGTGGTGGCCACCACGATCACGTTCGGGTTCTCCTCGATCAGGGTGTTCATCTCCTGCTTGAAGATTCCCGCCACCGCGTTGACGGCCTGGCTCGCGGCGTCGCCACCGGCCCCGGCGTAGCTGATGATGCTGTCGAACTCGTCGAAGAGCAGCACCGTCGGCTCGCGGTAGCGGCGCGCCTCGCGGAAGATCTGCTTGATGTTCCGCTCGGAGCCACCGAGCCACTTGTCCAGGATCTCCGGCGTGCGGATCTCCCGGAACTCCGCGCCGATCTCGTTGGCCAGCGCCCGGGCCAGCATCGTCTTGCCGGTGCCCGGCGGGCCGTACAGCAGGATCCCCTGCGGCCGGCGGGCGCCCCAGCGCGCCATCACCTGCGGATGCCGGAACGAGATGGCGATCTCCCGGAACCGGGCGACCACCTCGTCCAGGCCGCCGACCTGATCGAGGCTCACCGCCTCGCTGCGCGGAACCGGCCGCACCCGGGTCGGTGCGGGCGGCCGGGCGAGCACGTACGTCCCGCCGCGCAGCACCCGCGGCTCCGGGTCGTCGCCGACGATCTCCCGGACCACCTGCAGCACCACGGTGACCAGCGCCCGCAGGTGCGCCGGGGTGACCGCCGCGGCGACCGCGGCGGCGCGTACGGTGACCAGCCGGCCGCCGCCGACCGCCGGCTCGTCGCTGATCTCCGGATCCAGCCCCAGCTCCGCCGCCGCGCGCAGCACCGCGACTCCGGCCGGGTCACCGACCGGCGGACGCTCGGCCACCGCGGCCGGCGCCGGCCGGTCCAGGCCGAGGCGCCGGGAGGCCTCGACTGCCATCCGGCCGGCCCGGACGGCCAGCGGCCCGACCGGGGCGCCGGTCGCGGCCAGGCGCCGCACGAGCAGCATGCCGGCCGGGCCGGCGGCGCCGACGGCGAGCCAGCGCAGCGGATGCTCGGGCCTGATGGGCGGGGCGGTACGGATGGTGGCGGCCATCCGGCACCTCTGTACGCCGTCGACGATGGTCGGAGCCAGCGTGCACCCGACCTGGTCGACCGGAGCCGGGAACGGGCCCTCCAGGCGCAGCTCGACCGGCCCGGTGCGGGCCGCCGCGAGCAGGGCGTCGGGGTCGACGATGGTGACCTCGCAGCCGAACAGCTCCACGATGTCGGCGCCCGGTCGCAGGCCGTGATCCGGTTCCGGCATGGCATCCCCGTTTCTCGAACGGCGCTGACCAGCGAAGTCTGACACCTGCCCACGGCACTCGCCACCGGACGACCGCCGCGGCCCCGGCGCTCGGGCGAACGGCCCGCGGCCCGCCCGGGTGCGGCCCGGGCGCGGCGCGGACGCCGGACGCCGGTGCTGGCTACGCGCCGAGCGCGCGCCGTCTCTTCCCGGGCGACCTGGCCGATGCCGTCCTGCACGAGCCGCATCGGCCGCAACCCTGAACCCCGCGTCGGTAAGGGGGTCGGGGACGTCGAGCGCGACGCGGGCCCGGGGTCAGCGGCGGAAGGTGCGTTCGAGCAGGTCGAACATCGCGTCCCAGTGCCGCTCGGTGGCCCGCTCGTCGTACTGCGCGGTGTCGGCCATGGTGAAGCCGTGGCTCGCGCCCGGGTACACCTCGGAGCGGTACCGCGTTCCGGCGGCGTCCAAGGTCCGCTCCAGCTCCGCGATCTGCTCGGCGGTCATCGACCCGTCCTGGTCGGCGTGCGCGAAGTACAGCTCGCCGGTGACCGCGCCGACGCCGCGGTGCGGGCTGTCGGGCGCGTCGGTGACCACCCGGCCGGCGTGGAAGCTGGCCAGCGCGGCGATCCGGTCCGGGTACGCCTCGATGGCCCGCAGCGCGTTCATCCCGCCCATGCAGTAGCCGACGGCGGCGGCCGGCCCCTGCGCCACGTCGTCGTGCGCGGCGAGGAAGTCCAGGTACGCCCCGGTGTCGCGGTTGACCACCTCGGGAGTCAACGCAGTGATGTACGGCATGATCTTGCCGAACAGGGCGCTCCGGTGCTCCGGCTCGGCGAGCCGGGACAGGTCGAACAGCGGCGTCCGGCCGGCCCGGTAGAACAGGTTGGGTACCAGCACGAGGTAGCCCCGCGCGGCGATCCGTTCGGCCATCTCGGCCAGCCGGGGCCGCAGCCCGAACGCGTCCATGAAGACCAGCACGGCCGGGAAAGGGCCGTCGCCGTCCGGCCGGACGAGGTACGCGTCCGCGACCCCGTCTGCGGTCTTCACGTCCACCGTCGTCGTCTGCACCCGCAGCCCCTTTGTCCGGAAACCGTCGTCCCGCCGAACGCTACCCCCCGCTGTTTGCCCGCTTCGACGGGCCCCGGAAGCCTTCGTACGGCTGGTCGCGGCGCCGTCCCCGGCGGTGCGGACGGGCTCAGGACCGGTTCGACGGGTCGGTGCCGAGCAGGCCGGTCAGCAGGCCGCGCAGCGTCCGCTCGAAGAGGTCCGTCGCGGGTGCGGACGCCGGTGGTTGGCGGAACGCCGCCACCAGGTGCGGGTACGCCGCGAGGTCGAAGCCGGCGAAGGTGAACGGCGGGGCGGCGGCCTCGTTGCGGGCGAAGAGGCTGACCACACCGGTCATCATCGCGATCGCCTCGAACTTCGCGGCGACGGAAGCGCGCGAGGGGGCCATGACCCGCAGGCAGTTGTCGAACCAGGCCAGCGCCTCCGGCCCGATGCCGGAGGGCCGGTGGATGACGTCGACGAGCCATCGGTGGCGCTGGAACAGGGCCAGTTGCCGGCGGGCCAGCAGCAGCATGTCGTCCAACCAGTCACCGTCGGTCTCCGGATACGGCCGCAACTCCCCCACCACCCGGTCGGTCATCAGGTCCAGCAGGTCGTCCCGGGACGAGAGGTACCGGTAGAGCGAGCCGGCGCCCGTGCCGAGCGCGGCGGCGACCGCCCGCATCGAGACCGCGGCGAGTCCGTCGGTGTCGGCCAGGGCGATGGCGGCGGCCACGATCGCGTCGCGGCTGTGCGCCGGGGCGGGGCCGCGACTGCCGCGTTCGGCTCGGGTCCAGATCGGCTGCCGCCCGGAGTCACCGTCGGCGGGAGAGGTGGATGCGTCGCTCACCGATTCACTGTAAACTGCAAACGACGTTCGCAGTTTAGGTTGCAGGAGGTGGCGGGTCATGGCGCGGATCACGGCACGGGACGGCGCGAGCATCGTGCTGCACACGACGGGCACCGGTCCGGGGATCGTGGTGGTGCACGGCGGAGGCGTCACCGTCGACGTCTATCGCCGACTGGCGGCGGCGCTGGCCGACCGGTTCACGGTGCACCTCTACAACCGGCGCGGACGGGCGGACGCCCCGCCCAGGTCGGAGCCCTACCACTTCGAGCAGGACATCGACGACCTCGCCGTGGTGCTGGAGCAGACCGGCGCCCGCAACGTCATAGGGCACAGCTCCGGCGGTTTCATCGCGATGCGGGCCGCGCTGCGCCTGCCGATCGACCGGCTCGCGCTCTACGACGCGGCGATCTCCATCGACGGCGGGTTCCCCGCCGACTGGTTGGACGCCGCGGTCGAGGCGCTGCGCGCCGGCGACACCGCCCGGGGCATGGCCATCACCGCGGGCGGCATCAACACCCAATCGGCGTCGGCGAAGCTCCCGCTCGGCGTGCAGACCGCGATGTGCCGGCTGTTCCTGCGTACCCCGATCGGGCGGACCATGGGCGAGCTGCTGCCGATGACCCTGGACGAGTCGCGCCTGATCCACGAGTACGACGGCCCCGCCGACCAGTACGCCGGAATCACCGCCGAGGTGCTGCTGGCGTGCGGCGCCGACGGGCCGCCGTACTACCCGCAACTCAACCAGGCGCTTGCCCGGGTGCTGCCGCGCGCCCGGACCCTGGTCGTTCCCCGCAGCGGCCACGACGCCATCAACCGGGCACGCCCGAGACTCGTCGACCCCTTCGCCGCGTTCTTCGCCGCCCCGGTCGCGCCGGAACGGGCCACTCACCTCTGACGGTCACGCTGACGCCGGTCACCCGGGGCGGCCACGTCCCGCCCCGACGTGACCGGCGAGGAACGCGTTGCGCCGCGCGATGAGTCGGCGCAGATACGGCCGCAGGACAAGGCTGGCCACGATGGCGCCGACGGGCCCCATCGGAGCGCTGAACTCGATGACGTCCCGCATGAGGGTGATCGAGGGGTCGACCGGGTCCGGTGTGAAGACGTGCTGGTGGTGCCATCGCCGGAACGGGCCGCGGACCTGCTCGTCGGTGAAGCGGTCCGGCCGCTGACAGTCGGTGATCCGAACTGTCATGCGCCAAGGGATGCCGAAGTGCCGCGCTTCCCAGGTAACGACATCGCCCGCCGTCAGCCGGCCGCTCGTGACGCCGCCGATCGCACGCTCGACACTGGCGCCCATCGACTCGGTGTGCAGACCGACGTCCAAACAAGCGTCGAACGCGGCCTGCGGCGCCGCCCTCACCGTCGTGGTCAGCTCGATGCGCGGCACGCCGTTCACCCTAGGCGGGTAGCCCGCTCACCCTGGCGCGGCCTCCGCTGGCGCCTCGACTCGGCAACGACCTTGGCTAGTCTGTCGGCATGCCCGTACGCCGCCCGCACCGCGACGACGCCGGCCAGAGGCGGGCCGGGACGGCGGCACCGACGCGTACGACGGGACTGGCGGCCCGGTGAGTGGACCGTCCGCGCCTGCCCAGCGGGGCAAGCCGGCTGCGCCCGTCCGCCGCCCGGGGCTGGCCGCCGCCTGCGATCGACTCGCCCGGTCCCGTCCCTTCGAGATCGGCATCGTCGTCGTCATCCTCGCCAACGGGGTGGTCCTCGGCCTGGAAACCTATCCGGACCTGGTGGCGGCGGGCGCGGCGCTGCACGGGCTGGAGCTGTTCTTCCGCGCTGTCTTCGTCGTCGAGATCGCCATCCGGCTGGTGGCCTACGGGCGTCGACCGCAGGACTTCTTCCGGCACGGCTGGAACGTCTTCGACTTCGCGGTGATCACGGCGATCTTCATACCGGGCCTGCACGGCGACCCGGCCCTGCTGCGCGTGGTGCGGGTGGCCCGGATGGTCAGGTTGGTGCGGTTCTCTCCGGGGCTGCGCACCATCGTCTCCGCACTGTGGCGCAGCCTGCCGGGCGTCGGCGGTTTCCTCGCCCTGGCCGTGGTGACCCTCTACGTGTACGGCATGGCCGGCTGGCTCATCTTCGGCAGCACCTATCCGGAGCAGTACGGCGACATCGGCCGGTCCCTGCTGACGCTGTTCGTGCTGCTGTCCCTGGAGACGCTGCCGGACCTGATCGAGCAGGGCATGGCGATCTCGCCGTGGACCCTGCTCTACTACGTCAGCTACGTCGTGATCACCGTAAACCTGCTGCTCAACATCCTCATCGCGGTCATCGTCAACTCGATGGAGGAGGCGCGCCGGTTGGAGATGACCGAGCGGCTCGCCCCCGGGTACGACGAGGACGGTGACGGCGTACCGGACGAGGTGGACCGCATCGCGCTGACCCAGCGCCTCGACGACCTGCGGGCGGTCATCGCCGAACTGGAGCGGGAACTGCGGATCGACCGCGACGACGGGCACGGCCGGGCGCACCGTCAGGACGCCACCGCCCGTCGTTGAGCAGATCGTCGAGCGCGCTGCACCCCACCCGAGGCGGCCCGCGCCCCGCCCGACGACGCCGGGGCCCACGCCTCGCGCGGAATGACGACCAACCGACGCTCTCGCGCGCCGGCCTCCATAGCAGATAATCTCGGTGACCCGCCGGATCTGCCGGCTGGCGATGCAGGACGAGCGCCGTCACGTGGTGTTCGGCATGGCGCACCTCGAACATCAGGCCGCCGTGGACCCTTCGCTGCGTGACCGGTTGCGTGCGGCCATCCACCGCCGCCACGACGCGCTGGTGGACACCGCGGGCCTCAACGCGGACGTCTTCGACGCTCTCGTGGTGCTCGCGGCCGGCGGCTGGAACCCCGACGACGTGGCTGCCGGCTACGACCGGGTGCAGGAGCTGCAGAACGCGATGGACCAGGGTCGCCAACGCCGGCTCGTCCGGCTGGGCTTTCGGAGCGACGAGGCAGCCGCGCTCTCGGCCCTGCACACCCGCAACTTCATGTAGCCCGTTGGCCGGCCTCGGTTGTCTCTGCCAGGAAGCCCTTCTCCGGGTCTCGTCGGCGCGTGGGTCAGAGCTTCACCCAGTAGCGCCGCACGGCGCCGAGCTCGGTGTCCCGGACATCCTCGAGGACACCCCCGTGGCGCTCGATCGTCTTCGCCGAGGCGACGTTGTCGGTCGCGCAGCAGATCAGCACACGCTCCAGGCCGAGCCCCCGCGCCTCCTCGAGCATCCGCCCCAGCGCCCAGCTGGCCAGTCCGCGCCGCCGGGCCGACGGCCGGATGCCGTAGCCGATGTGGCCGGCGATCCGCTGCAGGAAGTCGTTGGCGAGCTCGTGCCGCAGCGCGATCCCGCCGAGCACCTGGCCGTCCTCCACGATCCATCGGTACGTGCAGTGCGCCCGGCCCGCCTCCAGCGGCGTCGCCGGGTCCGACTGCGCGGTCAGCCGGGCCACCCAGGCCGCGAACCCGGCCGGCGAGTCCACCTCGTCGGACGGCCGCAGCCCGAACCCGTCCTCGTGGACGCCGGGACCCCAGTCGTCGCGGGCCTCGAGCCAGGCGGTGTGCAGGCTGACGGTGGGCGCGATCAGTTCGGGCACTCGGTGACGATAGCCGCCCGACCGGGCTGGCCCGGGCGCGACTGTTCCGCTCGCCCTGGCAGCGGCGGCGACCCCCTGACGCCCCGTTGGGTCGCTACCCTCTCCGGGATGGGCGATCAAGCTTGGTTGGCGGACACCCGGGCCTCCTACGACAATGTCGCGGTCAGCTACGCCGACCAGGTGCGCGACGCTCTCGCCGCCGAGCCTTATCTACGCGGGAGCCTGGCGATGTTCGCCGACCTACTGCGCGACGCCGGCGGCGGGCCGGTTGCGGACGTGGGCTGCGGACCGGGACACGTCACCGCCCACCTGCGCGAGCTGGGCGTCGACGCCTTCGGCATCGACCTCTCCCCCGCGATGGTCGACGTGGCCCGGCGCGACCACCCCGGCCTGCGGTTCGAGGTGGGCTCGATGACGGACCTGGACCTCGCCGACGCCTCGGTCGCCGGCCTGCTCGCCTGGTGGTCGCTGATCCACGTCCCCGACGACGCGGTCGGCACGGTGTTCGGCCAGTTCCGGCGGGCGTTGCGTCCCGGTGGGCTGCTGCTGCTCGGCTTCCACGTCGGCGAACAGTCGCGGCTGAAGACCCAGGGCTACGGCGGCCACCCGATGAAGGTCCACGTCCACCGCCGTCAGCCCGACCAGGTGACAACCTGGCTCCTCGACGCCGGATTCACCGTCGAGGCCCAACTGCTGATCGACCTGGACGAGAGAGTTCCCGGGGCCGTCCTCTACGCCCGCCGCCAGCCCTAGCTCGGGTACGGCCTGGGTGCCGTCGAAGGCCGTGGCCGCCGCGCGTCGTGCACACGGATCGCCGTGCGGGCAGGCTGACCAGTCATCCCTCCGCGAAGACCTGGGTCGCGACCTGGTAGCCGTCGAACGCGCGCGCCACGCCGGCGTAGACCGCGATCTGCACGAAGGCCTCGACGATCTCTTCCTTGGTGACACCGGCCTTGAGCGCGATGCGGAGCTGACCGCGCAGCGGCTCCAGGACGCCGAGGGTCGCCGCGATGGTCACGGACACCAGCGCCCGGGACCGGGTATCCAGGTGCTCGGTGCGGGGCCAGGCGTCGCCGAAGGCGTGCACCGTCGCGATCCGCTTGAAGTCCGCGCCGTTGGCCGGTTCACCGGGGCTGGCACCGAGAAAGCGCTCCAACCGGAAGCCCAGCAGGCGCTCAGCCGTGTCCAGCGCAGCGGCGTACTCCGGGTCGGTCGCCGCGGGCTCGTTCGTCGTCACGACGCCCACTCTGTCATTCGGCATGGCGAAGCGGGCGAGTCCGCGTATTTCGGCGGGGCCCACGGCCACCGAGATCCATCAAGGCATCGCCTGGTTCGCACTACCCTCGCCGCTGGCACTGGAGACAAGACGTGATTCCCGGCGACAGCGGCGAGGGAGGCGAATCGGCCGCTGCGGGCGGCGCGCTCAGAAGTTGACGCTGACTCCGGCGGCCCTGCAGGCCGCGGTGATGTCCGCCCCGGCCTTCTCGAAGGCGGGGTTGTCGGCGGCGCCTACCGGGTCCGCGGCGGCTGCCGCCTTTGATGCCTGCGCACCGAACCGCGACATGGCGGTGGCCACCCCGCTGTCGCCCCCGGCGGACGCGAACGTCGCCATCTGTTCGCCCATCTCGGTCAGGATCTTCTTGAAATCCGCCGGCGACGGTTCGCCGGACTGCATCGCCACGATGAGCGCCGCCTTCTGGTCATCTCCGACCTTCTTCGCGGACTCGCAGAGCTCCTTGTCGCTCCTGCCGCCTGCCGCAGGCGACGACGGCGCCGAGGAGGGGGAGGCATCGACGGGCGCACGTTAGCCGAACCACCTACGTTGATCAACTTAGCCGACGAGCCGCCACGGCAGCACCCGTGTACGCCACCGGCCGCTGACACCCGGCCGGCCGATGCGACTGCTGTGCAGGGTCGCTTCTCACCGAGGATTCCTGCGCTTAGGTCAATCGGTGTCACGGCGTGAATCGATGAATCGCGTGATGGAAGCCGCCACGGCGTGGTGGTCTTCGAGCATCGGCAGGTGCCCGGCATCCAGCTCGTTCTGCCAGGCGGCGCCGAGGCGCTGGGCGCATCGTCTCTGCAGAGCGATCGGCAACTCACGATCGCCGCTGGTGTGCAGGTAACCGCGCCACCCGTTCCACTCCCGGTGGGCGGTCCCGTCTCGATAGAGGCCAGGTGACTCGGGGGTGAAGTCGGCGATGAGGTTGTCGGCGACCTGCTCGTCCAGGCCGTGGGCGAGGCCGCGTCTGATCGCCGAGTCCGGTGGCCGGGTCCCGGCGAAGCGCATGACGGCGCTGAGCACCCATCGGTTCGGCACCGGCATCGCCGAGATGAACGATCCTCCCGGCCGCGGGATCACGGCACTGATCGCCAGGAAGGCGCTGACACGCTCGGGTACGAGTCGGAGGACTTCGGAGCCGATCACGCCGCCGGCCGAGTGCGCGACGATCACGAATCTGCCCGTTGGCGCGGAGTCGATGGCTGCCTGGGCGTAGTCACGGAGTCGCGCCTGGCCGTTCTCAGGTCGGGAAGCGACCCGGGTCTCCCGCTCCTCGCCGAGACTGCGGCGGACGTCGTCCCAGATCCAGTCAGGAAGTCCGGCGCCGCTGAGAAACAGGATCGGATCGTGTGAGGTGCTCATGACAGCATCGTCACTCAGCCGGATGTCACCGGCATGTCACTATTTAGAAGTGAGCCGCACCGATCGTCTCTACGCCCTTCGTGAGGAACTGCGACGGGCGGGGCCCGCCGGGCGCACCGCGGAACGGCTCGCCGAGGTCTTCGAAGTCAGCGTCCGCACGATCAAACGCGACATCTCGGCCCTGCAACACAGCGGCTTCCCGGTCTGGGCGCGACCCGGTCCCGGTGGCGGTTATGTCGTCGACGCGGCCGCGACGCTCCCGCCGGTGAACTTCACCGACGCCGAGGTCTCCGGCCTCGCCGCCGCCGTGGCCGCCCACCGCGGACAACCCTTCGACAGCCACGCCCGCGCCGCCCTCGTCAAGGTCCTCGGTGTGATGGACACCCGCGCACGAGAACACGCGACCGCGTTGAACGAACGCGTTTGGATCGACCACACCGACGCGCCCGGCGATGCTCGGACCCGACGTGCGATCGAGCAGGCACTTCACGAACAACGCGTGCTCGTCGTGCACTACCGCGACCGGCACGGCACGCACACCACTCGCCACCTCGACCCCGTGCTCCTGGCCCGGACCCAGGGACACTGGTACCTCGTCGGGCACTGCCGCACTCGTCAAGGGATCCGTTGGTTCCGCCTCGATCGTGTATGCGCCGCGCACCTGACCACCCAGCCCGCCGCCCGCATCCCCGTCGAGGCTGTTGGCGCACCGCCCACTACCGCTGAAACCATCGCCGAGCTGTGACGCCAAGCCGGGTCCCGACGCTGTGCGGCGGGGCCCGGCTCAACCATTCGCCCCGCCCGATCAGCTGTTCAGCCTCGCGAGAAGGGCGTTGGCCATGCCCTGCTCGCCCCGGGCGTTCGGGTGGAACGGGGCAGCCGAGTTCTGTGGCACCAGCCCCTCGACCCACCGGGTGCTGCTGCTCTTGCACGCGTCGCGCCCGATCGACGGGGTGTAGACGTCCGCGTAGATCGCGCCGTTCGCGGTCGCGGTGCTGGCCAGCATCGCGTTGAGCGACTTTTCGATTCCGCGCAGGTACGGCACGTCCTGGTAGGCGATCGGGACCACTGGCCAGCAGCCGTATCCGGTGTCCGGCAGGATCGCCGGGTACCCGAGCACCGCGACCCGCGCGCCCGGCGCGGCTTGGCGTACGGCCTGCAGCACGGCGGTCACCTTCGGCGCGGCGGCGGCGATCCTGGCCTGCAGTTGGTCGGTGCCTCCGGCGGTGTACCGGTCCTTGCACGGCGATCCGAGCGGGCTGCTGAGACTCGCCTCCGCGCAGTCGCTGATGATGCCGGAGAAGCCGATGTCGTTGCCGCCGATCTGCACCGTCACCAGCGCCGTGTTCGACGTGACCGCGCTGAGCTGTGGTGGCACGGTGATACCCAACTGGCCGCTGCCACCGTAGAGGATGTCGTCGGTGGTGGCGCCGGAGCAGCTCACGTCGGCGAAGGACGACGAGCCGGCGGACGCGGCCGTCAGCGAAGGGAAGTTGCGGTTGGACCGCAGGCAGTTCAGGTCGACCTGGGTGGGGATCAGCGGACCGGCGGTGTACGAGTCGCCCAACGCGACGTAGCGCCCGGCGGGCACGGCGGCGCTGGCAGGTGTCGCGACGGTCAGCAGCACGCCGGCGGTGGCCGCAGCGAGTGCGGCCAACCGGGTGGCTGCCCGCAGGAGCGGCAGGCGGGGACGGGTCATGGCGCCTCCCAGGGGAGTCACGGTGGTGGTGCCGAGATCCTGTCGCCACTAATGACGTACGTCAATATTGATAAGTCTCATTAATTGCTGTGCCGAAGTGTGGGCTCGCGGGGTACAAGAAACCGAAGGCACTGTCGTGGTCGGTCGGGGCAGACTGCCTGCCGATGAGTGGTGACACCGAAGACTCCGACCCCGACTGGTATTACGCGAGCCCACGTACCCTGCCGGGGTCGCTGCAGCGCGGCCTCGGCCGCGGCGCGCACCGCGTCATGTCCGATCCCGCCGCCCCCGACCTGATCATCGACTGCCTGCGCCGGGACTACCGCTGGTCCTGGCAGGTGGACGAGCGGGAGGTCTACCTGGCCAGACTGGTGCGTGACCTGCGGCTGCCGGTTCAGCCGATCGCGGGGCGCCTGTGGGCAGCCGCCGCCGAGGAATCGGACGACGACAACGAGTTCAGCAACACGCTGGGGGTGCTGGAGGTTCTCGGCCGGGCCGGGAGCGGCGAGGTGGTGGCGGAGGTGCGCCGCTACATCAGAAGCGGTGAGCGATGGCTCGAAGCCCTGGAAACCGTGGCCCGATCCTGGCCGATCCGCTGGTGGGACGACCTGTACCCGGCCGTCGCCGACCGGCTCGACTCTCGCCGCCGCGATGGGACAGCTCGGCACACTCGCCCTGGCGGCGGCGAGGACATGGGTGACCACACCACCGCACCCGTTGTTCTGGACCGGGTTGCGACTGTTGGCGGCACACGGCGGGCAGGCCGACGTGCCAGCGCTCGTCGCCGGACTCGACTGGCTGGACAGCCGCCCCAACGACCTGTGCGGGTACGACGAGCTGGTGAAAGGGCTGGCCCGGATCGGCGGCCCACGGGCAACGGAAGAGCTACCTCGGTTGCGCCGGCTGTGGTTCAGCCCGCACTCGTACGAGAGGGCCGGCTACCTGAGGGCGCGGATGGCTTTGGACCCCGACGGAGCCTCCGGCTGTCTGTCCGAAGGGCTGTGGGACTGTGAATCGGCGGTGCGCCTGCTGGCCGCTCGACAGGTGACCCTTGAGCGATCGATCCCGTGAACGCCTGCGCCACCTGCGTGACGATCCGATCGAAGCTGCCGACGTCCGTGCCGCCGCAGCAGCACGCCTGCCCTGACCAGCCGCAGATCGGCGGCCTAGTCCTGCGGCGCCAGGGTGCGTAGGACGTCGAACTCGTTGCCCTCCGGGTCTGCCATGACCACCCAGTTTCGGTCTGATCCCTGGCCCACATCCGTCCTGGTGGCGCCGAGGCCGAGCAATCTGGTCACCTCGTCCTCGGTGCTGCCGTCGATCGGGCTGACGTCGAGGTGAAGCCGGTTCTTCACGGTCTTGCCCTCGGGCACCTGAATGAACAGCAGGGTGGGCGCCATCTGGCGGGCCCGAACGTCCTCGACTGTCGGCACCCAGGAGCCGATCTCGACCTTGCCCTCGCTTCGGTCGATCACCTGGAAGTCCAGGACTTCACACCAGAAGGCCGCGAGCCTCTCCGGATCGTGGCAGTCAACGACCAACTCAGTGAACCTACTTGTCATGACTTCTCCCAGGTAGTGCGGGCGGGCTCAGAGAATGCCGACAGTCCGACAGGCCCCGGTTCTTCCCGACCAGGACTCAGAAGGCTTGACGCGGCATCAGTTACGCGACAAGCCCCGGCAGGTACAGGTCTGCGATGAACAGGTTCGGCGGCCGTGGAGGTCACTGCCAGGCTTGAATTTCACGCTCTGGTCGCAGATCAGGTCGTCGGTGGCGCCTTGGTTTCGAAGCCGTGCGCGGGTTGACCGAGTGCGCGGAGGGCGTGTGCCACGAGCGTGTGCAGCTGTTCCTGGTCGGGCATGCCGAGATGAAAGACGAGCCGGTGATAGAGGGGCCCGTAGACCAGGTCGACGGCCACGTCCAGATCGGCGTCGGCGGCGAGCTGCCCGTCGAGCTGAGCTTGGTGCATGCGCTTGTGGAATGCGCTGATGCGTGGCCGGATCAGCCGCTCTCGTAGATCCTGTGCCAGCTCGTCGTCGTGCAGGGCTTCGGCAATGAGGCCGACGACGGCGGACGTGTTCGAGGGCGTGAGTAGAGCGATGACTGCTGTGAGCTGGGTGCGTAGGTCAACGGCGAGGTCGCCGGTGTAGGGGTGGTCAGCGACCGTGGTCGCCACGCCGTTGACGGCCTCCAGGACGACGGCTCCCCTGGAAGGCCACCACCGGTAGATCGTCTTCTTGCTGACGCCGGCGCGGGCGGCAATGGCCTCGATCGTGAGCCGTCCGTAGCCAAGCTCGGCGCACAGCTGCAGCGACGCGTCCAGGATTGCCCGGCGACTGGCCTCGTTGCGGCGCAGCGGGTTCGGCGATGTGGGCACGGTATCCACCGTACCAGGAAACGACACGTGCCGTGTTGCCACCTTGGCTGCGCGATACGTAGCGTGTCGCCATCGAAGGCCATCCAAGAGGTATCGGAGTGATGGCCGCGGTGGGCGCGCCGGGAGTTGCTGCGTAGTTCGGCGAGCGAACGGCAGCGAGAAGACTCAGTCACGATGCGTGAAGGGAACTCGTGGAAATGGCAGGCAGCACGGATTCGCGGGTCTGGTTCATCACCGG
This sequence comes from Micromonospora sp. NPDC048909, assembly GCF_040649635.1. Lineage (NCBI taxonomy): Bacteria > Bacillati > Actinomycetota > Actinomycetes > Micromonosporales > Micromonosporaceae > Micromonospora > Micromonospora sp. NPDC048909. The sequence goes on along the minus strand of NZ_JBEZFU010000017.1, from coordinate 6,813 downwards.
GGCCAGTCGTGGCCTCGGCCGCGCCTTCACCGAGGCCGCGCTCGCCGCCGGCGACCGGGTGGTCGGGGCGGCCCGCGACACGTCACCACTGGACGACCTCTGCACCGAACACCCGGGTCGACTGTTCACACTGCGGCTCGACGTCACGGACCGTTCGGCGGTCTTCGACGTGGTCGACCGGGCCGTCGCGCACTTCGGCCGGCTCGACGTCGTCGTGAACAACGCCGGGGCGTTGTTCACCGGGATGGTTGAGGAGTTCGCCGAGGCCGAGGCCCGCGCTCAACTCGAGCTCAACTTCTTCGGCGCGCTGTGGGTCAGCCAGGCCGTCCTGCCCCGGCTGAGGGAACAGGGCAGTGGGCACATCGTGCAGATCTCCAGCATCGGCGCGCTGGGTGGTTTCCCCAGCACCGGGCTGTACAGCGCGAGCAAGTTCGCGCTCGAAGGCCTGAGCGAGGCACTGGCCGCCGAGGCCGCCGGGTTCGGTGTCAAGGTCACCATCGTCCAGCCGGGTGGCTACTGGACCGACCTCTACACCAGCAGCCGGGCAACCGCGCCGAACCCGGCGTACGACGCGCTGCGCGCGAAGTTGGCCGAGCAGTGGGCGGAGGGGTCGATCGACAGCGAACCCCGGCTGGCGGCCGACGCGCTGATGACGCTGGTCGCCAGCGACGAGCCGCCACTGCGGCTGCTGCTGGGCAGCATGGTCTACGACCTGGCCTTCGACATCTCGAGGCGACGCATGGACACCTGGGCCGGCTGGGAAACGGTGAGCCGCGCCGCCGAGAAGGCCGTCCCGGCCCCGGACACCGCGCCGGCCTGACCGCCACGCGGCATGAGAACGCTTACCGATTGGACGGTTCATGTTCGACGTGATCGTTGCAGGCGGCGGCCCGACCGGCTTGATGCTGGCCAACGAATTACGGCTGCACGGCGTACGCGTGGTCGTGGTGGAGCAGGAGGCGGAGCCGACCCGGCAGGTTCGCGCGCTCGGTCTGCACTGCGCAGCATTGAGGTGATGGACCAGCGCGGCCTGCTGGAGCGATTCCTCGCGCACGGCCGGCAGTACCCGGTCGGTGGCCTGTTCGCCGGCATTGCCAAGCCGTCGCCCGATCTGCCGGACACCGCACACGCGTACATCCTCGGCATTCCACAAACCACGATCGATCGTCTGCTCGCTGAGCGCGCCGGCGAGCTCGGCGCCGAGATCCGGCGCGGGTGCGAACTTGTCGGGCTCAGCCAGGACGAACGCGGCCTGGCCGCCGAGCTGGCCGACGGCACGCGGCTGCGCTCGCGCTACCTGGTTGGTTGCGACGGCGGCCGCAGCACGGTACGCAAGCTGCTCGGGGTCGGCTTCCCCGGCGAACCCGCGCGGGTCGAGACGCTGCCGGGCCACATGGAGGTGGCCGTGCCGGCGGAGACGGTGGCCGCCGTGGTGGCCGACGTCCGCAAGACCCACACGCGGTTCGGCGTCACGCCCTTCGGCGAAGGGGTGTACCGCGTTGTCGTGCCCGCCGAGGGGGTGGTCGACGACCGTACGGTTGCGCCAACCCTCGACGACGTCAGGCAGCGGCTGCGGGCGTTGGCCGGCACCGACTTCGGCGTGCGCTCACCGCGCTGGTTGTCCCGGTTCGGTGACGCCACCCGGCTCGCCGAGCACTACCGGGTAGGCCGGGTGCTGCTGGCAGGCGACGCGGCGCACATCCACCCGCCGACCGGTGGGCAGGGCCTCAACCTCGGCGTCCAGGACGCGTTCAACCTCGGCTGGAAACTGGCCGCCGAGGTCGACGGCTGGGCGCCGGAGGGGCTGCTGGACAGCTACCACACCGAACGACACCCGGTGGCCGCCGCCGTGCTGGACAACCCCCGCGCCCAGATCCAGCTTATGTCCACCGAGCCGGGACCCCAGGCGGTGCGCCGCCTGCTGACGGAGCTGATGGACTTCGAGGAGGTGAACCGCCACCTACTTTCGATGGTCACAGCGATCGGGGTTCGCTACGACTTCGGTGACGGCCACGACCTGCTCGGCCGACGGCTGCGGGACGTGCGGCTCAAGCGCGGGCGCCTCTACGAGCTGATGCACTCCGGCCGCGGGCTGCTGCTCGACCAGACCGGGCAGTTGTCGGTGGCTGGGTGGACGGGTCGGGTCGACCATGTCGTCGACGTCAGCGAGGAGTTGGATATCCCGGCCGTGCTGCTGCGCCCGGACGGCCACGTGGCCTGGGTCGGCGACGACCAGCTGGACCTGCTCAAACACCTACCGCGGTGGTTAGACCCCGCCGCCGACTGAGATCGAAGACCGAGTTTCGCAGGTGCGGGCCTGGAAGGGCGGCGTGACGCGGTCGGTGCGGTACTGCATCGACCGCGTTGCGGACCTCCGCCCATGCATGGCCCGACGGAACGCCCCGGTCACCGCGTCAAGATCAGGTGACGTTGGAGTACTAGCAGAAAGTCAAAGCCCTGACCGCGTTTCCGCTGGCCTGGGCTTCCCAATTTGTCGGGACGGCTGGATTCGAACCGACAACACCTTGTTACTAACCGTAGCCACCGTGAGATTGTCGTCGCTTGCCGTAAGTGGTCAAGCTGGTCGGCGACCTGCTCACCAGACCGCCGGCTCCGCCCCGCGCCGACGCTGCCGGCCGCCCCCTCCGCTACACCCCCACGACTTCAGGCGCATGCGCAGTCGCACGCGATAATCCCGTGACGTCGGTGGCCATCCCCGCGAAAATGGCCGACGTGGAGGAGGTCGAGGTCGTCGTCGCCCATAACGAACGCGCGACCCTGCGCCTCGGCGACGTGTTCCTGAAGATCGACGCTGATCAGACGCGCACCGACGTCGAGGTCGAGGCGATGGCGATGGCACCGATCCCGACTCCGGAGGTCCTGTGGCGGAAGCCGCCCGTGCTCGCGCTCGCCGCCCTCCCAGGGACGGCACTCGGCCGCCTCGGCGAGCCGTCGACCGCGTCGCCGGCGGCCTGGGCCGCGGCGGGTGCCGCGGCACGCATGCTGCACGACGCGCCGCTGCCGCCATGGCCCGGTCGAAGCCTCGACGAGTTGGCATCGCGCCTCGACGACGAATGCGAGTGGCTCATCACGAGCGGCGTCCTTCCCACCGACCTGGTCACGCGCAACCGCCGGGTCGCCGAGGCTGCGCTCCGGCCGTGGACGCCGGTGTTCACCCACGGCGACCTGCAGATCACCCACGTGTTCGTCGACGATGACAAGATTACCGGCGTGATCGACTGGTCCGAGGCCGCCCAGGGCGATGCCCTGTACGACCTCGCCGTCTTGACGCTCGGCCACGAGGAGCACCTTGACGACGTGGTCGGCGGCTACGGCACCGACGTCGACCTCGACGTGATCCGCGCATGGTGGTCGTTGCGAAGCCTGCTGGCGATCCGCTGGCTGGCCGAGCACGGCTTCGACCCGTCCGCGCCAGGCTGCGAGGTCGACGTGCTGAAAGCTCGGCTGTGAGCCCGCACGAGCCCGACGGCCACGAGTGCCCGTTCTACCGCACCGAGTGGGCCAACTCTCAAAGCGCGTCGTCTTCCGGACGCTCCTTGGCAACCACGTGGACAGCGACCATCTCCAAAGATCATATCCATTGAGCTGCTTCTTTAGGAAGAGGCCGAGATCCTGTCACGAAGATTGGAGCCGGCTACTGCGGCGGACAAGCGCGCATCTACGCTATGCCAGCGGTCGAGACTTACGCCTCGACCTCGCTTCCGCCGGCGACTGCTGTCCTGGCAGCGCGACCGCAGGATGGCAAAGCCACAACGCCCAAACACATACCGCCGGTCGCGGGTCGGCCAAAAAAACCGTGCATAATCTGCCCAGAGACCGGCACAACGCTCCGAGACGAGGCACTTTCGGCGCGAACGCCCGTCCCCCGAAAAGTGGATGGACGGCTGGGCTCGGTCGATGCGACGGTCGTAGTCGGGAGAACACGAAACGTCCATCTGTCGATCTCGCCGACGGCGCCTATCCGACAGTCTCGCAATGCTACCGACCTGGCACGACAACGGAACTCCGGCCCTGAGGGAGGAGAAGCGGAGTGACGACGTCCTTCCTCGCCCGCACCGACGAGCAGGACCGGTTCCGCGCACTCTTACGCAGCTGCCTGCGCGACGATGACCAGCCGGACCACGGCTACTTCGTCCTGGTGCACGGCCACGGCGGTATCGGCAAGTCCGAACTCCTCCGCCGGTACCGCGAGATCGCCGCCGGCACGATAGCCGGCGACGAGGAGTTTTCGGGTCGCTTCCAGGTCTCCGAGGTCGATTGCGAGAGAGTACGCGACCAGTATCCGGACGATCACGCCCGACCGACCGGACCGCCGCTGTGGCGAATTCTTGACGCGGTGTACGAGGCTGTCGAGGACGGCCTCGCACACCTTCCCGACGGTGCGAACCCGCTCGAAGAAGGCTTCGCGGAATACCGGCAGGAGATTGCCCAGTACCTCGCCCGGCCGGATCCGGCGTCGCCGTTCCCGGCCCCACCAACACCCGACGCCGGGTCGCCGCTGGGCGCTGCTCTCGGGGTGCTCGCCCAAGTCGGTGCCTTGTTCCAACCGACCGCGGAGCATCAGGCGACGCCGGGCCTCCGACCCCCGCTCGAGGTCTCCGTCCCGGCCGTCGACCGCAAGCAGTACCTGCGGATGACCCAACCCTTGGGCGCGATCATCCGCGCCTTCGCCAAAGGCGTCCGACGCGTCGCCGCCGCCGTCGGACCGCTGGTCGTCACCGTCGACACGGCGGAGATCCTGGGTGATCTCCATGAGTCCTTGCGCGAGGTTGCTCGGCGCAGCGGCTCCCGAATCGTCTGGGTCTTCGGAATGCGCATGGAGGATGAGGCGGACAGCGACCCGATCAAAGGTGAGCTAGTCCGGATTAACCGCGCGATCCCGGAGAATCGCCGCCGCATCGTCGCGCTGTCCAGGTTCGACGACAGCACGGTCGCGAAGTACCTGGCTGGCGCGTTTGGAGACGAACTGCCTCGCGGCGTGACCGTCGACGCGGTGGCCCGGTTGACCCGCGGCATTCCGCTAGCGCTGCAGTTGATCGTCGACCTCCTGCGGACGGCGCGGCTGCCGGCCGAAATCGCACTGGCGGAGGTGTCCCCCGCTGGGGAGGTGTCGGAGGTCATCGCCGGGCTGGCCACGCGGTACCTCGTCCATGCCGAGCGCCCGGAACTGCGGGAGGACTTGGAACTGATCTTCGGTTTGGCGCTCATCGGTAACGACACCGACCGCAACGACGCGCAGCTCCTCGCCTCGCTGTGGAACGTGGACCGGGCCGCTGTCGACGCCCGCCGCGAGGCGCTCGCCCGTCGGCACGACTACGTGCAGAGCCGTGACAAGCGCCTGCACCAAGACGTCCGCGCCGCCATCCGGCTGTATCTGCTGGACCCGGTCCGCCGGGGACGAGTCGCGGACCTCAACCGCCGGGTGGTGGACCTCCTGCGCCAACGGCTGACCGACCTGGCGTGCACCGGCGCGGTCGACCAACTCGCCGACGACGGCTGGTGCCGTACCACCTCCCAGCTGGTCTGGCATACGTTCTGGCTGGACCCCGAGGAGGGACTGAAGCTGCTCGCCCACGTGCTGCCTGCCGCCCAGGTTCTCCGGCCGCCGTTTGCCGCGACCCTGCTGAACACAAGCGAGACGTTCGAGCCGTTCCTGCCGGAGGAGCAGCGCCGCGTCCTCGCCACCATGCGGGTGCTCGCACCGGCCTCGCCGTTCCTTCGAAGGCTGCACACCCTGTTCGCGCACGGCGACGCCGCCCGTCACCCCCCGGACCGCTCACAGCTGCGCCGGACGATCGCCTTCCTGAAGGCGTGCTGTGCCTATCCCGGAGGCATCCTGGTCAACGACGTGCCCATGCGCACATGGCTCGACGCCTTCCGGGTGCTCCACCCAGAGAGCTTCGGCCTCGATATCGCGGCGCAGGCGGCGACGCTGATCAAGGTAATGCTGCAAATCCCGGAACGTTTGGCGGAGCCTACCGAGCTGGATCGGCGTCTGGCCGCCAAGGCGGACGAAGTGGCACAGTTGCTTATCTTCACCGGGCCCCATAAGAACGCCAAGGCGTCCCCACCCGGTCTGCGGCTCGGGCTGCTCGGCACAAGCCGCGACCCGACCAACGCCAACGTCTGGCGGACGCTCGGCATCGCCCGCCGCGAGGCGGGCGACAGCGACGGTGCGCTCGCCGCGTTCGACCAGGCCATCCGGCTCAACCCGAAGCTCCCCAACATTCACGTGTCGCGGGCCTTCGCGCTCATGCAAGCCGGACGGTACGAGGAGGCACTCGCCGCGTACGACGATGCGTTCCGGCTCGACCCCGACAACCCTGACCGGCACGCCGCCCGCGGCGCGACACTGGGCAACCTCGGGCGCCACGACGAAGCCCTCACCGCCTACGACCACGCCCTTCGGTTCGGCCCCGACGACCCGTTTACCCACCACAACCGCGGCGTGGCCCTGGAACGGCTCGGCCGTCGCGACGACGCGCTCGCCGCGTACGACCACGCACTCCAGCTCGACCCGGACAACCCTGACCGGCACGCCGCGCGCGGCGCCGCACTGGCCAACCTCGGGCGTCCCGACGACGCACTCGCCGCGTACGACCACGCACTCCAGCTCGACCCGGACAACCCTGACCGGCACGCCGCGCGCGGCGCCGCACTGGCCGACCTCGGGCGTCTCGACGACGCACTCGCCGCGTACGACCACGCACTCCAGCTCGACCCCGACAACCCGATCACCCACCACAACCGGGGCGTGGCCCTGGAACGGCTCGGCCGTCGCGACGACGCGCT
>NZ_JBEZFU010000016.1:0-105397 GCF_040649635.1 Micromonospora sp. NPDC048909 | reverse complement strand
TCTGTTCGGGGGTGTCAGTGCACAGGCACGCGCATAAGGGGGTGCGGTGTGCCCGTAAGTAAGAAAGGGGTCCCGGCGATCGTGGTGACCTGCTCAGGGGTGTCCCGGGGGGATGTAACCGTGCGGGCCGGCCAGCCATTCCGGCGGCGGGGCCCGGGTCTTGCGCGGTACCGGGGACTCAACCGACCCGGGCGGCCGGTCATTCCCGGCGGCCGGGGGTCGGTCCCCGGGGCCGGCGGCGAGGCCGCGCGGCACATCATGTTCAACGACCCGGGCCCGCCCATGATTCCACCGCCACGGTGACCCGAGCCACCGGACGGCCACCCCCAAACCGGACAGCCGGCCCACACGCGCGGCCACGAACCGGACACGGCTCCACCCCAGCGTGTCCGGATGACCGGGGCGGCGTGGGTGGGGCGGATGAGTGGGCTGTCACCATGACGGGCATGGAGATCTGGAACAACCCGGCCTGTTCCAAATGCGCGGGTGCGCGGGAGACCCTGGACGAGGCGCGGGTGCCGTACCGGCTGCGGGCCTACCTGGAGCAGCCGCCCAGCGTCGCGGAGCTGACCGAGGTGCTGCGCCGGCTCGGGGCACGGCCGTGGGAGCAGTGCCGGACCCAGGAACCGGCCGCGGTCGGGCTGGGAATGGTCGACTGGCCCCGGGACGAGGCGAGCGAGTTGCGCTGGATCGAGGCGATGGTCGCCCACCCGGAGCTGATCCAGCGACCGATCCTGCTCCTCGACGACGGCGGCGCGTTGGTCGGTCGTACCCCGGAGGCGCTGCGCGCGGCGGTCGACCGGTCCACCGCGCAACAGGACTGACCCGCACCCCGCGCTGGCCTGGCAGACGCCTCAGGTGCGGCGGGCCCGGCGTTTCCGGGCGGGGGGAGCGGGAATGCGCGCGGCGGTCCATCCGAGCCGCGAGGGGAGTGCCGGGTGTCGCAGTACGGCCTGCCGAGTGTCGCGCAGCGGCCCACGCCCGTCGCCGGAGCGCCGTTGTACTGCGACGCGCGCGACTTCGGATTGCAGGGCGACGGGGTGACCAACGACCAGCCGGCGCTCTCCGCCCTGGTGGACCGGCTCGGCGACGGGTACGCCGCCGACGGCCGCGCCCGGATCATCTACTGCCCGCCGGGCATCTACTCGATCCGGGACGCCGGCACCATCTGGCGCAGCGGTGTGTCGCTGATCGGGGCGGGGCCGCACGCCACCCGGTTCCTGCTGAGCAACGTGGGCAACCGGGCCGACCCGACGCCGTTGGCGTTCTGGACCACTGTGCAGCACGGCGCGGACCGGGACCGGCACATCGCCGACTGCACCTTCGCCGACTTCGAGATCGACGGCTCGGGCGTGGCGATGGCCGAGTACAGCTACCTCGCCAAGGGCCTCGGCCTGCAGTACGTCGTGCGGGGCGTGTTCCGCAACCTCTACATCCACCACACCGGGGCGACCGGGCTCGGCTGCGACTTCCTGCAGGACAGCCTGATCGACGGGTGCGTGGTCGTCGGCTGCGGCCGGCTGGACAACGGCGAGGAGATCGGCGGCGCCGGGATAGGCGTCGGCATCGGCGGCTGGGGGGACGTCGAGCGGCTCACCATCGCCAACTGCACCACGGTCGCGAACGGCACCAACGGGATCTTCCTCGAACTGCAGAAGGACTACTGGCCGCCGCCCCGCGGCTACCGCATCATCGGCTGCCACAGCCAGGCCAACCGCTTCGGTATCTCGGACTGGGGCGCCGACGGCCTGATCGTGTCGGGCTGCACCCTCACCGGCAACCTGGAGGCCGGCTTCGACGTCTCTGCCAACGGCACCGCCGGGATCGCCGGCCGGGGCGGGCTGGTGAGCGACTGCGTCATCGACCGCAACGTGCACGACGGGGTCAGCATCGGTGATACGCCCGGCCCGTACACCATCCGGGGCAACCGGATCAGTGGCAACGGCGCCTACGGGTACCACCAGCACCACCTGGGCAAGGGGCGCGGGGAGTCGGCGGCGGACGTCGTCATCGACAGCAACGACTTCTGGGACAACGGCCTCGACGGCATCCGGGTCGACCGGCCGATGTCCGACGCCATCGTGGTCAACAACCGGATCCGCAACAACGGCCGGCGGTGCGCCCCGGCGGCGTCCGGAGGGGGCGAGTCGGTGCGCTACGGCCACCGGGCCATGACGGACCGCTCGGCGCACTGGCCGGTCGACGGGCACCGGGGGAAGGTGCTGCGGGTCGACTCCCGGGTGGCGGTGGTGGCGAGCAACACCGACACCGAACTGGCGCTCGCCGAGATCCGCCCGGACGCCTCCACTGCCTGGAACGCGGACACTCCGGCGCCGGGGACGCGGTACGAGCTGTCGGATCCGCCGGAGGCCCGGGCCGGCATCACGATCAACGCCGCGTTCGACTCGGCCACTGTGCGCGGCAACCGGATCTGGGACCACCGCGAGGAGCAGACCCAGAGCTACGGCCTGTGGGTCACCCCGCAGGGCAGCTGTGTGGACTGTCGCATCGAGGACAACGATCTCACCGGCAACGTCACCGGACCGGTCCGGCTGGACACCCCGCCGGTCGGCGGGCGGTGGGACCGCAACCACTACGACGAGGACTGAGCGCCGCGCGTCGCGCGCCGTTCAGCCGGCGTCGTCGCCGTTCGCCGTCGCCTCCGCGTGCCGGTCGCGCAGCCGCGCCCGGATCTCCTCCGGGGTGTACGCCCGACGACGCCGTTCGGCCCGGGCGATGACCACACCGGACGCTGCCACGCCGGCGAGCCCGGCCAACCCGAGTACCTTCCACCACCGCATCCGTAGCCGCATCGGCTTAGGGTAGACCGTTATGAGCATCAGCCTGGACGAGGCGGTCGAGCTGACCCGCACCGGGGACGTGTGGGTGTTCCGCGGGCGCAGCATGCCCGACCGCGCCATCCAGCTGACCACCAACAGCCCGGTGAACCATGTCGGCATGGCCGTGGTGCTGGACGACATGCCGCCGCTGATGTGGCACGCCGAGTTGGGAAAGTCCCTGCGCGACCTGTGGTCCGGCAGTCACCAGCGCGGTGTCCAGCTGCACGACCTGCGGGACGCGGTCTGTGTCTGGGCCAACCGCTACGGGCAGCGCGCCTGGGTGCGCCAGCTCGACCCGCCGGCCGACGGGGAGATGGAGAAGGCGGTGCTGCGCACCATCGCGCGGCTGGACGGTACGCCGTTTCCGTCGACCGCCCAGCTCGCCTGGCGGTGGCTGCGCGGCCGGGTGCCGCAGCTGCCCCGGGCCGCCCGGCCGGCGCCCCGGCCCGCGGTGGCGGTGCCCGACCGGGCACTGGAGACGGCGTACTGCGCCGAGGTGGTGGCGGTGACCTACGAGGCGATGGGGCTGCTGCCGGCGGGCCGCCGTCCGAACTGGTACGACCCGGGCCGGTTCTGGAGCGGCGACGACCTTGACCTGGCCGCCGGTGCCCGGCTCGGCGCCGAGATCGAGGTACGCATTCCGCCGCGCTGAGGTTTGGCCAGCTCGGCGACCGGCAATTGCTTGCGCCGTGAGAGCCTCCACCGACCTGGACATGCTGGCCGACTTCTTCGACCGGTACGGCGTCGCGCTGACCGGTGGCGACCTGCCCGCCCTCACCGGCTGCTACGCCCTGCCCGGGCTGGTGGTCGCCGACACGTACAGCTTCTCGTTCACCTCGCTGGCCGCGGTGGCGCTCTCCTTCGTCGGCGCCGCACCGGACTACCAGGAGCGGGAGCTGATCGCCGCGCACGCGCTCATCGAGGACGTGGCGCCGGTCTCCGCGCTGCTCACCATGGTCGCCGTGGAGTGGGAGTTCCTGGACAGCCGGGGCGAGCGGGTGCCCGGCGAGCACTACCGCTACCTGTTGCGCACCACCGACGCCGGGCCGATCATCTGCACCGTGGTGCGTACCGGCTGACCGGAGCGTCGCCTTCCGGGCGGCCGTTTTCCGTGCCGCACCGGCCGGTCGGTCCGTTCCCGCCGCCCGCTGTTCCGGCCGTGGCTGGGGCTGACTACGCTGGCGGACCGGCGCAGACGAGGGGGGACCAGATGCCTGTGCGGCCTGCCGGCGCGACGGAACCGGGGAACGGGCCCAGGGTGTTGGCATCGGTGCCGTGGATCGTGGTCCTGCTCGGCGTCGCGACCCTGGCGACGATCATGCTGGTCGCCTCGCTCTCCTTCCGCGGCCGCGAGCCGAAACCGGTAGCCGCCTCGGTGCCACCGCTGGCGCTGCCGATCCCGCCGGCCGAGCCGAGCCCGTCCGCCAGCGGATCGCCGAGCCCGTCGCGGAGCCGGGTCACCGCCAGCGCCCGGCCGTCCCGGTCGGCGACCCGCTCCGCGCCCGCCACGACGCCCGCCTCCCGTCCGCCGTCCAGCCCGGCGACCGGGCAGCCGCTGGTCGGCGGCGGGGCGCTGACGGCCACCTACCGGGTACGGGACGCCGACCGCGACGACGTCGAGGCGGAGTTGCTGGTCGAGAACCAGAGCGGCCGCGCTGAGGAGTGGACGGTGTCGTTCACGTTCACCGGCCGGGTCTGGGGCGTCCGGGTCTCCGGCGGCAGTTGGCCCATGCTGATCTACCGCGGCGACAACCGGTACGAGCTGCGCGGCAGCGATCCGCTCCAGGACGGCGGGAGCATGGAGCTGGAGGTGCAGTTCAGTCGCAGGGACAGCGACGACGGACTCACCGGCTGCACGGTGAACGGTCGCGACTGCACCCTCGCCTGAGCCGTCGGCCACCCGCCGGCGCTCGCTACCCTGAGCGGGCGGCCCGCGGAGGGAGGGACATGTCCGGCACCAGTCGCGCCCCGCGACCGTCCCACGGCAGGGCCGTCGCGTCCTCGCCCTGGATCGTGGTCTTCGCCGGTGTGGTCGTCATGGTGGTGCTGCTGCTCGTCGCGCTAAGCGCCTACCGTGGCCGCAGTCCGGCGGCGCAGGTGCCGCCGGGGCCGAACCCGGCCGTGCCGCTGCCCGTGCCGTCGACCGCCGGCCCGAGCCCGAGCCCGAGTGCCACGCGGTCGGTGACGGTGCCGAGCCGCTCGCCGCGACCCTCGGGACCGGCCGCGACGAGCCGGGCCGGTTCGTCCCCGACCGGATCCCCGCCGGCCACCGTGACTCCGCGAAGGTCCGTGCCCCCGCCGAGCCCGCCCGCGGTGACCGGCCGTTACCAGGTCGACCAGGCGTTTGACGGCGGCTTCATCGGCACGGTGCTGATCAGCAACGGATCCGGGGCCGGTCGCGCCTGGACGGTCCGGCTGACCTTCTCCGGCGGGCGGGTGGTCACCGCCTGGGTGGCGGGCGCGCCGCAGGGGACGCTGCGCGCGACGGACGACGGCGGTTACACGTACACCGGCGGGGTCGACGTGGCGGCCGGGGGGTCGGTGCGGTTGCAGTTCCATGTGGAGCGGGCGAGCACCCGCCCGGTGCTGTGCACGGTCAACGACGCGGGCTGCGCCGGTCTCTGAATCCGCGGCCGGCGGGCCGGACGGTCGGTCTCTTACGCAAGCTCACTGTCGTGTTACGACGATGTTTGCAAGGTATTGCAGAATGTTTCGGCAAGGGCTAGCGTGCGGGCCAATCAGCGACCAGAGGAAGGCCGTCGATGAAACCCCCGCCGATACCGCGCAAGGCCCTGCTCGCCCTCGTCTGCATGCTCGCCCTCACCCTCGTCGGTACCCCGGTCGCCGTCCACCAGCTCGGTGCGGACGCGACCGGCGGCTCGACCGGTGCTCAGCCGGTGTCGGCCGTCGGCGCGGCACAGTGGCGCTCCGAGCCCTCCGCCGAGGCTCTGCTCAAGGCGGGCGACGACACCGCCCGGGCGGAGCAGTTCTACTTCGTCCTGCCGGACCGGTTCGCCAACGGCGACCAGCGCAACGATCGCGGCGGGCTGACCGGTGACCGGTTGAGCACCGGCCTCGACCCGAAGGACAAGGGCTTCTACCACGGCGGCGACCTCAAGGGTGTGATGGACCGGCTCGACTACATCCAGGGACTGGGTACCACCGCCATCTGGCTCGCCCCGGTGTTCAAGAACCGTCCGGTGCAGGGCAGCGGCGACGACGTCTCCGCCGGCTACCACGGTTACTGGATCACCGACTTCACCCAGGTCGACCCGCACTTCGGCACCAATGCCGACCTGAAGCGGCTGGTCCGGCTCGCCCACCAGCGCGGCATCAAGATCTACCTTGACGTCATCGTCAACCACACCGCCGACGTGATCAAGTACGCCGAGGACAGGTACTCCTACGTGGACAAGGCCACCTCGCCGTACCGGGACGCGCAGGGACGGGCCTTCGAGGACCGCAACTACGCCGACGGCACCCGGAAGTTCCCGGCGGTCGGCGCGACGTCCTTCCCGTACACCCCGACGTTCGCCACCCCGGCGGACGCCAAGGTCAAGGTCCCGGCGTGGCTGAACGACCCGACCATGTACCACAACCGCGGTGACTCCACCTTCACCGGCGAGAACAGCGAGTACGGCGACTTCTTCGGCCTCGACGACCTGTGGACCGAGCGCCCCGAGGTGGTCCGCGGCCTGACCAAGGTCTACGCCGACTGGGTGACCGAGACCGGCGTGGACGGCTTCCGGCTGGACACCGTCAAGCACGCCAACCTCGACTTCTGGCCGCAGTTCAGCCAGGGCGTCGAGCGGGCCGCCGAGCGCGCCGGCAAGGAGGACTTCTTCATGTTCGGCGAGGTCTACAGCGCCGACCCGGAGATCACCTCCGACTACGTCCGGCGCGGCGGCCTGCCGGCAACCCTCGACTTCGCCTTCCAGGAGGCCGCCCGCGGCTACACCGTCGGGGCCGGCTCGGCCCGGGCGCTCGCCGACGTGTACGCCCGGGACGACCTCTACGCCGCCCGCGACACCGACGCGAACCGGCTCACCACCTTCCTCGGCAACCACGACATGGGCCGGATCGGCTCGTTCATCGCCGGTGGCGGCAGCGACCCGGCCAGCCACCTGCGCCGCGACCAGTTCGCGCACCAGCTGATGTTCCTGACCCGCGGCCAGCCGGTGGTCTACTCCGGTGACGAGCAGGGCTTCACCGGCCCGGGCGGGGACAAGGACGCCCGGCAGGACATGTTCGCCTCGCGGGTGCCCGACTACCTCGACGACGACCTGCTCGGCACCGACCGCACCCACGCCAGCGACCAGTTCGACCCGGCGCACCCGCTCTACCGCACCATCGCGGAGCTGGGCGCGCTGCGCCAGGCCCACCCGGCGCTGCGCGACGGCGTCCAGGTCACCCGGTACGCGGCCGACGGCCCCGGCGTCTTCGCCTTCTCCCGGATCGCGCCCGGGGAGCGCACCGAGTACGTGGCCGCGGTGAACAACGCCGACACCCCGCAGACTGTCACGGTGGACACCTGGTCGCCCGGCGCCACCTTCGCCGGCGTCTACGGAGGCTCCGGCAGCGCGACCGCCGGGGCCGACGGCAAGCTGACCCTGACGGTGCCGCCGCTGGCCGCGGTGGTGCACCGCGCCGGCACGCCGATCGCGGCGCCCGCCGGCGTCCCCACGATCACCATCACCGCCCCGGCGCCGGACGCCCCGGTCGCCACCAGGGCCGCGGTCACCGCCCAGGTCGTCGGTGACCCGCTGGCCACCGTCACCGTCGCCGCCCGGGTCGCCGGCCGCGAGTGGACCCTGCTGGGCAGCGCGCACCACGCGCCGTACACGGTGCACCACGACCTGACCGGGCTGGCCGGCGGAACCCGCGTCGAGTACAAGGCGGTGGTCCGCGACGGCCGTGGCCGGACCGCCACCGCCCGCTCCACCGCCACCGTGGGCACCCCGGCGCAGGGCGCGTCGCGGGACTGGGCGGTGGTGCACTACCAGCGCCCCGCCGGCGGGTACGACGACTGGGGCCTCTACGCCTGGGGGGACATCGACCCGGCCTACGCCACGGAGTGGCCCAAGGGTCAGCCGTTCGCCGGCGAGGACTCCTACGGCCGGTTCGCGTGGGTGAAGCTCAAGCCCGGCGCGAAGTCGGTGGGTTTCCTGGTGGTCGACGCCGACGGCAACAAGGACGTCGGCAACGACCGGAGCATCGACGTGACGCAGACCGGCGAGGTCTGGGTCAAGCAGGGCGACCCGGCGACCTACCCGACCCGGCAGGCCGCCACCGGTGAGCCCGACCCGGCGGTGGAGGAGGGCACCGCCCTGATCCACTACCGCCGGGCGGACGGCAACTACGACGGCTGGGGGCTGCACCTCTGGGACGGCGCCGCCAACCCCACCGAGTGGTCCGACCCGCTGGAGCCGACCAGCATCGACGCCTTCGGCGCGGTCTTCCGGGTGCCGCTCGCGACCGGCGCGACCGGGCTGAACTACATCATCCACAAGGGCGACGAGAAGGATCTCCCGGACGACCAGCGGCTCGACTTCGCCAGCGCCGGGCGGGAGGTGTGGCTGCTCGCGGCCACCCCGGGCCGGTTGCTGCCGTCGACCGCCAGCGGACCCGGGGCGGATCTGGACATCGGCAAGCAGCAGGCGCACTGGATCGACCGCTCCACCGTCGCCTGGCGCGTCGGACCCACCGACGGACGCACGTACGCCCTGGTGGCCGCGCCGGCCGGCGGGGTGAGCGTGGTCGACGGCGAACTGGCCGGGACGTACACCACCCTGCCACTGGCCGCGCAGCGCAACGGGCTGACCGAGGACCAGCGCAGGGCCTTCCCGCACCTGTGGGCGTACCGCGCCTTCACCCTCGGCCGGGGCGACCTGGCCAAGGTGCCGGCGGCGCTGCGCGGGCAGTTGCTGGTGACCGAGCGCGACGCCGACGGCAGCCTGCTCACCGCCACCGGCGTGCAGATCCCCGGAGTGCTCGACGACCTGTACGCCGGGGCCACCCAGGCGCGCCTCGGGCCGACCTTCGCCCGCGGGGTGCCCACCCTGTCCGTCTGGGCGCCGACCGCCCGGGACGTGTCGCTCCAGCTCTTCGACTCGCCCACCGCCGAGCCGAAGACCGTGGCGATGAGCCGGGACGACCGCACCGGCGTCTGGTCGGTGCGCGGCAGCCGGGCCTGGACCGGCCGGTACTACCGGTACCAGGTGCGGGCCTGGCAGCCGGCGAGCCAGAAGCTGGTGACCGCCTCGGTGACCGACCCGTACTCGGTGGCGCTCGCGCCCGACTCCACGCACAGCCAGCTCGTCGACCTCACCGACCCGGCGCTCGCCCCGGCCGGCTGGTCGAGGCTGCGCAAGCCGGCGGCCGTGCCACCGGGCCGGACGCAGATCTCGGAGCTGTCGGTGCGGGACTTCTCGATCGCCGACACCACCGTGCCGGCCGAGCGGCGCGGCACCTTCCTCGCCTTCACCGACCCGGCGACCGCCGGGATGACGCACCTGAAGGCGCTCGGTGCGGCCGGGGTGAGCCACCTGCACCTGCTGCCGGCGTTCGACTTCGCCACCATCCCCGAGCGGCGGGCCGACCAGCGCCAGCCCGCCTGCGACCTGGCCGCGCTGCCGCCCGACTCGCCGGAGCAGCAGGAGTGCGTGGCGGCGGTGGCCGAGACCGACGGCTACAACTGGGGGTACGACCCGCTGCACTACACCGTGCCGGAGGGCGGTTACGCCGTCGACCCGGCCGGGGCGAAGCGCACCACCGAGTTCCGCCAGATGGTCGCCGGGATCAACGGCGCCGGCCTGCGGGTGGTGATGGACGTGGTCTACAACCACACCTCCGCCGCCGGCACCGACCCGAAGTCCGTGCTCGACCAGATCGTGCCCGGCTACTACCACCGGCTGCTGGACGACGGCGCGGTGGCCAACTCCACCTGCTGCGCCAACACGGCGCCGGAGCACGCCATGATGGGCAAGCTGGTGGTGGACTCGCTGGTCACCTGGGCCCGGGCGTACAAGGTGGACGGCTTCCGGTTCGACCTGATGGGCCACCACCCGAAGGCGAACATCCTGGCCGTGCGCAAGGCGCTCGACGAGCTGACCGTTGCGCGCGACGGGGTGGACGGCAGGTCGATCCTGCTCTACGGGGAGGGCTGGAACTTCGGCGAGGTCGCCGACGGCGCCCGGTTCGTGCAGGCCACCCAGGCGAACATGGCCGGCACCGGGGTGGGCACCTTCAACGACCGGCTCCGGGACGCGGTCCGCGGCGGCGGCCCGTTCGACGCCAACCCCCGGGTCCAGGGCTTCGCGTCCGGGCTCTTCACCGACCCGAACGGTGACCCGGTCAACGGCACCGCCGCGGAGCAGCGTGCCCGGCTGCTGCACCAGCACGACCTGATCAAGGTGGGGTTGACCGGGAACCTGCGCGGCTACCGGTTCACCGACTCCACCGGCGCGCAGGTCACCGGTGCGCAGGTCGACTACAACGGCTCGCCCGCCGGCTACACCGCCGCGCCGGGGGAGGCGGTCACCTACGTCGACGCGCACGACAACGAGATCCTGTACGACGCGCTGGCGTACAAGCTGCCGCAGGACACCCCGGCGGCCGACCGGTCCCGGATGCAGGTGCTCGCGCTGAGCACCGTCGTGCTGGGCCAGGGCACCGGGTTCGTCACCGCCGGCAGCGAGCGGCTGCGGTCGAAGTCGCTGGACCGCAACTCGTTCAACTCGGGGGACTGGTTCAACCAGATCCGCTGGGACTGCGCCCAGGGCAACGGGTTCGGCGCCGGCCTGCCACCGGCGGCGGACAACCAGGACAAGTGGTCGTACGCGAAGCCGTTGCTGGCCGATCCGGCGCTGGTGCCGGACTGCGCGGCGATCGACACCACCGACGCCCGCTACGCCGAGCTGCTCAAGGTCCGCGCCTCCTCGCCGGTCTTCGGGATCGCCACCGCCGAGCAGGTGCAGCGGCGGGTGGCGTTCCCGCTCTCCGGCCCGGCCGAGACGCCCGGCGTGCTCACCATGACGCTGGACGGTCGCGGGCTGGACCGGAACTGGTCGTCGGTCACCGTGGTGTTCAACGCGACCCCGGAAGCGGCGACCCAGCGGCTGCCCGGGCTGCGCGGCGCCGACGTGTCGCTTCACCCGGTGCTGCGCGCGTCGGCCGACCCGGTGCTGCGGAGCGCCTCGTTCGACGCGACGACCGGCACGTTCACCGTGCCGGCCCGGAGCGTGGCGGTCTTCGTGCAGCGCTGAGCGGAAACGCGGACCGGCCCCCTCCCGCTGCTGCGGAAGGGGGCCGGTCCCTGTCTCGACCCGTCGTGCCGCCGGTGGCGGCCGTACGTCACCCGAGGGTGTTCAGCCGAAGCAGTTGGGCGGCGTGGCCGGGCTGCCGAGGCAGTTGGTCGGCCGGTTGGCGGTGACCGCCGACTTGTCGTCGATGATCACGCCGGAGTTGGTGGTGAAGATGCCGCCCGGCGGCAGCGTGGAGAAGTTGTGTGCCACCTTCGTCTTGTCCAGGTTGACCTGGCCCGCGACGTTGAAGATGCCGCCGCCGATGCCGATCGGGCCGACCGCCCGGTTGCCGACGACCTCGCTCTTGCGCAGCACCGTGATGCTGCGCTCGTTGAACAGGCCGGCGCCGAAGAAGGCGGTCACGTTGTCCTTGATCGAGCTGTCCTCGATCGTCGCCCGGCTGCCGAAGGCGATCGCGAGGCCACCGCCGACGCCGATGGTGCTGTTGCTCTCGACCTTGACGCCGTAGAGGTTCAGCGAGCTCTCGGCCGCGGCGATGCCGCCACCGGCGACCAGCGCGGTGTTGTGGCTGATCGTCGAGTGCTTGACGGTGGTGTTGCCCTCGATGTCGAGGATGCCGCCGCCGAAGCCGATCGTCTTGTTGCCGGTGATCTCGGTCTTCTCGACCCAGACCGTGCCGCCGTCGATGTCGTCGGTGAAGATCTCCGCGGCGCCGTTGGCGATACCACCGCCGCCGATGCCGGCCTCGTTGTCCTTCACCTTGGCCTCGTACACCTTGAGCACACCGGCGTTGAAGATGCCGCCGCCGAAGAAGAAGGCGGTGTTCTCGGTCACGGTGCTCTTGGTGATCTTGGTGGTGCCGAAGTTGGCCACGCCGCCGCCGTTGCCGCCGGACTGGTTCTGCACGACCTCGGTGTGCTCGAGGTCGGCGGTGCCACCCGGCTGCACCAGGATGCCGGCGCCGTCGTTGAAGCCCGGCTCCTCGACCAGCGTCGAGACGCCGCCCTTCGGCGTCGCCTTCGGCACGGCCTTCAGCTCGGTCCGCGGCGTGACAGCCACGGCCTTGCCGGCCTTGGTCGCCGCCGCCGTCGTCTCGACCGAGGTCGAGTACGCCGACCAGACCGCTGCCGGCTCCGGCGCCATCAACCGGTTGAGGGTCTGGCCGCCCTTGATGGTCAGGCCCTTGAGCGTCAAGTGTCCGCCGGGGCCGACGTTGAGGATCCGGAAGTAGTCGGCGGTGGCGTCCCGGACGATCTTGGTGTCGTCACCCTTGAGGGTGATGTCCTCCGTGATCACCGGCAGGCCGTTGCCGTACTCGTCGGTCCGGGTCAGGTTGTAGGTGCACTTCTCCGCAAGCTTCAGCGTCGCGCCGTGGTTGTCGTTGGCGAAGACGATCGCCTGGATCAGCTTGTCGGTGTCGCAGGGCACCTCCTTCGCCCGGTCGTCGTGGTCCTTCTTGTCCTTGTCCTTGTTCTTGTCCCGGTCCTTGTCGTGGTCGTGCCGGTCGCGGCCCTCGTCGCCACGGTCCGCGCCCTGGTCGCCGTCCCGGCTGACCTGGGCGGTGGCCCACTTCAGGCCGTCGGCGCCGACCGCGCCCGCGCCGGTGGCGACACCGACCGCGGCAAGGCTGACCACGCCGGTCAACCCGGCCACGCCGCTGACGAGCCACAGCTTGCGGCGGCGCTTCGCCCCCGCAGCCGGCTCCGCGGCTTCATTGTTGGTTAGGTAGTTGGACATCGGAGCTCTCTGCCCTCTCCTCGTACCAGACAGGGTCGCGCCGCCTCAGACGGCCGTCCCCTGCTACAAATCGGTTGTAGCTCCCGAAACCCAACGTATGAGAATGTTCTTCGTCTCGCGGTCAAATCTGAGAGAACCCCGCATTAGGTACACGTTCCGGTCGAGCGGGGACGGGCGGCCCGGCGAGGCGCGGACCCGGCGGAGCAACCCGGGCGGGCAGGCGGGAGCCCAGATCCGGTGCAAACGGAAGAGCCCCTCCGTGCCGTCCGATACGGCGCGGAGGGGCCTTCCGTTATGTGGATCAGCCACTCACCTCTCAGGCGAAGCAGCGGGGAACGTTGAAGCAGTTGGTCGGTCGGTTGCCCTTGACCGCTGACTTGTCGTCCAGCTCGACCTCGCTGCTCGGCGAGTTGAAGATCCCGCCGGGCGGCAGGGTGGCGAAGTTGTCCGCCACCTTGGTCTTGGTCAACGTGACCGTGCCGTCGAAGATGTTGAAGATGCCGCCGCCGATGCCGAGCGGCCCGACGGCCCGGTTACCGACCACCTCGCTGTTGCGCAGCGTGGTGGTGCTGTCCTCGTTGAACAGCCCGCCACCGAAGAAGCCGGCGACGTTCTCCTTGATGCTGCTGTCCTCGATCGTGGCCACGCTGTCGAACGCGACCGCCAGGCCGCCGCCGACGCCCACCGTGCTGTTCTTGGCGACCGTGGTGTGCTTGAGCGTGAGCTGGCTGTCCGCCACCGCGAGACCGCCGCCGGCGAGCACCGCGGTGTTGCCGGTGACCTTCGAGTGCTCCAGCTTGGTCTCACCCTCGACGTCGAGGATGCCGCCGCCGAAACCGATCGTCTTGTTGCCGGTGACCTCGCTCTTGTAGAGCCAGAGCGAGCCCCCGTCGACGTCGTCGAAGAGGATGCCCGGGGCGCCGTTGGCGATACCACCGCCGCCGATCCCGGCCTCGTTGTCCTTGATCTTCGACTCGTCCACCTGGAGCACCCCGGCGTTGAAGATGCCGCCGCCGTAGAGGAAGGCGGTGTTCTTCGTGACGGTGCTCTTGCTCAGCCGGGTGTTGCCGAAGTTGGCCAGGCCGCCACCCTTGCCGCCGGACTGGTTCTGCACGATCTCGGTGTACTCGATGTCGGCCCGGCCGCCCGGCTGCACCAGGATCCCGGCGCCGTCGTTGAACTCCGGCTCCTCGACCAGGGTGCCGACGTCGGCGGTGGCCGGAGCGGCCGGGGCGACCGCCGCACCCGGCTTGGCGACGGCGGGCGCCTCGGTCACCGGCTTGGCGGTGGCGGGCGCCTCGGTCGCCGGCTTGGCGGTGGCGGGCGTTTCGGTCGCCGGCTTGGCGGTGGCGGTCGCCTCGGTCGCCGGCTTGGCGGTGGCGGGCGCCTCGGTCGCCGGCTTGGCGGTGGCGGGCGTCTCGGTCGCCGGCTTGGCGGTGGCGGTCGCCTTGGCGGCCGTCGCCTTCAGGGTGTCGGCCTCGACCGTGGCGAACGTGCCCGCCTTGGCCGCGGCCGTCGCCTGGACCGAGTTCGAGTAGTGGGACCAGACGGTGGCCGGCTGGGTCGGCGCGCCCCGGCTGAGGGTCTGGCCGCCCTTGATGGTCAGGCCCTTCAGGGTCAGGTGCCCGCCCGTACCGACGTTGAGAATCCGGAAGTAGCTCGCGGTCGCGTCCCGGACGATCTTGGTGTCGTGGCCCTTCAGGGTGATCTCCTGGGTGATCACCGGCAGGCCGTTGCCGTACTGGTCGTACCGGGTCAGGTTGTACGTGCAGCCCTTGGCCAGTTCCAGCGTCGCGCCGTGGTTCTGGTTGGCGAAGGTGATCGCCTGGATCAGCTTGTCGGTGTCGCAGGGCACCTCCTTTGCCCGGTCCTTGTGGTCCGAGTCCTTGCCCTTCTCGCCTCGGGCGTCGTCCTGGCCGCTCCAGTCGCCGCCGGACCACTCGTCCTTGCCCTTGCCCTCGTCCTCGTCCTTGCCCTCGTCGTTGCCCTTGCCCTCGTCCTTGCCGCCCTCGTCCGCCTTGCCGGCGTCGCTGACGTTCTGCTTCGGGGTGGACGCCTGCGCGTCCGAGAGCCGGTCCGGGCCCGGGGACTTGTCATCGCGGGCGGCCAGGCCACCCAGGGCCGCCAGGGCGACCACGCCGGTCAGCCCGGCGACCCCAGCGGCCACCCAGAGTTTCCGCCGCCCTGATCTCGGTGGGGCCGCAGTGGCTCCACCGTCGGGATTCGTTACGTCATTGAACATCAGAGCCTTCCGCCCTTTCCTGCTACCAGACGGGGCCGCGCCAGCCGAAGACGGCGCGACCAGCTACAAATAGGTTGCAGCCTCTGATATCCACCGTATGAGAAGGATCCTCGCGACGAGGATGTATCCGAGAAAACCCCGCATTCACCTCACATAAGGCAGTGAACGGGCAACCCGACACGCCGGGCAGAAAGCGGGCGAGCAGCGCAAACGCGGCGAGCCCCGCCTCCGGCAACCGCGACGTCGCAGACGTCGCAGGCCGATGACGGGGCTCGGCACAGGGGATGGGGCAGGTCAGCCCGGCAGGCGGGGGCCCGCCTCACGCTGCTCGGCCAGCCAGGTCTCCACCTCGTCGGCCGCGCGCGGCAGCCCGGCCGAGAGGTTCACCGCGCCGGTCGCGGTCACCAGCACGTCGTCCTCGATCCGGACGCCGATGCCGCGCAACTCCTCGGGGACCAGCTCGTCCTCCGGCTGGAAGTAGAGCCCGGGCTCGACGGTGAGCACGTAGCCCTCGCCCAGGCTGCCGTCGCGGTAGACCTCCTTGCGCGCGTTGGCGCAGTCGTGCACGTCAATGCCGAGCATGTGCCCGAAGCCGTGCAGCGTCCAGCGCCGGTAGACGGTCGACTTCTCGTCCATCGCCTCGTCCACGCTCACCGGCAACAGGCCCAGGTCGGCCAGGCCCTCGGCCAGCACCCGCATGCAGGTCAGGTGCACGTCGCGGAACTTCACCCCGGGCTTGATGGCGTCGATGCCGGCCTGCTGGGAGGCGTACACGACGTCGTAGACCTGGCGCTGCAGCGCGGTGAACCGACCGTTGACCGGCAGTACCCGGGTCACGTCGGCGGTGTAGAGGTTGCGGTTCTCCACACCCATGTCCATCAGCAGCAGCTCACCCGGGCGGGTCGCGCCGTGGTTGTGCACCCAGTGCAGGATCGTGGCGTGCTCGCCGGCACCGACGATCGAGTTGTAGCCGACGTCGTTGCCGTCGTGCCGCGCGCGC
The DNA here is from genome assembly GCF_040649635.1 of Micromonospora sp. NPDC048909. Lineage (NCBI taxonomy): Bacteria > Bacillati > Actinomycetota > Actinomycetes > Micromonosporales > Micromonosporaceae > Micromonospora > Micromonospora sp. NPDC048909. The sequence continues at coordinate 89,314 of NZ_JBEZFU010000016.1, read as the reverse complement.
AGCGCGAAGATCCCCTCCAGCAGCCGCTCGGAGACGCTGCGATCCGCCGGCAACGCCCGGGCCACGTCCTCGAAGCCCCGCACGGTGGCGTCGATGGCGTCCTGGAGCTGGGCGATCTCCCACTCGTCCTTGACCAGCTTCAGCTCCGAGATGGCGATCGCCAGCTCCCGGTCCCGGGCCGGCTGGCCCTCCGCGCGGGCGCCGTCGTACGCGCGCACGGCCGCGTCCACCCCGGGGTCGAAACCGCGCAGCACCCGGGTACGCCCCGGCGCCAGGTCGGCCAACGCCGCGTCCAGCTCGGCGAGGTCCCCGGTCGGCAGGCCCAGCTCGGTCGACTTCTCGGCCAGCGTGTGCCGCCGGCCGACCCAGAGCTCGCCGTGCCGGCTGCGGAAGAACTCGTCGGTCAGCTTCGACGAGCGGGGCCGCATGTACAGCGTCGCGTCGTGCCCCGAGCCGGTCGGGCGCAGCACGAGCACGCTGTCCGGGTCGTGGTCACCGGTCAGGTAGGCGAAGTCGCTGCCCGGCCGGAACGGGTGGTCGGTGTCGTTGGCCCGTACCTTCTCCTTGCCGGTGGGGATCACCAGCGTCTCGCCGGGGAAGGCCGCCGAGAGCGCGGCCCGGCGCTTGGCGTAGTTGGGTGCCTCCGGGCGCGGGGAGACCGGCAGCTCGGAGTCCCGCCAGCCCTGCCGCATGAAGGACAGGAACGCCTCCGGGAAGTCCGGGTCGTGCGATTCGGTGCCGTCGGCCGGCGTGCCGTCGGTGCGTTCCTCGGTCATGCTCGCTCCCTCCGCGTCATTGCTGGTCCCGACCGTACCTCCCGGGCGGAGGTCGGTGGACCCGGCGGGCGGCCCCCGCCGGATCGCCGGACGGCCGCGACGGGCGTTCGGCACCCGTGGAAAGATGACCACCATGTGCGGACTCCTGGCCTTCTTCAGCGCGCGCGGTGACGCCGGCGCGCACCGCGACCACATCGCCGGCGCGCTGGAGTGCCTGCACCACCGCGGCCCGGACGAGACCGGCGTCGAGGTGGTCGGCGACGCCTCCGGCCGCTACGCCGACGGGGTGTTCGCCCACAAGCGGTTGGCGATCATCGACGTGGCGTCCAGCCACGAGCCGCTGCCCTACGCCGACGGCCGCTACCTGTTGACCTTCAACGGTGAGATCTACAACTACATCGAGCTCCGCGACGAGCTGGTCCGGACCTTCGGGGCGCGGTTCGCCACCGCCGGTGACGGCGAGGTGATCGTCGCCGGCTACCACTACTGGGGCGAGCAGGTGCTCACCCGGCTGCGGGGCATGTTCGCCTTCGTGATCTGGGACCGTCAGGAGCGGCGGGCGTTCGGCGCCCGCGACTACTTCGGCATCAAGCCGCTGCACTACCTGGAGACCGCCGACGGGCTCTACCTCGCCTCGGAGAAGAAGGCGCTGCTGCCCTTCGCGCACGCCAACTACCAGGGCGACGCCGGCATCGACACCGCCAGCCTCAGCCACTACCTCACCCTGCAGTACGTCCCGGAGCCCGGGACCCTGCACAAGGGGATCAACCGGATCGGCTCCGGGGAGTACCTCACCTGGACCCCGGGCGGCCGGATCGAGGTGCGCCGCTGGTACCGGCCGGTGTTCCGGCCCGCCCCGGTCGACGACGAGCAGAAGCTCTTCCACGAGATCCGGGAGACGCTGCGGGAGAGCGTCCGGATGCACATGCGTTCGGACGTGCCGGTCGGCTCGTTCCTCTCCAGCGGCATCGACTCGACCGCGGTGGTGGCGCTGGCCCGGGACTTCAACCCGAACATCCTCACCTTCACCGTCGGCTACGACGTGCCCGGCTACTCCGAGATCGACGTCGCCCAGGACTCGGCCCGGCACCTCGACGTGACCACCATCCCGACCAAGATCGGGCCGCAGGACATGATGGAGGCGCTGCCGAAGATCGTCTGGCACCTGGACGACCCGGTGGCCGACCCGGCGCTGGTGCCGCTCTACTTCGTGGCCAAGAAGGCGGCCGAGCACGTCACCGTGGTGCTCTCCGGTGAGGGCGCGGACGAGTTCTTCGGCGGCTACACCATCTACCGTGAGCCGCTCTCGCTCAGCGGCGTCAACGGCCTGCCCGGCGGCGTGCAGAAGGGGTTGCGCGCGGTCTCCAAGGCGATCCCGCAGGGCGTGAAGGGCAAGAGCTTCCTGGAGCGCGGCACCACGCCGATCGAGGAGCGCTACTACGGCAACGCCCGGATGTTCACCGAGGAGGAGAAGCAGCACCTGCTGCGCCGCTACGACCCGTCGGTGCGCTACACCGACGTCACCGCGCCGATCTACGCCGAGGCGACGGAGCTGGACGACGTCACCAAGATGCAGTACGTCGACCTCTACACCTGGCTGCGGGGCGACATCCTGGTCAAGGCCGACCGGATCTCGATGGCCCACTCGCTCGAGGTGCGGGTGCCCTTCCTGGACCGCGAGGTCTTCGACGTGGCGGCGAAGATCCCGGTGGACCTGAAGCTGCCGCCCCGCTCCGACGCCACCAAGTACGCGATGCGTCAGGCGTTGCAGGGTGTGGTCCCACCGGCGATCGTCAACCGCAAGAAGCTGGGCTTCCCCACCCCGACCCGGGTGTGGCTGCGCGGCGAGATGTACGAGTGGGCGCGGCACGTGATCGCCACCTCCGGCGCCGGTGACCTGCTCGACCTGTCGTACGCGCTGCGGCTGCTCGACGAGCACAAGCGGGAGGAGGCCGACCACTCCCGCAAGGTGTGGACCGTGCTGATCTTCTGCATCTGGCACGCCATCTTCGTGGCGAAGACCCTCGATCCGGGCATCCAGCGCAACCAGTCCGCCCTGCTCACCAAGCCCGTGGTCGGCTCCATGGTCCGCTGACCACCCGCCCCGCCCCTTGTTGATCAAGAGGTTTGCGTCACCGGAACGCCTCCGGATGACGCAAACCTCTTGATCATTTTGTGCCTGCGGTCAGGTGGAGGCCTGCGGTCACGTGCGGGTGCAGGTGACTGTTGGTAGGGGGTTGGTGCCGGTGGTGGTGGCCAGGAAGCCGAACGTGGTGGTGCCCTCCGGTGGGACGGTGCCGTTCCAGGAGACGTTGCCGGCTGTCACCGACGTGCCGGACGTGCTCTGGGTGGCGCTCCAGATCTGGTTGATCGATTGCCCGCCCGGCCAGGTCCAGCTCGCCGTCCAGCCGGCGAACGGCGTGCTGCCGTGGTTCATGATTGTGACTTCGCCCTGGAAGCCGCCCTGCCAGGCGCTGACCACCCGGTAGACCGCCATGCAGTCCCCGCCGTGCGGCGGCGGGGTGGTCGGGTCGGGCGGGGGAGTGGTCGGGTCGGGCGGCAGGGTGCCTCCCGCTCCGACCCCGGTCACCTCACCGTTGCCGCCGTCGAAGGTGACGTCCGAGCAGCCGAAGAAGTTCTCCTGGCTGTCCGAACGCACCCAGCGCGAGTAGATGATGTGCCGGCCGCTCTTGCCGGTCGGCAGGTTGCCGCTGAAGTAGTAGTGCCCGTCGTTGGTGCCGACCGCGCCCCGCTGCGGTGGGTTGGTCACCGTCAGGAACGGCTGCTCCTCCAGGTCGCTCCAGGCCAGCGCGCGGGTCGGGCTCCAGCTGTCCTTGGTGACGTAGAAGTAGAACGTGCCGGGGTGGTGGGCCCAGTTGCTGTACCGGAACTCCATCCGCGCACCCGCGGTCAGGTGGGTCAGCGGCCAGTCCGTGCGGGCCAGGTTGTAGCCGGTGTAGCCGGGGTTGCCGCCGCTGCACAGCTGCCCGTCGGGGATGAAGCCGACGGTCCGGCCGCCGGCGTCCGAGCGCAGCACACTGAACCAGTTGTAGAGCGAGTTGGCGCCGCTCTGCGCCACGGCGGCGGAGCAGGCGGGGTTGTTCGGCCGGATCTCACCGGTCGGGCTGAGGCCGTCCTTCCAGCACAGGAAGGTCCGGCTGCCCGGGGTCATCGCGGCGCCGTGCGCGGCGGCCGGCTGCGGCCCACTGACCAGAGCGACGGCCCCCACCACGAGGGTCGCGGCCGCGGTGAGCAACGCGGCCGTACGGGAACGGTTCACGGGTTCTCCTGACTCGCGGGGCGCGCCCTGCGGACCGCCTCCCGCGATGCGGGATGGCCCGACCGCCCCGCTTCGACGAGCGGATGCGACGGTTGCGGCGCACCGCCCGGACGGGCGAGCGCCACCCACGGTCCGCCTCGCGGACCGGCGCCCTCGCGTGCTGTGGAACCCGGCAGCCGGCGGCAGCGGCAGCCCACCGCACCGCCCGGCATGCGCCATCCCACCACGCGCCGTAGCGGTGACGCAATAGCCCTTCCTCGATGTGTCAGTCCACCCTCAGAGCAGCTTCTCCAGGGTGATCGGCAGCTCGTACTGGCGGCGGCCGGTGGCGTGGTGCACGGCGTTGGCGATCGCGGCGGCCGCGCCGACCACGCCGATCTCGCCGACGCCCTTGATCCCGATCGGGTTCACCACCTCGTCGTGCATCTCGATGGTGTCCACCACCACGTCCGGGGCGTCCGCGTTGACCGGCACCAGGTAGTCGGCGAGGCTGGCGTTGGCCCAGCGCCCCATCCGCGGGTCCATCCGGGTGGCCTCCAGCAGCGCCTGACCCAGCCCCCAGAGCATCCCGCCCATCAGCTGGCTGTGCGCCATCTTGCGGTTGAGCACCCGGCCGGGGGCGAAGACGCCGACCATCCGGCGCACCCGGACCACGCCGAGGTCGGCGTCCACCGCCACCTCGGCCATCTGCGCGCCGAAGGTGTGCACGCCGTAACCGGCGTCCTGCGGCGGCGGGTTCCAGGTGCCGAGCACCTCCACGTCCGGGGTCATGGTCCGGTGCATCAGGTCGGCGTACGTCTCGCCGACGTCGCGGCGGTCGCAGAGCACCATCTTGCCGTCGCGGACCTCCACCCGGGCCGGGTCGGCGCCGCGCAGCGGCGAGTGGTCGTCGCCCACCGCGCGGCGGATCAGCTCGTCCCGCAGTTGGCATGCCGCCACGTGTACGGCGGACCCGACGGCGCTGGTGCCGGCGGAGCCGACCGCGGCGGTGATGTTGGGCAGGTCGCTGCTGCCCCCGACGAACCGCACCCGCTGCACCGGCAGGCCGAGCGCGTCGGCGGCGACCTGGGTCATCGCGGTGAACACGCCGGTGCCGAACTCCGAGACGCCGGCCTCGACGACGGCGGTGCCGTCGTTGTAGAGCCGGGCGCGGGCGCGCTGCGGGTTGACCGGCTGCGTCACCGGGTAGAGCGCACTGGCCATGCCCGTGCCGATCAGCCACTGTCCCTCGCGGCGGGAGCCGATCCGGGGGTCGCGGTCCCGCCAGCCGAACAGGTCGGCCGCGCGCTGGTAGCACTCCTTGAGCCCGCTGCTGGACCACGGCTGGCCGCTCTCCGGGTCGGTGTCGGAGTAGTTGCGCATCCGCAGTTCCAGCGGGTCGATGCCGATCCGCTCGGCCAGCTCGTCCATCGCGCACTCCAGCGCGAACATCCCGGTCGCCTCGCCGGGCGCGCGCATGAAGGTCGGGGTGATGGTGTTGCCGCGGACCAGGTGGTAGATCCCCTCGTAGTTCGGGCTCGTGTACGCCACCGCCGGACTCTGCAGCGACGGCTCCGCCCAGTCGTCGAAGGGCGAGGTGAGGGCGAACTTGTGGTGGCGCAGGGCGGTGATCCGCCCGTCGGCGCGGGCGCCGATGGTGATCCGCTGCTCCTGTTCCTCCCGATGCCCGCACGAGGTGAACATCTGCTCCCGCGTCAGCGCCAGCCGCACCGGGCGGCCGACCTGCCGGGCGGCCAGCGCGGCCAGCGCCGGGTGGTGCCAGACCATCGCCTTGGAACCGAAGCTGCCACCGACCGCGTGGCTGACCACGCGGATCGAGATCGGCGGCAGGCCGAGCAGTTCGGCGAGGGTGAACTGGACCGAGTTCGGGCCCTGGGTCGAGTCGTAGACGGTCAGTCGGTCGGCGTCCTCCCAGACCGCGGTGCTGGCCGAGGGCTCGATCGGGTTGTGGTGGTTGGGCGCGAACCGGTAGCTCGCCTCCACGCGGATCTCCGCGTCGGCCAGCGCCTTGGTCACGTCGCCGCGCGACGCCTGCCCCGGCAGCAGGCCACCGAAGATCCGCTCCGGCACGTACGCGCGGTCACGGCCCTGGTCGAGCAGGGTGGTCGGGGTGCTGGTCTCGTACTCGACGCGGACCAGGGTGCCGGCGTGGTCGGCGCGCTCGATGGTGTCGGCGACCACGACGGCGATCGGCTGGCCGGCGTAGTGGATCGTCTCGTCCTGCATCGGGAAGAAGGTCTGCCCGGGTGCGGCCAACCCGGCCAGCGACGGCAGCAGCCGGGGCACGGTGGCGACCCGGTCCAGGGTGCGGTGGGTGAGCACGGCCAGCACCCCCTCGGCCCGCTCCGCCTCGCTGGTGTCGATCGTGGTGATCCGACCACTGGCGATCTTCGCGTTGACCAGCACCGCGTGGGTCAGGTTGGGCACCGGCACCTCGGCGGAGTAGCGCGACTCGCCGCGTACCTTGAAGCGGCCGTCCACCCGGTTCAGGGTGGCGCCGATCGCCGGGCTCATGCCGTTTCCTCCCGTTGCGCCATCGCCGTCAGGGCGCGGACCATGGTCCGCCGGGCAAGTTCGATCTTGAACGCGTTCATGCCGTGCGGCACCGCCCCGGCCAGCTCGGCCTCGGCGGCGCGGGTGAACGATTCGACGGTCGCCGGGGCGCCGTCGAGCACCTGCTCGGCCGCGCGGGCGCGCCACGGCTTGGTGGCCACCCCGCCCAGGGCCAGCCGGATCTCCGCGATGCGACCGCCGGCCACCGACATGGCCACCGCGACGGAGGCGAGCGCGAACTCGTACGACTCACGATCACGGATCTTGATGTAGCGGGAGGTGGCCGCCACCGGGAGCGCCGGCAGGTCGATGCCGGTGATCAGCTCGCCGTGGCTCAGCGGGTGCTCCCGTTCCGGGGTCTGCCCCGGGAGCAGGTAGAAGTCGTCGATCGGGATGCCGCGTGACCCGCCCGGCCCCTCGGTGCGTACCACCGCGTCCAACGCCACCAGCGCCACCGCCAGGTCGGACGGATGGGTGGCGATGCAGCAGTCGCTGGTGCCCAGCACGGCGTGTCCCCGGTTGACCCCGTCCAGGGCGCTGCACCCCGTACCGGGGGCGCGTTTGTTGCAGGGCGCCTCGGTGTCCCGGAAGTAGCTGCAGCGCACCCGTTGCAGGAGGTTGCCGCCGAGGGTGCCCATGTGCCGCAGTTGCGGGGAGGCGCCGAGCACCAGCGCCTCGGCCACCACCGGGTAGCGCCGGGCCACCGCCGGCTGCTCGGCCACGTCGCTCATCCGGGCCAGTCCGCCGAGCCGCAGCCCGCCGTCCGGTAGTTCCTCGATCTGGTTCAACGGCAGGTCGTTGATGTCGACCAGGCGGCGGGGCTGCTCGACGTAGATCCGCAGCAGGTCGACCTGGGTCGTGCCGCCGGCCAGGAAGGCGCTCTCCGGGTCGGCGGCGACCGTGCCGATCGCGGTGCCGACGTCGGAGACCCGCGAGTAGCTAATCGGCCGCACGGCTGCGCTCCTCGTCGCGGACCCGCCGGATCGCGGTGCGGATGTGCGGGTACGCGGCGCAGCGGCAGATGTTGCCGCTCATCCACTCCCGGATCTCCGCGTCGTCGCCGGCGTGCCCCTCGTCCAGCAGCGCCACCGCCGACATGATCTGCCCCGGGGTGCAGTAGCCGCACTGGAAGGCGTCCGCGTCCAGGAACGCCTGCTGCATCGGGTGCAGCGTGTCCCCGTCGGACAGTCCCTCGATCGTGGTCACCTCGCGGTTCTCGCAGCTGATCGCGAGCGTGAGGCAGGCCAGCACCCGGCGTCGGTCCACCCAGACCGTGCAGGCTCCGCAGGCCCCCTGGTTGCACCCCTTCTTGGTGCCGGTCAGATCGAGTCGGTCCCGCAGGGCGTCCAGGAGGCTGACCCGGGGCTCGACGAGCATCCTGCGGGCCGCCCCGTTGACCCGTAGCCGGACCTCCACCTCGCCCGGCCCCCGGACCACCGCGCTGTCCGGGGCCGGCGCGGTCCGCGTCGCCTGGAACGACTTCGCCACCTCGCACCCCCTCGTGTTCGGCCCGACCATATATTCCGAATCGTCGCGCCTTACGGCATATGGTCGGACTTGCCTCGGCCGGGAACGCCCGGCCGGACGACGCGCCGGAACGGGGGGCGGGACGCGTGCGGGACGTCTTCGACGAGCTGCACCGCCACTGGCGGGCCGGCGAGCCGGTCGCAATGGCCACGGTGGTGGCGACCTGGCGGTCGGCGCCGCAGCCACCCGGCGCCGCGATGCTGGTGGCCGCCGACGGCACGGTCACCGGCAGCGTCTCCGGCGGCTGCGTCGAGGCCGACCTCTACGAGCGGGCGCGGGCGGTGCTCGACACCGGCGTCCCCGAGCTGACCCGCTACGGCGTCACCGACGATGACGCGTACGCGGTCGGCCTGACCTGCGGTGGAGTGCTGGACGTCTTCGTGGAGCGGATCGAGGCCGCCGGCTTCCCACAGCTCGACGCGGTCGCCGCCACCCGCCGTGCCGGCCGCCCGACGGCCGTGGTCACCTGCGTCGAGGCGGACGCCGGAGACCCGCCCGGCGCGGCGGCACCCGCCGACCCGGCCAGACGGCTCGGCCGGCGGCTGGTGCTGGCCGACGGCCGGGTGACCGGGTCGCTCGGCAGCGACCGGCTGGACGCCGCGGCCGCCGACGACGCGCTGGGCCTGCTCGCCGCCGGGCAGAGCGGGGTGCTCCGGTACGGCTACCACGGAGAGCGTCGCGGCAGCGGCGTCAGCCTCTTCGTCGCCGCGTACGCCACCGCACCACGGATGATCGTCTTCGGGGCCATCGACTTCGCCGCGGCGGTGGCCCGGATGGGGACGTTCCTCGGCTACCGGGTGACCGTCTGCGACGCCCGAGGAGTCTTCGCCACCGCCCGGCGCTTCCCGGACGCGGACGAGGTGGTGGTCGACTGGCCGCACCGCTACCTGCAGGCCGAGTTGGACGCCGGCCGGGTCGACGGGCGGACGGTGGTCTGCGTGCTCACCCACGACCCGAAGTTCGACGTGCCGGTGCTCGCGCTGGCGCTACGCCACCCGCTGGCGTACGTCGGGGCGATGGGATCGCGACGCACCCACGACGAGCGGCGCAAACGCCTGCGCGAGGCGGGGACCAGCCTGGCCCAGCTGGCCCGGCTCGCCTCACCGATCGGGCTGGATCTGGGCGGGCGCACCCCGGAGGAGACCGCGGTGAGCGTGGCGGCGCAGATCGTCGCGGGTCGCTGGGGCGGCACCGCCCGGCCGCTGGCCGAGCTGGCCGGGCCCATCCACCACCCCGTCGCGTCGGGGCCGGACCAGCCGGGCGGGTAGCGACCGACGACTGCTCGCGGCCGGGACGGCGGATGCTCGTTCTGTCGCGCGCCGTGCCGGCCAGATGCGACAGGATCTCTTTAGGCGCGACGACGGGTTCGTGACCGTCGCGACCGGGCGGCGCGGCAGCCGCCGACGAAGAAAGGACCGGGATGGGATACACCGTGGTGCTCGGCGAGGCACTGGTCGACCTGCTCGACACCGAGTGCGGTGGCGCGCCGGTCTACCGCCAGGCGATCGGCGGTGGGCCGCTCAACGTCGCGGTCGGGGTGGCCCGGCTCGGCGGCGCGGCGCAGTTCGTCGGGTCGTTCGGCGACGACGCGCTGGCCGGGCGGATCCGCGCCTTCCTGACCGCCGCCGGCGTGGGGCTGGACGGCGCGGTCACCGTGCCGGCGCCCACCGCGCTCGCGGTGGCCACCTTCGCCGGGGCGGAACCCGACTTCCGCTTCTACGGTGAGCCGCCCGCGTACGGCCTGCTCACCGCCGAGGACCTGAACGTCGCCCTGGTGGACGGTGCCGACGTGCTCTACTGCGGTTCGATCGTGCTGCTTCAACCGCCCGTGCTCGCCGCCGCGCGCCGGGCCTGGTCGCTCGCGACCGGCCTGCGGGTCTTCGACCCGAACGTCCGGCCCCGGCTGCTGGACGGTCCGGCCGCGCTCGTCGGGTTGCGTGACGTGGTGGCCGAGTTCGCCGCCGGGGCGCACCTGGTCAAGCTGAGTGGCGCCGATGCCGAGCTGCTCTATCCCGGCGAGCCGGTCGAGGGCGTCGCCGCGTACCTGCGCGAACTCGGCGCCGCGACGGTGGTCGTCACGCTCGGCGGTGACGGCGCGGTGCTCGCCACCGCCGGGGCCGACCCGGTCCTGGTGCCGGCGCCCCGGGTCAACCCGGTGGACACCACCGGGGCCGGCGACTCGGTGATGGCCGCGCTCATCGCCGACCTGCTGGTCGACGGCGAGCCGACCGAGCCGGCCGGCTGGATCGAGCGGGTGGCGTTCGCGCTGCGCGTGGCCGGCCTGGTCTGCGAGTCTCCCGGCGGCGCCACCGCCATGCCCACCCGCGCCGACGTCCTGCAGCGCTTCACCCGCTGACCGTCGGCCCGCTCGCCGCGAGGGTGCGGACGGCGGTGAGCGAGAGAAGGACCGCCCCCGCCACCACCGCGGCCATCGGCACCGCGCTGCCCTCGCCGCCGAGCCCGGCGAGCGGGGCGGCGAGCGCGCCGATCACCGACTGGACCGTACCCATCAGGGCCGCCGCCGTGCCGGCGTGGCGAGGATGCCGGTCCAGCCCCAGCGCGGTGCTGTTCGGTGTCACCATGCCGAGCGAGCCGACGAAGAGGAAGAGGCACGCCGCCACCACCCACGGGCTGCCGGCCACCGCGCCGACCAGCAGGCCGGCCGCGGCCACCGTGCCGACCGTCAGGGCGCGGATCAGCAGACTGCGTGGGCTCGACCGGTCGAGCAGCCGTGCGTTGGCCTGCCCGGCGGCGACCAGGGCCAGCGCGTTGAGCCCGAAGATCAGGCTGAAGAGGGCGCCGGAGACGCCGAACACGTCCTGGAAGACGAAGGACGATCCGGAGATGTAGGCGAAGAGGCCGGCGAAGGCCAGGCCCTGGGTCAGGGCGTAGCCGAGGTAGACCCGGTCGCCGGCCAGCGATCGCATCGTCCGGGCGGTGGCGGCCAGACCGCCGCTGTTGCGCCGCTCGACCGGGAGGGTCTCGGGCAGCCGCCAGGCCACCGCGGCGGCGAGCAGCAGGCCGATCACCGCGAGGACCACGAAGACCGCCCGCCAGGAGCCGAACCGCAGCACCAGGCTGCCGACGCCGGGCGCGGCCACCGGGGCCACCCCGAAGACGAGGGTGAGCCGGGAGAAGTACTTCGCGGCAGCCCGCCCGGAGTGCAGGTCGCGGACCACGGCTCGGGCGACCACCACACCCATCCCGCCGGCGAAGCCCTGGGCGAAACGCGCCGCGGCCAGCGCCGGGGCGTTCGGCGCGATGGCGCAGACCAGCGACAGCACTGCGTACGCGGCGCCGCCGGCCAGCACCGGCCGGCGGCGTCCCCACCGGTCGCTCAGCGGGCCGGTGACCAGTTGGCCGAGGGCCATCCCGATCAGGCAGGTGGTGAGCGAGAGCTGGATCTGCGCCTGGTCGGCCCCGAGCTCCCGGGTCATCTCAGGGAACGCCGGCAGGTACATGTCCAGCGACAGCGGCCCGAACGCGGTCAGCAGGCCGAGCAGCGCCAGCAGGCCCGGGCCGGTCCGCGCCGGGCCGGTGGCCGGTTGCCCGGCCGGCGCCGACGGCATGGTCGGTTGGGTCGTCTGTGCCACGAGAGATCTCCCCACAATGATCGTCTCGGGTACCTTAGCTCTGTATTCAGAGGTATTTCCCGCCGAAGTGGGTGAGGTCATGTCGAACGGCCAGGACGCGGCGCGGCTCGGTGCTGCCGTGGGCGAGCTCTACCGGTTGCTGCGCCGGTCGGCGAACCAGCGGGCCAACCGCGCCGCGCTGCCGCTGGCGCAGGTGGAACTGCTCTTGGTGATCCGCGCCCATCCGGGCGTGAGCGTCAAGGAGGCGGCCGGGCGGCTGCGCGCGGCGCCGAACACGGTCAGCACGCTGGTGGGCGACCTCGCCACCGCCGGGCTGTTGGAGCGCGAGCGCGACCCGGCGGACGGCCGCGTGGTGCGACTCCGGCTCACTCCGGCGGCCCGGAACCGGATGGCCGACTACGAACGGCACCGCACCGAGCTGCTCACCGAGGCGCTGTCCGAGCTCGACCCGGCCGCCCGGGACGCGCTGAACGCAGCCGTTCCGCACCTGGACCGGCTCGCCGTGCTGCTGGGCGGACCCACCTGAGCGGTCGGCGTCAGAGGGTGCCGTCGAGTTCGGCGAAGCCGCGGCGGGCGGCGACCAGGGCAGCCTGGGGACCGAACGGTGCGCCGGCGGCGATCTGTTCCGCCGGGGTGCCGGCACGGTGCGCGGACCGGATCAGCCCGCCCAGCTCGACCAGCTGCCGGTGCTGGGCCCGGACGAACTCCGCGCCCACCGGGGTGCCGTGCCCGGGGATCACCACCGTGCCGGGGGTGGTGAACCGGAGCAGGTCGGCGACGGCGTCCGGCCACCGCAGCGGGTAGGAGTCCTCGAAGGCCGGCGGTGCGCCCTGCTCGACCAGGTCACCGGCGACCAGCACGTCCGCGTCCGGCACGTGCACCACCAGGTCGCCGTCGGTGTGCCCGGGGCCGGGGTGACGCAACAGCACCCGCCGGCCGCCGACGTCGAGCACCGTCTCGCCGCGTACCGGGTGGGTGGGCGCGAGCAGCTCGGTGGCGGCCAGCGCGGGGGCGAGCGCCGGCCACCCGGCACGCACCTCGGCGTACGCCTCCCGGCGCAGCCGCTCGGGGTGCTCGCGCAGCAGGGCCGCGACCCGCTCGTGCGCGTAGACCGGACGGGGCGGGTCGGCGGCGAGGGTGGCGTTGCCGAAGCAGTGATCGAAGTGGTGGTGCGTGTTCACCACCGTCCACGGCGCGGCGGTGACCGCGCGGGCGGCGGCGGCCAGCTCGGCGGCCTGCCCGGCGGTGGAGAGGGTGTCCACCAGTAGCGCGGCGCCGTCGCCGACCACCAGCGTGACGTTCACCGCGAGCAGCGGCTCACGCAGCACGTGCACCCGGTCGGCGACCTCGACGAACCGGCCGGTCATGCGTGCCGCGCGGCGCGCTCCACGAACCGTCGGCGGTCGACCACCATCCGCTCCACCCGACCGTCGGCAACGATGCCATCGCCGTCGGTGACGGTCACCTCGAAGGCCAGCCGCCGGCCGTCGACCTCGGCCAGCCGGGCCTGCGCCCGGACCGTGCGCCCGATCGGGGTGGCGGCCCGATGCTCCAGCTCGACCCGCAGCCCGACGGTGGTGGTGCCGGCCGCCAGCCGGGCGGCGGTCGCCGCGACCGTCGCGGCCTCGGCGAGTGCCAGGACGCGGGGCGTGCCCAGCACCGGCACGTCGCCCGAGCCGAGCGCCTGCGCGGTGTCGGCGTCGGTGACGGTCAACTCCACCACGGCGGTCAGCCCCGGGGCGAGCGCGGGCTCCGGCTGCTCCTGCATGGCCCACAGCCTAGGCGCTGCCCGGCCGCGCTGGTGGTCGGCGTCGGTCGATGCCCGGGCCGCCGCTAACCTTGACCGCGATGGCCGTCGTGACTGACCCCCAGCCCCCCGCCCGGACCGACCCGCCCGCGTCGCCCGACGGCGGGCGTCGCCGTCTGGTCGCCATGGCGATCTGGGGAGTCGCCTTCGTCGTCGGATGGCTGGCCATCGGCCTGCCCACCGACCCGGCGTACGCGTTCCTCTGGATCTGGGCCGGCACCATCGCCTGGAACTCGTCCCGGCCGTGGCGCAGTCATCTGCGCTTCGCCCGGGACTGGGTGCCGGTGGTGCTGCTCTTCGCGGTCTACAACCTCTCCCGCGGCTTCGCCGACAACGGCGCCACCCCGCACGCCTACGAGCTGGTCGTCGCCGACCGGTTCATGTTCGGCTGGGCGACCGGCGGGCAGGTGCCCACCATCTGGTTGCAGCAGCACCTCTACCGGCCGGAGGTGCACTGGTGGGACGTGCTCGTCAGCTGGGTCTACTTCTCGCACTTCGTGGTGGCGCTCGCCGCCGCCGCGGTGCTCTGGCTGCGTAACCGGGCGCGCTGGGGGGCGTACATGCGCCGGTGGGGTTTCCTCTGCGCCGCCGGCCTGGTCACCTACTTCGTCTACCCGGCGGCCCCACCCTGGTGGGCAGCGCAGAACGGGTTGATCGAGGAGGTCGCCCGGATCTCCACCCGGGGTTGGAAGGAGTTCGGCATGCACGGCGCCGGCAACCTGCTCAACGCCGGTCAGATCGCGTCGAACCCGGTGGCCGCGATGCCGTCGCTGCACACCGCCTGGGCGCTGTTCGTGGTGCTCTTCTTCTTCAACACGACCCGTCGGCGCTGGTGGCCGCTGCTGCTGGCCTATCCGCTGGCGATGACCTTCACCCTCGTCTACTCGGGCGAGCACTACGTGATCGACGTGCTGGTCGGCTGGGCGTACGTCGGGATGACCTTCCTGGTGGTCGGCCTGGCCGAGCGCTGGTGGGCCGCCCGCCGGGCCCGCCGTGGGCCGCCCGACGACCCGACCCCGGTGAGCGCGGCGGCGACCGATCCGGCCCCAGCCGGCGACGCGGTTTCGGCCGGCGACGCACCGACGGTCTCCGCGACCACCCGCTGACGGGCCGGCCGGCGACCACCCGCTGACGGGCCGGCCGGCGACCTGCCGAGCGCGCCGGTCGGGTCAGCCGGCCCGGCGGGCGGCGTGGCTCCGCCTCGTCAGCTCGGCGGCGATCGCCCAGGCCTCGGCGACGTCGCGGTCCTCGGCGGCCGCGCCCGGGCCGCCCGCGGTGTCCGCGTGCACCGTGGCCAGGCCGAGCCGCCGTTGCAGCGGCCCCTGCACCACCCGCACGCTCTGGATCCGGGCGTACGGCACGACGGCGGCCTGGCGGGTGAGCAGCCCGGACCGGACCGCGAAGACCCGCTCGTGCAGCCCCGCGCCGAGCGCGCCGCGACTGAGCGGGTGCAGCCAGCGTGCCCGCGGCGGGGGCGGGCTGAACGGCAGCCCGGCCAGCTGTACCCCGGGCAGCACCTCGGCGACGATCATCTCGGCGGTGGGCAGCCCACCGACCGGCAGCAGCCGGTCCGGGCGGTTGCGCTCGTCGGCCTCGCCGATCGAGTAGCCGGCCACCTCCAGGCGCAGCCGGAGCCAGCCCTTCATCCGCCAGAGCAGCGGCCAGGTGGCCCGCAGCGTCTGCACCCGGTCCAGCGGGACGGTCTGCGCCCGGGTCTCCAGCAGGCCGTTGCGCACCCGCAGCGTCCCCTCGTCGCGGGCCAGTCGGAAGTTCCAGTCGTCGAGCACCCGGCGCACCGGTTGCAGCAGCACACCGGCCATCGCGGTGAGGGTGCTCGCCACCGCGATGAACGACCAGGAGTCCTCGGAGAGGAACTGCGCCACCACGAAGGCCACGCCGAACGGCAGCAGGAACGCCTGCGGGGTGAGCAGCTGGCTGACCAGCAGGTCCTGGTTGCGCACCGCGTGCAGCGGCCGGCCGGGCGGCACCGCCGCCGGCCCGGCCGCTGCACCCGCCGCGACGGACGGCGGGTGCGTCGGGGCGGCGGTCCCAGCTGCGGCGGCCGGGGCGGCGCCCGGCTGCCCGGCCCGGCCGGCCAGGATCAGCAGCCGTTCCCGCAGCGCGGCGGCGTCGGCCACGCTGAGGTACGCCAGCGGCGCCTCGGTCTTGCCGCCGCCGACCACCTCGAGGCGCAGCTCGGCGAGCCCGGTGAGCTGCGCGAGCAGTGGCCGGACCACCTCCACGGCCTGCAACCGTTCCAGCGGGATGGCCCGGGTCCGCCGCCAGAGCAGCCCCTCGTGGACCCGCAGTTCCCGGCCGACCACGTGGTAGCCGGTGTTGTACCAGCTGATCACCGAGAGCACCGTCGCACCCAACGCCAGGACGGCGACCATCGCGGCGAACCAGCCGAAGCCCACCCGGGACAGCGTCGACCAGGAGAGCCCGGCGATCACCACGACCAGTGACTTGGCCCCGTGCAGCGCCGGGCTCAGCGGGTGCAACCGCCGCCGCGGCTCCTCGGGGCCACCCGGCGTACCGGGCGCGGGCGGTGCGTACGGTCCCGCCGGCTGCGACGCCCCGCCCGGCGGATACGCCACCACCGGGTACGGCGGCGCGCCGCCGTACGACGGCCCGGGGTGCGGCGGCGGCCCGGCGTACCCCGGCCCGGGGTACGGCGGCGGCCCGGGGTACGGGACCGCCGGGTACGGTGCGGCGCCCGGCTCGCGGGGCGTCCCGGGGTCCGGTGCCGACGGACGGGGACCCGGCTCGGCCGGAGCGTCGCTCATCGGGGCGGCCCCACGGTCACCGGCGGCGAGCCGGGCCGGCCGGTCACAGCCCCTCCGCCCGGTCTTCGCCCAGGGCGGTGAGCCGGTCGCGCAGCCGGGACGCCTCGGCCGGCCGCAGCCCGGGCACCCGGGCGTCGCTGGCCGCCGCTGCGGTGTGCAACTGAACGGTGGCCAGGTCGAAGGCGCGCTCCAGCGGCCCGGCGCTGACGTCGACGAACTGCATCCGGGCGTACGGCACGATGGAGAGCCGGCGGACCAGCAGCCCGTGCCGGACCAGCAGGTCGTCGTCGCGTTCGGCGTAGCCCCAGGCGCGGACCGCCCGGACGATGGAGAAGGCCCGGACGGCGCCGAGCAGCAGGGCGACGGCGAGGCCCACGCCGAACAGCCAGTGCCCGCTGAGCGCCCAGCCGATCACCGCCACCAGCACCACGACGGCCAGCACCACGGCGAGCCGGACCAGCTCCACCCAGATCAGGTCCCGGGAGATCGGTTGCCACCGGACGGTCTCCGGCCAGGGTTCCAGCGGCCCGGGGACCGGCCCCGGCGGGCCGGACGGCGGGCCGGGCGTCGACGTTGGCGGCGGTCCGGCGGCGGCCGGCCGCCCGGTGGACTCCGCTCCGGTCACCGGAGAGATCCGTTCTGCGCGCTCACGCTTCGAGCGTAGGCGATCCGGACAGCGGTGCGACCGCACGCAGGAAGCCCCGGGCGTCGAGAAAGTCGCCGAGCGTCTCGCGGTGGGTGGCGCAGGCGAGCCAGGTCTTGCGCCGGTCGGCGTCGTGCAGGCGGGGATTGTTCCACCGCAACGCCCAGACAGCCGGTGCGCGACATCCCTTGGCCGAGCAGATCAGCGGCTCGTCGGCGGGTGAGGGGGAGCTCATCCCGGCCAGTCTAGGTCGGCGGGGAGAGAAGTTGAGCGCCGGGCGGCCACGGGGGGAGCCGCCCGGCGACGGGGTGAATCGTACACGCGGTCAACCGGTACCTGTCCACCCCGAGAATGGCGACTCGACCGGCTGGGACGGCGTGGCGAAAATCGGCTTCTCCCCACCTCGGCACTCAGCCGGGCATGCGAGTCTTGATACGCACCACGCCGCGACAACCGATCATGCTGTGGAGGACCGGTGGCCCAGCCGACCACGCCCGACGCCCCGACACCGAACGGGGCGGCACCGCAGCCGCCCGCGCCGGCGACCACTCCCGCCGAGGACGCGACCCTGCTGGAACGGGCGCTCTTCGAGATCAAGCGGGTGATCGTCGGGCAGGACCGGATGGTGGAGCGGATGGTCGTCGCCCTGCTCGCCCGCGGTCACTGCCTGCTGGAGGGGGTCCCCGGGGTGGCCAAGACGCTGGCCGTGGAGACCCTCGCCAAGGTGGTCGGCGGCTCGTTCGCCCGGGTGCAGTTCACCCCGGACCTGGTGCCGGCCGACATCATGGGCACCCGGATCTACCGGCAGTCCAGCGAGAAGTTCGACGTGGAGCTCGGTCCCGTCTTCGTCAACTTCCTGCTCGCGGACGAGATCAACCGCGCGCCGGCCAAGGTCCAGTCGGCGCTGCTGGAGGTGATGAGCGAGCGGCAGGTCTCCATCGGCGGGGAGACCCACCGGGTGCCGGACCCGTTCCTGGTGATGGCCACCCAGAACCCGATCGAGCAGGAGGGTGTCTACCCGCTGCCGGAGGCGCAGCGGGACCGCTTCCTCATGAAGATCGTCGTCGGCTACCCGACCGACGCCGAGGAACGGGAGATCGTCTACCGGATGGGCGTCGCCGCGCCGGAACCGTCGGCGGTGTTCAGCACCCCCGACCTGATCGCGCTGCAACGCAAGGCCGACCAGGTCTTCGTGCACAACGCGCTGGTCGACTACGCGGTCCGGCTGGTGCTGGCCACCCGCGCCCCGGCCGAGCACGGCATGCCGGACGTCGCGCAGCTGATCCAGTACGGCGCGAGCCCGCGCGCCTCGCTCGGGCTGGTCCGGGCCACCCGGGCGCTGGCGCTGCTGCGCGGCCGGGACTACGCGCTGCCGCAGGACGTCCAGGACATCGCCCCGGACATCCTGCGCCACCGCCTGGTTCTCAGCTATGACGCGCTCGCCGACGACGTGCCGGCCGACCACATCGTGCACCGGGTGATGTCCACCATCCCGCTGCCCTCGGTCGCGCCCCGGCAGCAGGCCACGCCGACGCCGACCGTCGCGCCGCCGGGCGCCGGGTGGCCCGGGCCGCGCCCGTGACCTCAGCCACCCCTCGCCCCGCCACCGGCGACCGGTCCGAGGTCGTGCTCTCCCGGCTCCAACTGCTGGTCACCCGGAAGCTCGACGGCCTGCTCCAGGGCGACTACGCCGGCCTGCTGCCCGGCCCGGGCAGCGAGGCGGGAGAGTCGCGCGAGTACCGGCCCGGCGACGACGTGCGCCGGATGGACTGGCCGGTGACCGCGCGTACCACCATGCCGCACGTCCGGCGGACGGTCGCCGACCGGGAGCTGGAGACGTGGCTGGCGGTGGACCTCTCGGCCAGCCTGGACTTCGGCACCGGGCAGTGGCTCAAGCGGGAGGTGGTGGTGGCCGCCGTGGCCGCGATCACCCACCTGACCGTCCGCGGCGGCAACCGGATCGGCGCGGTGGTCGGCACCGGCGGCGGCGCCGCCCCACCGACCGGCCGCCGCCGTGGCGTACCGCCGGCGGCCGGGCCGGGCGTGCTGACCCGGCTCGCCGCCCGCAACGGCCGCAAGGAGGCGCAGGGCCTGCTGCGCGCGATCGCCGGCACCGACGTGCGGCCCGGCCGCAGCGACCTGGGCGCCCTGGTCGACATGCTCAACCGGCCGCCCCGGCGACGCGGCGTGGCGGTGGTCATCTCCGACTTCCTCGCCCCACCGGAGCAGTGGGCCCGACCGCTGCGCAAGCTGCGGGTGCGTCACGACGTGCTGGCCATCGAGGTGGTCGACCCGCGCGAGCTGGAGCTGCCCGACGTCGGGGTGCTGCCGGTGGTCGACCCGGAGACCGGCGAGCTGCACGAGGTGCAGACCGGCGACCCGGCGCTGCGCCGCCGCTACGCCGAGGCGGCGACGGCCCAGCGGGCCGCGATCTCCGCCGCGCTGCGCGCCGCCGGCGCCGCGCATCTGCGCCTGCGTACCGACCGAGACTGGCTGCTGGACATGGTGCGCTTCGTGGCCGCGCAGCGGCACGCCCGCACCAGGGGGACGACACGATGATCCGTTTCTTGCAACCGTGGTGGCTGCTGGCCGTGCTGCCGGTGCTCGCCCTCGCCGCGCTCTACGTGTGGCGGCAGCTGCACCGCCGGGCGTACGCGATGCGGTTCACCAACGTGGACCTGCTGCGCACCCTCGCCCCGAAGGGGCTGGGCTGGCGCCGGCACGTGCCGGCCACCGCGTTCCTGCTCTGCCTGCTGGTGCTGGCCACCGCCCTGGCCCGTCCGGCGGTGGACACCCGGGAGCCACTGGAACGGGCCACCGTGATGCTCGCCATCGACGTGTCGCTCTCCATGCAGGCCGACGACGTGGCGCCGAACCGGCTGGAGGCCGCCCAGGAGGCGGCCAAGCAGTTCGTCGGCGAGCTGCCGGAGAGCTACAACCTGGGGCTGGTCTCGTTCGCGAAGTCGGCGAACGTGCTGGTGCCGCCGACCAAGGACCGGGGTGCGGTGACCAGCGCGATCGACGGGCTGGTGCTGGCCGAGGCGACCGCGACCGGGGAGGCCGTCTTCACCTGCCTGGAGGCGATCCGGTCGGTGCCCGCCGACGGCGCGGCCGAGATCCCGCCGGCGCGGATCGTGCTGCTCTCCGACGGCTACCGGACCTCCGGCCGCGCGGTGGAGGAGGCGGCTGCCGCCGCGCAGGCGGCCAACGTGCCGGTCTCCACCATCGCGTTCGGCACCGACGGCGGGCAGGTCGACATCGGCGGGCAGTTGCAACGCGTCCCGGTGGACCGGCTGGCCCTGGCGGAGCTGGCCGAGACCACCGAGGGGTTCTTCTACGAGGCGGCGTCGGTGAGCGAGCTGAAGCAGGTCTACCAGGACATGGGCAGCTCGATCGGGTTCCGTACCGAACCTCGGGAGGTCACCCAGTGGTACGCCGGGGTGGCGCTGCTGCTCGCGCTCTGCGCCGGCGCGCTCAGCCTGCTCTGGTCGTCCCGGATGCTGTGACGGCCGGCCGTCCTCGTGGCCGGCCGGGTTGAACTCGGTCGACCGCGAGGGCGGCGGGTCGGTGTCGGGGAACGGCGCGGTGTGCGGGTCAGTGACCGGCGAGGACGAAGACGATGGCCACCCAGACGGCGGCGAGGGTGAATCCGAGCGGGGCGATGTAGCGGCTCATGAGGGGGCTCCGGGTGGCGACTGGACGGCCCATGGGCAGGGGCGGTCCGTTGAATGGATCAGGACGCGCACACGAAGTCGTGACCGGGCGGCTCCCGGGGCCGCCCGGGGTGTGGGCGGCGCAGCTCACGATCCCCGGCGCAGGGCCGGGGAGCGGAACGGGCGGGAGCGGAGCTGAGTCAGCTCACCTGCTGGAGCCGTGGCTCAGCGGGGCTGACGATCGGCCCGGCCACGACTAGGAGGATCGCTATCTCGCACAGCGATCACCTCCTGCGGTCGGCGGGGCCCGGAACGTTGATGATCGTACACCCGGGGATGCCCCGCCGCGCACTCGGCCGACCGGCCTACCGCGCCCCCTCCCGGTGGCCGAGGCCCCCCCGTGCCGGCCGGCTCCGGACATCCCGCGGGTCGTACCACGGTACGACGTCGGGGTGGTTAGTGATTACCCTGCGGTAACGCCTAGTCTCCAAGCCGCAGCGATCTCTGGAGAGGAACCACCGTGGCTCGTACAGTGCTGGTTACCGGAGGTAACCGGGGGATCGGCCTGGCCATCGCGCAGGCCTTCGCCAAGCAGGGCGACCGGGTAGCGGTCACGTACCGCAGCGGCGAGGCCCCCGAGGGCTTCTTCGGCGTCCGGTGTGACGTGACCGACGCCGAGTCGCTGGACGCGGCGTTCACCGCGATCGAGGGGGAGCTGGGGCCGGTCGAGGTCCTGGTCTCCAACGCCGGGGTCACCGACGACACGCTGCTGCTGCGGATGTCGGAGGAGCAGTTCACCCGGGTGCTGGACACGAACCTGACCGGCGCGTTCCGCTGCGCCAAGCGCGCCTCGGCCAAGATGCTCCGGGCCCGGTGGGGCCGCATGATCTTCGTCTCCTCGGTGGTCGCGCTGTCCGGCGGCGCCGGTCAGGTCAACTACGCCGCCAGCAAGGCCGGCCTGGTCGGTGTGGCCCGCTCGATCACCCGGGAGCTGGGCAGCCGCAACATCACTGCCAACGTGGTCGCGCCGGGCTTCATCGACACGGACATGACCGCCGTGCTGACGGACGAGCGCAAGGCGGAGATCCGCAAGTCGATCCCGGCGGGCCGGATGGCGACCCCGGACGAGGTGGCCGGCGTGGTCACCTGGCTGGCCGGCGACACCGCAGGCTACATCTCCGGCGCCGTCATCCCGGTCGACGGCGGCCTCGGCATGGGCCACTGACGCAGATCACCACGACTCAGACGGAGGAACTCCTGCATGTCCGGACTCCTGGCCGGTAAGCGGCTGCTGGTCACCGGCGTCATCACCGACGCCTCGATCGCCTTCTCGGTGGCGAAGCTCGCCCAGGAGAACGGGGCGCAGGTCGTGCTGACCGGCTTCGGGCGGCTCTCCCTGGTGGAGCGGATCGCCAAGCGGCTGCCCGAGCCCGCCCCGGTGATCGAGCTCGACGTGACCAACCCGGAGCACCTCGCCGGGCTCGCCGACAAGGTCCGCGAGCACGTCGACGGGCTCGACGGGCTGGTCCACTCGATCGGCTTCGCGCCGCAGAGCTGCCTCGGCGGCGGCTTCCTCGACGCCCCGTGGGAGGACGTCGCCACTGCCCTGCACGTCTCGACGTACTCGTACAAGTCCCTCGCGGTGGCCGCGCTGCCGCTGATGTCCGCCGGCGGCGCGGTGGTCGGGCTCACCTTCGACGCGACAAAGGCGTGGCCGGTCTACGACTGGATGGGCGTGGCCAAGGCCGGGCTGGAGTCGGCCTCCCGCTACCTGGCGCTGCACCTGGGCAAGCAGGGCATCCGCAGCAACCTGGTCTCCGCCGGTCCGCTGCGGACCATGGCCGCGAGGTCGATCCCCGGCTTCGACCAGTTCGAGGAGGCCTGGACCGAGCGGGCCCCGCTGGGCTGGAGCCTCACCGACCAGGAGCCGGCCGCCCGGGCCTGCCTGGCCCTGCTCTCCGACTGGTTCCCGGCCACCACCGGCGAGATCGTGCACGTCGACGGCGGCTACCACGCCCTCGGCGCCTGAGCCGCGCCCGTCGACGGCCCCCGGGCAATCCGGGGGCCGTCGCCGGGTCGGCATCGGCCGCGGGGAAGAATGAGGCCATGGCGTACGACGCGGTGGTGCTGGTGAGCTTCGGAGGGCCGGAGCGGCCCGAGGACGTGATGCCGTTCCTGCAGAACGTCACCCGGGGACGCGGCGTGCCGCCGGAGCGGCTGGCCGAGGTCGCCCAGCACTACCAGCACTTCGGTGGGGTCTCCCCGATCAACCAGCAGAGCCGGGAGCTGCTCGCCGCGATCCGGGCCGACTTCGCCGCGCACGGCCTCGACCTGCCGGTCTACTGGGGCAACCGGAACTGGCACCCGATGCTCGCCGACACGGTGACGCAGATGCGCGACGACGGGGTGACCAACGCGCTCGCCTTCGTCACCAGCGCCTACGGCGGCTACTCCTCGTGCCGCCAGTACCAGGAGGACATCGCCGCCGCCCGGGCCGCGGTCGGCCCGGACGCTCCGATGATCGAGAAGCTCCGCCAGTTCTGGGACCACCCGGGCTTCGTCGAGCCGCACGTTGACGCGGTGCGGGCGGCGCTGGAGCAGCTCGACCCGGCGAAGCGGGACAGCACCCGGCTGGTCTTCACCGCCCACTCGGTGCCCACCTCGATGGCCGCCAGCGCCGGCCCGCACGGCGGCCGCTACGAGGCGCAGCTGCGCGAGACGGCCCGGCTGGTGGCCGCCGCGGCGGCGCCCGACCTGCCGTACGACCTGGTCTGGCAGAGCCGCTCCGGCCCGTCGCACGTGCCGTGGCTGGAGCCCGACGTCAACGACCACCTGGCGGCGCTGGCCCAGGCGGGCGCCACCACCAGCGTCGTGGTCAGCCCGATCGGGTTCGTCTCCGACCATCTGGAGGTGGTCTGGGACCTGGACACCGAGGCGTTGGAGACGGCCAAGCAGCTCGGCCTGGACTTCGTCCGGGCGGGCACTCCCGGCACCGACCCGCGCTTCGTGGCGATGGTCCGGGAACTGGTCACCGAACGGACCGACCCGGACGGGGTACGGCTGCGCCGACGCCTCGGCGAGTTGCCGCTCTGGGACACCTGCCCGGCGGTCTGCTGCGTGCCGCCCCGCCGCCCGTGACACCGACCCGACCCTCAGACCCCTTGGGATGACCGATGCATGACCGCAAGCCCGTGGAGAGCTGGCTCACCGACATGGACGGCGTCCTGGTGCACGAGGGGCAGCCGGTTCCCGGCGCGCCCGAGTTCAT
The DNA here is from genome assembly GCF_040649635.1 of Micromonospora sp. NPDC048909. NCBI lineage: Bacteria > Bacillati > Actinomycetota > Actinomycetes > Micromonosporales > Micromonosporaceae > Micromonospora > Micromonospora sp. NPDC048909. The sequence continues at coordinate 65,428 of NZ_JBEZFU010000016.1, read as the reverse complement.
CAAGCGGATGCGCGCCTCCGGCAAGCCGTTCCTGGTGCTCACCAACAACTCGATCTACACGCCGCGCGACCTCCAGGCCCGGCTCAGCCGGATGGGGCTGGACGTGCCGGAGCAGGCGATCTGGTCGTCCGCGCTGGCCACCGCGCAGTTCCTCGGCGACCAGCGGCCGGGCGGCACCGCGTACGTCATCGGCGAGGCCGGGCTCACCACGGCCCTGCACGCGGTCGGCTACGTGCTGACCGACTTCGCCCCCGACTACGTGGTGCTGGGGGAGACCCGCACCTACAGCTTCGAGGCGATCACCAAGGCGATCCGGCTGATCAACGACGGGGCCCGCTTCATCTGCACCAACCCGGACGTGACCGGCCCCTCCGTCGAGGGCGCGCTGCCCGCTGCCGGTTCGGTGGCCGCGATGATCTCCAAGGCGACCGGCGTCGAGCCGTACTTCGTCGGCAAGCCCAACCCGATGATGATGCGATCCGCGTTGAACACCATCAACGCGCACTCGGAGAGCACCGCGATGATCGGCGACCGGATGGACACCGACATCCTCTGCGGCCTGGAGGCCGGGCTGGAGACCATCCTGGTGCTCACCGGGATCAGCACCCGGACCGAGGCGGAGCGCTACCCGTACCGCCCGTCGCGGATCGTCGACTCCGTCGCCGACCTGATCGACGAGCTCTGACCCGGCCCGAGGCGCCGGCCGAAGGATGAGCGTGGTGGTCACCGAGGACCTGTCGCGGATCGTGCTGGTCGACGACCTACGTTCGTCGACGGCGGCACGGCGATGATCGACAGAAACCTAATTGCTGCGTTTGCTGGCGTCGAGGGCGGCCTGCTCCACGCGCTGGCGGTAGTCCAGCCACCATGACTCGTCGGCGGGGGGCAGGTTGTCGTTCCTGGGCAGCAGCCCGGCCGCGCCGTCGATGAGTTCGCGCACGATGTCGGCGTGGCCGGCGTGCCGTTGTGTTTCCGCGATGACGTGGACCAGGACGTGGTGCAAGGTGACCGCCGGATCGCCCCACCACGGCACGCGGCCGACATCATTCAGCGCGAGGGCTTCGATGGTGGCGTCGGCGTGGGCGCTCGCGCGACGGTACAGAGCGACGATCTCCTCGCGGGTCTCATCCGCGGTCGCCCACATGTCGGCATTGGTTTCCGCTTCCTCGCCGACGTACGGCAGCTCCTGCCCGAACGGCCGGCCGAACACGACGCCGAAGTAGAGGATCTCGCAGGCCGCCGAGTGTTTCACCAGACCGAGCAGGTTGGTGGCGGTCCGGGTCAGCGGGCGGCGGATGTCGTATTCGCTGAGCCCGTCGAGCTTCCACAGCAGCGCGTCGCGGCCACCCTTCAGGTAACTGTGCAGGTCTTCCTTCATGGCGCCACTATGGCATCCGTTGGATGTCGGCACTGCCCCGCTCGCGGACGGGCGGACCGGCCACGGCAGCCTGTTGTCGAGCCGTCCAGTTAGGACGTTCCGGGCTACAGAGGGCTTGCCGCTCTTGGCGATGATGTATCGCATGCAGGACACCGTCGCCGTCGCGCTGGTCGCATCCCTGTCCACGCTTGCCGCAGCCGCCATCACCGGGCTGATCGGTGTGTGGGCCTCGCGGCTGCAGATGGCCAACAGCCTCGCCGTCGCTCGTGCCGAGCGAGCGGAGCAGCGCACGGCGCGCAGGGACCAACTTCGCCGGGATTCGTACGTGGGCTTTCTCAGCGCCTGTGATCAGGCCTATCGACGTCTCGACGGGAACTGGCTGCAGCAGGATCACGATGCGATCCGGTCGACGCCCAGCGAGACGTATCTGGCCCTGCGGACCCTTGACGAGGCCTACAACCTCGTCCTCCTCGAGGGGCCGGACGAACTCGCCCGGGAAGCGGAGCTTGTCATGAGAAGCATCAACGACGAGTGGCGGCTACAACTCCGACTGATCCGCGATGCGCGTTCCGATTCGGCGGATGCTCCCTTGTCCGCCCTGTTCCCGCCGGAGCGGCTCACCGCGATCGAGGAGCGGACAAGGCGCAGGGACTCGTTCGTCACGGCGGCCCGAGCTGCCCTGGCTCAGGCCGCCTAGGGTCTGCGCTTACGCTGCAGGCATGTTCCGTGCGGCTCGGCCTGGCGACTTCGAGCAGATCATCCGCCTCTACCGGCAACTGCAGCCCGACGATCCGGTTCTCAAGGACGGCTCTGATGCGGCGGCCTTCCAGCAGATCCTGGGCTCTCCAGCGCTGCATCTCTTCGTGCTCGAACGGGATGGGGCCGTCGTCGCCACGACGTACCTCAACGTGATCCCCAACATCACCCGGTCGGCGTCGCCCTACGCCGTCATCGAGAACGTCGTCGTCGAGGAATCGCGGCGAGGAACAGGCCTGGGTCGGGAGATCATGGCAGGCACGCTTCAAGCCGCGTGGGATGCGGGCTGTTACAAGGCGATGCTGATGACCGGCTCGCGCAGGCCGGCGACGCACGCCTTCTACAAAGCCTGCGGGTTCTCCGACGACGTCAAGACGGCGTACGTGGCTCGACCGTCGTGACGCGGCGCGCCGGCGGCCACGGCCGGGCCGTCGGTCGGTCTCCGGCCTGGCCAGTTCACGAGGCTCGCGCCCTGGCCAGGACCGGGTGTCGAGGGTGACGGCGGGTCAGCACGACGCCGGTGGGATGCTCTGCTCGTACTGGAAGACGTTGTGCGGGTCGTACTTGCCCTTGATCTTGCGCAGCCGGTCGTAGTTGGATCCCCAGTAGGCGGTTTCCCATTCCGCCATGCCGATGTTCGGCACATTGACGTAGGCCCCGTCCACATAGGGTCGCAGCGCCTGGCTGAACTCGGCGATCCAGGTCTGGGCGATCGGGGTGAGGGCGTCGCCGCTGTCCGGCTCTCCGCGGGTGCCCCAGCCGGCGCCGGGCTCGGAGTAGAAGAGCGCGTCGCGGTGCGGGAACGCCGCGCCGCCGCGCGGTTCCCTCGTCTGGGCCCCGGTGCCGAAGGCCTGGGTGAAGAAGTTGCTGTCCTCCGAGGGGGCCTTCTCCATGAATTCGCGGATCAGGCTGATCGCCTGCTTCGGGAAGGGCTCGTTGGTGAACTGCGAGAAGAACTTCCAGTTCGCCGGCTCGTCCTCGGTCGGGATCTGGAATCCGGCATATACGTCGCCCCAGGCCCCGGTCTGCAGCGTGACGGCGGGGTTGCCGATCGAGAGCAGCGGTTCCAGTAGTTCTCGCACCTCTGCGTCCCGTCCGTCCGCGAGGACGCCGAAGAGCAGGATCTGGGATTTGTGGATCTCGAGCTGGGTGCCGAGGCGGTAATCGCTGAACGGTGCGGTGCGCTGCCAGGTGTCGAAGACCTCGTGCAGGTTGTCGAGGCCTTCCCAGGTCGCCTGCAGGTAGGCGACCTCTTTCAGTGGAGCCACCTTGTAGGTGAGTGAGGTGACGATCCCGAAGTTGCCGTTTCCCGCTCCGCGGAGCGCCCACAGCAGGTCCGAGTGATTGCCGAGGTCCACCTCGGTCGCCCGCGCGCCGTCGGCTCCCCACGCGACGACGATCTCCGCCCCGATGAGGTTGTCGCAGGCCATGCCGAGGTAGCGGGTGAGGAAGCCGAAGCCGCCGCCGAGGGTGGCACCGGACAGGCCCACGCTGCCTTCCGTTCCGGTCGTCACCGCGAAACCCTGATCGCTGAGCGCGGTCACCGCCTCCAGCTGGTTGAGCCCGGCGCCGACCTTCGCGGTGCGGCTGGGAGGGTCGATCTGGGCCGACTTCAGCTCGCTGACGTCGATGACGATGCCGTTGTCCACATTCGACCAGCCTTCCAGGCTGTGCCGGCCGCTCCGTACCCGCAGCGCCACGTCGTTCTGCCGCGCCCAGGTGAGGGCGTTGACCACGTCCTGGGTCTCCTGGGCGAAGACGATGACCAGCGGATAGCGGACGAAGAGTTCGTCCCAGCCGAGGCTCGCCCGCGCATATCCAGGGTCGGTCGGCCGGACGATGCGGCCGGTCAACTGCGCCGGTGGGCATTTCTCGGTGGAGGACCAGCCTGGTCCGTCCGCAATGGCCGGAGTGCCTCCGGACACCAGGCCCGGGAGAACGACCGCTCCGGCGCCAACGGCTGCCGTCGCCTTGAGCAGCTCGCGACGAGAAAGGTCGTGCATGGTCCGCATCCTCTCGATCGGGTTTCGCCGGTCTGCGACCAAGAGGACTCTTGTCTTCCAGCCGGCGCGCTACCGACGGTAATACGAGAGGTTTGTCCGAGTTTGTGAGACCTTGTCACGGAACCCGGTCGGGTGACCTGGCCCGCCTCCTCTGGGCGGACAGGCGTTGGCCGCTGAGGGTTTCCCGGCAGCTCGGAGACTTTCGATCGTGGACTGACGCGCCCTTCCGGCAGCCCAAGGTTTGGCGCGCGTACCAGCGCCTGTCGCTACCGGTTCGGCCTCTGCCGGCGCCTGATCATCCAGCCGAGGAGCAGGACCTCGACGACGGCGAGGGCCCAGGCGAGCGCGGCCCGCATCGCGGTGCCTCCCGTCAGGGGCGCAGCGGGGCGTTGCAGGCCGCGACCAGCGCCTGCCGGCACGCCGTGGTGAGTGGCCGCAGCGCCGCGTCGCGCTGCTGGGCCTCGTAGTTGTTGATCGCGCCGCCGGGTGCGGCGTGCCCGGCCAGCGCGAGCACCCGATCCAGCACGGCGGCCCGGGCGAAGAGCCGGCGGGCCCGCGGGTCGAAGCCGGGCGGAAGGTCGGTGGCGCCGTCCGGGCGGCGCAGCGCCTCCAGCGCCCCGGCCAACTCGGGCCGCCACTGGGCGACGTCGAGCCGGGTCAGTGCTGCCGTCGTCTCGGCCAGCGCGGCGGCCAGCTCCGCCTCCGCCTCGGCGGCGCCGGGCAGGGTCAGCGAGGCCGCCGGGGCGTTCGGGGGCAGTGGGTAGACCCGCCAGAGCACCGTCTCGAAGGTGTCGCCGGAGCCGGAGGTGTGCATGCGGACCTGCGGGATCAGGCCCAGGGTGCCGGCCACCACCGCTTCACCGGCGAGCAGCGCCGCGCCGGCGAAGTCGCCGGGGCCGGGCAGCCCGCGCGGGTCGCCCGGGGCGGGCAGCACCAGGCGGATCTCGTCGGGCGAGAGCTTGGCCAGGGTGGGCAGCGCGTCGCCGAGCGGGACGTCGGTCCAGGTGCCGGGGGCGTCGGCGACCAGGTGCTCCTCGTCGCCGGCGATCGCGTCGGCGACCTCGTCGTAGGGCACCAGCCCGGCGCGCCATGCGCGTATCCAGGCAACGAACCGGCTCGACCGGCGGGGCGCCAGCGTCGCCGCGCCCGTTGCGGGGGTGGACATGCCGAAAGGGTACGTGGTCACCACCGGCCGTGTCTCGGCTGCCGCCCCGGCCGCGCCGCGTGCCCCCAACTGCCCGCTTCGCCCCCGTCGCGCTACCCAGCCCAGCGTCGATCATGCAGTCGTGGTGGGCGTTCTCGGCAGATCGTGACGGTTCGTGAGGCACCACACCTGCGTGATCGACACAGCGGGTCGGCGGCGCGTCGGGGTGTCGGGGGAGGCGACGGCGGTTAGCTTGATCTACATGGGGCGGCGGTACGAGAACGACGTGTTGGCGGGGGACTGGCGGCGGCGCAAGGCCGTGCCGGAGGTCGATGCCGAGCCCGACCTGGTGGTCGAGGACGCGGACTCCGGCTTCTGCGGCGCGGTGGTGGGTTTCGAGCAGGGTGCGGTGGTGCTGGAGGACCGGCACGGCCGGCGGCGCAACTTCCCGCTGCTGCCGGCGGCGTTCCTGCTCGACGGCCGGCCGGTGACGCTGCGCCGCCCGACCCGGACCACGGCGCCGGCGCCGCGCCGCCGGACCGCCTCCGGTTCGATCGCCGTGCAGGGGGTACGCGCCCAGGTCGCCAAGGCGAGCCGGATCTGGGTTGAAGGGGTGCACGACGCCGCGCTGGTCGAACGGATCTGGGGCGACGACCTGCGGATCGAGGGCGTGGTGGTGGAGCCGCTGGACGGCATCGACGCGCTGGCCGCGGAGGTGCGCACCTTCGGGCCCGGGCCGGGACGACGGCTGGGCGTGCTCGTCGACCACCTGGTGCCGGGCAGCAAGGAGAGCCGGATCGTGGCCGGGGTCACCTCCCCGCACGTGCTGGTCACCGGGCACCCCTACGTGGACGTGTGGCAGGCGGTGAAGCCGGCGGCGCTCGGCATCGCGGCCTGGCCGGTGGTGCCCCCGGGACGGCCGTGGAAGGAGGGGGTCTGCGCGGCGCTCGGGGTGGCCGAGCCGGCCGACCTGTGGCGACGGATCCTGTCCCGGGTGGACAGCTTCGCCGACGTGGAGACCCCGCTGATCAACGCGATGGAACGCCTGATCGACTTCGTCACCGAGCCCGCGGGCTAGAACGCCGCCCGGCGGTCAGGGCTCCTGGTCCGGAGTGCGGGTGAAGACGAACGTGGCGATGTCGAGCGCCCGTACGCCGCCCGCCTCGTCGCGCAGCACCGAGAGGATCTCGCCGTTCTCCGGACCGGACCGGCCGCGCCAGCGGTCCGGGCCCTCCGGGCTGAACCGGCTCGCCCGCTCGCCGCGCAGCAGGGCGGCCAGCTCACCGCCGGCCGCGTCCCAGGTCACGTCGAGCGGGACCCCCATCCACCACCAGCGGCCGGTCAGCTCGGCGATCTCGGTGGGCGGGGCGGTGGCGGTCGGGCGCCAGGGCTGCGGAAGTGCCGGCTCGGCGTCGAGCACGGTGGTGAGGATCCGCTGCCCGACGCGGCCGATGCCGAAGCCGTACGAGTTGGCGAAGCCGACCACGGCGGTGCGGGTGGGTCGGTGCACCGCCAGGGCGGCCACGTAGCCGGGCATCGAGCCGCCGTGCCCGACGTACACCCGCTCGCCTGCCCGGTAGAGCTCCACCCCGAGGCCGTGCCCGCCGCTCCACGAGTCGAGGTCGCTGATCACCACCGGCGCGCACATCTCGGTCAGCGTGTCGGCGGCGAGCACCCGCGGCGCCGGCTCGGCCAGGAAGGCCGCCCACCGAACCAGGTCCTCGATGCTCGCCCACAGCTGCCCGGCGGGCGCCATCGCGCCGGTGTCGGTCCGCGGCTCCTCGCGCAGCGTGCCGTGCCACGGGTGCACCACGTAGCCCCGGGCGAACGGCTCGGTGGCCGCGTACGTGGTGCGGCGCATGCCCAGCGGTTCGAAGATCCGCTCCCGGAGCAGCTCGGCCCAGGGCGTCCCGGTGATCCGCTCGAGCACCCCGCCGAGCAGCCCGTACGCCAGGTTCGAGTAGTGGTACGTCCGGTGCGCCGGGTAGGCGATCTTGTCCGCGGTCACCGCGCCCAGCAGGGTGGCCAGGTCGGAGCCCTCGGCCCGCTCCCACCACTCGCCCTCCGGCTCCCGTTGCAGGCCGCTGGCGTGCCCGAGCAGTTGGCGCAGGGTGAGCGTGCCGACGCTGGTGCCGGGCAGGTGCCGCTCCAGCGGGTCGTCCAGGGCCAGCCGGCCGGCGTCGCGCTGCTGCATCACCAGGGTCGCGGTCATCGTCTTGCTGATCGAGCCGAGCCGGTACTGCAGGTCCGCGTCGGGTCGCGGGTGCTCGCCCGCGGTGGCGAGGTGGGCCAGCTCGCCGGCCCGGACCACGCCCATCACGAGTGACGGCGTACGGCCGGCGGACTGTGCCTGCGCGACCAGGGCGTCGACCTGGCGGGCGGTCTCGGGCAGCAGGGACACGGGCGTCCTCTCCTCGGTGTGGTGCGGTGCCGTGCCGGCCCGTCGGGGGCGGGCGGCGGGTGCCGCCGAGCTTATCGATCATCGCGGGGCGGCCGCGCGTGCATTTGCGTGTCACGATCGTGGGGTGGACGCCGTGTTGTGGATCGTGTTGGGTGTGGTGCTGGCCGTCGCCGAGGTCTTCACGACGACGCTGTTCCTGATCATGTTCGCCACCGGCGCGTTCGCTGCCGCCGGCGCGGCCGCGCTCGGCGCGCCGTCGGCCGTGCAGGCGTTGGTCTTCGCCGTGGTCTCCACGCTGACCGTGGTGGGGGTGCGGCCGATCATCCAGCGGCATCGTCGCTCGGCGCTGGAGAGCGGCGAGCAGCCGTTCGGGGTGGAGGCGATCGAGGGCTCCACCGCGCTGGTGCTGGAACGGGTGGACGCCGAGCACGGCATGGTCAAGATCGACGGTGAGCTGTGGACCGCGCGGCCGTACGACGCGACGCAGTCGTTCGACCCCGGTCAACGGGTACGGGTGATAAAGGTCCGGGGCGCGACCGCCCTGGTCTGGCAGGACGATGTTTCTTCCGCCGGCGGGTTGCCGGAAGCGAGAGGGTGAACGGGATGACAGCGATAACGGTGCTGGTGATCGCCGTGGCGTTGATCGCCGTGGTGACGCTGGCCAAGGCCGTACGGATCGTGCCGCAGCAGCGCCAGGACGTGGTCGAGCGGCTGGGCAAGTACAAGCGCACCCTCAACCCGGGGCTCAACCTGCTGGTGCCGTTCATCGACGCGGTACGTACCAAGGTCGACATGCGGGAGCAGGTGGTCAGCTTCCCGCCGCAGCCGGTGATCACCTCCGACAACCTGGTCGTCTCGATCGACACGGTGCTCTACTTCAAGGTCGTCGACTCGGTCCGGGCCACCTACGAGATCTCGAACTTCCTCCAGGCCATCGAGCAGCTGACCGTCACCACGCTGCGTAACGTCATCGGCTCGCTGGACCTGGAGCGGGCGTTGACCAGCCGCGAGGAGATCAACCGACACCTCTCCGGGGTGCTGGACGAGACCACCGGCCGGTGGGGCATCAAGGTCACCCGGGTGGAGATCAAGGCGATCGAGCCGCCGGCCAGCATCCGCGACTCGATGGAGAAGCAGATGCGCGCCGAGCGGGACCGCCGGGCGGCGATCCTCAACGCGGAGGGACACAAGCAGTCGCAGATCCTCACCGCCGAGGGTGAGAAGCAGTCCGCCGTGCTGCGGGCCGACGGTGACCGGCAGGCCCGGATCCTCCAGGCGGAGGGCCAGGCGAAGGCGATCCGGACCGTCTTCGACGCGATCCACCAGGCCAACCCGAGCCAGAAGGTGCTGGCCTACCAGTACCTGCAGGCTTTGCCGCAGATCGCCAACGGCACCGCCAACAAGGTCTGGATCGTGCCGGCCGAGCTGACCAAGGCCCTCGAAGGGATGGGCGGCGCGCTCGGCGGGCTGAGCCGCATGGTCGGCGACGAGCCGGCGCCGGAGGCGGCCGACCACGCCAGCCAGGTGGAGCGCGAGGCGGCGGAGGCCGCGCAGGCGGCGGCCGACGCGGCCGCGCAGATCCACGACGAGGTACGCGTCGCCGAGGCGCAGGCCACCGGCGGCACGCCGCAGGGTCTGCCCGCGCCGGAGCCGGTCTCCCCGGCGAGCCTGGTCAACGATCCGGCCGACCAGCGCGAGCGCGGCTGAGCCGACCCGGTCCGGCGGCCGGTCGTCGACTGAGTCGGCCGGCGTGGGGTAAATGCGAGAAAGACTCATGGGGCGCTCCGGTGCCTGCCACCATCGGTCCTAGGACGGGTGGTGACCAGGCTTCGGGGCGCCCCGGCGCGTCCCGCACCGCTTTGTCGGAAGAGCGAGGTGACGCATGAAGGACCCGGCGAATCGGATCTGGTCCTCGGCCCCGGTCCCCGGCGCGCACGATCCGACCGGTCCACTCGGCTCCCGGAGTACCGGAGGCGGATTCGGAGTGCTGCCGTTCGTCGGCGAGCCGACGCCCGCCGGTCCGGCGACCAACGCCAGCTGGGCCTGGTCGGTACGCCGGTTCGCCCGCGCCGCGGTGTGGCTGCTCCCCGCGTACGCCGTCCTCTACGGCGTGGTGGCGATGGCCAGCGACGGCGGGGTGGGCAACGACCCGTACCCGGCCGACGGGCGGCCGCTCTACCTGGTCGGCTGGGTGGCCGCGGTCTGGCTGGGCCTGCTCGCGCTGCTGGCCCTCACCGGGCTGCTCGCCGCCACCCGCAGCCGCCGGGCGGCCGCCGCCGGGCTGCTGGTGAGCATCGCCGGCACGGTGCTCATGCTGCCCTTCGCCGGGCTCGAGGAGCAGACCCCGGTCTTCGGTACCTCCGCGCGGGCCCTCGTGCTGGTCGGCGCCACCTGCTACAGCATCGGCTGGTTCCTCACCGGCTGGGCGGTGGCCCGCTCCGGCATGTTCAGCATGGGTGACGGGGTGATGCTGATCATCGCCGCGCCACTGCTCGGTCTCGGCGGCGCGCTGGTCGGCTCGTTGCAGACCTTCGGGGCGATCTTCGTGCTGATCGCCGGGATCGGCATCGGCTACCGCTCCGGCCGTCTGGTGCCGCGCGACATCGCCCGCGACGCGGCCTCGGCCAGCGTCGCCACCGCCGCGCCGCCGCCTCCCGCCACCCCCGGTGGCCCCCTCTCTCCCGCCTGACCCACCAGCCCGCCAGGTTGGGAAGTTGCTGGTGAGGGGCGGTGAAGTTGCTGACAAAACGGCGCGGGGGCTGGTCGGTTGGCGGCTTTCATGGCAATCCTGGGGACCATGGCCCCACCCCGCCCGCCGCTGTCGCGGCTGTTCACCGTGCTGCTCGCCGGCCTGCTCGCCGGCCTCGCCCTCGCGGTGGCCGCGCTCCCCGGCAACCTGCTGTTCGGGGTGGTCACCAAGTCGGCGCTCGGCTCGTACGCGGCGCTGCCGGCGGCGCTGAAGACTCCGGCCACCCCGCAGCGCTCCTACCTCTACGCCAACGACGGCAAGACGCTGATCACCACGTTCTACGACGTGAACCGCACGGACGTCGCGCTGTCGGAGATCGCCCCGGTGATGCGGCAGGCGATCGTGGCGGCGGAGGACCGGCGGTTCTACTCGCACGGCGGCGCGGACCTGCGCGGGCTGGCCCGGGCGCTGGTCGCGAACGTCAAGGGCGGCGGCACCGAGCAGGGCGGCTCGACGCTGACCATGCAGTACGTCCGCAACGTGCTCAAGACCGACCCGAGCCGCACCGCCGAGGAGCGGCAGGCCGCGACCGACCAGAACGTGGGGCGCAAGCTCCAGGAGATCCGGTACGCCTCCGCGCTGGAGCAGAGCCTCAGCAAGGACGAGATCCTCAACCGGTACCTGAACATCGCCTACTTCGGCTCCGGCGCCTACGGCGTGGCGGCAGCCAGCCAGCGCTACTTCGGCAAGGCCCCGGCCCAGCTGACCCTCGCCGAGTCGGCCCTGCTCGCCGGTCTGGTGCAGTCCCCGGAGGCGTACAACCCGATCGACGGTGACCGGGACGCGGCGCTGACCCGCCGGGCGTACGTCCTCGACTCGATGGTCGAGACCGGGGCGATCACCGCCGCGCAGGCCGCGCAGGCCAAGGCCGAGAAGCTGACCCTGCACCCGACCGCGCAGCCGAACGGCTGCACCGCGGTGGCCCAGGGCCACGACGACTGGGGCTACTTCTGCGACTACCTGCGCCAGTGGTGGCTGACCCAGCCGGCGTTCGGCGCCACCGCCGAGGAGCGGGAGCAGGCGCTGCGTCGCGGCGGCTACACCGTGGTCACCTCGCTGGACCCGCAGGTCCAGGCCACCGCGCAGCAGCAGGCCACCGCGGTGTACGGGTACGGCAACAAGCGCGCGCTGCCGATCGCCGCGGTCGAGCCGGGCACCGGCCGGGTGCTCGCGATGGCGGTCAACCGGCACTACAGCCTGGCCTCGAACCCGGCCGGGCAGAACAACCACCCGAACACCGTCAACCCGCTGATCTCCGGCGGCGACAGCGTCGACGGCTACCAGGCCGGCTCGACCTTCAAGCTCTTCACCATGCTCGCCGCCCTGGAGTCGGGCAAGACCCTCTCCACCGGCTTCGACGCACCCAGCAAGCTCCCCACCCGGTACCCCGCCGAAGGCGAGGGCAGCTGCGACGGGCACTGGTGCCCGGCCAACGCCAACCCGGACTGGATGGACGGCTACCGGATGATGTGGGACGGCTTCGGCCGCTCGGTGAACACCTACTTCGTCTGGCTGGCCGAGCAGGTCGGCCAGGACAAGGTGGTCGAGATGGCGCAGCGGCTCGGCATCACCTTCCGGGCCGACTCGGACGCCGCGTTCGCCCGCAATGACGCCGCCGACTGGGGTTCGTTCACCCTCGGCGTGGCCGCCACCACCCCGCTCGACCTGGCCAACGCGTACGCCACGGTGGCCGCCGAGGGGACGTTGTGCACGCCGCTGCCGGTGGTCTCGGTGCGGACCCCGACCGGCGAGCAGGTGCCGGTGGGTGACCCGTCCTGCAAGCGGGTGCTCGACGCCGACGTCGCCCGGGCCGCCACCGACGCGGCGCGCTGCCCGGTGGGCCAGCAGTCGCCGTACGGGCAGTGCAACGGCGGCACGGCGACCTCGGTGAACGAGATCCTGGACGGCCGACCGGTCGCCGGCAAGACCGGTAGCTCGGAGGAGAACGCCACCGAGACGTTCGTCGGCTTCACCCCCCAGGTCGCGGTCGCCGGCATCGCCGCCAACCCGGACGACCCCACCGACTCGGTCGGCTCCGCCGTGCAGGCCAAGGTGATCGACGCGGTGGCCCGGGTGATCGCGACCGCGGTCAAGGGGCAGCCGGAGAAGAGCTTCACCGCGCCCAGCCGGGAGCTGGCCGGCGAGCCGCGCCGCCCGGTGGAGCGGCCGCCGGCGCGCCAGGAACGGCCGCGGACCCCCGACGACGACCCTCGCTCGCTGCTGGAGCGCTGGCTCGGCGGACGCGGCTGACCCGAGCCGGGCGCCGGCGCGGAAATCTGCCCTCCGCACCGGCGCCGCGGGTTCAGCTCGCGGTGCAGGTGGGGGTGAGGCCGGTGCCGGTGCCGTTGGCCTGGAACCCGAACTCGGTTGTCTGACCGGCGGTGAGCCGGCCGTTGTAACTGACGTTGCGGAACTGGACCGCGCCGCTGGCGGCGCTGGACGTGGCGTTCCAGGTGTTGACCACCGTCGCCCCGGAGGGCAGCGTCAGGGCGACCGTCCAGCCGTTGGCGCCGGCCGCGCCGGCCGTCACCCGCACCGTCGCCACGAAGCCGCCGGTCCACGAGTTTAGGGTGACCGACGCGGAGCAGCCGCCACCCGTGGGCGGCGGGGTGGTGGTCGGCGGCGGCGTGCTGCCGCCGTTGAGGGCGTTCAACGTGGCGGTGTACGCCGGCTTCTTGTTGCCGCCGGCGTCGAAGAGCAGCGGGGTGCCGCCGGCCCGCCACGAGTCGCTGTCCCGGATCCCCCAGACGGTGATGCCGGTGCAGCGGGCGACCGCGAGGCAGGCCCGCACCACCCGGCCGTAGTTGTCGGCCTGCGCGCTGCCGGAGCCCTCGATGTCCAGCTCGGTGATCTGCACGTCGACGCCGAGGTTGGCGAAGCGCTGCAGGTTCGCCTGGTAGTCCGCGGGCACCGGGCTCTGGGCGTTGAAGTGGGACTGGAACCCGACGCAGTCGATCGGTACGCCGCGCGCCTTGAAGTCCTGCACCATGGCGTACACCGCATTGCTCTTCGCGTTCTGCCCGTCGGTGTTGTAGTCGTTGTAGCAGAGTTTCGCGCCGGGGTCGGCGGCCCGCGCGGCGCGGAACGCCACCTCGATCCAGTCGTTGCCGGTGCGCTGCAGGTTCGAGTCGCGCCGGGCCCCGGTTCCGCCGTCGGCGAACGCCTCGTTCACCACGTCCCAGGAGTGGATCTTGCCCCGGTAGTAGGTGGCCACCTGGGTGACGTGGTTGACCATCGCCGAGCGCAGCGCGCTGCCGGAGAGGTTCTGCACCCAGCCCGGCTGCTGTGAGTGCCAGGCCAGGGCGTGACCGCGTACCCGCATCCCGTTGGCCTGGGCGTGGTTCGCGATCCGGTCTGCGTTGCCGAAGGTGAAGCTGTTCTGCGACGGCTCGGTCGCGTCCCACTTCATCTCGTTCTCCGGCGTGACCATGTCGAACTCTCGGTTGAGGATGCCCACGTAGGTGGTGTCGGAGAGCTTGTTGGCCGCCACCGCGGTGCCGAAGTAGCGGCCCTGTTCGGCGGCCGACGCGGCGAGCGTGGTGCCGGCGCTGGCGCTGGGCGCCAGGGCGATCGTCGCACCGGCGACGAGGGCGCCCGTCGCGGCGAGGACCAGCGCCAGGCGCCGTCGGGTTCGCGCGCGGGCCGGTCGGTCCGGCCGGACCGGAGAGTTGATCATCTGAATGCCTTTCGAGTTTGGCGATGATTGGCCACGGCCCCGGCCCGGCGCCGCCCAATGCGCCGAAGCCCGGCCGTGCAGGCAGCACCGGATGCCCTGTCGCTCGCGTACTCCGGCTCATCACCCAAACTCATCCGCGCGGGTCGATGTTAGCCCTGGTTTTCCGGAAGGTTCAAGCCCCGCCGGACGGCTCAGGCCGATGCCCGTCCGGCGACCGGCGACGGTGCGCGGGCGTGAGCTGGCCCGCAGGTGATCGACAACAGCGAGCGGGGCGGGCGGGCCGACCGGACAACTTCCGGAAATCGACGTCGGTCGGTGGCGGTGCGCCCCCGCCGGGGCCGTCCAGCGCCCGGACGCGCATCCGGCAGAATCGTCGGGTGCCCGTCCACCAGATCACCGACCCCGACGACGAGCGGATCGCCGACTACCGCGCGCTGACCGATGTCGAGCTGCGTACCCGCTGGGAGCCGCCGCACGGGCTGTTCATCGCCGAGGGGGAGCTGGTGCTGCGCCGCGCGCTGCGGGCCGGCTACCCGGCGCGGTCGTACCTGGTGGACGCCAAGCGGGTCGACCAGCTCGCCGACCTGGACACCGGCGACGCGCCGGTCTACGCCGCGACCCCGCAGGTGCTGCAACAGGCCACCGGGTTCCACGTCCACCGGGGGGTGCTGGCGTCGTTCCGCCGGCGGCCGGTGCCCACCGCCGCCGAGGTGCTCGCCGCCGCCCGCCGGGTGGTGATCCTGGAGGACGTCAACAACCACACCAACCTCGGGGCCATCTTCCGGGGTGCCGCCGCGCTCGGCATCGACGCGGTGCTGCTCTCGCCGACCTGCGCCGACCCGCTCTACCGGCGCAGCGTCCGGGTCAGCATGGGCGAGGTGTTCGCCATCCCGTACGCGAAGCTGGAGCCCTGGCCCGGCGGACTCGACCAGGTGCGGGCGGCCGGCTTCACCGTGCTGGCGTTGACCCCGGCCTCGGATGCGCTGCCGATCCAGCGGCTCGAACCGGCCCAGCGGGCCCGCGCCGCGCTGCTCTTCGGCGCCGAGGGTGCCGGGCTGACCGGGGCGGCCCAGCGCGCGAGCGACGTACGGGTGGCGATCCCGATGCGGCGCGGGGTGGACTCGCTCAACGTGGCCGCCGCGGCGGCGGTGGCGTTCTGGGAACTGGGACGCGACGACCCGCTGTGACCTGACGGCCGGGTCCGTCGAGTTCCAGGGTCACGCAGGGTAGCGTGTCGCCCGTGTTCCCTACCGTCCGTGAGGTCCTCGCCCTGGACCCGGTCCGCCACGGCGCCCCGCGCCTGGTCGCCGGGGACGCCGGGCTGGACCGGCCGGTGCGCTGGGTGCACGTGACCGAGGTGCCGGACATCGCCCCCCTGCTCGGCGGCGGCGAGCTGGTGCTCACCACCGGCATCGGGCTGCCCGGCGACGACGCGGGGCTGCGCGCCTTCATCGGCGACCTGGCCGACGTCGGTGTCTCCGGCCTGGTCGTGGAGCTGGGCCGCCGGTACGTCAGCGGGGTGCCCCGGGTGATGGCCGCCGCCGCCGAGCGACGCGGGCTGCCCCTGGTCGAGCTGCGGCGGGCCACCCCGTTCGTGCGGATCACCGAGGCGGTGCACGCGCTGATCGTGGACGCCCAGCTCACCGAGCTGCGGGCCACCGAGGAGATCCACCAGCGGTTCACCGAGCTGTCGGTCGAGGGCGCCGGTCCGGGCGAGGTGCTCCGGCAGGCCGCCGAGCTCTCCGGCTGCCCGGTGGTGCTGGAGAACCTCTCCCGGCAGGTGCTCGCCTACGACCCGGCGGGGGAGAGCGCCGAGCTGCTGCTGGACGGCTGGGAGCAGCACTCCCGGCGGATCCAGCCCGCCGGGCGGACCGCGTACGACCCGGACAGCGGGTGGCTGGTCACCGCCGTCGGCGCGCGCGGGCAGGACTGGGGACGGCTGCTGCTGCGCTGGCCGGCCGGGGGCGACCTGGCCACCACCCGCCCCGCCACCGCGCCGACCGTCGCAACCGCCACCCGCCCCGCCGCCGCGCCGACCGTCGCGCCCGCCGCCCGCCCCGACGGCACGTCCACCGATGGCACCGCGCCCGGAGGTAGCACCGCCGCCGCGTCCGCCGAGCAGGCCGAGCCGGCGGTGGACGGGCAGCCGGCCCCGACGGCCGACGCCGTCCCACCGACCCGGCTGACCATCCTGATCGAGCGGGCGGCCTCCACCCTGGCGCTGGGCCGGCTGATCCGGCGCGACGCCGAGGGGCTGGAGCGGCAGATCCACCGGACCCTGCTCACCGCGCTGCTGGACCACGCCCGGCCGGTGGACGAGGTGGCGCTGCGCGCCAAGGCGCTCGGCGTGGTCCTGGAACGCCGACACCTGGTCGGGGTGATGGTGCGGCTGCGCGCCGACGACCCGGCGGGGGAGAGCGGGCCGGCCGGTGACCTCGGTGAGCCCGGCCCGGCGACCGGCCCGGCGAGGCTGCGGGATCTCGCCGAGGCGGTCGGGCAGGCGCTACGCGAGGCGAAGCTGACCGCGCTGACCAGCGCGGTGGACGACCATGCCGTCGGCGCGCTGCTCGCGCTCCCCGACGCGGCCGCCGAGGAGCGGGCGCTTAACGCGTTCGCCACCGCACTGCGCCGGGCCCGCCTGGACGCCCCGACGGGCCGTCCCGACGGCGCACCGCGGCGCGACGGCGTGACCCGCCTCGACGGGGTGGGCCGGCACGACGGGGTGGGCCGGCACGACGGGGCCGCCAGGCCGGAGCTCGCGACGCCGCGCGCGGATGCGGCGGTGCGACCGGATCCGGTACCCCGGCAGGGCCGGCCGGACGGACGGGTGAGCGGAGCCGGTCGGCCGGCGGCTCTGATCATCGCGGCGGGCTCGGGTGTCGGCAGCCTGCGCGAGGCACGCCGCTCACTGATCGAGGCGCGGCAGATCGCCGACGCGGCCCGGCGGGACCGGCGCGACCTGCCCATCTTCCGGCTGCCGCACGTCGGGCTGGCCGGCCTGCTGCACCTGCTGCGCGACGAGCCCCGGATGCAGACGTTCGTCGAGCGGGAACTCGGCGCGTTGCTGGCGTACGACGCGCAGCACCCCCGGGAGCAGCTGCTCGGCACCCTGCGGGCGTACCTCGAACAGGGCCGGAACAAGTCGGCGGCGGCCGCCGCGGCACACCTGTCCCGGCCGGCCTTCTACGAGCGGCTGGCCCGCATCGGTCGGGTGCTGGACGTCGACCTGGACTCGGTCGACGCCTGCCTCTCCCTGCACGTGGCCCTACTGGCCCTGGACGCCATCCGCACCCCCTGACCCCCTCGCCGCCCCCGGCCCCCGACGGCCCTCCGGACCGCCCCCGGTGATCAAGAGGTTCACGTCAGGTTAGGGCCGGATTCTGACGCGAATCTCTTGATCAACGTCAACGTTCGGGGGGTGGGTCAGGTTAGGGCGGTCAGGGCCTTGGCGTAGGTGAGGGGGATGTGGTTGGGGCCGCCGCCGGGGGTGAAGACGTCGGAGGTGGCCACCGTCGACCATGCCGTCTCCGGGACCGCGTCGACGAGCGCGAGGACCACCGGGGCGTCGCGCCACTGCTCCTGTTCGGCGAGCAGGCCCAACGCCACCACCGACTCCTCCACCTCGCCGACGCACTCGAACGGCTTGTGCCCGTCCACGCCGAGCAGCTCCCGATAGCCGGGGATCTGGTCAGGATCGGCGAGCAGGTCGCCACCGAAGATGTGGGTGATCCGCTCCCGGGACATGAACGGCGCCATGGCCAGGAAGACGAACCGGCACTTCGGGCAGTTCCGGCACCAGCGCTCGCTCGCGTCGCGCAGCTTGAAGGCGGCGTTGCAGCTGGTCACCACGTCGTCGTAGCGGTCGATCTCGGCGAAGAGCCGGGCGATGTGCAGCTCCGACAGCGAGCGCAGCAGCGAGAAGTACGGCTCGGTGAGCCCGGCGTGCTCGGCCAGCGCGGCTCGCAGCAGCCCCTCCGCCTCCACTCCCTTGGACCACTGGTGGTTGATCTCGTGACCGTCCCAGATCAGGTTCGGGTCGGACGCGGACCGCTCGTTGGACATCACCACCGGGCCGAGCCCGTGCAGCACCGAGGTGGCGACGGCGATCAGCGAGTTGATCGCGGTGACCGGAATGTGCCCGTTGCGCGCGCCCGCGGCGTTCAGCTCGAAGAGCACCGGATCGATCCGCCGCCGGGCGGCCAGCGGGGTGAGCCCGGACGCCTCGTTCACCGAGACGATCACGTGGTTGGGGTTGACCGAGAACGGCACCGGGTCGAACCCGGACCGGCGCAGCGCCTCCAGGCTGACGATGGAGTCCTTGCCGCCTCCGACGGCCGAGAGCGGACGCCGGTCGGAGTTGTCGTACTCCCGGGCTGGTTTCACCCGGCCGGCCGGCACCTCCGGCGTCAGCTGCAACACGTGCGGCAGCTGGTTGCGGTAGGCGTACTCGGCGAGGCCCTTGGTGTAGATGCCGGTGACCAGCTCGGTGGCGGCCGGGCCGAGCGGCGCCGGCAGCACCAGCCGGCCCGGTGCGGCGGCCTTGTAGTAGCTGACCCCGGCGACCACGTGCAGGATTTCGAGAACCCGGCCCAGGGTGGCCACCGTCTCGTCCGACGGCGGCGCCTCCGGCAGCGGGAAGGTGATCACCTCGGTGAACCGCTGCTCTCCGGCGGGGCCGGTCAGGGCGTAGTCGAACAGGGCCTCACCAGTGGAGAGGTCGATCGAGTAGGACGGAAAGGTGAAGGCGTCCATCCGCCGCAGCTGCTCGTTGCGCACACGCCATACTAGGCCCTGGTTCGTCCGGCCGTGCCCGGCTGTGCCGGACCCGGCCGCGCAACGGCCCGTCGATGACCGTCCCGCCCGGAGGAGATCACCAGTGCGCCTGTCTGACCTGCGCGGACGTACCGTCGCCGTCTGGGGGACCGGCCGGGAGGGCCGGGCGGCGGTGATCGCGATCGCCGCGCACGGCCCGGCCGACCTGGTCGCAGTCGACGACAGCGCCAACTTCCTGTCGCTGCCGTGGGACGGCCCGCTGGCCGAGGCGGCGCCGCTGGTCACCGGCGAGGCCGGGTTCGAGCGGCTGGCCGCCGCCGACGTGGTGGTCCGTTCGCCGGGCGTGCCGCAGACCCACCCGTGGCTGGTCGAGCTGCGCCGGCTCGGGGTGCCCATCACCCAGGGCACCGCGCTCTGGATGGCCGACCACGCGGCCCGCACCGTCGGGGTGACCGGTAGCAAGGGCAAGAGCACAACCTCCAGCCTGATCAGCCACCTGCTCGCGGCGGTCGACCGGCCCAACGTCTTCGGCGGCAACATCGGGGTGCCCACGCTGGACCTGCCCGAGGCTGAGCTGTACGTGCTGGAACTCTCCAGCTACCAGTGCAGCGACCTGACCGACTCGCCCCGGGTCGCGGTGGTCACTGCGCTCTTCCCGGAGCACCTGGACGCGCACGGCGGGGAGCGGGAGTACTACCGGGACAAGCTCAACCTGCTGGCGCACCAGCCGCAGACCGTGGTCGTCAACGGCGCCGACCCGCGTCTCGCCGCCGAGCTGGGCGACCGACCAGCGGTGCGCGCCGGCTCACCGGACACCACCAACGTGGCCGCCGGCCCGGACGGCGCGCCCTGGTTCCACCTCGGCGACCAGCCGCTCTTCCCGCGCACGGTGTTGCCGCTGGTCGGCCGGCACAACGAGGGCAACCTCTGCGTCGCGCTCGCCGTGCTCGACGCGCTCGGCGTCGACGTGGTGGCCCGCAAGGACACCCTCGCGGTCGCGGTCGCCGGGTTCCAGGGGCTGGCCCACCGGCTCACCGAGATCGTCGATCCGTCCGGGTTGACCTTCGTCGACGACACCCTCGCCACCAGTCCGTACGCCGCCATGCACGCCATCGACGCGTACGACGGGCGGCCGCTCACCGTGATCGTCGGCGGCAGCGACCGGGGGCTGGACTACAGCCCGCTCCGTGAGCACCTGGCCGAACGCGAGATCAACGTGATCGGCATCCCGGACAGTGGCCCGCGCATCGTCGAGGCGCTCGCCGGACTGCCCAAGGTGCGTACCGAGGTGGTCGAGGACCTCGTCGACGCGGTCCGGCTGGGCCGCGAGCTGACCCCGGCCGGCGGGGTGGTGCTGCTCTCTCCCGCGGCGCCGAGCTACGGCCGGTTCCGCAACTTCGAGCACCGCTCCGAGGTCTTCGCCGAGGCGGTACGCGACACCGCCTGACGCGGTCGAACGGCAGCGTGGTCACCGGGAGGGTGTCGCCTCGGGTGTCACATCCCGTAGGCGAGGGTGGTGTGCAGCGCGCGCATGGAGCGGATGGCGGAGCGGATCTCCTGGAGGTAGCGCCCCGGGGTCAGGGTCGGCTCGGGCAGCCGGGCCAGGTCCGGCAGGGCCGGGTCGACGCCGACGGTGTCGATTCCGCAGCCGTACGGCACGGCCAGGGTGCGTAGCGCGTCGCAGTGCTGGAACGGCACGTAGATCGGGGCGGTGACCAGCAGCACCTCGTCGCCGGCCGAGAGCCGGGCGTGCCCGGCCCAGAAGTGCTGGGTGTCCGCGGTGTGCGCGCGACGCCGCTCAGGCTCGCCGGACGGGGCGGCGAGCACCCGCACCGGCGGAAGGCCGGCCGGGCGGTAGGTTCGCGACGACCAGGAGTGGTGCGGGTGGCCGGCGTCCAGGCCGTCGTGGTCGTCCGGCGCGTCCACCCCGAACACGAGCCGGACCCCGGCGTCGAGTGCGTCCACCTCGGTCGCGCAGCCGGTCACCCCGGCACCGGCCAGGGCGCGTAGCTCCATCTCGGAGAGTGGCCGGAAGCTGCCCAGCACCGCCACCTCGCCGGCCACCCGGACGCCCCGGCGCAGCAGGTCCGCCGCGTACGCCACCCGGCGCACGCAGGCGTGCGCCAGCCCGCCGAGCACCAGCAGGTGGGCGTACCCGGACCGGGCCGGCGGCTCCGGCCGGACCAGGCCGAGCGCGCTCGCGGCGGCGTGGACCTGCCCGGCGGTGGCCGGGTCGAGGGCCGGCTCGCACGCCTCGGGCCGTTCCCGGCCGCCCCGGAAGTCCCAGTGCCGCGCGGAGAAGTCGTCCAGCCCGGCCAGCACGGCGGCCAGGTCGCCGGCCGGCCAGTCGCCGCCGAAGCGGGTCACCAACCCGCGCAGCGGCGCGGCGTCGATCCAGCCGGCGATGCCGTCGAGGATCGCCGTGCCGTTAACCGGCAACGCGCCACCGGGCAGCGGCACCGGAACGGAGGCGACCGCGGCCGGCGGGGGGAGGGCGGCACCGGGCGGCGGTGGGACGGGACGCTCGGGCACGGTCCGGATGGTACCGGCCGGCGGATCAGGGACCGGCCGATCGTGGGGGAGCCGCCACGCGGCGCGGCGACAGCCTGCGGAGGAGCCGAGCCGTGGCGGGTGGACCGTACCCTGACGGCAGCCGGCACCCGGGAGGTCGTCGATGGCCGAACTGCTCCGCCGACCGCGCGCCGGCCGGCCTGGCTCCCCGCTCGCGTTCGCCCGGCTGGTCGCGCACACCGACCCGGTCGCGCTGATCGGCATCGGGCTGTCGATCTCGCTCTCCGTGGTGCTGGACCTGACCAACGCCGCCACCGGGGTGGAGTCCCTGCTCGCGGGTCTGATGGGTATCACCATCTCGCTGCTGGTGGATTCGCTCGCCCGCGCCGAGCGTCGGTTCCACCTCCGGACGCTGCTGGAGGGCCCGTCGTGGCTGGTGCAGGCCGTCCCGGAGGTGGTCGCCGGCGCCCGCGAAGCGGTCGACCGGCATCCGGGCACCCGGGTGGCCGACGAGGCGCGACGCCGCTTCGAGCGCTTCCACGCCGACGTCGAGCAGTTGCGGCACGGCCGGATCATCCGGCCGGGTCCGGACTGCCAGGACCTGATCGGTGCGACCCGGGACTGCGTACGGCACTTGGACGCGCTGACCAACGTGATGCCCCGCGCCAGCGGCGAGCTGAGCTGGTGGCGCGGCGACGTCGGCCGGCAGTACTGGACGGCGAACCTGGCGGCGCTGGACCGGGGGGTGCGGATCACCCGGATCTTCACCTATGTCGAGCTGTCCGACGAGCTGGCCGAGCTGGTGGAGGTCCAGCGTCGGGCGGGCGTACGGGTCGGGCTGCTGCCCTCCGGCGCGGCCGGCCCGGAGCTGCACGTCAACCTGATCCGCTGGGACGGTTCGGCCTGCTGGACGGCGGGGATGAGCGCGCACGGGGAGATCACCGAGAACCGCTTCTCGGTCAACCCGACCGACCTCGTCCGGTCCGGCGAGACGTTCCAGGCCTGCGCCGCCCTCGCCACCTTCCCGGCCTGACCGGGTATCGGCCCGGGGAGCGACCGATGACCGTGCAGGGCGTTCTGCTGGTGACGGCGGTGGTGTGGGCGGTCAGCCTGATCCGCTCGGTGCGGCTGCGCGCGTTCGTCGCCAGCCTGCCGTTGCCGATGTCGGCCGCGCTGCTGGCCACCGGGTACCGGGTGGACGGGGCGCAGCTGCTCGGGGTTGTCGGGCTCAACCTCTTCTTCGGCCTGGTCGCGCTCACGCATCACCGGATGCGCTGGCCGATCATCCTGGCCGACGTGGCCGGCGTCGCCGGCTACCTGGCGCTGGCGGTCGCGCTGCGCCCGCTCGCCGTGCCGTTCGCGCCGGCGCTGGCCGGCACGGTGGCGCTCTGGCTGCTCGCCATGCTGGTGCTGCACCGCCGCCCGGGCGGCCGCACCCTGCCCCGGAGCGATCCCGGTCGCGCCGGGGCGGACCCCGCACCCGCTCCGTCGGCGCGCGCCGCCGCTGCGGCCGAGCCCTCGCCGCCCGCACCGGCCTGGAAAGCATCGTCTCTGGTGGACGGTGGACCGGAGCGCAACCTGCCCGCACTGGCGAAGCTGCCGCTGATCCTCGGCGGCGCCGCGCTGACCGGGCTGCTCGGCCAGCTGCTGCGCGGGCTGGTGGTGACCTTCCCGTACGCCGGAGTGCTGGTGGCCGTCGAGGTCCGCCGGGAGCTGCCGCAGTTCTGCCGGCACTTCGCGCGCAACAGCCTGGCCCTGGTCGGCTTCCTCAGCGGTGTCCACGTCGGTCAGGGCCTGTCACCGGCGGTGGGGCTGGCCGCCGGTTGGGCCGGCTTCGCGCTGGTGGCGGCCGGCCTGCATCTACCGGCGCAGTGGCGCGGAAAACGACGGTCGAAGGCGGATCTTGCCACCGGAAGCGCGCTCTGAACGCAAGCAGGCGACGAAAAACGCGGCCAGACCCGTTGACGTTATGTCAGGCCGGGCGGATGCTCGCGCTACACGCTGACAGTTGTCTCTGCGGTGCAGCGGTGAAAGCGTGCGGTAACCGCGATGCGAAGGGTGCTTCGATGACCACCGACGACCTGCTGGCCCGGCACCGGGCCGTGCTCCCGTCCTGGATGCCGCTCTACTACGACGAGCCGATCGAGCTGGTCTCCGGCTCTGGACGCCGGGTCACCGACGCCCAGGGCCGGACGTACCTGGACTTCTTCGGTGGCGTGCTGACCACCATGATCGGCTACGACATCCCCGAGATCCGCGAGGCCGTCGAGCGCCAGCTGCGTTCCGGGGTGGTGCACAGCTCCACCCTCTATCTGATCCGCCAGCAGGTCGAGCTGGCCGAGAAGATCGCCCAGCTCTCCGGTATCCCGGACGCCCGGGTCTTCTTCACCAACTCCGGCACCGAGGCGAACGAGGCGGCGCTGCTGGTCGCCACCAACCACCGCCGCTCGCACCAGATCCTGGCCGTGCGCAACAGCTATCACGGCCGGTCGTACGCGGCGATGGGCGTGACCGGCAACCGAGGCTGGTCGGCCAGCCCGCTGAACCCGCTGCAGGTGGCCTGGCTGCACTCCGCCGAGCGGCTGCGCGGCCTGCTCTCCCGGCTCAGCGCCGACGAGCAGGTCGACGCCGCGGTCGAGGACCTGCGCGAGGTGCTCGCCACCCAGACCGCCGGGGACGTGGCCGCCCTGATCGCCGAGCCGATCCAGGGTGTCGGCGGTTTCGTGCACCCGCCGGACGGGCTCTTCGCCGCCTGGAAGAAGGTGCTCGACGAGACCGGCATCCTCTTCATCGCCGACGAGGTGCAGACCGGTTGGGGGCGTACCGGCGAGCACTTCTGGGGCTACCAGGCGCACGGCGTCACGCCGGACCTGCTCACGTTCGCCAAGGGCATCGGCAACGGCTTCGCCCTCGCGGGCGTCGTCGGCCGGGCCGAGGTGCTCGAATCGGTGCCCGCGATCAGCTTCTCCACCTTCGGCGGCAACCCGGTCTCCACCGCCGCCGGCAACGCGGTGCTGGACTACCTGCTCGACCATGACCTGCAGGCCAACGCGGCCCGCACCGGCGCGATCCTCGCCGACGGCCTGCGCGCCGCGGTCGCCGATCTGGACTGCGTCGCCGAGGTGCGCGGCAAGGGGCTGATGCTCGCGGTCGAGTTCGTCCACCCGGGCACGCGGGAACCGGACCGGGCCCGGACGGTGCGGGCGTTCGAGGCGTGCAAGGCCGGCGGGCTGCTGGTCGGCAAGGGCGGCCTCTACGGCAACGTGCTGCGGATGGGACCGCCGCTCACCCTCACCGAGGCGGAGGCCCGGGAGGGCCTGACCATCCTGGTCGACGCGATCCGCGCGGCGGCGGAGGTGCCGGCATGAGCGAGCGTCAGCGAGCGAATCATCGACGCAGTGTGGAGGTGCCTCATGGTGGCACGGAGCGCAGCGGAGGCATGAGCATTATCGGTCACTTCGTCGAGGGCAAGCGGTTCGCCGGCACGTCCGAGCGGCGCGCGGACGTCTTCGACCCGGCCACCGGTCGGCGTAGCGCCGAGGTGGCGTTGGCCTCGGCCGCGGACGTCGCGGTGGCGGTGGAGGCCGCGGCCCGAGCCGCCCGGGTCTGGCGCGACGCCTCGCTGGCGCGGCGCAGCGCGGTGCTCTTCGCGTTCCGGGAGCTGGTGCACGCGCGGCGGGACCGGCTGGCCGAGGCGATCACCGCCGAGCACGGCAAGGTGCTCGCCGACGCCGCCGGCGAGGTGCAGCGCGGGCTCGAGGTGATCGAGTACGCCTGCGGCATCCCGTCCGCGCTGCGCGGCGCGTTCAGCGAGAACGTCTCCACCGAGGTGGACTCGTACACCCTGCGCCAGCCGCTCGGCGTGGTCGCGGTGATCTCGCCGTTCAACTTCCCGGTGATGGTGCCGCTCTGGTTCGTGCCGGTCGCGGTGGCCTGCGGCAACGCGGTGGTGCTCAAGCCGAGCGAGAAGGACCCGAGCGCCGCGCTGCTGCTGGCCGAGTGGTTCGCCGAGGCCGGCCTGCCGGACGGCGTGCTGAACGTGGTCAACGGCGACAAGGCGGCGGTGGACGCGCTGCTGGAGCACCCGGAGGTGCGGGCGGTGTCGTTCGTCGGCTCCACCCCGGTCGCCCGGTACGTCTACCAGCGCGGCACCTCCACCGGCAAGCGGGTGCAGGCGCTCGGCGGGGCGAAGAACCACATGGTGGTGCTCCCGGACGCCGACCTCGACCTGGCCGCCGACGCGGCGGTGAACGCCGGGTTCGGCTCGGCGGGGGAGCGGTGCATGGCGATCTCCGCGCTGGTCGCGGTCGAGCCGGTGGCCGACGCGCTCGTGGCGAAGATCGCCGAACGGATGGCGGGGCTGCGCACCGGGGACGGCAGGCGCGGCTGCGACATGGGCCCGCTGGTCACCGCCGAGCACGCGGCCCGGGTGCGTTCCTACGTCGAATCGGGGGAGGCGGCCGGCGCGGTGCCGGTGGTGGACGGGCGCGACGTCGAGCCGGACGGGGAGTCGGGCGGGTTCTGGCTCGGTCCGACCCTCTTCGACCACGTCACCCCGGACATGTCGATCTACACCGACGAGATCTTCGGCCCGGTGCTCAGCGTGCTCCGGGTCGGCTCGTACGACGAGGCGTTGGAGCTGGTCAACGCCAGCCCGTACGGCAACGGCACCGCCATCTTCACCAACGACGGCGGCGCCGCCCGGCGCTACCAGCACGAGGTGGAGGTGGGCATGGTCGGGATCAACGTGCCGATCCCGGTGCCGATGGCGTACCACTCGTTCGGCGGTTGGAAGTCGTCGCTCTTCGGCGACCTGCACGCGCACGGCGAGGACGGGGTGCGCTTCTTCACCCGCGGCAAGGTGATCACCAGCCGCTGGCTGGACCCCCGCCACGGCGGGGTCAATCTGGGCTTCCCCACCCAGAGCTGAGCGACCCGCAGCGCGTCGCCCGGCCCCGTCCCCCAGGGCCGGGCCGACGCGCTGCGCCGTCCGCGCTCCGGCCCGGCGCCCGCGCCCTGGCACCGAGGTATGACGTGCCGAACCACCCCACGGTCCGATGTGGTGGGCCGACGGCCGCACCAGCATGGACGCCGACAGGGGCCCTCCACCCTCGGCGCGTCGAACGGAGCCCAACGTGCGTAGGACTGCATCGGTCGTCGGCCTGGTCGTCGGCCTGTACCTGATGGCCCGCGCCATCGTCGAGCCGTTCGTGATCGACATGACGGACCCGGCCACCTACCGGAACGACTGGGGCGGGCCCAGCCTGCTCGGTGTGCTGCTGGTGCACTGCGGCCCGGGCGTGCTCTCCGGGATCCTCATCGCCGTGGCGCTGCGCCGGCGTCGCGTCCGCGCCCGGACGCGGCGGCCCGAGTAACCGGGCTTCCCCACCCACGCCTGAGCAGTCGCAGCACGGCGGCGCCGGCCAGGTACGCCACCAGGGCCGGGACCGGCACGCCAAGCGGTTCGGGGGCCTCCTTCGGCGCCGCGCTGTTGACCACCAGGCCGTACACCACGGCGACGAAGCCGGCGGCGGTGAGCAGGCTGCGGACGGTCGGCCGGAATCGGCCGCGGTCCGACCGGTGCTCCGCGGTCCGCCCGCGCTGGCGGCCGCCGCGTGCCTCGATCCGCCCGAACACGGCGACCAGGCCGGTCAGCACGACGGCCAGCATCAGCACCCAGGGCAGCCGCCAGGCCAGCCAGGCGGCCGAGCCGACCGGCGCGGTGGGCAGCAGGTGCACCGCGTCCAGGGCGCCGACCAGCAGGATCGCGGCGGTCAGGTGCCAGAGGAAGACGGTCAGCACGACCGCGTTGACCGCGATCACCAGTTGCCACGGTCGGGGACGGCGCAGCCAGCGTTCGGCGCGGTCGCGCAGCAGCAGGATCAGCCCGAGTTGGGCGGTGGTGAGCGTCAGCAGCGCCAGGCTCGGCGGCGCCGCGTTGTCCAGCCGCTCCCCGGGGATGTTGAGCATGCTGACCGGGTAGGGGCCGGCGGTGAGCAGCAGCGTCGCGGCCAGTCCCGCGAGCAGGGTCGTCCAGCCGGCCCGGCGGGACACCGGCAGTCGGCGGCCCCGCCGGACGGACTGCTTCCCGGTGGCCGCCTCCCGGTCTTCCGAGCGCGTGTCGAACCAGGCGAGGCCGAGCTGGTGGACGGCCAACCAACCGAAGAGGTAGTTGGGGATTGCCAGCTCGGCCGGGCCCAGCGCCCGTCCCAGGTCGCCGGCGGCGACCAACCCGGCCAGCACCAGCGGTACGACGAGCCCGAACCGCCGGTGCAGCGCCCACATCACCGGGGTCAACGGCACCACCAGCAGGTAGGCGGCGAGGAACCAGAGCGGGATGGTGGCGAACCAGGCGACGGTCCGGATCAGCGGGTCGGCCACGCCGGCGAGCCGGGCGACCAGCGCCGCGCCGACCAGCACCAGCAGCAGCGCCGTGGTGGGCCGCAGCAGCCGGGCGCTGCGGCCGAGCAGCCAGCCGGTGGCGTCCCCACCCCGGACCCGGTGGGCGGTCAGCGAGGCGGCGTTCGCGTACCCGCCGACCACGAAGAAGACCGGCATCACCTGGGCCGCCCAGGTCAGCGGGTACGCCCAGGGCAGGTCGGGCAGTGCGGAGCGGGCGCTGGGCCGGCCGGCGGCGTCCTCGCTGACGGCGGCGACGGCCCAGTGGCCGAGCACGACCACGACGATGGCGAGCGCGCGGAGCAGGTCGACGTAACGCTCCCGGCCGGTCGGCGTCGCCGCGGCGAGCTGGGCCAGACGGCGCATGGCCCGAGGGTATGCCAGCGCTGGTGCGACCACGTGGATAACGGTTCGGACGCCGGGCCTTGAAGTCCGCGCCGGACTGCCGTAGAAATTCTTCAGAAACATTGTATTAAGTGAAGACAAGCGACACTTGCCCCCCGTGCCTCGACGCCGCGGTCGCCATCCCCCAACTCTCGGCCGGCCGCCCGTACCCGAACCGAGGAGAAGTGATGAACAGGCGTGACATCCTGCGGCGCAGCGCCGCCGCCGGCCTGCTGGCCACCCCCGCCGCCGGCCTGCTGGCCGGCTGCGCGACCGGTGGCGGCGACGACGACGGCGACACCGGCAGCTACAAGGGCACCAAGAGCGAGCGGAACCCGCTCGGGGTCAAGGAGGACGCCCCGCTCGAGGTGGTGATCTTCAACGGCGGGTTCGGCGAGGACTACGCCAAGGCCCACGAGGCCATGTACACCGAGAAGTACCCGAAGGCCACGATCAAGCACAGCGCGACGCAGGAGATCAACAAGACGCTCCAGCCCCGTTTCGTCGACGGTTCGCCGCCGGACGTGGTGAACAACTCCGGCGCCGGTCAGATCGACTTCAACGGCCTGGTCTCCCAGAACGCGATCGCCGACCTGAGCGAGCTGCTCGCCGCCCCGAGCCTCGACATCCCCGGCAAGACGGTCAAGGACACGCTGCTGCCCGGCGCGGTCGAGGTCGGCTCCTACGACGGCAAGTTCCTGGTGTTGAACTACACCTACACCGCCTACGGCATCTGGCACTCCACGAAGCTCTTCGCCGACCGGGGCTGGCAGTACGCCAAGACCTGGGACGAGCACATCGCGCTCTGCAAGCAGATCAAGGCGGCCGGGATCGCGCCGTGGACGTACGCCGGCAAGCACCCCCGCTACATGAGCTGGCCGCTGATCGCGACGGCCATCAAGTTCGGCGGGCCGTCCGTCGCCACCGCGATCGACAACCTCGAGCCGAACGCGTGGAAGTCCGACGCGATGAAGGCCGCGGCCGACGCCTGGCACCAGATCGTCAAGGACAAGTACATCCTCGACGGTTCGCCGGGCCTCGACCACGTGCAGTCCCAGACCGCGTGGTGCCAGGGCAAGGCCGCCTTCATCTCCTGCGGTTCCTGGCTGGAGAGCGAGCAACAGAAGGTCACCCCCGAGGGCTTCAACATGACGATCCAGCCGACGCCCAGCCTCGGCGCCGGCGACAAGCTGCCGTTCGAGGCGATCCGCGGCACCGCCGGTGAGCCGTTCATGGTGCCGGCCAAGGCGAAGAACCTCGCCGGTGGCCTGGAGTACTTCCGCGTCATGCTGTCGAAGAAGGGCGCCCAGGACTTCACGAAGAAGGTGTCCAGCCTGACCGTGGTGGCCGGGTCGACCGACGGCGTCGAGCTGCCGTTCGGCCTCAGCACGGTGGTGAAGGGGCTGGACGCGTCCGGCAGCAACGGCTTCAACTGGGTCTACAACAACTACTACCGCAAGCTGGAGCGCGAGCTCGTGGACGCGGCCTGTGGTGAGTTCTTCAGCGGCCGGATCGGCCCCGCGGAGTTCCTCGACCGGTGCCAGCAGGGCGCCGACTCGATCGCCCAGGACAGCTCGATCAAGAAGTACAAGCGGGCCGCGTGACGTCCGGCCGGTGGGGGCGGGCGCGGCCCGTCCCCACCGGCCCACCGCTGGGGGAGTAGGTCCTTCTCGTGAGACATGGCAAGTATCCGCTGATCATCACGTTCCTGGTGCCGCCGCTGCTGCTCTACGGCGTCTTCGTGCTCTCGCCGTACCTGCAGGCTTTCCAGATCTCGACCACCGGCTGGCTCGGCTACTCGGCGGAGGCCGACCCGGTGGGGTTGGCCAACTTCCGGGCGATGCTGGACGACGGGCGGGTGTGGAACGCGCTCAAGAACAACGCCTGGCTGCTCGCCGTGGTGCCGGTGCTGACCATCGGGTTGGGCCTGTTCTTCTCGACCATGCTCAACATGGGCGGACGCAAGGGCCGGGCCGGGGTGACCGGCGTACGCGGCACCTCGGTCTACCGGATGGTCTACTTCTTTCCGCAGGTGCTCTCGGTGGTGATCATCGCCCTGCTCTGGAAGGAGATCTACCACCCCAACAGCGGCCTGCTCAACGGCGCCCTGCGTGCCGTCGGCCTGCCCGCGCCGACCTGGCTCGGCGACCCCCGGACGGCCTTCTGGTGCGTGCTGGCGGTGATGGTCTGGAGCAACGTGGGCTTCTACGTGGTGCTCTTCGGCGCGGCCATGTCGGCCATCCCGCGCGACATCTACGAGGCGGTCATGCTCGACGGGGCGTCGCGGTGGGTCACCGTACGCCGGATCACCATCCCGTTGCTCTGGGACACCGTGCAGGTCGCCTGGATCTACCTGGCGATCGCGGCGCTGGACGGGTTCATCCTGATCCAGCAGATGACCAACGGCGGGCCCAACTTCTCCTCCGACGTCATCGGTCTGCGGATGTACGAGACCGCGTTCGGCAGCGAGAGCAAGTTCGGCTACGCCTCGGCGATCGGCGTGGTGCTGTTCTTCCTGACCCTGTCGGTGGCGGTGCTGGCACTGCGCACCGCCCGACGTGACCGGATCGAGTACTCGTGACCATCCTGGACAGATCCGCGACGCCGGACGGCACGGCCGAGGGCGCCGGTCCGGCACCGGCGCAGCGGAAGCTGCGCCGGGAGTCCGGCGTCGCAAACGTCTTCTCGCACGGGTTCCTGCTGCTCTGGGGCGCGCTGACCGTGCTGCCGCTGCTCTGGATGTTCCTCAGCTCCTTCAAGAGCGACGGGGAGATCCTGTCCGACCCGTGGGGGTTGCCCGGGGCGCTGCGGTTCGAGAACTGGGGGCGCGCCTGGACCGAGGCGCACATCGGCCGGTACTTCCTGAACAGCGCGATCGTGGTGAGCGGCTCGCTCACCCTCACGATGCTGTTGGGCTCCGCGGCGGCGTACGTCTTCGCCCGCTACACCTTCTGGGGGCGGCAGGTCCTCTACTACCTGTTCGTCGGCGGCATGATGTTCCCGGTCTTCCTCGCGCTGGTGCCGCTCTTCTTCGTGGTGCGCAACGCGGGTCTCTTCGGCACCTGGACCGGGCTGGTGCTGGTGTACGCCGCTTACTCGCTGCCGTTCACGGTCTTCTTCATGACGGCCTTCTTCCGCACCCTGCCGAACTCGGTCGCGGAGGCGGCGCTGGTCGACGGCTGCGGGCACTTCCGGCTCTTCTTCCGGGTGATGTTGCCGATGGCGCGTCCGGGACTGATCAGCGTTGCGATCTTCAACTTCCTCAGTCACTGGAACCAGTTCATCCTGCCGCAGGTGCTGATGCAGGGTGACGACTCCAAGTGGGTGCTGGCGCAGGGGCTCACCGCCCTCGCGGTCAGTCAGGGTTACCAGGGCGACTACAGCGGCCTCTTCGCCGGCCTGACCATCGCCACGCTGCCGGTGCTGGCCGTCTACGTCGTCTTCCAGCGTCAGGTCCAGGCGGGCCTGACGGCCGGTCAACTCAAGTGAGGCCCGGGACGGTGGCTTGACCGGTAGGAAATCTCCTACCTATTGTGGCGGCATGACCGTGACCCACGTGCAGCTCGTCTCCGTACCCGTCAGCGACCAGGACCGGGCCCGCGACTTCTACCTCGACGTGCTCGGCTTCGACCTGGTCTTCGACAACCCGATGGGCCCCGGCGGCCGGTGGGTCCAGGTCGCGCCCAAGGGCGCCGCCACCGCCCTGACCCTGGTCACCTGGTTCCCCAGCATGCCGCCCGGTTCGCTCAAGGGCCTCGTGTTCGAGACCGACGACCTCGACGGCGACGTCGCGCTGCTGCGGGAGCGCGGCGTCGTGCTCGCCGACGGGGGGATCCAGGACGCCCCCTGGGGGCGGTACGTCACCTTCGACGACCCGGACGGCAACGGCATCGTGCTCCAGTCCACCCGTGTCTGACCCGGCGCCCGTCGAACCGCGGCCCGGTGCCGGCGACATCTTCGCGGCACTGGCCAACCCGACCCGCCGCGAGCTGCTCCGGCTCCTGCTGGATCAGGGCGAGCAGCCGGTGCAGCGGCTGGCCGACCACTTCGCCATGCGCCGTCCGAGCCTCTCGGAACACCTGCGGGTGCTCAAGGACGCCGGTCTGGTGGTCGAGCACCCGGTCGGGCGGCAGCGCCTCTACTCGCTGCGACCGGAGCCGTTACGGGAGGTCGCCGATTGGCTCGGCCCGTACGAGCGGTTCTGGCGCGGCCGCCTGGCCGAGCTGCGCGACGTGCTGGCGGAGCTGCCCGATGAGTGACCCGAGCGCCGTCGAGGTGGATCAGTACCTGCCGCATCCACCGGCGAAGGTCTGGCGGGCGCTGACCGATTCTGATCTGTTGGCCCGCTGGCTCATGCCCAACGACTTCGTCCCGGTGCTCGGGCATCGGTTCACCTTCCACACCGACCCCCGGCCCGGGCAGGACTTCGACGGCACTGTGCACTGCGAGGTGCTCGACCTCGACCCGCCGCACCGGCTGAGCTGGGCCTGGCGCGGCGGACGGCTGGACACGGTGGTGCGCTGGACGCTCGTCGCCGAGGGGCGGGGCACCCGGCTCTTCCTGCGGCACGCCGGCTTCGACCCCGACGACCCGGTGCAGCGCCGTACCCGCGACCTGCTCGGCGGCGGCTGGCGCGGCCACGTCCTCACCCGCCTGGACCACCTCCTCACCACCACCCCCTGACCCCGCCACCCCCTGGCCCCTCCCACCCGCCTCCGCCCGCCGGTGCGAGTTGATCAAGAGGTTCGCGTCAGGATCCGGGCGGATGTTGACGCAAACCTCTTGATCAACAGCGCGGGCGCGGGCCCGCGCATCGGGCGCGGGCGGGGTGGGCGGGTCAGGTGGGGGTGGGGACGAGGAGGGTGTGCAGGGCGGCCGGGTCGTCGACCTCGGGGAGGTCGAGGGCGGCGAGCCAGGCCGCCGCGGCCGCGCCGTCGCCGGCGGAGCACAGCGGCGCGTCCGGCCAGCGGTGGCTGGCCTCCGCCCGCACGGCGGCGGCGAGCGGGGTGTCGCCGGTGAGCAGCCCGCCGCCGAGCACGATCGGGGTGGTGGCCCCGGCCGGCCGGATCCGGCTCACGCTCTCCGCGAGGTGACCGGCGGCCTCGGTGATCAGCCCGGCGGCCACCGGTTCGCCGGTCACCGCGGCGGCGACCACCTGCGGGGCGAGCCGGGCCAGGTCCACCGGCGGGCGTCGGGTCACCGCCTGGATCAGCGCGTCGACGGTGTCCCGAGGGCGGGCGGCCACCTCGGCGGTGCCCATCAGCTCGGTGAGCACCTGCCGGCCGAGGATTCCCGGTGCGCGGCCGCTGTCCAGGTCGGCGAGGAGCCGGCGGACCGCCTCACGGCCCAGCCAGAACCCCGAGCCCGCGTCGCCGAGCAGCCAGCCGTGGCCGTCGGCGACCCGGTCGAGCCGCAGGTCGCGTACGCCGGCGGCGATCGCGCCGGTGCCGGCGATGAGCACGGTGCCCGCCGGCGCGGCCGTGCCGGAGGCGTACGCGACGAGCGCGTCGCCGTGCACCGCGTACGGGCAGCGCAGGCCGGCGTCGTGCCAGGCCCGGTCGAAGGCGGCCCGCCCGGCCGGGTCGGCGAGCAGCCGGCCCGCCCCGGCCAGCCCGATCGTGCCGGCCCGGACCCGACCGGGGTCGACGGTGGCGAGCGCGCCGTGCAGCGCCGCCAGCAACTCCTCGGCGGCCCGTTCGGCGCCGTGGCTGGTGGGGTTGCCGCCGCCGGCCCGGCCGGTGCCGAGCCGCTCCCCGTCCAGGGTGAGGGCGGCCGCCCGGGTGGACGTACCTCCGACGTCGAGTCCCACCACGACGGTGCCGGACATCCGCATGGACCTCCCTGAATCGCGCCTGCGACGGTGCGTTCATGCTGGTCGGCCCGGGGCCGCCGGGCAAGGCCGGTACGGCGCGGCGGACCTGTGCGCCAGGTAACAGTTTGAAAACTTCGCCCACAGTCTTGACACAGAGGGCCCGTCAGTAAGAACTTTTACCACTAACAGTTAACAAGCTTTTCGGAAAGGCGACCCATGGTTGATCACGAGGTGGACACCTCCGCGGGGACCGCGGTGGTCGACGCCGACGCGTTCGACCGACGGGGCGTGCTCGGGGCTCCCTCCGACGGCGTGCTGGCCCGGGTGCGTAGCGGCCTGGACGAGCTGACCGGGGCGCTGCGCCGGGTCGCCGAGCACGTGCTGAGCGACCCCGAGGCCGCCGCCCGCTCCACCATCGTGGAACTGGCCGAGCGGAGCGGCACCTCGCCGGCGACCATCACCCGATTCTGCCGTGCGATGGGCTTCGAGGGCTACGCCGACCTGCGGCTCGGCATCGCCGCGGAGACCGGTCGGGCCCGCTCCGCCGGCTGGACCGTGGACATCGGCCGGGAGATCCAGCCCGGCGACCCGCTCGCCCGGGTGCTGAACCAGATCATGGCCGCGGACACCCGGGCCATGCACGACACCGCCGCGTTGCTCGACCTGGCCGAGGTGGAGCGGGCCGCGGTCGCCATCGCCGGGGCGGACCGGGTGAACATCTTCGGCGCCAGCGGCAGCGCCCTGGTCGGCGAGGAGATGCAGTTCAGCCTGCACCGCATCGGTGTCGCCGCGTGGGCCTGGAACGACGTGCACGAGGGGCTGGCCAGCGCCGCGCTGCTGCGCCCCGGCGACGTGGCCCTCGGCATCTCGCACACCGGGCAGACCCGGGAGACGATCGAGATGCTGGCCGAGGCGGGCAGCCGAGGCGCCACCACCCTGGCGTTGACCGGCTTCCCCCGCTCGCCGCTGGCCGAGCTGGCCGACATCGTGCTGCTCACCGCCAGCCAGGCGACCACCTTCCGCCCGGACGCGCTCAGCGCCCGCCATCCGCAGCTGGTCGTGCTCGACCTGCTCTACATCGCCGTCGCGCAACGTACCCACGACCGCGCCCACGCGGCCTTCCGGCGTACCGCCCAGGCCGTCGACGGACACAAGGCCGCCAAGGGAGCCGTCGCATGATCAGCGCTCAGCGGTACGCGGACGCGGTCCGCCCGGTGCTCGACCGGCTGCTCGACACCCAGGCGGACGGGATCACCCGCGCCGCCGACCTGATCGCCAGCAGCCTGCGCGCCGGCGGCGTGCTCCAGGCATTCGGCGCCGGGCACTCCGAGGCGTTCGCCGCCGAGCTGGTCGCCCGGGCCGGCGGATTGGTCGCGACCAACCGGCTCTCGGTCCGCGACCTGGTGCTGCACGGCGACGCCCCGCGCGACGTGCTCGCCGACCCGAAGCTGGAGCGCGACCCCACCATCGCCCACCAGATCTACGAGCTCGCGGCCCCCCAGCCGCGGGACGTGTTCGTGGTGGCGTCCCAGTCCGGCATCAACGGCTCGGTGGTCGAGCTCGCGGCGCTGGTCACCGGGCGCGGTCACCCGTTGATCGCGGTCACCTCGGTCGAGCACTCCGCGCGGGTCGCCCCTCGGCACCCGTCCGGGCGGCGGCTCGCCGACCTCGCCGACGTCGTGCTGGACAACGGCGCGCCGTACGGCGACGCACTGCTGCCGCTCGAGGGCGGCGGCGCGGTCTGTGCGGTCTCCTCGGTCACCACCGCGCTGCTGGCGCAGCTGCTGACCGCGGAGGTCGTACGACGGTTCCACCAGGCCGGAGAGGTGCCCCCTATCTACCTCTCCGCCAACGTCCCCGGTGGGGACGAGCACAACCTCGCCCTCGAGTCGCGGTACGCCGGGCGCCTCCGGCGGACCGCCTGACCCGACACCACAAGGAGAGTCAGAGATGTCGGTTACCCCCGAGAACTTCGGTGACCTGAGCCGGCGGACCCTGCTGCGGCGTGCCGCGGCGGCCGGTCTGCTGGCCACCCCGGCGGTCGGCCTGCTCAGCGCCTGCGCCGGCAGCGAGCCGAGCAAGTCCGACAACACCGGCGGCGCGAAGAGCCAGGACAACCCGTTCGGCGTCAAGGACGGCAGCGCCGTCAAGGTGGTCGTCTTCAACGGCGGGCTGGGTGACCAGTGGGCCAAGGAAGACAAGGTCATCTTCAACGCCAAGCACCCGAACATCACGGTCAACATGAGCTCCACCCAGAAGATCAAGACCGAAGAACAGCCGAAGATGGCCACCCAGCCGAGCGACCTGGTGATGAACTCGGGTGCGGACATCATGGACCGCAGCACCCTGATCAACGAGGGCGCGATCGAGCCGCTCGACGACCTGCTCACCGCACCGGCCTGGGACAGCGAGGGGACCGTCGCCGACTCCCTGCTGCCCGGGACCGTCACCGACGGCACTCAGAACGGCAAGTTCTACGTGGTGAACGTCGCCTACACCGTCTGGGGCAACTGGTACAACGCGGCGCTGTTCAAGAAGGAGGGTTGGCAGGCGCCGACGAACTGGGACGAGTTCTTCGCCCTGGCGCCGAAGATCAAGGCCAAGGGCATGGCCCCGTACGTGCACGACGCGGCCCACGGCTACTACCCCCGCTGGGCGCTCTTCGCGAGCATCTGGAAGGCGGTCGGCAAGCAGCCCGTCATCGACATCGACAACCTGAAGGACAACGCCTGGAAGGCCGACGGCATCGTCGCCGCGCTCGAGCCGTGGGAGAAGCTGGTCAAGGACAAGCTGCTGCTGCCGGGCAAGCTCGACCACACCCAGTCGCAGCAGGCCTGGCTCGACGGCAAGGCCGCCTTCATCCAGGTCGGCACCTGGCTGAAGAACGAGATGACCGCGACCATCCCGCCGGGCTTCGAGATGACCCTGTCGGACTACTGGAGCAAGCCCGGCGACAAGGCGGCCAAGGACGTCTTCGCCTCCTCCGGCGAGGGCTTCGTGGTGCCGAGCAAGGCGCCGAACAAGGAGGCCGCGAAGGAGTTCCTGCGGGCGATCCTGTCCAAGGCCGGCTCGGCCAAGTTCGCCGAGCTGACCAAGTCGCTCGCCTCCACCAAGGGCTCCGGCGACAACGTGCAGGACACCGCCCTGGCGTCGGCCAACACGCTGATGAAGAGCGGCAGCACGGACCTGATCTCCTTCAAGTTCCCGGACTACTACGCCGACCTGGACAAGGAGAGCCAGAACCTCGCCGAGGAGCTGATGGCCGGCCGGCTCACCGCGCAGCAGTTCGTCGACAAGATGCAGGCGGCCGCGAACAAGGTCGCGAAGGACTCCTCGATCAAGAAGCAGACCCGCGCGGCCTGACCAACCCCGATCAGTTAGAGAGAGTGACCATGCGGCACGGTGTTGCGCGTTTCGTCACGGGTTTCCTGGCCTTGCCGGTTGCGCTGTACCTCTTCTACGTGGTGTGGCCCTTCGCGCAGGCGGCGGGATACTCGCTGACCGACTGGGGTGGGTACTCGGACTCCCAGAACTTCGTCGGTCTCGACAACTACGTCCGGCTGCTGTCGGATGAGTTGATCAGGAAGGCCTTCTGGCACAACGTCTTCTTCCTGATCACCGTGCCGCTGTTCACCATCGCGCTGGCCCTGTTCCTCGCGTTCCTGCTCAATGTGGGCGGACGCGAGGACAGGGCCGGCATCCGGGGTGTGTTCGGCTCCGGGATCTACAAGGTCATCTTCTTCTTCCCGCAGGTGCTGTCGCTGGTGGTCATCGCCGTGATGTGGCAGCAGATCTACCGCAGCGACGGTCAGGGCCTGATCAACGGCTTGCTGATCAAGGCCGGGCTCGTCGACGCGGACAACCCGATCGCCTTCACCGCCGACCCGGAGCCCTTCCTCGGCGTGCCGGCGGTGCTGTGGTGGCTGCTGCTGATCGCGGTCTGGAGCGGCGCCGGCTTCTACATGGTGCTCTTCTCCGCGGCGATGCAGTCCATCCCGAAGGACATCTACGAGGCGGCGCTGCTCGACGGGGCCAGCCGCTTCCACACCTTCTTCCGGATCACGCTGCCGCTGCTGCGGGACACCGTCTCGGTGGCCTGGGTCTACCTCGGCTTCATCGCACTGGACATGTACGCCCTGGTCTTCGTGATGACGCCCAGCCAGGGCGGGCCCAACCACGCCAGTGAGATCTTCGCGTCGGTGCTCAACTTCACCGCGTTCCAGAAGGGCCAGTTCGGCTACGCCTGCGCGATGGGCGTCGCCCTGGCGATCTTCACGATCCTGCTCGCCGCGGCGCAGTTGAGGATCACCCGTCGCGACCGTATCGAGTACTGAGGAGGCTGGACGATGAGCACTGCGACCCACGGTGGTCTGACCCGGCCCGATCAGGGCCCGGAGACCCAATCCACCCCCGCACCGCGCGGCGGCGTCCGCACCGCGATCGGTGGCAAGATCTTCAACGGCTTCTCCCACGTGTTCCTGGTGGTCTGGGCCGTGATGGTGATCTACCCGCTGCTGTGGGTGGTGATGTCGGCGCTGAAGAGCGACTCGGAGGTCATCCGGGAGCCGCTCTCCCTTATCCCCGCGAAGCTGAACTGGGACAACTTCGCCCGGGCCTGGGGCGCGGGGCACCTCGGGTCCTTCTTCCTCAACACCCTGCTGGTGCTGGTCGGCAGCGTCACCCTCACCATGCTGCTCGGTTCGATGGCGGCGTACGCGCTGGCCCGCTACGAGTTCCGTGGCAACCGGCTGATCTACTACATGTTCCTCTCCGGTCTCACCCTGCCGATCTACCTTGCCGCGGTGCCGCTGTTCAAGGGCGTCTACAACACGGGCGTGGCCCTGCCGCTGCTCGGCCCGAACAAGCACGTCATGCTGATCATGGTCTACGTGGCCTGGTCGCTGTCGTTCACGGTGTTCTTCATGCACTCGTTCTTCCGGACGCTGCCCACGACCATCGCCGAGGCGGCGATGGTCGACGGAGCGTCGCACAGCCGGCTCTTCTTCAGCGTGATGCTGCCGATGGCCAAGCCCGGTCTGATCAGCATCGGCATCTTCAACGTGCTGGGCCAGTGGAACCAGTGGTACCTGCCGACCCTGCTCATGCAGTCGGTGGCAGGGGAGCCGAAGAACCAGGTCATCGCCCAGGGTCTGATCGAGCTCTCGGTCAACCAGGGCTACAAGTCCGACTGGTCCGGCCTCTTCGCCGGCGTCACCATGGCCATGCTGCCGGTGCTCATCGTCTACATCGTCTTCCAACGCCAGGTCCAGTCCGGCCTGACCGCCGGCGTGGGCAAGTAGACCCAGGCCCCGACCGCGCGCCGCCCTCAGGTCGACGGAGGGCGGCGCGCGGCTTTTCCGGCGAGGCGGGCTGCGTTGACGCCACGCGGAGGTCACCGGCAGCAACGCGTACGCCATGATCGCGGCGGGAAACACGATCATCGTGGTGCACATGCTGGCGTTGCAGGAGCCGCTCGACGAGCAACTGCTGCGGCGGGTCCTCGCCAACGCGCTGGACGCGCTGCTCCATCCGCTCTGAGCCGCACGGCGGCGGCCGTCCGAGGTGTGACCCAGGCCGCAGCGGCGCCGGCGAACTCTCCGGGCACCCCGGCATCCTGGTTGCGTGAACACCATGAGCGAGGAGCTGACTCCCGCGCTGGCCGAGGCGGCCGAGGCCGATTTCATGTACGCGTACGAGACGGGCGCGCCGCCGATGGCCCGGGAGCGGCTCGGCATGGCCGCCGACCGGATCGGCGGCGGGGTCGTCCTCTCGATGCGCAACGACCCGGTCTCCTACTGGAGCAAGGCGCTCGGGTTCGGCTTCACCGAGCCGGTCACCCGCGAGCTGGTGGACCGGATCGTCGCGTTCTACCGGGCCGAGGGCACCCCGGAGGCGGTGATCCAGATCGCGCCGTCGGCGCTGCCCCCGGAGTGGGACGAGATCCGCGCCGCGTACGGCATCGAACCGACGACGTCCTGGGTGAAGCTGGCGGCCCCGATCGAGCAGGTCCGGCCGGGCGTGGGCGGCCGGCTGCGGGTCGGCCCGGTGGGGGAGCACGACGCCGCCGAGTGGGCGCAGGTTGTCCTGGGCGGCTTCGGCATGCCGACCGACGGGCTCGCCGAGATGCTGGCGGCGAGCGTCGCGCATCCCCAGTTTTACCCGTACGGCGTGTGGGACGGCCCCGACCTGGTCGCCGGCGCGAACCTCTTCGTGCGTGGCCCGGTCGGTGCGCTCAACGCCGGTGCGACCCTGCCCAGCCATCGCAAGCTCGGGGCACAGTCGGCGCTGATCGCGGCCCGTGCCGAGGCGGCGCGGGCCGCCGGCTGCCGGTGGCTGGTCGCGGAGACGGTCCGCCCGGCGCAGGGCGCGACGAACCAGTCCCTGGTCAACCTGGAGCGCGCTGGTCTGCGCGTGCAGTACGTCCGGCAGAACTGGCGGTGGCGGGCCGACACCGACCCCACGCCGGCCGGCTGACCCGCCGCCGCTGCGGGCGGCGGGCTGCATGTCGGTGGCCCGAGGCAGAATCACGTCTGTGCTGGTGGCGGTGGTGGCGAGCGAGAGCGGCAGCGGCGGCGTGCTGCAGCCGCTCGACGCCGCCGGCCGCCCCACCGGCCCGCCCGAGCCGGTGGCCGACCTGCCCGCTGCGGTCGCTGTCCGGGAGCGCGCCGAGCGCCCGCGCTGGGTCTGGGCCTCCGGGGCCACCAGCTACCCCGGGCTGCTGCGCGCCGGGGTCCGGGTCGACCGGTGCCACGACGTGGAGCTGACCGAGGCGCTGCTGCTCGGTCACGCCGGCCGCTGGGGCGAACCGCGCTCGCCGGCCGCCGCCTGGGCCCGGCTGACCGGCCGGTCGGTACCGCCCGACCCGCCGCCGCGTCCGGCCGAGCCACCCGGCCTCGGCCAGGGTGCGCTCTTCGACACCCCGTCCGGCCCGCCGGGGCTGGGCATCGAGGCCCTGGCCCAGGTGTACGCCGACCAGCTCACCCGGATCGCCGGCGCCGAGCACCCCGGCCGGTTCCGGCTGCTGGTCGCCGCCGAGTCGGCCGGCGCCCTGATCGCGGTCGAGATGGCCGCCGCCGGCCTGCCCTGGCGCGTCGACGTACACGACGCGATCCTCGCCGACCTGCTCGGCGAGGCGTCCCCGGTCGGCGGCCCGCCGCGCCGGCTGGCCGAGCTGGCCGCCCGGATCGCCGACGCGTTCGGGGTGCGTCAACTGCACGCCGACTCCCCGGCCGAGCTGCTGCGCGCCTTCGCCCGGGCCGGGGTGGAGCTGCCCAATACCCGGGCCTGGGTGCTGCGCGGGGTGGACCACCCGGCGGTGCCGCTGGTGCTGGAATACAAGGAGCTCTACCGGATCTGGACGGCACACGGCTGGTCCTGGCGCGAGCAGTGGGTGCGCGACGGCCGCTTCCGGGCGGAGTACGTCCCGGGCGGGGTCGTCTCCGGCCGCTGGGCCACCCGTGGCGGTGGCGCGTTGCAGATCCCCAAGGTGATCCGGCGGGCCGTGGTGGCCGACCCGGGCTGGCAGTTCGTGGTCGCCGACGCCGGTCAGCTGGAGCCGCGGGTGCTCGCCGCGGTCTCCGGCGACGCCCGGCTCGCCGCGGCCGGCGGCGCCGGCGACCTCTACGCCGCACTGGCCGAGGACTCGTTCGGCGGCGACCGACCCCGGGCCAAGGTGGCCCTGCTCGGCGCGATGTACGGCCAGACCGGTGGGGCCGCGGTACCCGCGCTGGCCGTGCTGAAGCGCAGCTACCCGACCGCTTTCGGCTACGTCGAGGCGGCGGCGCGCACCGGTGAGGCCGGCGGCCTGGTCCGCTCCTGGCTCGGGCGGACCTGCCCGCCGGGCTCGGCAGGGTTCGCCGATCCGGGCGACGGCGCGCCCGATCCGGACGGTGCGGCCGACCCGCACGGGCCGAGGGCGCGTGCCGCCCGCTCGCGCGGCCGGTTCACCCGCAACTTCGTCATCCAGGCCACCGCCGCCGAGTGGGCCTCAACCCTGCTCGCCACGCTCCGGGGGGAGCTCGCCGGCACCGACGCCGAGCTGGTCTTCTTTCAGCACGACGAGGTGGTCGTGCACGCGCCGGCCGAGCAGGCCGACGCGGTAGCGGCAGCGGTCACCCGCTCCGGCGAGCGCGCCGCCGCACTGCTCTTCGGCGACACCCCGGTCCGCTTCCCGCTCGACGTGTCCATCGTCGACTGCTACGCCGACGCGACCTGAACCAGCGCCCGCCGGGTCAGGAGACGGCCGACTCCCGGGTTCGCCGCGGACCGGCTGCCCTTCCAGCCGGCCATGCTCATGTCGATCTACTCGACGACGGCGGCCGGTTTCCTCGCGATCGCGGTCGCCGCCGCGCGATTGTCGTCCTGATCGTCGGATCAGTAAGACCGGTGTATAACGGTTGCACTATTTCTCCTATTCGCACCGCCACCCGTAGCTGTCCCTCCTCGTTGCAGTGTCGGTAGGACGGGACGGGCCGGAAGCGGCCCGTCCCACACTTGAGGGGGCGCAGGCTGAACCGGATCGCAGGAATGATCATCGCCGCGGGCGGGGGGCGCCGGATCGGTGGTCCTGAGGCGCTGTTGCACCAGGGGGAGAAGCCCCTGGTCGACCAGATGATCGACACGATGACCGAGGCGGGCTGCGAGCGGATCGTGGTGGTGCTCGGCGCCGCGGCCGACCAGGTACGCGAGACGGCCGACCTGGCCCGGGCCACCGTGGTGGTCAACCGGGCGTGGGGGACCGGGGTCGGCTCGTCCATCCGCGCCGGTCTGGCCGCGCTGGACGACGCGGGAATCGAGGCGGTGGTGGTGGTTCCGGTCGACATGCCGGGGCTCACCGTCGCCGCGGTACGCCGGGTCGCCGCGCTGCCGTACCCCGACGTGCTCGTCTGCGCCACCTATGACGGGCTGCGCGGCTACCCGATGCTCTTCGGCCGCCGGCACTGGTCCGGCATCGCCACCCTGGCCAGCGCCGACGTCGGCGCTCGGCCCTATCTGCTGGCGCACAAGGACCAGATCGTCGACATCGCCTGCGACTCGGTGGCCGACGGCAGCCGGATCGACTCGCCGGAGCTGATGGCGCTCTACGGGCTGACCGTGCCGCCGCAGCGGGTGGGCGTCTAGCCCGCGGCACGTTGCCCCACGGCTCCTGGCCGCCCGGATATAGTCGCCCCGGCCGACACGTCGGCAACGGGGGATGGTGGGCATGGTCGGGACGATCGCTCGACACGTCGCGGGCGCGGTGGTCGCCTGGTTGACGTTCACTCTCGAGGGTCTGGTGGGCTACCTC
The DNA here is from genome assembly GCF_040649635.1 of Micromonospora sp. NPDC048909. NCBI lineage: Bacteria > Bacillati > Actinomycetota > Actinomycetes > Micromonosporales > Micromonosporaceae > Micromonospora > Micromonospora sp. NPDC048909. The sequence continues at coordinate 22,156 of NZ_JBEZFU010000016.1, read as the reverse complement.
GCGCTGCTCGCGTACGCGTTGGCCACGAACTCGGACCCGGGCGGGCCGCTGGCCGGTCCGGTGTTCGTCCTGATCGCCGCGGTGCTGGGCGCCGTGGCGGTGCCGTTGCTGGTCGTACCCGCCGTCGTGGTCGGCGAGGTCGCCGCGCGCACCGGCGGACGCGTCCGCCGGATCGTCACCGCCTGCGCCGCCGCGATGGTCCTGGCCGCGCTGTGCGCGGTGGTGATCGCCCTCGCCACGGACGTGTCGGCGGGTGGCACCGTGCTGGCGGGCGCGGTCGGCGCGTTGGCGGTGGCGGGACCGGTGGCGGCCCACAGCGTGACGGCCGAGGGCGGCCGGCTGCTGGCGCGGGTGCTGGTCCGACGACGCAACGCCGTCCCCGCAGCCCCAGGGCCGGCGCCGGGTCTGCCGTCATAGCTCCGCGATGGCTCAGTGACGTGACCGGAGCTCGGCGACGGCCACGCCCGGTGGCTCGGTGAGACGTGCACCTGGCTCTGGCATGGCGGCGCAGGCCAAATCTCGTTGTCACCCGCACGGCGGTCTGCAACGCTCGCGGCTGTGATCGACAAGCCCGGCATTGACGAGCGGTTGCTGGCGGCAGAGGTGGCCGACGCGTGGGGCTCGGCCGTCACCGGACTCGTGTTCCTCCCGGTCGGGCTGGACGGGCAGGCCTGGGCCTACCGCGTCGAGACGTCCGACGGCGAGCGCTACTTCCTGAAGCTGCGCCGCGGGAAGTTCACCCCCGGAGCCGTGCAGCTGCCCGGATTTCTCCGGGCCCGAGGCGTCACGCAGGTCGTGGCACCGATCGACCCGCCGGCCGGCGGGGCCGCTCACGGGTTCGGCGACTACCAGCTGCTGCTCTACCCGTTCCATGACGGCGGCAGCCTCTGGCACCGCGGCCTCACCGACCGCCAGTGGATCGAGTACGGCGATTTCCTGAGCCGGCTGCACACGGTCACGCCGAGCGCGGACCTCCCTGCGGCCCTGCCGGTCGAGACCTACCGGTCGACCGCCGGCGAGCGGCTACGGACGCTCGGCCCCCGGGCCGCGGCGAGCGACATCCTCGGCGCTTTCTGGCAGCGGTACGGGGCGGCGCTGTATCAGTTGTCCGAAGCCGTCGACGACCTCGCGTCCCGCGTGACGGGAGCGCCGCACGTCATCTGCCACGCCGACATCCACCCCGGCAACCTGCTCGCCGACGGCGACGGCCCGCTGCACGTCGTGGACTGGGACGGGCCGATCCTCGCGCCGCGTGAGCGGGACCTGATGTTCGTCTACAGCGGCGACTTCGGCGACCACCCGATCAACGCGCACCGCGCCGAACTCTTCCGCCAGGGCTACGGGCCGACGGAGCCCGACCAGGCCCTGCTCAGCTACTACCGCAGCGAGCGCCGCCTGGACGACGTCGCCGCGTTCCTGGCCAGCATCCTCAAGCCCGAGGCCAGTCCCGAATCCCGCGCCAACGACCTGCACTGGCTGACCCGCATCGCCGAGGCGGTCACGGCTCGACCGGTCCTGGATCCGGGGGAGGCGGGATAGCGCGAAGGCTCGGTAGCCGACAGCTGCCTACGCAGCTGGGGCTGTGAGCGGTCGTACCCCCAGCCTGAAGCGGACGGCGTGGCTGTCGCTGCCGGCCTCAGCGCCCAGCCGCTCGAAGAACGAAGCCTGGTTCCACGTCAGACGCTGCGACGTCGAGAAGTACGAGAGACGTGGTACCGGGACGCGTGTGCAGCTCAACGAAGGCGCGGGTAGTGGCCGACACGTAGTTGTCACACAGAATCTCCACCAACTCGCCTTGACGCAGCGCGGTCGGACTACTTGGCCCGGACACGATCACCGGGCGGTCGGTGATGTGGAAAACCTCGGAGATCACCATCTCGAAGCGCGGATCCGGCACCAGCCCACTCTAGAAAACGGCTGGGGCACGAGACAGCCTGAAACGTCGGTGGTCACCACCAATGACGTGAGTCAGGACCGGTCGTGACCGTAGGCTTCGGAACGTGGAGCCAGCGCGGGTGCAGGCATGAGCCGTACTTCGATGGCCCCACGTCGGCAGTCGGGGACTGGCGAACCTTCGCGAGGCCAAGAAGGGGCGGGTCAACGACTACGTCGCCACTACTTCCACGCTGATGGAGAAGGCTACGTGTGTCCGCTCGGAGCCGTTGACCGACGCCGAGATGGCGTTTCAACGGCCGGATCTTCCGTTCGCTGTCGCGCAGTCCGAAGTGCTGTCATGGCCTGCGGAAGCGCCGGGATCAATCGAAGCGTCGGCGCGTCGCTGGCGTTCTGCGGGCTGTCCGAGGGCCGAAACGCTCGCGGCGTCGGAGCTGTACCTGTATCCGTTCGGTCCAAGAGGCGGTGAACGGGCCGGCGTTCGGGTGAAGGCCGACAACCGCGACTCGTTCGGGTGAGACGAGCTGGCATGGAAAGCATCCGTCATCCAGGCGCCATTCATTCGCGCTGGCGCAACCGCCCGCCTGCATAACCACGCCGGATAAGTTGGCCAGGTGAAGCCTGATATCCGGCCCCTGCCGTACCAGGACCTGGCGGCGCTCCTCGGACTGAGCTTGGTTCTTCATGGGCCGCTGGTGGCAGGCCAGCTTCCATCCGACGTGACACAGCGGCTGATCCGGCGGTTGACCGAGCACGGGCCGTTGCCAGCAGGGGCATCAGAGGGCGATCTCAGTCTCTTCCTTCATGACCTGGCGCAGCGTCTTCACTGGGCCATGGGGTACGGCGCCGAATACCCGGAGGCGACGGCACGCCAGACCACGTACTACATCGACCTGCCGGGCCTCTCGGCCGTGGAGGCATGCCGAGCAGAGTTGACGGAGTTGAGCCCGCAGCGACTGGCCACGTACAGGCCAGGCGAGGCGGGACGTCTGATGACGAGCAATGAGCACCTTGCGGCTGGGCTCGATTGGCAGCTCGTTGTCGCCTTCCCCGAGCTCATTCCGAGCCCAGCGTTCGAGGCACGGGTTAGAGCCCTGTCCGCCCTGGCCCAACGGCACGGCGGCCGCCTCGCCGGCTCCTCAATTGGCTAGCCGGACTGGAGTCGGACGCCGGGCCGTCGATGGGCTGCCAAACGTTGACCGAGGTGATCAGAGGCTGCCTTCACCAGGCGAGACGTTGCCGCGCGACGGCGTCACCACAGCTCATCAAGAGCGGCAACCTGCTTACGAAGGGCTCGTGCGTCCTTGGGCGGCAGAACAGCTACGGCGGCGTCCAGGACCCAGCGGAGCTCTGGCGGGTTCGGACAGCACCTCATCACCCCGCAGCCGGCCGTCGGGTCCCACAAACGGTGCCAGGGATGGCGGACGAACCATGACCAGGTTCTCAACGCCTCAGACACGGCCTGGTCCCATAGGCGGGTGCGTTCGAGATAGGCGATGGCCTGCATGCCCTGGAGCGAGAGCCCAGGTATGACCGAGGTCGTGCCGTCAAGTGGTCGCCGGTAGAGCGATTCGGCGCGCAGTTGCGCGGGTCGCTTACGCGGCATAGTCCTTTCGCGGGTTCGACATGCTGACCATCGTCGCATGCCCAGGGCAGCATCAATTGCTTGACGGGCTTGTGAGCGGAGACCAGGGCCGCGATGGCAAGGCATGCCGTTGTCGGAACCGTCCCACCACCTTCGTGACAGCGGCTCTATGGGTTTGCTTTCGGGTTCCGGGCCCGGCCGGCGGCTCGGCGAGTTCGTCGCGCATCGCGTGGCGGAGGCGGCGGTATTCGCCCTCCGTGCCGATCGCTGCCCGACGATCGGAGTGCGTCACGTATTGCTGGATAGCGTCCGCGATGAACCAGGCGTGGACATTGTCGATCGCAGCAGTCGCTGGCTCAGCACCAGGCCGCGGCGACGGACCAGTTCGAGGCGGCCATAAGTGAGAGCCAGAGTGCCGGCGCGTACCGCGGGCCGAAGCGGATGACCAGGGGCTATCGCTTCCGACAGCACGCTCACCGACCCGGTCAGCTCCCGCCACCGTAGGCCCTCAGGGCGTAAGTGGACACCCAATCCATGCCAGGCCCCGGCCAGGAGCAGGCAAGACCCAGCTATCCAGGCGACCGCGAGAACCGTCTTCTCAAGCGGCAGGTCGTGCGACTTCACCGAGACGACCAGCGAGGCGACGTGCCCTGAGGCCGCAAACGTGAACAGAAGAGCGGTAGCGATTACCGGGGAGCTAGGCGGCGTGCTGAAGGACGACTCTTCCGGCCGCACCATGAAGACCGCCGGTCGCTGCGCCAGAGAAGAGACGATCAGCAGCACCAGCGACATCACCAGAACTGCCAGAAGCCCGAAGAACCATAGATCACCGAGGGCTTCATCGCCCACCGACCCGAACCATTGCCCTACCGGGTAGCCGGCAGATAGGGCCAGGGCAACCGCGAGGACTACCCGGCGGTGCCGGGCCATGGCGGCGAGGGACGCAGACACGCCGGCCAGAGTACGAGTCCCTCACTAGCGCCAAAGACCGCGACCGCGCCGAACGTGTGGTGGCTGGACGTCGAGGGTCGGGGGGTGGGCCATCCCGGACGTCACCGGACGACGGTGCACCGGCCGGCAAGGGCGATCCAACCGCTCGTCGGGGGCGGCACCCATGGCTGAATGGACGTGTTCGCGGCTTGGACCGACAGCCAGATGCCGTGTGCCCTCTCGCCGAACGCCGCCCTGCTCACCGGCGGCAACCGGTGCGTGAACGCCTTCCGGGTTTTGTCGTACCGCATCCGAACCTCGCCCTGGTACTCCGCCCCAGAGGCCCCGTAGCTGAGAGTGACCACCACGGCGGCGAGTTCCAGACCCGGCCCATCGACCCGGACGACCACCTCGGGCCGCTCTGGCGGGACCGGAGGCGAACAGGAGAACCGATCCACCCGGTCCGGCGTCGCGACAATGGACCGAATCACAGGTACCTGCTGTGCCGCCGCCTCAGAGGATGTGGTCGCCGTGGACATAGGTGCCACGGTCACCCGGGTCGGTGCCAGCGCGGGTGTGCCGGCGGGTGTGCCCTCCGCCGCTGGCGGAGGCAAGGTTATCGCTGGGGTTTTACCCGGTGACCCAGCGCCGCGTCGGTCCTGGTCAAAACAACTCGACAGGGCGGGCAGTAGGAGCAAACAGGTCGCGACGGCCACGCTGTCGGCGTGCCACGGCGATGATCGGCATGCGGGGAGGATAGGGCCTGGGCACATCCGTTCGTCGAACTCGGTCACAGACAGCTCAGGTGAAGCCAACCTGTAGCGCGTCAACCGGAGTGAGGCGGGCGGCTGCCGACAATGTGGATGCTCCTACTCACGTCAAACGTCGGCTACTCCGCTGGCATGCCGCCGTGGGGGCTGTTGACAATCAAACTCGCTGATCCTGGATCCAGGTATGGGTGATCTGGGAAGTAGTCGACGTGTAGGTGGCCGCCTTCTCGGCAGTTGCCATCGCCTCGAAGTTCGACGCGAGGATGGCCAGCGGGTCCGGGGCACCGGAGATCTGGAGGATGCCGTCCGCGCCTGCCGAGATCAGTACCAGGCTGTTGGCTGAGGTCGAGACCTGGATCCGGGTCAGGACGGTGCCGCCGAAGGCGTCGGTGGCGTCAGGCTCTGCAGCTTGGGTTCCACTTCCGGCCGCGACCAGCGCGGCGAGGGCGTGATACTCGCCGGCGGTCCCAGAAAGGTCAACTTCACCGAACGCCGGGTACAGGAATGCCTTCATGAACTCACCGTCGGCTCGGACCTGTCGCCTGTGCACCCGGGCTGTCCGGGTGTATGCCCATGATCCCTAACTGGTCCGTCCGCTGCTAGCTGGAAGTGTGTTCGCTTCGCGCGCGATCTCGCGCTTCAGGCATCGTGCAGGGCTGCCTTGACCGCCCAGGCACCGCAAGGAGAGCCTGGCCTCGGCGATGAAGCGGGCCCATCAGGTAGCTATGCGTCATGGTGGCGAGTCCTGGTCGGTAGGCTCGGCCGGTGCTCCGTCCGCCCCTGGACCTGGTGCCCGCCGACGTGCCGGCGGAGCCGCTGACCCACAACACGCTCAACGGCGTGACCGGCGGGATCTGGCGGACCCGCCGCGCCGGTCGCCCGGCGGTGCTCAAGCTGCTGGCCCCGCCCGGCCGCCCCGGCCCGACCCACTGGGCCGGCAGCGACGACCCGGGGCACTGGAACTACTGGCAGCGGGAGATCGAGGCGTACCGCAGCGGCCTGGCCACCACGGCGTACCCCGGGCTGGCCGGGCCGGAGCTGTTGGCGGTCGATGAGCGGCCGGACGAGACGGTGGCGCTCTGGCTGGTGGAAGCGACCGGTCGGGCCGGCACCACCTGCTCCCCGGCGGACCTCGGCGAGGTGGCCGGCCGGCTCGGCGCTGGCCACGCCCGGTGGCTCGGCGACCCGTCCAGCTGGGTCTGGCCGGGCGGCGGGCGGACGCCGGACTGGTTGGCCCGCGACTGGCTGCGCGACTACACGCTCGGTCGGCCGGTGCCCGAGCCGGTGCCCTGGGAGCATCCGGTCGCCGTCGCGGCCTGGCCGGCGCCGATGCGGGCCGGCCTGCGAAGGATCTGGGAGCGCCGGCACGAGATCGTCGCTGCCACCGACGCGCTGCCCCGGACCCTGTGCCACCACGACTGCTGGCCGATGAACCTGGTGTTCGCCACCGCCGGGCCGGTGCTGCTGGACTGGTCCGGCGTCGGACCGGGACCGGTCGGCGAGGACGCCGCCAACCTCGTGCTGGACACCTTCTTCGACGGGCTGGTCGATGTGGCGCTGCTCGATGAGGTGGCCGAGATCGTGGTCGAGCGTTACCGGGCCGGTCTGCGCGGGCGGGTGGATCCGGCCACGGTCACCCGGGCGGTCCAGCTGACCGGGGTGGCGAAGTACGTCTGGCTGGCCCCGCTGATGCTCACCCGGCTCGGCGGCGCCACCGGGCAGACGTACGACCGGCGCGACGAGGCCGGGATCATGGCCGGCCGCCGTCCGGTGCTGGAGCTGCTGGTCCGCTGGGCCGAGGCGGCGACGCGCTGACCGGCTGGGACAGCCGGTATGCGCCACGAGCGTGATACCCCAGCGGCATCAATATGCCTCTGCGGTATCACGCTCGCGATGATTGGTGTCCGCCGGCGTCCGGTGCCGGCACTCGTGGCCGACCCGGCGTCGCCACCGGGGGACGACGGCGGCGCCGGGGGTGGTCAGCTCGCCGGCTGGTCCAGCTCGCCGGTGGCGGCGAGCCGCCGGTACCAGTGGGCGCTGTCCTTCCAGGTGCGGACCTGGGTGTCGTAGTCGACGCGGATGATCCCGAACCGACGGTCGTAGCCGTAGCCCCACTCGAAGTTGTCCAGCAGCGACCAGACGAAGTAGCCCCGCACATCCGCACCCTGTGCCCGGGCGTCGGCCATCGCGGCCACGTGCCGGCGGATGTAGTCGATGCGCCGGTCGTCGTGGATCCGGCCGTCGGCCGAGACCACGTCGTCGAAGGCGGCGCCGTTCTCGGTGATCATCATCGGCTGGCCCGGGTACTCGCGGTGCAGACGCAGCAGCAGCTCGGTCAGCGCGGGCGGGTCGATGTTCCAGCCCATCGCGGTGTACGGACCGGGCTGGGGCAGGAAGTCGACGTTGTCGGCGGCCACCCACGGCGTGAACGTCGAGGCGCCGTGCCCGTCGGCGTCGGACCGGGGCGACACCCCGTCCCAGGCCCGCACCAGCGTGCTGGAGTAGTAGTTCACTCCGAGCACGTCCAGCGGCACCGCGATGAGCTTCTCGTCGCCCTCCTGAACGAACGACCAGTCGGTGACCGGTGCGGTGTCGGCCAGCAGGTCGGCCGGGTAGGCGCCGTCCAGCATCGGGCCGAGGAACGCCCGGTTGGCGAGCGCGTCGATACGCCGCGCGGCGTCGCGGTCCGCGGTCGAGTCCGAGGCCGCCCGGATGACGTGCAGGTTCAGCGTCACCGACAGCTCGGCCGCCGGGGCCAGCTCCCGCACCACCCGGCCGGCCAGGCCGTGCGCGAGGTTGAGGTGGTGCACCGCGGCCAGCGCCGCCGCCGGTTCGGTACGCCCCGGCGCGTGCACCCCGGAGGCGTAGCCCAGGTAGGCCGAGCACCACGGCTCGTTCAGCGTGGTCCAGGTGTGCACCCGGTCACCCAGCGCCCCGACGATGCCGGCCGCGTACTCCTCGAAGCGCAGCGCGGTCTCCCGGGCGGCCCAGCCGCCGGCGTCCTCCAGCTCCTGCGGCAGGTCCCAGTGGTACATGGTGGCCACCGGACGGATCCCGCGCTCGAGCAGACCGTCGACCAGTCGGGAGTAGAAGTCGATGCCGGCCCGGTTGAACGCGCCTGAGCCGCCCGGCTGCACCCGCGGCCAGGCGATCGAGAACCGGTAGGCGCCGAGGCCCAGCTCGGCGATGTGCCCGAGGTCCTCCGGCCAGCGGTGGTAGTGGTCCGCGGCCACGTCACCGGTGTCGCCGTTGAGCGTCCGTCCGGGGGTGTGGCTGTAGGTGTCCCAGATGGACGGCCCGCGGCCGTCCTCGGTCGCCGCACCCTCGATCTGGTACGACGCGGTGGCCGAGCCCCAGACGAAGCTCTCCGGGAAAGTGTGCGCCGTCATCGCCGGGCCTCCTTGACCTCACAGGTGTACGCCGACGAGGCGCCGGCGACCAGCTCGACGCTGGCAGTCCCATCCTCGTAGTGCACGTCGAACTCCGCGCCGGGGCCCTCCCCGGGCGACGGGATGCTGACCCGGGTACGTTGCCCCGAAGTCGGTGCGAAGAGCCGCAGCCGCACGTCGTCGGCCCACTCGTAGTCCGGCCGGTCGGTGCGGGCGCCGAACGGGATCACCGCGCCCGGCCGGGCCAGCACCGGCACGCTGTCGAAGCCGTGCTTCTCGCTCACCCAGGTCGGCCCGGTGACCTGCTCGCCGGTGACCAGGTGCGTCCAGGTGCCGGCCGGCACGTAGTACGTCACCTGGCCGTCGGCGCTCATCACCGGCGCCACCAGCACGTCCGGGCCGAGCATGTACTGCCGGTCGAGGTAGGCCGCGGTCGGGTCGTCCGGGAACTCCAGCACCATCGGGCGCATCATCGGCACGCCGTCGCGGTGCGCCTCCTCGGCGGCCGCCGCGAGGTAGGGCATCAGGCTCATCTTGAGCTGGGTGAAGTGCCGCAGCACCTCGACCGCCTCCTCGTCGAACGCCCACGGCACGCGGTAGGAGTTGGAGCCGTGCAACCGGGAGTGCGAGGAGAGCAGCCCGAAGGCGGTCCACCGCTTGAACACCGCCGGGTCGGGGGTGCCCTCGAAGCCGCCGATGTCGTGGCTCCAGTAGCCGAAGCCGGACGCGGCCAGCGACAGCCCGCCGCGCAGCGACTCGGCCATCGCACCGAACGTCGACTCGCAGTCGCCGCCCCAGTGCACCGGGAACTGCTGCCCGCCGGCGGTCGCCGATCGGGCGAAGAGCACCGCCTCACCCTTGCCGCGCTCGGCCTCCAGCAGCTCGAAGACCGCCTTGTTGTAGAGGTGGGTGTAGTAGTTGTGCATCCGCTGCGGGTCGGAGCCGTCGTGCCAGACGACGTCGGTCGGGATGCGCTCGCCGAAGTCGGTCTTGAACGAGTCCACGCCCATGTCGAGCAGGGTCTTGAGCTTGCCGGTGAACCAGCGAACGGCGTCCGGGTTGGTGAAGTCGACCAGGGCCATGCCGGCCTGCCACTTGTCCCACTGCCAGACCGAGCCGTCGGGGTTACGGACCAGGTAGCCGGCCTCGCGGCCCTCCTCGAACAGGTACGACCGCTGGGCGATGTAGGGGTTGATCCAGACGCAGACCTTCAGGTCGCGCTCGTGCAGCCGGCGCAGCATGCCCTCGGGGTCGGGGAAGGTCGCCGGGTCCCAGACGAAGTCGACCCAGTGGAACTGCCGCATCCAGAAGCAGTCGAAGTGGAACACCGAGAGCGGCAGGTTCCGCTCGGCCATCCCGTCGATGAACTCGGTGACCGTCTTCTCGTCGTACGAGGTGGTGAACGACGTCGACAGCCAGAGCCCGAACGACCAGGCCGGCACTCGGGCCGGCCGCCCGGTGAGGGCGGTGTAGCGGCGCAGCACGTCCTTCGGGGTGGGCCCGTCGATGAGGTAGTAGGTGAGCGACTGCCCCTCGACGCTGAACTGCGTCTGCGACACCACCTCGGAGCCGACCTCGAACGACACGTGCTCGGGGTGGTCGACGAACACCCCGTAGCCGCCGCTGCTCAGGTAGAACGGCACGTTCTTGTACGCCTGCTCGCTCGCGGTGCCGCCGTCGGCGTTCCAGATGTCCACGACCTGGCCGTTCTTGACGAACGCGCCGAACCGCTCGCCGAGGCCGTAGATCGTCTCGCCGACGCCGAGCTCCAACCGGTCGTGCACGTAGTTGCGGCCCTCGCCGTCGGTGACGACGCCGACGCTGCGTGCGGTGGACGAGGTGAGCCGGTGGTCCCCGCGCAGGAAGTCGACCTGCCACCCGTCGATGAGCGACACCCGGGCGGTCAGCTCGCCGGTGGTCAGCGAGGCGCTGAGGCCGGTGACGTCGACGGTGACCGGGTGGCGGTCGAGGGTGTTCAGCTCGAAGCGGGGCTGCGGCGGCCGGCCTCCGGTGTGGTGACTGATGGTGACGCCCACGACGCCGGGCGCCGGGGTGAAGAACCGGGCGGTGACGACCGGCCGGTTCAGGGTGTCGCCGCGGCTGGTGAGCCGGGCGGTCGGGGCGAAGACGGTGAAACCGCGTTCGTCCGGCTCGACCGACTCGACGGTGGCCGGGCGCAGCACGGTGACACCGGGCCGCATTTGCCAGTACCCGTCGGTGAACTTCACTTCTCGGCTCCTGCTGTGATGCCGCGCGCGAGGGTGCGCTGGAAGATGAGGAAGAAGAGGATGGCCGGGACCAGGCTGATCAACGCTCCCGCGTTGGTGGTCGGGGCGTCCATCAGCCGGTCACCCTGCAACGAGGCCAGTGCGACCGGGATGGTCTGCGTCTGGTTGTCGATCAGCATGACCAGCGGGATCAGGAACTCGTTCCAGGTCCAGATGAAGAAGAAGATGAGCAGCACCGCGAGGGTGGGCCGCAGGTTGGGGAAGACCACCCGCCACAGCACCGTCCACTTGCCGGCGCCGTCCAGCGAGGCCGCCTCCAGCAGCGAGCGCGGGAACGTGCTCATCACCGAGGCGAGCAGGTAGGTGCCGAACGCGCTCTGGATGACGGTGAAGATGATGATCACCGAGAGCCGGGTGTTGTAGAGCCCGATCTCCTTCGCCACGTAGTACAGCGGGTAGATCAGCGCCTCCTGCGGCAGCATGTTGGCCAGCAGGAAGAGCCCGACGATCCAGAGCCGGCCGCGGACCCGGCCGATGCCCAGGGCGTACGCGTTGAGCAGCGAGAGGGCGACGCCGAGCACCGCGACGGAGCCGGCGATGAGGGCCGAGTTCCACAGCTTCAGCGGGAAGTTCACCGTGGTCCAGTACGTGCGCAGACCCTTGGTGTAGAACTCCGTCGGCCAGCTCAGCGGGCCGCCCGTCGAGTAGTCGCCGGGCGACTTGAAGGCGTTGAGCAGCATGAACGCGAACGGCACCAGCATCGCCAGCGCGGCGAGCGTGACCAGGGTGAGTACCACCCAGCGGGTGGCGCCGCGGTGGTGTCGGTCGCGACCGGGCCGGCTCGGGCGCGGGGTGACCGTGCCCTCGGCCGGGGTGAGCGTGACGGACATTTCAGATCCCCCGATCCCGGCGCTCGCTGCGGGCCTGTAGCCAGATGAACAGCACGGCCACCACCACGATGATCAACGTGAGCACGGTGGAGATCGCCGAGCCGTAGCCGACCTGGAGCTTCTTGAAGAACGTGTAGTAGGCGAAGTACGACGGCACGTTGGTGGCGTTCTCCGGGCCGCCCCGGGTCAGGGCGAAGATCGGCCCGAACACCTTCAACGCGGCGATGGTGGCGGTCAGGGCCACCACGAACGTCTCCGGCCGGATCTGCGGCAGGGTGATCGCCCGGAACCGATGGAACCAGGTGGCGCCGTCCACCTCGGCCGCCTCGTACAGCTCGGGGTCGACCCGCTGCAGCGCGGCCATGAAGACCACCACCGGATAGCCGATCTGCACCCAGATCATCACCGCCATGACGGCGGGCAGGGCGGTGCCCGGGTCGCCGAGCCAGTCATGGCGCAGCGCGCCGAGGCCGATCGAGTCGAGCAGGCCGTTCAACGCGCCGTCGGGGCGCAGGATCCAGCCCCAGACGATGCCGGCCACCACGACGGGCAGCACCTGCGGCAGGTAGAACGCGGCCCGCAGCGCGGCGGCGGTGCGCGGCTTGAACCGGCGGCCGATGACGTCGAAGAGCACCGCGGCCAGGAGCAGCCCGAGCAGCGTGGGCACGACCACCATGGCGACGAGCATCGCGAGGGTGTTCCGGAACGACGCCCAGAACACCTGGTCGTGCAGCAGGTGCTGGTAGTTGTCCAGGCCCACCCAGGTGGGGTCGCCAACCCCGGACCACTTGGTCAGGGAGAAGTAGACGGTGCCGAGCAGCGGGGCGCCGATGACGAGGGCGAAGAGCACCGCCCCTGGGATCAGGTAGAGCCAGTACGCCCCCTTGCGGTCGCCGCGCCTGCGGCGGGGCCTGGGCGATGTCGGGGTGGCCGTCTGGTGCGGGGTGGCCACGGTCTCGGTGACTGCCATGGAAGATCCTTCCCGGCGGGGCGGGCGGGCGTGCCGACGGTGCCGGTCCCGCCCGCCGCTCGCCGTGCTACTTGCCGGTGATCTCCTTGACGCCGTCCTGGTACGGCTTGGCGATCGAGTCGAGGACCTGGTCGGGAGACTTGGAACCGTTGATCAGGCTCTGGAAGCCGGAGACCAGCACGTCGTAGTAGCCGGGGACCGGCCAGTCCGGGTAGAAGGCCAGGCCGTCCTGCGCGCTGACGGTGTTGAAGTTCTCGATCAGCTTCCGGTCCTTCGGATCGGTGATCTTCGAAGGGTCGCCGGCCACCGGGACGCCACCGTTGTTGCCGATCAGGTCCTGGATCTCCGGACGCAGGGTGATGTCGATGAAGTCGTACGCCAGCGACTTGGCCTTGCTGGTCTGCGGGACCACCCAGAGGTTGCCGGAGGAGCCGGCCTGCAGGGTGTTGCCGGGGAACAGGAAGCTGTCCCAGTTGGCCTTCATCTCGGCCTTGAACCGGCCGTACCACCAGCTACCCGAGACGATCATCGGGGCCTTGCCGCTGATGAACGCGGTGCCCATGTCCTCGGCCTTCAGGCTCGCCGAGTCCTTGGCGACGTAGCCCTTCCGCACCCAGTCGGCGAAGGTCTCCGCGCCGTACTTCAGCGGGTCGGCCTTGAAGTCCACCGGGTTCTTGTAGAGCTCGTAGTTGTTGACGAACTGCCGGTCCGCCTTGGCCAGCGCCAGCTGGTAGAAGAGCTGGCCGGCCGGGTACTCGGCGCCGCCCATGCCCAGCGGCGTGACGCCCTTGTCGACGAAGGTGTCCATCGCGGCCGTCATCTCGGCCATCGTGGTCGGCACCTTGACGCCGTACTTATCGAAGAGGTCCTTGTTGTAGTAGACCGTCACGTACTCGCCGTAGTTCGGCACGCCGTACCAGTTGCCCGAGCCCATGACGCCCTTGTCGTCATAGCGGGCGGTGGTCTGCAGGCTGGGGCTGAGCTTCCCGGCCCAGCCGCGCTTGTCGGCCTCGGCGGAGAGGTCGGTCAGCAGCCCCTGGGAGGAGAGCAGGCCCGCGGTCGCGTTGCCCTTGTTGTACTCCATGATGTCCGGGCCTTCGGACGAGTTGATGATCATGCCCGCGTTCTGCTGGATCTGCTCGAACGCCTTGCGCTCGAACTGAACCTCGACGCCGGGGTGCTCGTCCTTGAAGATCTGGATGGCCCGGTCCCAGGCGATGCCCATGGCGCTGTTCGCGCTCTCGTAGTGCCAGAGCTTGAGGGTCTTGGCCTCGCTGCCGTCGCCGCCGCCACCATCGCCGCACGCGACGATGGTCGTCGCTGCGGTCGCGGCCAGCGCCACCGCAGCAGCCAGCCTGCCGAATCGGTGCATTGCTATCCTCCTGGTGAGTATCGAGTCGGTACTTGTGGTGCCCGTCACCGCGTGGCAGCGCGGTGGCGGGTTTCTTGGTCCTGGTGCGCGTTACCGCGTGGCAGCGCGGTGGCGGGTTTCTTGGTCCTGGTGCGCGTTACCGCGTGGCAGCGCGGTGGTCGGCACCCTCGGTCGAGGTGGCCGGCGGGCCGGTGCCGGGCGGGCCGGTGTCGCCGCCGGGGCCGGCGGACAGGCGTACCGCTCCGCTCGACCCGCGGATCTCCAGCGCGCAGGGCAGTAGTTGCTGGTGGTGGTCGCCGCCGGCCCCCTCGAGTTGGCGCAGCAGGGCCTCGACCGCGATCCGGCCGAGTGCCGAGCCGGGCGAGGCCATCGCGGTCAGCGCGGGCGTGGCCAGCTCGGCCACCTGGGCCGAGGTCACCATCGACACCACCGACACGTCGTCGGGCACGGCCACGCCGAGGGTGGTCAGCCCGCCGAGGATGCCGAAGATCGCGCTCTCGTTCATCGCCAGCACGGCGGTGAGGTCGGGGGCCTGGGCCAGCGCCTCGGCCAGGGCGGCCCGACCGCCGGCCGCGCTGTCCTCGGCGGGGATCATCAGGGGCTCCAGGTCGTAGCCCTGCATCGCGGCGACGAAGGAGTCCCGGGTACGCAGCGCCGGGCCGTAGCCGGCCTCGATGGTGGCGGCCGAGTGGTTCACGTAGACGATGCGCCGGTGGCCGAGCTCGACGAGGTGGTCGACGGCGTCCCGGACGGTCTGGTCGAAGTCGATGTCGACGTAGGAGAGGCCGGCGGTGTCACCGGTGCGGCCGATCAGCACCAGCGGCACCCCGGCCTCCTGGAGGGCGGTGACCCGCGGGTCCTCGACCTGCACCTCCATCAGCACCGCGCCGTCGAACATCCGCTGGCTGGCCAGCCGGCGCAGGTCGTCGGAGTCGGCGGCGCCGACCGGGGAGAGCACCAGGTGATAGCCGGCGGCGCTGGCCGCGGCGGCCGCGCCGGTGACGAAGGCGGTCTCGGTGGCGCCCAGCCCGCGCTCGTCCATCGGCATGAGCAGGCCGACGATCCGGCTGCGCCGGCTGGCCAGCCCGCGGGCCATCGCGTTCGGCTGGTATTCGAGCTCGGCCATGGCCGCGAGGACCTTGTCCCGGGTCGCCTGGGAGATCGGCCGGGTGCCGGTGAGCACGTACGACACGGTGCTGACCGAGACCCGGGCGAGGCGGGCGACGTCGTGCATGGTGGCCACCCCGCACCTCCTTCGGCCGGCTGGTCGATCATCGTTGATCGCGCTTGTCGAAGCGTTTCGACTAAGCGTTTCGACAGAACCGTAGGTCAGCGTTACGGGATCGTCAATAGTTGGTGTCCGGCGTGCGTCGACGCGGTCGAAACGACCTTCCCGCCGCCCGGCGACGCGCCCGGCGGCTGCTCCGCCGAATGAGGGGGCGGGTTGGCTGGAAGGTGGTGTGGGTCACAGCCCGGCCGGCAGCCGTGTTCAGCCCAGGTCGAAGAGGGCGGCGGCGTTGTGCCAGCAGACCGCGCGCAGCCAGTCGTCGCCGAGGTCGAGGCGGGCCAGCCCGGTCAGCTGCTCGGCGTACGGGTAGGGGATGTTCGGGAAGTCGCTGCCGAGCAGCACCTTTCCGGCCAGCCCCAGCTCACGCAGCCGGGGCAGCTCCTCAGTGGGAAAGGGCAGGAACCGGTCGAAGAACGGGGTGAACGCCATCGTGGTGTCCAGCCGCACCCGCTCGTAGGACTCGGCGAGGTCGAGGAAGGCCCGGTAGTCGGGTGCGCCGAGGTGGGCCACCACCGCGGTCAGCGTCGGGTGCCGGGCGAGCAGCGCGGCGAACGGCTCCGGCCCGGTGTGCGCGGTACCGACCGGGGCGTGCCCGGCGTGCACCACCACCGGCACACCGGCGTCGGCGAGCAGCCCCCAGACGGCGTCCAACGTCGGGTCGGTCGGTGGGAATCCGCCGACCTGAACGTGCACCTTGAACACCCGTGCGCCGGCGTCCAGCGCCGCGGCGACGTAGCCGGGGGCCGCCGGCTCGGGAAAGAAGGTGGCCGAGGGCAGGCAGCCCGGCGTGGCCCGGGCGAAGTCGAGCGTCCACCGGTTCAGCTCGGCGGCCATCCCCGGCCGGTGCGGGTACGCCAGCGCGCTGAACGCGCGCACCCCGAGCCGCCGCAGGTGCGCGACCCGCTCCGCGTCGCTCCACCGGTAGCGGATCGGCCACTCGGTGCCGACCAGCGGACCGGCCGCGTCGAAGTACGCCCAGACCCGGCGCAGCAGCCGGGGCGGCAGGAAGTGCACGTGCACATCGGCCAGCCCGGGCAGGTCGAGCCCCCGCCAGAACGCCGGAACGCCGGCGTCGGCGTCCGGGGCGCTGGGCGCGCCGGACGGGCCGGTCATATCTCGATGTTGAACCGTTGCAGCACCGACGGCGCCACCAGCCCGGCCGTGGCGAGCATCGAGATCACGGTCAGCACGGCGCGCAGCACGACCACCTCGGTCTTGCTGCCGGTACGCAGGGCGATGCCGTTGGGTAGGCCGACCATCATCCACATCCGACGCTTGATCGGGATCGGCCAGAGAATGGGCACGCCCGCGCGGGTGATCATGTCGCCGAGGATGTGCACGAAACAGCCCACCCCCACCGCGGTGCCGATCAGGGGATAGCCCCGACCGCCCGGCAGGTTCGCGTAGGTGAACCACGCGGCGGCCAGCGACGCCAGGGTGACGATCACCCAACCGGCCCGCTCGGCCCACTTGTCGAAGAGGCCGCGCAGGGCCAGCCCGATCATGAAGAACAGGATGCCGATGACCGCCCACTTGCCGTACGCCGCGCAGAGGGCGGTGGTGCCCCAGCCGACCAGCACGGTGAACGGAATGGTGTGGGTCAGCGTCCGGTGACCGTTGTTGCGCTTCGGGTCCCGGCTCAGCTTGGTCGCGTAGTAGACGCCGAGGGAGATCTTCTCCATCACCTCGGCGAAGAAGAGGCTGACCACGCCGAAGGTCCGGGCCACCGTGGCGCCACCCTGGTTGCGGGTCACCTTGCCGGAGAGGTCGAGGTCGGGGAAGAGCGCGCCACCGGCGCAGACCGCGGTGCCGACGGCGAGTGCGAGCGGTGACTGGTGATAGTCGGCGAATTGGTCCAGTGCCCAGGATCCGGCCAACCACACCGCCGCGCCGGACAGCGCGTGCGATGGTCCCATCATGTCGGCTCACCCTCCCCAGGGATCTTGAGCGCCAAAGCACCGTCACTCTAGTCAGAAGCGGGACCGTGCGGGCAATCACCCGGACGGTCCACAAAGGAGAGTCTCAGGGGGCGGGTGTGAAGCTCTGCCGGATCATTGCGAAGTATGTCGCGTTGACCTGCCAGTCGAACTCTTTTGTCAACCATGAGACGGTGTACGCGCGGTAGGCGGAGGTGTTCGCCAGCAGCCGGGCGGTGTGCATCCGCTCGCCCGCGGCATTGACCCAACCGCACTCCCAGACGGCGCCGCCGTGGAAGATGTCCATCCGGGATATGTCCACCTTGTGGTAACCCGGCAGCGTCCCGTCGCCGGTGAGCCGCCGCTCCTCGGCCTCCCACCAGGCCACCGGGTCACTGTGTCGGGCGCTCGCCTCGACGCTGAGCACCCGAGCGCCGCCGGGCTCGCGAAAACAGGTGACCGCGTCCTCGTTCCAGCGCAGCCAGGTGACCGGAGCGGCGATCCGGAACCCCGTCGGGTCGGTGTACCACGTCCAGCCGGGCACCAGCCGGAACCGCGCCCCCTCCGGCGGCGGCACCGACGGCACCGGGTGCGCCGCCGGTGGGGGCGGGGTCGCGCAGGCGAAGGTGGCCGGGCGGGTGGAGCTGTCCCCGCCGCCGGAGCCCGACGGTCGTCGTTGCGGCTCGCCCCGGGCGTTCAGCGCCACGGCGGTACCCGCGGCGGCGAGCAGCACGAGGACGAGCCCCGCACCCGTGACCGCGAGCCGTCGGCGGCGCCCTCGACCCCGCCGGCCCTGCGCGCGCTCCGGTCGCCCCGGTACGCCGACCACCACCGACCCCGCCGCCACCTCCGGCCGGCCCTGCGCGCTCGGGGCATCTTCACCCGCCGGGGCGCCCGCGAGGGTCGGATCGCCACCGACCTGACCGTCCGCGGCGTCGGGAGCGGCCGGGCGTGACCGTGCCGCCGGCGGCTCGTCCCGGTGCTCCGGCTGGTGGCCGGGCGACGGCAGGCCGAATCCAGGCGGCGGGGTGCCTCCCTTGCGGCCGGAGGAGAGGTCGGGCGGCGGCAGGCCGAACCCGGGCGGCGGTGCCGTCGGGCCGAGCGTGGCGGCATCCGGCCCGCTCGCCGCGGCACGCAGCAGCGGCTCGGCCTCGGCGGCGGTGAGCCGCCGCCACGGGTCGCGCTGCAACAGCCCGGTGAGCGCCGGGCGCAGCGGCCCGGCCCGGCGCATCGGGTCCGGCGGGTCGGTGGCCAGCGCGGTCAGCGTCGCCATCGCGCTGGACCGGGCGTACGGCGATTTACCCTCCACAGTCGCGTAGAGGGTCGCGCCGAGCGACCAGAGGTCGGTACGCGGATCGGACACCCCGTCGCGGGCACGCTCCGGCGCCACGAACTGCGGCGAGCCGAGCACCATCCCGGGCCCGGTCATCGCCCCGTCCCCACCGGTGAAGGTGGCCAGTCCGAAGTCGGTCAGCACCACCCGCCCGTCGGCGGCGATCAGCACGTTGTGCGGTTTCACGTCCCGGTGCAGCACCCCGGCGGCGTGTGCGGCGCGCAGCGCGGCCAGCACGGCCAGCCCGATCCGGGCGGTCCGCCGTGGACTCAGCGAGCCCTCGGTGGCCAGCACCTGCTGCAGCGAGCGGGACTCGACGTACTCCATCACGATCCACGGGCTGTCCCGGTCGTGCACGACGTCGTAGATCCGGACCACGTTGGGATGGCTGAGCCGGGCGGCCGTACGCGCCTCGCGCAGCGTCCGCAGCCGCAGCTCATCGCGCTCGGCCTCGGCCAGCCAGGCGGGCGGGACGATCTCCTTGACCGCGACGTCGCGGTGCAGCATCTCGTCACGGGCCAGCCAGACGCGGCCCATCCCGCCGGTGCCGACCAGGTCGAGCAGCCGGTACCGACCTGCGATCAGCAGCTGCCGCACGGTCGCGTCCCCCTCGGTCACTCCCGGTTACACGATAGCCACCGGTCATGGTTTTCTCATCCGCCGTGGACGGTCAAGGTGGCGGGCGGAAGCTGGCCCGGATCGTCGACCAGTCCGCCCCGGCGGCGGCCCAGTCCGAGTCACCGGCGATCCAGCCCAGCGTCCAGCCTTCGGCGCCCGGCGGTGTCCCGGGCACCGTCTGGGTGGCGTGCAGCCGGTCGCCGTGCGGGGTGTCCCAGCGCAGCTCCCACACGGTGTCTGCGCCGCTCGGGGCGAGCCGCATCTCGTCGTAGTCGGGCAGCGCGCCCGTCTCCGCGGCCTCGTCGCGCACGGCGCGCAGCCGGGGGACCGGGTCGCCGCTCTCGGGCCCGGCGACGCCGAGCGCCCGGCCGGTCGCCGGGTCCTGGAAGCAGGCGATCGGGCCGTCCTGGGAGTACCGCCACCCGCTCGGCACGGCCACCCGGAATCCGCGGGCGTCGGCGTGCCAGAGCCAGCCGTGCGGTGGCCGGAACCGTTCGCCGGCGGCCGGACCGGCCGCCGGCACCGGCTGGCCGACGATGTCCGGCCGGACGCACGGAAACGGCGGCGGGGGCACCCCGGGACCGCCGGGCGGCGGCCGGTGCCGGTCCGGTCCACGGTCGAACGGCCCGGAGGGCGGTGGGCCGGGGTCGCGTCGATCGGCGGCGTTCGGTTCCTGGTGTCCGTCGCCGGTGACCGCCAGCGCGGTGCCGATGCCCGCCGCCGCGGCCACCAGCAGCGCCGTGGCGACCAGCGCGCCGCGACGCAGCAGCCGCCGACCGTCTCCACCGGCCAGCTCTCCAGCCGGCGACGCGCCACCTCCGGCCGGTCCGGACGCGCCACCCCCGGTCGCCGCCGGCCGGTCGGCGGTGTCAGCCGGGCTCGGCGACCGCTCCGCCGGAGCATCGGCACGCCGCCCGTCGCCGGCCCCGCCGGGCGCCCCCGGCTCGGCGACGGGCGCCGTCGGGGACCAGCCGTCGGCCGGTGCGGAGCCCGGCCGGTCGCCGGTCGGATGGTCGGCCGCCACCGGCGCCTGCGGCCCGACCCGCTGGGCGGCGGTGGTCAGCCGGCGATGGGCCTCGTCGTGGTCGATCCGTTGCCGTGGGTCGCGGTGGAGCAGCCCGGCCAGCACCGGCGCCAGCGCCCCGGCGTGCGGCGCCGGATCCGGTGGCGCGCTCGCCAGGGCGCTGAGGGTGGCCATCGCGGTGCTGCGGGCGTACGGGGAACATCCCTCGACCGCGGCGTGCAGCGTGGCACCCAGCGACCAGAGGTCCGCCTCCACGCTGGAGACCCCCTCGGCAGCCCGCTCGGGGGCGACGTACTGCGGCGATCCGAGCACCATGCCGGGCCGCGTCATCGCCCCGTCGCCGCCGTCGAAGACGGCCAGCCCGAAATCGGTGAGCATCACCCGCCCGTCGTGGGCGACGAGCACGTTCTGCGGCTTCACGTCGCGGTGCAGCACCCCGGCGGCGTGCGCGGCGCGCAACGCCGCCAGCACGGCCAGCCCGATCCGGGCCGCCCGGGGCGGATCGAGCGGCCCCTCGGCGTCCAGCACGTCCTGCAGGGTCCGGGACGGGACGTACTCCATGACGATCCACGGTTCGCCGTCGACCGGGACCACGTCGTAGAGCCGGACCACCCGGGGATGGTTGAGCCGGGCCGCGGTGCGCGCCTCCCGCAGGGTGCGCGCCCGCAGCTCGGCCCGCTCGTCGTCGGCCAGCCAGGCGGGCGGCACGACCTGCTTGACCGCGACCTCACGGTGCAGCATCTCGTCACGGGCGCGCCACACCCGTCCCATGCCCCCGCGGCCCACCAGGTCGAGCAGCCGGTACCGGCCGGCGATCAGCACCTGCCGCACGCTCCTCCCCGCCGCTGTCCGATGTACACCCTAGCCAGCGGATCGGAGGTGACCTATCGGTCGTACGCCTCGGTCAACAGGCCGTACCGTCGCGGACGAGCAGGTTTCCGTCCGGAATGGTGAGGTGCGGACGGCCACCGGCCAGCCGGGCGGCGGCCCGGCGGGCCTGCAACGACCCGTGTTCCCGTCGGGCGACGGCGTAGCTGCCGGCGGTGCGCGCCGCGATGGTCGCCCAGCCGTACCGCTCGCCGACCATGGTCCGGGCCCGCCGGGCGACCCGTCGGGCGAAGACCTCGTCGCCGAGGAGCTGGTCGACCGCGGTGGCGAGCGCGTCCGGGTCGCTGTGCGGGAACGTCACCCCGGTCACGCCGGGCTCGACGATCTCCGCGAGGCCACCGGTGCGGGCCACCGCCAGCGGCGCGCCGGCCGCGGCCGCCTCCAACGCGACCATGCCGAACGGCTCGTAGAGGCTGGGCACCACGGTCGCGTCGGTGGCGGCGAGCATCGCGGGCAGTTGGGTGGTGTCCAGGAAGCCGGCGAAGCGGACGGTCGAGGTGAGCGCGAGCCGCCGGGCCTCCTCCTCCAGCTCGCCCCGGTACGGGCCGTCCCCGGCGATCACCACCCGCAGCCCCGGGTGCCGCTGCCGCAGGTACGGCACGGCGTGCACCAGGTGCTGCACGCCCTTCTCGTAGACCAGCCGGCCGGCGTACCCGACCAGCGGACCGTTCCCGGCGAACCGGGCCCGGGCGGAGGCGACGGCGCGTGGGCGGGCCCGCCACGCCCGGTCGTCGACCCCGTTGGGCACCACGTCGACCTGTGCGACGGGCACCTCGAAGAGGGTGGTGACCTGGTCGCGCATGTAGCCGGAGCAGGTGATCACCCGGGCGGAGGAGTTGCTCAGCCAGTGCTCGACGCCGTGGATGGTGCGGTTCATCTCCTCGGGCAGCCAGCCCTGGTGCCGGCCCGCCTCGGTGGCGTGGATGGTGGTCACCAGGGGCAGGTCGAGATGCTCGGCGAGGGTGACCGCGGTGTGCGCGACCAGCCAGTCGTGGGCGTGGATGACGTCGTAGTCGCCGGCCTCGGTGGCGCGCAGGGCGGCCCGGGTGAGGGTGTGGTTGA